>CANQDF010000059.1 GCA_947591605.1 uncultured Clostridia bacterium | reverse complement strand
CGCGAAAGCGACGTACACAGTAACAGCCCCGGGCAGCCTGAACGTAGAGCTGAAGGCAGAGAGCTTCCCGTATACGGGCACAGCCCTTACAGTGGACGATGTTATTGCGAAGGTAGCGGACGAGAACGGCACAGAGCTTCCCGGCTACACAGCGAAGATTAACGGAACTGCAGTGAACGCAGGTACCTATGTGGTAGTTGTAACTCTGAATGTGGGCGGCAAGACATTGGAAGTGGAGAAGAGCTTCACGATCACCCCGCTTACGATCAAAGAAGCGGATGTGACGAATGTAGAGGCACAGTACGCATACACAGGAGCAGTGATCCGTCCGGCAGTGAAGGTAACGGTAAACGGAAAGGTCCTGGTAAAGGGAACGGACTATGAGACCTACAACACCGAGGACGAGAAGGTCGGAGCGAAAGAGGTAGCGGTACACGGCCTTGGGAACTATGCGGGAGACGTACTGAAGAAGTTTACGGTAATCCCGGCAACGATCGCAAACGGAACCGTAACGGGAGTAGAAGCAAGCTATGCATACACAGGCGAAGTCATCCGCCCGGCGGTAGTCGTAACGGTAGACGGAAAGACCCTGGTGAAGGATGTGGACTATGTGGTCTACAACACCGAGAGTGCAGAAGCCGGAGCGAAGCAGGTAGCGGTAGCCGGAAAGGGCAACTACAGCGGAAGCAAGGTCATTGACTTTACCGTAACACCGGCAGACATCACAAGCGCATCACTTAAAGTGAAGAACGTGAAGTACACGGGCAAGGTGAGGAAACCTGCGGTAACAGTAACCGTAAACGGTAAGGTTCTTGGAAGCGCGGACTACACAGCAACCTACACAGACGACGCATCCATCGGCCTTAAGACCGTAACGGTAACGGGCAAGGGCAACTATGCCGGAAGCGCAGAGAAGAGCTTCAAGGTAACGCCTGCGAAGGCAGCGGTAACGAAGGTAAGCGTGGGCTCAAAGAAGATCACGGTAAGCGTGAAGAAGCAGAGCGGAGCGAAGTACCAGGTGCAGTACCGTGTAAAGGGAAGCAGCAAGTGGACGACAGCGAGCGGAAGCAGCGCGAAGAGGACGATCAAGAGCCTGACGAGCGGGAAGGCCTACCAGGTGAGAGTGAGAGCGTACGCATCGATCGGAGGGAAGAGGACGAACGGAGCGTGGAGCAAAGTAACGGTAAGCGGGAAGGTGAAATAAGGGAGCCTGAAGCGGACCGGGAAGCACCCGAACTGAATACAGAGGAGCAGGGAGAGATCCCTGAGGCCCTGGAGGCGGAAGAGGCCGTCTAGCGACCCGAAAGAAGCAGCAAAGAGATAAAATAAGGAAGGGACTGGTTCTCCGGAGAAGATCCGGGGTGCCGGCCCCTTCTTTTTTTGCTCGCAGGTTCGTGTAAGGAAATCAGCTGCTGACGCAGCACACGGGCCGTGCGGCGAGTAGAAGGAAAAGCTGCCTTTTTACTCGATCCGGAACGATTTATAAACCAGAAAATCCGTTTGCCATTAAGAGCGGAGAAGACGTTTTAGGCGGATGCACTCCCATCAAAAAAGAGCAGAAGGTATGTTGATTATGCCATAAAGGTTTGCCGTAAAAGACTTGAGTAGAAGACACTTTTATGGCATACTATGCATAAGAAAATTTTACAATTAAGATAAATCTGATACAGTACAAGAAGAATATGCGTTCTGGCAGATGCACACATAAAGTATCGAAACAGATCAGCATATGAAAAACTGTTATAATGTGTTAAAAAAGGTGTAAAAGGAACAGTTGACGAAAGATTATATACAGAGGAAAAGATTATCATGAATAGAAAAGTTGACATTATAAAAGATGCTGACGGAAATAATGTTGTTGTAATCAATGATTTACGTTTTAAGGGGAGAAGAAGTGTAGACTGGAAAATGGTTGAAGACTGTCTGAAAGAATATATCGGTCAGTGTGCGGAAATTACGGAAACATCGGATATAGTATATATAGGTACGGATTTCCCGGACGAGTTTGCTCACTCCAAAGATACAAAAGAGTTAAGAGGCGCTAATATGTATGCAAAAGCCAATTCATCAAGCATTATTAAAGAGATGATTGAAATTGCTACAAACAAAACCTTTGCAGAAAATTATGCACAAAAGCATAGTACCGATGCAAAATACGGTTGGTACAGATATGATACACGTTTTGCAATACCAGTGTATGATAATGCAGGTGAACTGGAGCGTTACAACGTGTTTAAATCAAGAATACTGGTTCGACACGCAAAAGACGGGAAGTTGTATCTATATGATGTTTTAAGGACAAAAAAAGAAACGAGCAAGCCGCTTGAGCAATAGCTGTACGGTCGAAAAACTCATTTCTTTTATGCCATAAATTCTAAATGTACATAGCAGTTTTGTCAAGAGTAAAAATTGCAAATTTGGTTTTGAAGCGCAGCGAGCAGGAGGGAGTACGTCTTCTGCTCTTTTTTGTGCGCGGACTCGCATAAGGAAAATAATTGCTTTTGTAGCCGCATCCGGTGAGTCCTGAAGTTTGTAATGCGGGTATCGCGATCGTGAAGCGCGAAAGTGCTAAAGGCATATTCTTTGTTCCTATATTAAAGACTAAGATTGCATTTAGGATGCGTAGTGTGAAAGAAAGTAGAGGAAAGCCCAAAAATGGCACACTGAAATAAGCTATTGAAAAATAGCCTTTAGAAACGAGGTCGATTTTATAGTGATAAACTAAGAAGCCAACAAGGGTTGTTCCATAAGCCCCTCTGCAATTAAAAGTTTCATAGCCTGTTTGATCGCCTTTTCCTTCTGTTTATT
>CANQDF010000058.1 GCA_947591605.1 uncultured Clostridia bacterium | reverse complement strand
CCTTGTGAGATAACAATTACAATGGTTTTAAGGTTGTACGGGAACGCAGTGATTCGTACAACCTCTAATTATAAAAATAAAAAATCATTTAAATTGATAATTTGAAAGGAGTGTTTTTTTTTGACAGACAAAATTATTTTGGACTTGTGCGGCGGTACCGGTTCATGGTCGAAGCCTTATAAAGAAGCCGGTTATGACGTGCGTATAATTACTTTGCCCGAATACGATGTTTGCAACTATGTTCCGCCCGAAAACGTGTACGGTATACTTGCTGCCCCGCCTTGCACTGAATTTTCAATTCTGAATTGCGTTGCGGAAGCACGAAAACGGGATGAAAATGCCGGATTGGAAATCGTTATGGCGTGTTTGAATATAATTCAAAAATGTAAACCCCATTTTTTGGCGTTGGAAAATCCCCGTGGACATTTAAGAAAGTATTTGGGAAATCCACCCTTTAATTTTCAACCGTGGTTTTTCGGTGATCCGTGGACGAAGTCAACCGATATATGGGGAAATTTCAATCATCCTGAAACAATTTATTATTCATGGAAAGATGTTCCGAAGCTGAATTTATATATCAGACCGGGCAGAGATAAACCTAACTTTGCGTTTTTACATAAAAGTGCATGGTATGAAATTTCTCAACTTAGTTTCCATAAGCCGGAAACTGATGCGGAATTCAGGGCGATGACCCCGCCCGGTTTCGCGGAATCATTTTTCAGGGTTAACCCTTGACCTTGTGTGATAACAATTACAATGGTCTTAAGGTTGTGCGGGAACGCAGTGATTCGTACAACCTCTAATTATAAAAAAAAGTACCTGCTGGGGTACTTCACCCCCGTACTTGACAATATAACATTTTTCCCTCACTGCTTAAAAAAGGAGTTTTAACATGAAATATGAGTATCATTACACTAACTATGCCACATTAAAAAAACGTGGCTGTGATGGCAACTATCAATATATTTATACTGTGCATAAGTTTCCTGTACGTATGCCCGGATATGAAGACCCCGACTTTTTAAAGTGTTTAAATTCACGCTATGAGTTTAATACAACTACCGAAGATGATGTACGCTTTGCTTCTTCTCTCGCTCGCTCCCGTTCAAAGGTGCTTCAACTCGGCTGTAATAATCACTGGGATTACTTTGTAACTCTGACTGTTTCCCCGCAGTCCTCCGTTGATCGCTTTGATATAACAGGTGTTACAAAGTCGCTTTTGAAATTCTTTGACAATTACAAACAAAGACGTTCAGCCTCATTTAAGTACCTTGTTGTCCCCGAGTGTCATAAAAACGGCGCTGTTCACTTCCACGGACTTTTTGCCAATATAAACCCAAAGGATCTAAAGGTAAATGAGTTTGGTTATCTTGATTTTGTACCCTATTGCAAGAAGTATGGCTTCTGCAGCTTATCCGCCGTTAAAGATTCGCTTGCCTGCGCTAATTACATTTGCAAGTACATCTGTAAGGATATGCTTGGCGGTACTGCTCCCGAACCCGGAACACACTTATATTATTCCTCTCGTGGACTTAATACCGATGAACTCCTTAGTGTTGGTTGTGCTGTGTCGACTCCCTCGGTAGATTCTCTTGAGTATGTCCTCATTGATTCTGCTTTTACTGTAAGATATTTCTCGGAAAGAAATATATTTGAGGGATATATCAAGCCTTTTGTCAACGTTGTTACGGCTCCGCAGCTTCCCTCCTCGGATAAAATCGACTATTACAAAAAACGTATTGTATATGACTTCTGCAACAATAACAATATCATTATTCGTGACGGAGATAACTTGCTTAGTCTGTATGATACCCTCAAGGACGAGATAATCAACAACAGCTTTACCGAATATGAGCGCCTTAAAGCTTACTACAAACAGCTTAAACATTACTGTGATGAGCACAGTCTGACCGATGAAGAGTGTAAACGGCTCAATGAAATGTTTGATGCCGCCGTTTTGTCTGATCTGTCTTTTGACGATCAATGCCCAATGCTTGACGAGTTCTTCCAACTAGGTCTTTTTGACAGTGATCAACTATGCGGCTCAGTCAATGTTTAACCGAATTTCTGAAAAGGCAGCAGCTTAAAAATAACAGTCCTACCACAATTGAAAACTATCGGCTTATTGTCAGCGCATTTATACAATATTGCGGCGATATTGACTGTTCCATGCTCTCTGCCGATACGGTCAATAATTATAACCTGTATCTGCGTAACCGTGTTAAATTGGTGTCTGTACGCACATATATAAGGCATATACGTATATTTGTCAATTTCTGCATACACTCGGGCTATTGCAGTAACATATATCACGATATTGTTATACCTCAGAGCGGAAAAAAGGTCGTTGATATACTCACGCCCTCGCAGGTTAAAAAGCTTCTTGCCTGCTTTGATAACTCGTTTTACGGTATACGCAATAAAGCTATGGTCATTCTTATGCTTGATTGTGGACTTCGTGCTAATGAGGTTATTACTCTGCGTCTGGCCGATATTAACTTTGAATATGGTTATATTAAGGTCTGCGGTAAAGGAAATAAGGAACGCATTGTTCCGATTGGCAGCTCGTGTTCATCTGCTCTTTCGGACTATCTTTTGTTACGTCCCTCCTCGGACTGCTGCTTTTGCTTCTTGGCTTACGATGGCTCTGCTTTGACTCGCAGTGTGTTTAAGAAGATGTTTAGGTATCTCCGTAAATCTTCCGGTATACATAAGCTGCATCCTCATCTGCTTAGACATACTTTTGCAACAAACTACTTGCTTTACGGCAGTGGAGATATATACAGCTTATCAATGTTGCTTGGTCACTCTGATATTAAAACTACTGAGATATACCTGCACTATGCCAATTACTACAGCTTTATGCAGCATAAGCAAACTTTCAGTTTTGTTGATTACATAAATTCGGGACCCCTTGATTCCTCG
>CANQDF010000057.1 GCA_947591605.1 uncultured Clostridia bacterium | reverse complement strand
CAGAATTTAAGCCGTATACATATGAATTTGAAATATTCGATTGGTACAGAGAACCCGATTTCAAGGACAACTACAAAGAACTTTGGGAACTTCGTAAACAATTATCGGATAAAATCACGCCGCATTATGAGCTTATCAGTGTATGGCGCATTGTCAGGGACAGCAGTTACGTCAAATGGCTGGTTTCTTTGGGTCTGAAAAAAGCACAGCTAACACTTTTCGGCGGAGAGGCGACAACCGATTATTATACAGGCAGAAAAGGAGCATATCGGGAAATTTTACAGGCAATTGACATTTTAACAGAGAATAAAATTTCCCTGCGTATCCAAGTTTTTATTAACAAAGACAATATTGATGAATTGCCGCATATTGAAAATCTTATCCTTGAAAACCGTCTGTCGGAGCGATGTGCAGACTTCGGCGGAGAATTTGATTGCTTTGTATATCAAGGCTCGTGTGACGGAGAAAACGCAAAGCTGTATGATGTGCGTATCACAAAGGACGATTTGAAAAAGATAATGCCTCTCCTCTCGGAATACACACTGAAATATTTTCATACAAATAATTTAAACGACATATTTGGTCAAACAGAGCAGGAACTGTATAATAAGTACATAGAAGATAACTCAACGGTAAGCTATGTTTCGGATACCCCTGTACTATTTATTGACAATGCTTATAATGTGTATCCTAATATCAGCACTTCTGCGCCATATTGGTGCCTTGGCAATCTGAGAAAAAGCAGCACAGAGGAAATTCTGCAAAATTATTTAACGGGGATGAGCATCGCACAAACTATACGCCGTACAATTCCACTTAGTGAAATTGTAGAGCGGTGCGGCGACCCAAACAGTATGCGCTTGTTTGGCGAGAAAGATTATGTCATCTTTTTGTTGAATCAATACTGCGAGAAAGAAAAAAACGGTTCAAGAATTGAGCGTAAATATTAATGTGTATTGTAATGGAAATATACATTGATACAATTATGTCAAACGGAATTGAAACAGTATTCATATTTTTTTTGGAAAACCTTGCTTGACAACATGTATAAACTTAAATAAAAATGACAGAAACAACTGACGGACAAAAATCATCTGTTTACAGTTTTCAGAGCAAATATCTTTTTAAAACTTACATAGAGAACGGAGCATATAGAGGATTTGGATATTGACCTGTTTCTCCGAGCTCTAAACTACATCACTGTTTTTTAAAACGATAACATACTTGTTACCTTTTTTGTCGTAACGGGAGTTGAATATCAACCCGCCTATGGAGGCACATTTTATCTTTTGTTATATATTAGATATATGCGATCGTACTGATCTATTATCCGTATTGTCAAGAAGTGGGTTAGAAGAATTATTATTTGTGTGCAAAAAAAGTGCAGATACTTTTTTTATCTGCACTTGATGTTGAAATTTCAATATATTAAACTTAATGATATTGTCTAAAACCCATTCTTTTTACTCATCGGAAACGGTTTGTGATACATCGTTATCTTGCTTGTCCGAGCAGTATGACAATACTGTTTTGTGACAGCTTTTAATGTGTCACAAAGAACATGACGGCAAAGAGCGCCGCAATTACCCATGTTCCCGCTTTTACATTCCCGGCCTTGCCGGTAAACACGCTTATAAGCACATGAGAAATCATGCCGAAAGCAATACCGTAGGAAATGTTATATGTCAAAGGCATCATTGCCAAGGTAAGAAACGCCGGAACCGCATCCTCTGTTTTAAGCCAGTCTATACTTCTTGTGCAGTTCATCATCATAATTCCCACATAGATGAGCGCTGCCGCTGTCGCACATCCCGGTACAAGCATCGTAATCGGGCTTAAAAACATACTTACAAAAAACAGTGCACCTGTTACCATAGCAGCCATACCTGTCTTTCCGCCTTCCGCAATTCCCGTGGAGGCCTCCACATAAGAGCTTACCGTGGATGTACCGCAGACTGCGCCGCATGTGGTGGCTATGGCGTCCGCAAGCATCGCCTTATCCATATTGGGCACTTCCCCCTCTTTAGTCAGAATATTTCCTCTTGCACAGGCACCATACAAGGTACCGATAGTATCAAACATATCCACCAGACAGAATGCAAGGGCAGTTGTCGCAATCAATACAGCAAGCTCCATTTTGCTGTGGTCTGTCAGATAATGCGAAAAATCAAAGCCTTCCGTAAAAACCCTGCCAAATGCCTGCGTGCCAAAGTCTACAAATGCCGCAAACGGGTTGAAATTCATATTGTCCGCAAAGCCCTCATAAAATCCGGAAACAGTAAAACCAAGGAGATAATACAGCATCGTTCCCCCAACTATACCCCAGAGCACAGCACCCTTTACCTGTCTGCATGTCAGAACCGCGATCACGGTTAAAGCGAAAAGCGTAACAAGCATCGGCATAATATCTTTCCACGCCGCATTACCGGAAAGAAGGTTGAAGGATGCAAGGCTGACATATGTAGAGGGGTCTGCCACCACTATTCCGGAATCCTTAAGCCCGATGAAGGCAATAAACAGTCCGACTCCTGCGGGGATCGTCACCCTCACCGATGTGGGTATAGCCTCAAATATTTTCTTTCGCAGTCCGGTCACCGTAAGCAGTATGAACAGGATGCCGTCAATAAGAACAAGTACCAGCGCATTGGCATAGCTTAATCCAAAACCGAAGCACACCGTATAGACAAAAAAGGCATTGGAGCCCATGGCGGATGCCTGCGCCATCGGCAGATTTGCCAAAAGTCCGATCAGCACCGTACCGATACAGGCGGAAATTGCAGTTGCAATATAAATTGCATTGTATGACACCCCCCCCGGCAGCTCCGCAAACATTCGGGAATTGACCATAAGGATATATGCCATGGTCATAAAGGTTGTAATTCCTGCCAGAGCTTCCGTTTTAAACGTAGAACCGGCTTCCTTTACATGAAATATTTTTTCTGTTGATAACATCAATCAATACACCTCGCATTCTTTTTTCGGAACTATTCTGTTGTATAAAACCGAAACACATAATAATTTTTGTTATTGCGGTTGAGCTTTAAGGGCAGAATCGATCCAGTCACAGGACGGCATAAAGCTTTTGTCCGTATAAGCGTCATCTGCCACATCCGAAAGATTTTTAACCGTAATATTCTTTCCGGACATAACCTGCTCCTGCGTCACCACCACGGACGG
>CANQDF010000056.1 GCA_947591605.1 uncultured Clostridia bacterium | reverse complement strand
AATTATCACCTCAATATAATTATACCATATATATGTAAAAAAGCCCAGTACTCCTGAACTTTTTTGACAGTCTGAGGTCGGCTTTTCAGCCGACCGATTTCTGCGTTCCTCTATGTTACTGACAGGCATTATCAGGCATATCCTGATATATGCACCTTAATTATATGCAATTGAATGGGAAGACTTTTGCTTGTCTGAAAGCAAAAAAATAAGAGCCGATCCGCATAGGACCGACTCTTTGATATACATTTATACTGATTGTTTAAGTGTAATCTGGCACAGTATTTGGCAAATTTTTGCACAATCAATGTCAAAAAATCAAAATTTTTAAAATTATGTTTTATAATTCAAACTTTACAAAAAGACACATCCTAAGAATGATATCTTAAAATGTGTCCTTTTTGTGTTTTCTGTTCCCATGTTCCTCAATAATAAGATGTTTACCTGTAACAGGGGTTTCATCCGGTACATATTCAAATAAATCAGAGATATCGCATTCCAAGGCCTCGCATATTTTATTTATATGTTCAATGCTGACTCTTTCAATAAAGGAATGATACATCTCGTTAATTGTATTTGGTCTTATGCCTGTTACCTCTGATAGCTTCTTTTGTGTCCATCTTTTTTCACCAAGCAAACGGGACAAATGTATTTTTATCATATAAATATACCCCGGTAGATATTATAACCTACTTTGATATATTTAAACTGATTTCGATATAAAATATCAATATACGTTATTTTCAAAATTTTTAATAATTAATTCCTTGTACCTTGCTCCTCCATTCTTAGCAACAAGATTATGATTTCTCTCAATTTCAATTATGTTGAAATCTTTATACGTTTGTCTGACATAGTCGCAATCGTTATAAGTTAGTATAAATTTCCCTTTTATGTTACCAAGTACTTCTCTCAATTTTTTATGTTGGTCAATATTAAATTGAACAGCATAGTATTTTTCAACTTTAAAATATGGAGGGTCGCAGTAAAATAGGGCTTTGGGTCTATCATATACCTTAATTAAATCGGTAAATTATTATCTATCCGTACCTTTATTTGATCTCTATACGTTTCTGCGGCATAGCGTACTCATCCCCCACAGTCCCGTTAAGCTCATCCGCAAGATAAGTCATAAGTATCTCGTAATCGATCATTCCTTCGTCGACCGTCAGCTCATTGTCCATGAACATATTAAGTCCGTCCCCGCCCTCCTTGATAAGATAGTTGTGGGATGCTACCGTATATACTTTATCCGGCACGAGCTCCTTATAGCTGCCATCCTCCTCAAGGATCATGACATTCTTTACTCTGCGGTCAGCCCCACAGGAGAGGAAATTCCCCTGCTCGTCCGTTTCCACCGTGGATTCCACAGAAGTGTCAATGCTGTATTTAAGCCCCGATACCTGCAAAAATCCTCCGTTTTCACCCACCGCATTTTCCCCGTCGTTCGGGCTTGGCAGGCAGAAGCGGCTCGCCATCTCCAGGGCGTCCAGTATTTCCTGCCCCGTGGCTTTTGTCACACACAGAGAATTTCCGTAGGGATGCACATTCAGTATATCTCCATAGGTGATCTCCCCCGCAGAAATATCCGATCGGATGCCGCCGCCGTTCACAAGCGCAATATCCGCCCCCGACACAGCCCGGTAAGCATCCGCACAGAAATCTCCCAGATTTGTTTCCCTGTTCCGTATCAGACGTATACCCGAATCCGAAACGGTCGTAAGCGCTACATCCGATACAGCGACGCTTTTTGCCAGCTCGTCTTCAAACTTTTCTTCCATACTTTCTATGCAGTCTGCCATTTCGCTGTCCTTATCAGGATACGCACCGATCAGTCCGGTTCGGATATTACCGTTTGCGGTAATGGTAAGAGAGCCGACATTACAAAGCCCCGTACCCGTGGAGGATAAAAGCACATTCTCCCCATCCGCATTTTTAACAATATCACAGGGGATCTCGCTGTGGGAATGACCGTCCAGTACGGCGTCGATACCCCTTGTGTTTGCAATCAGCTCACTTGATGTGAACGGTGAGGATGACTCGTCCGTACCAAGATGGGCAAGAACCAAAACATATTCCGCACCGTCCTTCAAACAGGCGTCCACATTCTCCTGCACGCATCCGTATAATTCCTCCCCGCTTCCTCCGCAGAAATCATATACATAGTTCCCGCTCTCATCGCAAAAGTACTTCGGAACAGATTTTACGATACTCTCGGGCGTCGACACCCCGATAAAGGCAACCTTCACATCGCCATAGGATACTATCTTGTACGGCAAAAGACGGGAAAGGAATGCCTCATCATCCTTCCCTGTATATTTGATATTGCAGCCTAGATACTGTGCGCCGCTTATCTCCATAAGACGGTCGAGCTGCTCCATGCCATAGCCAAACTCATGGTTTCCGAGTACCGCAAAGTCATATCCCGCATGTTCCATAAGCTCCGCAGGATATTCTCCTTTAGAAACGGTCCCTATCACATCCCCCTGCAGGGCGTCCCCGCAGTCTACCAGTGTAACATAAGGGGTACTTTCCTCGCACTCGTGCTTGTATGCCGCAAGTCCGGCGTAGCCGATGTCATCATCCACGGCACAATGCACATCATTGGTATATAAAATGACGATGTCATCCGCTTTTGGCAAATCCTTTGCGTTGCACCCACCCAAAAGCAGCACAGATGCAAGCAATACAGCCGAAAACCGTGGATGTTTTTTCTTATTTGTACCGATATTCATTCTCTTTCTCCTTCCAAGCTCGATCTTAAAATACATTGGCCGCCAACACTTTGACATCAAACGTTTAGCGCATCTATACCATTGTCATCCCTGCCACGCACTCCACATGGCTAGATATGTTAGTTTGTATGTAATATACTTCAAAAAAGTCAAGTTCCAACATCAAACCGCTTCTCATGCACTGTAAAGTCCTTCTCACAGACTTCGTAAAAATCTCCATCAGATGTGGCTATGCCGTTATTTGTGAGCGCAAAATAATTCGCTCCGTTCGGTTCTACCGTATAGATAAGTTCGCCCGTTTCGGCATTGCGCACATCAACAAAATGGAACGGCTCCGTTCTCGGCTCGTTGTATTTGAAGCCCAACCCCATAACACAGCCTGTTTTCTCGCAATAGGCTATCCGCTGATAGTGTTCGTTAGGTTTGCTTTCCACAGACCAAAGCTCCCTTTTGGTTTTTGAAAAACACTTCATTCCCCCGCCGAATAATGCGCAGTAAACCCGACCGTTTTTTGTGAACATATCCATTACGCTTTTTTCAAGTTTCAGAATTTTGCCGGGGAATTTGATCTGCATTTCATTGCCGGAGAGTGTCAGCGGCATTTCCTCATCGGGATAATAATCGCTTACATTATGCTTGATATCAAGCATTTTTTCACCAAGTGTCCTTGTGTACATAATGTCCGAATAAAAAACAAAAAGCTGTTTTTTGTCGAGTGAAAACCGCAGATTTTGCGTGTGAAAAAACGTATCGTTGTGCAATATCACTTTACCCGTTTTGGTTTCGTAAATCGACACGCTGCCGCTGTAGCTTCCTGCGGCGAAATATTCGCCGTCGTCGCTTACGCACATACGCCGCCCTCCTGTTTCAAGCTCCGTCCGGTACTCTCCGAACCGTTCGCCTGTTTCGGAATTAAACACGATGATTTTCCCGTCCGACGAGCCTGCCATGAAAAATTTACCGTTTCTCGAGGAACGCATTTCTGTGATTTTCATTGTAATACCTCCTTGTATTATATAGTTATAGTGTTTAAAGCCCTTAATCAGGACTTATGTTATAATGTATAAGATACTGTGGATCAGTGAATGCCTCCTACCACATGATGGTTTAATATAAGGCTCTGACCACAGTCTCTTTGTACACTTGTTAATTAGTTAGATACCGC
>CANQDF010000055.1 GCA_947591605.1 uncultured Clostridia bacterium | reverse complement strand
GGAAAAGAGGGAGTCGCCAGCCTTTGGCTGGCACGAATCTCTTTATTCTTTGTGAAAAAAATGCAGGAAATGTGTGCATTTCCTGCAAGCGTGTCGACTTTTTCGACACGCAGAAACGGGAGCCGTTTTGGCTCCCGTTTATATTTTTATATTTATGTTTTATCAGCCAAGCTCTGCAAAGTACTTGATTGTCCTTACCATCTGGCTTGTGTATGAGTTTTCGTTATCATACCATGAAACAACCTGTACCTCGTATAAATCGTCGCCTACCTTGCTTACCATTGTCTGGGTAGCATCAAAGAGAGAACCAAACTTCATACCGATAACATCAGAAGATACGATGAGATCCTCATTGTAGCCGAAGGACTCGTTTGAAGCAGCCTTCATAGCGGCATTGATACCGTCAACGGTAATGTCTGAGCCCTTAACAACAGCTGTAAGAATTGTTGTTGAACCTGTTGGTACAGGAACTCTCTGCGCAGAACCGATAAGCTTGCCGTTAAGCTCGGGAATAACAAGACCGATAGCCTTTGCAGCACCTGTTGAGTTAGGCACAATGTTTATAGCAGCAGCACGAGCTCTTCTTAAATCGCCCTTTCTGTGAGGACCGTCAAGAATCATCTGGTCGCCTGTGTAAGCATGTATTGTAACCATGATACCTGACTGGATCGCAGCATAGTCGTTAAGTGCCTTTGCCATAGGTGCAAGACAGTTTGTTGTACATGAAGCAGCAGAAATGATCTTATCCTCTTTTGTAAGAATGTCATTGTTTACGTTGAAAACAACTGTTGGAAGATCATTGCCTGCAGGAGCGGAAATAACTACCTTCTTAGCGCCTGCATTGATATGAGCCTGTGATTTTGCCTTAGAGGTATAGAAACCTGTACACTCAAGAACAACGTCAACATCAAGAGCACCCCAAGGGAGGTTGTTTGCATCTGCTTCCTTATAGATTTTGATCTCCTTGCCGTTTACAATGATAGAATCATCGGTAGCTTCTACAGTACCGTCAAACTTACCCTGTGCAGAATCATACTTTAAAAGGTGAGCGAGCATGCTTGGCGCTGTAAGGTCGTTAATAGCAACAACCTCATAACCGTCAGCAACAAACATCTGCCTAAATGCAAGACGACCGATACGACCGAAACCGTTAATAGCAACTTTAACCATTTTAGTATTCCTCCTAAAAATTTATAATTGATTGAAAACTTATTGTCCAATCGTTACCACTTGTAACCAACTAGCATTATAACACAAAACCGTTCAAAGTTAAACATTTTTTTAACGATTTTATGGGTTTTGTCAACTTTTATGAACAAGTGCTATAATTGCAAGTGCCAAGGCAGCAGCACTCATTAATAATGCCGCACCGCTTAATGCAACGCTTACTACTTTCATATTAAATACCTCCAATAAAAATATAATATGTTAATTTTTTTTGTTTATATTTACCATAATATTTTGATGCGGTACAGATCAGCCAAAATATTTCACACCCGAAAGAATGATCTTTTGATCCTTTTCACCTACCGTATTTTTGTAGACACCGCTGCTTATACGTTCGGTATGACCCATTTTGCCAAGCACACGTCCGTCCGGGCTTGTAATGCCCTCAATTGCATATACGGAACCGTTTGGATTGTATCTGATGTCATATGTAGGTTCACCGCTTTTGTCAACATACTGTGTTGCTATCTGTCCGTTTGCCTCAAGCGATTTTATAATTGCTTCATCTGCAACAAAGCGGCCCTCGCCGTGTGAAAATGCTACGGTATGTATATCACCCACATTGTTTTCCCACAGCCATGGCGATTTATCGGATATGACCTTTGTATCCGCAAGACAGGAAACATGTCTGCCTATAGTATTAAATGTAAGTGTAGGCGAGTTGTCCTCCATATCTCTGATCTCGCCGTATGGCACAAGTCCCAGCTTGATAAGCGCCTGAAAACCGTTGCATACACCGAGCATAAGTCCATCTCTGTTTTTAAGCAGATCCATGACTGCCTCCGTAATTTTTGGATTTCTGAATACGGCTGCGATAAACTTGCCGGAGCCCTCCGGCTCATCGCCTGCACTGAAACCGCCCGGAACCATAACTATCTGTGAATTTTTTATCATTTGAGCCATTTTATCAATGGATTCGTCAAGCCATTCGTTTTTAAGGTTTGATATAACTAGCGTATCGGCAACTGCCCCCGCACGCTCAAAGGCTCTCTTGGTATCATACTCACAGTTTGTACCCGGAAATACGGGTATAAGTACCCTCGGTGCAGCAATACCTTTATGAGGTATCTTCTTTTCGGCAATGTTAAAGCTCTTAAGCCTGATATCGTCTTTTTTGCAATCGAAAAAATACCTTGTGGGGAATACCTTTTCAAGAGGCTTAAACCAAGCCTTTACAGCCTCGTCGAGGGAAATTTCCGTACCGTTTGCTTTAATGTGAGCTTCTTTTACAGTGTTGCCCAAAACCGTATAATTATAACCGTCGAGTTCATTAAGAACGCTCTCGTCATTAAGCTCTAGCACAAATGCTCCGCAGCGTGGGCTGTAAAGATCGTCAGCCTTTACTTCGGCCCCTATTCCGTTGCCAAAGCACATTTTGCTTATTGCCGCCGCAATACCGCCAAAGCCTATTGTAGCTGCCGAAACAACCTTTTTGTCATGTATGAGCCTGCTCACAATATCAAAGTTTTTCTTAAGCTCGTCAAAGCAAGGCATATCATAATCATCATATTTTACATCAAGCTTTATAATTGTATTGCCTGCAGCCTTAAATTCGGGCGAGATAACATTATCCATTTTTGTTACATCAACTGCAAACGATACAAGGGTTGGCGGAACATCCATATCCTTAAAGGTGCCGGACATACTGTCCTTGCCTCCTATGGAAGCCGTGCCAAGCTCCATCTGTGCAACAAGCGAGCCAAGCAGCGCCGCAAACGGCTTGCCCCACCTTTTTGGCTCCTCCCCGAGTCTTTCAAAATATTCCTGGAAGGTCAGCCTTACGCTGCTATATTTTCCTCCGCCTGCAACTATCTTTGCAACAGATTCCACCACGGCATACAATGCACCGTGGAATGGGCTCCATTTGGCTATTACAGGGTTATAACCCCAGCTCATAAGCGTTGTTGTCGTGGTTTCGCCTTTAAGAACGGGCACCTTTGCTGCCATTACCTCTGCCGGAGTAAGCTGATTTTTGCCTCCGAAAGGCATAAGCACGGTATTTGCGCCTATAGTAGAGTCAAATTGCTCAACAAGACCCTTTTGACAAGCAACATTAAGGTCTGAAAGGTTATTGAGCCAGTCGGACTTTATATCCGAACCCGCAGTCCTGAATGCAGGCTTTTTGTCCGGTGAAGCTACATACACATCAGTATGCTGAACTGCACCGTTTGTATCGAGAAAATCCCTTGAAATATTTACTATATCCTTGCCTCTCCACAGCATTTCAAGGCGCCTGTTGTCCGTAACCTCGGCAACAACCGTTGCCTCAAGGTTTTCACTGTTGGAGTAGGCGATAAACTTGTCCGCATCTGCCTTATCAACCACAACAGCCATTCTCTCTTGTGATTCCGAAATGGCAAGCTCGGTGCCGTCAAGACCCTCATATTTTTTGGGAACCAGGTCAAGATTTATGATAAGACCCTCCGCAAGCTCTCCTATGGCTACGGAAACACCACCCGCACCGAAATCGTTGCATCTTTTTATCATTCTGCTTACTTCACTTATGCGAAAAAGCCTTTGCAGCTTTCTTTCGGTAGGGGGATTACCCTTTTGTACCTCTGCCCCGCAGGTAAGTATGGAATCTTCGTTATGTTCCTTGGATGAGCCTGTTGCACCGCCGCAGCCGTCACGGCCTGTGCGTCCGCCCACAAGGATTATTACATCTCCCGCAGACGGGCGTTCTCTTACAACATCACTCTTTTTTGCAGCGCCTATTACAGCGCCTATTTCCATTCTCTTGGCAACATAGCCCTCGTCATACACTTCCGCTACCTGACCTGTTGCAAGACCTATCTGGTTGCCGTAGGAGCTGTATCCGTGTGCGGCGCCTCTTGTAAGCTTTCTCTGAGGCAGCTTGCCGTGCAGCGTATCCGCAACGGAGGTGCGAGGGTCGCCGCAGCCTGTTACCCTCATAGCCTGATAAACATAGCTTCTGCCCGAAAGAGGATCCCTTATTGCACCGCCAAGGCAGGTTGCCGCACCACCAAACGGTTCTATTTCGGTAGGGTGATTATGTGTTTCGTTTTTAAACATGATCAGCCAGTCTTCTTCCCTGCCGTCTATGTCAACGGGTACAACAATGCTGCATGCGTTTATCTCCTCGGATTCATCGAGGTTATCGAGCTTGCCTTCTGCCTTTAAAGCCCTCATGCCCATTACCGCAATATCCATAAGGCATATACTTTTATTTTCCCTGCCAAGCTCTTTACGCTTTGAAAGATAAAGCCCGTATGCCTCTTCGATAGGTTTTTTGTATGCACCGTCTTCAATTTTTACATTATCTATATTTGTTGAGAAGGTAGTATGCCTGCAATGATCGGACCAGTATGTATCTATAACACGTATTTCGGTTATTGACGGATCTCTGTGCTCCGTATCCCTGAAATAATCACGGCAGAAAAGTATATCGGCATTGCTCATTGCAAGCCCCATTTCCTCCCTAAGCGCAAGTATGTCATCGTCGCTTTTTGTAACAAAGCCGTCCACCCGTGCCACATCATCGGGTACAGTGAGCTTCATTTTAAGGGTTTCGGGCTTGTCCATGGATGCCTCTCTGGAGTCAACCGGGTTAATACAGTAGCTCTTGATCTTATCTATATCATCCGAGCTAAGCTTACCCTTTAAAACAAATATCTTGGCAGCTGCAACAACAGTGTTGTCATCCCCCGATATTATCTGTATGCACTGCATACACGAATCTGCCCTTTGGTCATACTGACCCGGCAGATATTCCATACCAAAGCACACCTCATCATCGGACATCGCAAAGCTTTCCTCATATATAATATCAACAGAAGGTTCGGAAAATACAGTTTTCTTAGCCTTTTCGTAAATATCTTCTGCAATGCCTTCCGCATCATATCTGTTAAGGATGCGCAGTCCCTCCAGATTTTTGATCTCAAGGTTTTCCTTTATATCGGCAAGCAAGTGCTCAGCCTCTATGTCACAACCGTGCTTTTTTTCAACATAGACTCTTTTAATATAAGCCATATTTTAGTATTTCCTCCTCTGAAAAGTTTATAAACCTAGATATATTTTACCACTTTATCGGGTACAAGTAAACAAATACTTTTCAAATTTACATTCTCTGTAAATTGCAATATAAAATGTCACCAAAGTGATGGTGGTAAATTTAGCGAAAGTGCCGCTTCATAAGAAGAAAG
>CANQDF010000054.1 GCA_947591605.1 uncultured Clostridia bacterium | reverse complement strand
CCTGCCTTTGAGGTTAGATGGTCGCTCATAACGCAGATGCAGTTATAAATGAACATCGACGGGATCTCCTGCATATAATTTCTGATCTGCAGGTATGCTTCGGAAGCATCTGTCTCTTCCCGCGATGGGGACTTCAGCTCTACAAGTACAACCGGAAGGCCATTCAAGAAGAGGAGGACATCCGGACGCTTATTGCTGTTTTCAATAAAGGTCCACTGGTTTGCAACGATAAAAGAGTTATTGTCAGGATTCTTATAGTCAATAAGGTATACGAGACCGGAGCGCTCCTCGCCCTTGACAAAATAGCGCACTTCAACGCCATGCTGAATATAATCCATGAAGACAGCGTTTTTCTGTACCAGTTCGGCATTCTCAAAGTTTTTCAATTTGAACAGGGCGTCATTGATCGCGTCCTCCGGCATAGATGGATTCAGGCGATGCAGCGAAGTGTTCAGTTCTTCTTCATAAAGAGGACTGGAAAAATCTCTGTCAATATCGGGACCGTAAACATAACGATACCCCATTCCCTGGAATAGCTCTATGATGGAATTCTCATAGTCAGCTTCCGTATAAAATCCTGACATATCAATCGCTCCTTTGAATGTACTATCTATCATTGATACCCTTTTCAGGGTAATTCGTTCTTTACGTTTTTGTTGCTCCGGTTCAAACGATAATTTAGCGGCGGCTTAAAGGTCAATTTCCAAGATATCAAGTTCGCCGGACATAAGGCGGGGCAACAAAGAGTTTCGCAAGTCAGCAAGAGACTTGTTCTGAAAGTATGAAGATTGTATAACTTCTATCATCGGAAACACCAAATCATTAAATTGCTTTGCAACTTGAATAGAAGGTATAAGTATTTCCATATCACCCAATCCACCGTCCCAAACAGCATAAGGCATAGTTGATCCTTTTGATGTGGTCTGAGCGTATTTAATGCTACTGTCTTGATTGCAACATAGCAATGCAAAAGACAGGTATTCTTTTTGAAAAGGTGAAAGCGTAAAACAAGTAGTTCGAGTAATACCATCACAAGGAGCAATGACAACACGATGGAAATAAACTCTCATTGCGCCGATAATAATGTCGTTTTTAGAGAATGTTACCAAGCTGCTTTGAGCGTCACCATTTGGCTTAAATTCCGAGATTGCAAAGGTTTTCATAGGAATTACATCAATCGGCAAATATGGCAATTCTGTGTTGTCTCCTGCTTTTATTGAGTTTCGTTTTAAGCAAAGAATATCTTTGAGTTTGCCATAATGCCAGTCAGTTGGCATAATCCTGCCGAATGGCTCAAAATCAACGAACCAAGCCTTATACAGCGCCTGCGCTTGCTGCTCTAAATTATCGTTTACCCTACGATTGGCAGCAATTTTATCATCCAGTATCTTCAGCACACCGGCAATAGCTTGCTGTCCACTCAAGTCAGGAACTCTAACTTTCAGCCCCTGAACAACATCGGTTTGAACTCTCTGCCTACCAGATGATCCAACCATAGATTTTATAGCTGGCTCCCTAACTACCGGGCTCGTAACCAAATAGTATAAGAAATCCGAATCATTACCCTGTTTGGCTCTGAAAACGATATACTCTGTTGAACCGAATCCAACTTCGTCCTCATCAAGTATATCAACCTTCGCCGTCTTTCCGTTTTCAAGACAGGGAGTAATGCGAGCCATTATAGTGTCGCCATTTCTAAACTTAGTGCCACCAGAAAAAGTCTCCATTTCATAACCCGGAACATCCCGACAGAAAGGCTGCAATTTATCCATTGCGACTTTCTTTGCAATAGTGCCTTTTTGAATGGATTCACGAGGATTGAAATCCGCAATTTCATCCATTCTCTTTTCGAGCCATTCACCCATATAATCACCATCCTAACCTATATATTTCCTGTGAGCCGTTTTTACATTACTCTGTTTAACCATAGCATACTGCAAGGTCGTATCTATCCGCTGATGCCCAAGAAGCCGCTGTAGCTGCTCGATAGGCATTCCTTTATCAATGGCCATTGTTGCCAGTGTCCGCCGAAACTTATGCGGATGCACTTTTTGTATGTTCAGCCGCTTTCCCATCTCTCGAAGCCGATGCTCGATACCGCCAATCTGCAACCGACCATGCGGAGTCCTCAGTGTGACAAACAGTGCAGGATTATCATCTGTCCGCCTATTGAGATACTCCTGCAGATGCAATTTCGCTCTGGCATCGAAGTAAACGATCCGTTCCTTATCGCCCTTGCCAAACACCACACATTCCCGTTCTGCAAAATCAATGTCATCGCGGTTTAGAAGAACCATTTCTCCAACACGCATACCCGTTGAGGCCAACATATCAATCATAGCCAAGTCCCGAAGCTCTTCACAGCTATCACGCATCTTTTCCAGATCCTCATCGGAATAGGTTTCCTTAATGCTGCTTGCCGTTTTCACCTTATGGATTCGGCGTACCGGGCTTTTGATGATGTAGTCCTCGTCTTCCAACCAAGAAAAGAAGCTGGACAAGATTCTACGGATATTGTCAATGGTCACGCGGCTTGACTGATTTTTTCTCTGATATTCGGTAAGGTATAACCGTAAATCTTCCGTAAGAATGTGGCGAACATTTTTCCCAAGTGAAGACACCATTGCATCTATCGTGGTTTGGTAATACTTCAGCGTCTTTTCCGAGCAGCCTTCAATCCGTTTGGCAGCTATAAACATCGCGATCAAGCTATTGCTATCATCATCCTCCTGCTTTATTTGTACGCTTGTTACATCGTAGTGGCAGAGTATTTGTTCCATCGCTTGCCGGAGTTGTTTTAACTGGACATTGTCGAGACAGGACAACATTTGCTGCATGATCTCTGTCATCAGTTCTTCTTTCATGTCATTTCTCCTTCCATTTCTAATATTTCCAGAGAACGACATCAACGGCAGTTCCGTTGGTTTGACTCTCGCCGTTGGTGAGAGTATATCTTCTTTTATATTTCTTCTGTATCAAGCAGTTCTTTCAGTTGGTTTATCAAAATCGGCAGTTCCTCAAAAACTACATCCGCTATGATATTCCAGTTTGTCCCATCGTAGTCATGAACCAGTCTGTGTCTGACGCCGGCAATCATTGCCCACTGAATATCTTGATGGGCTTCTTTATAATCTTTTGACAAATGATAGACATGCTCTCCAATATTATATAATGGTGTTGTAACAAGCCATTGCAAAGCAGTTTCCCTTAACAAATCCTCTTTTTTGACTTGGTTGTCCTTAATATATTCATACAGTTTTACAGCATTGTCATATATTCTTTGGACACGTTGCTGATCTGAATATTTCATGCTACAAGCAACCTCTCTTTCATAATTGTATTGTAAAATTCACTCTCCTGATTAATTTCGTGAATTTCAAATACATCCACTTTCTTATCCAGTACTTCCCGCAATTCTTCGGCAAGCGCAAAAATCATGGTAAGTTTGAAGTTATCTCCCCCATATACCAAAAAATCTAAATCACTATCTATTCCCGCTTCTCCTCTGGCATAGGAACCAAATAAATAAATCTGATCTACATGATACTTTTGGGCAATCGGTTTAACCATATTAATTATGTTTTCTATTGTTAATACTGCATTTTGCATATTACTGTTTCCTTTCAACTATTTTGCGGTAAACGATAATTTAGAGCAGCAAGCACAGGCACTATATCAGCATATGTTTATTGACGCTCCTTGCTCTGAATGGTTAGAAGGCTCTCTTTCTGATATAGCAGACATCACTATGGGGCAATCTCCAAGTGGTAGTAGCTATAACGAAAACGGAATTGGGACAATCTTCTTTCAAGGTCGGGCAGAATTTGGGTTCAGATTTCCAACTATCCGTCTTTATACAACTGCGCCTAAGCGTATGGCTCGTGCTAACGATACTCTTATGAGCGTTCGTGCGCCTGTGGGCGACCTAAATGTGGCTCATATGGACTGTTGTATAGGTCGAGGACTCGCAGCTATTCATTCTAAAACCAACCAACAATCTTTTGTGCTTTATACAATGTACTCTCTCAGAAAACAGTTAGAAGTGTTTAATGGAGAAGGCACCGTATTTGGCTCTATCAACCGCAATTCGTTAAATGATATGCCCATCATCATTCCAACGGCAGACGCCATTGAGGAATTTGAGAGGATTGTTGCTCCGATGGACACTCAAATCCGCAATAATTACGACGAGATTTGCCGGTTGCAAGAAATGAGAGACACATTACTTCCTCGTCTTATGTCCGGCGAGCTTGATGTTTCGGAAATTGACCTTTAAGCCCACATAAGCTCGCGACCGCTTTGCTTGTCGCTCGCTATCGCCCCTTCCGGATGCCTTGCACCCGGCACGCAAGCGTCCCGTCTGCTGCGTCATCCGTCCCGCCGCTAACGCGGCTTAACGTGCTTCGCACGTTTGGGGCAATAAATTATCGTTTATCTTCTTATTAAGCTCTTGCTTATCATCTAATTCTGCCAGAATACCTCCTATTTTCAACTGTGATTCCATATCGGGCACCTCTACTTCAATACCCGCAAAGGTGTCTCTTGTAATTGTGTCAAAAACAGACCCATGTGTGTTCTTCTTCAATACCCGTACGTTATATTTCACAAGGTAATAAAGAAAAGTGCTATCAACAATATCCGTCCTTGCCCTTAACCCATAACAAGATTGATTGAAAGCCATCGGAAAAGGAATCATCGCCATTTCGCCTACAGTTCCACGGGCCGAAATAATAGTATCGTCTTTTTGAAGTAGAGTAGTTGAACTGTGATTAAGGCCATCTTCGGTTATGCTCTTTTCTGCCAAATAAACATACCTGTTACTATTATTAAAATCCTTTACAGAAAGCCACGGAATAGAGCCACCCCAATACTCTGGAATTGACGTTTTGGGAGTGCCTCCGCCTATGATATCCATTACTTCGGATAGTTTATATCTCATACCCAATCGCCCCCAGCTTTCTTCTAATCTCGTCCTCCAGTTCATGGGACTTTGTAAACATGTCAGACAACTCTGAGGTCAGTCTCGCCATTTTCTCTTCAAACGGCTCACCGTCGTCCTCCTGTTCCTCGATGCCGACATAACGTCCCGGCGTCAGAATATAATCCTGCTTTGCAATATCCTGCAACGTAGCAACAGAGCAGAAACCCTTCACATCCTCAAGCGTTCCGCTCTGGAATGCCTCGAAAGTATCTGCCAATTTCTGAATATCTTCTTCGGTAAAGTCTCTATGCTTGCGGTCTACCATGTGCCCCATTTTGCGGGCATCAATAAAGAGCGTCTTGCCTTTCTGCTTCTTGCCCTTCGTAATGAACCACAGGGTAACCGGAATGGTCACGCTATAAAAGAGCTGTGTCGGCATTGCGATGATACCTTCGATCAGATCGTCTTCTATAATTCTTTTTCGAATTTCGCCCTCGCCGCTGGACTGCGTGGAAAGTGCTCCGTTCGCCAGAACCAGACCGATCTTCCCGGTCGGTGCGAGATGATGGATCATATGCTGAATCCATGCATAGTTCGC
>CANQDF010000053.1 GCA_947591605.1 uncultured Clostridia bacterium | reverse complement strand
CTTGTTTTTTGTTTCAACATGGATTATACGGGTAAATCCACGTTATTGCAAATGTGAGGTCACTTCATATTATCTATATTGATCTGGAAGACATGTCCGAGCATTATGTTTCGGTGCCTGAGCAGGGCGGCGACAAGTTGATCCCTGAAGGGCTGTGCAATCCGGGACAGGTCTATACCGTATCGCAGGGCAAGTCCGGGATGATCGGTGTATTCCGTCTGGAAGGTCAGATGCTGCCGGGTAACGGCAAGCTGGAGCGGACAGGGCTTGGTTCTGACCGTGACGCGAAGGAATCTTCCAATACAGCTTTCAATTATCTGAAGGCGAACGGCAGCAGGATCAGCGGATCCATCAGCACGACATCGAAGGATTACATCATCAACTATCAGGATCTGCAAGGGATCGGCATGACAGGGAAGCTGGCTCTGCCGACGTTGATTGCGCTGTGTTCTATCGCTTTGGGAAGACCGGTGCAGAGTTCCACGGCAATCCTGGGTGAGATAAGTATCAGTGGAACGCTGATCAAGGTAGATAACCTGGCGGATACGCTGCAGGTGTGCCTGGATTCCGGGGCTAAGAAGGTGCTGCTTCCGCAGACATCGTTTGTAGATTTTGCAACGGTGCCGCCGGAACTTATGAGCGCTTTCCAGCTGATTCCGTATCAGAGCGCAGAGGATGCGGTGTTTAAGGCGCTGGGGGTAGAGTAAGGAGATTTATGAAGGTAGTAGAGTCTGGATATAAAATTGATTTGCATATCCACTCCGTTTGTTCTCGTGCAAAGGACAAAGGGAAGGTGGCCTTCAATACGATAGATAACATTGGCGTTTTGGCAGAGAAGCTGAACGCCAATGGTGTTCAGATGTGCGCAATTACGGATCATGATGCATTCGGATTCGATATATACAAGTCACTGAAGGCTTATGAAAATGATGAGCAGTGCTCTGTTATTAAAGTGTTTCCCGGTATTGAATTTACGGTAGAGTTTATCGGAGAAAACGGTCCGACCGTGCTACATGTAATTGCTGTATTTAATGATGAGGACGAAGCTAAAGTAGCGAAGATCGCCGATTGTTTGGTAGATGATAAGGGGAAAACTGTGTATGACAAAAATGGCGCTTTTTCGGAGGAAAAGTTCCTTTCTATTCTGAGAAACATTGATCTGGATACAGTCCTTATCGTTCATCAGAAGAGTTCTCTGACATCATCTCGTCCGTATAAAAATGATGCGAAGACTGTTGGAGAAGAGAAATTCAAAGAGTTTGTGTACACTGATTATTTTGAGGCATTTGAATTCAAAAACCGTAAGAACGAGGTGTTCAATAAGAACTTCCTGAATGCACAGGATCTGACTGAGGATATCCGATTCATTACGGGATCCGATTGTCATGACTGGCAGTATTATCCCAAAGAGACAGAAAAAGACAATACGGATTTCGTCTATACATATGTGAAATGCCTGCCTTGTTTCAGAGGGCTGGTTATGGCAATAACAGATCACAGAAGAATAAAGACAGTCAACAGCTTTTTCAATCCGACAGAGACCTATACCAAAAGTATTCAGATTACCATTGATGGGGTAGGATATGATATTCCTCTTTCACGAGGAATAAATGTTATCATCGGAGATAATTCGATAGGAAAGTCCTTGTTGCTGCACAAACTGACAGAATACAGGAAGCAGCAAGACGGTCTGCTCAATAAGACCGTGGTTCGAGGATATGACAAATATCTGAAAAAGCATAATATCGAGATTGGGACATCGATTCCTGCGGCAGAGATATTTGCTTTTGATATGCAGGGTGAGATCCGTGATAAGTTTGAACAGGAAAAAATCAAGTCTGACGATTTCCTGAGTCCTTATTATCCGGCTCCTATTAAGTCAGGGGCATACAAAGAAAAGATTCAGAGAAAGCTGAACGTTATTTTTGCATTCCTGGAAGAAAAATTCGCGTTGGAGCTTTTGGAAGCTCAGCTGGGCAGATTTAAGATACTTGATGAAGATATTGAACAGGCGGAGAGCATAACGTTTGTTGGATCTGTATCAAAGAATAATCGGCGTGTAGAAGGCTACAATAATATCAGCGCCGATCTGGATAATGTTGTCGAAGAGATAGAAACAATAATGGAAAGCACCTGGCTTGAACAGGATGACAGGAAACAGCTGGAGTATATTATTGAACAGCTGGACAGTATGTCCATGCGTTATGAGAAGAAAAAGAAAAGAGCCGAAAGAGAGAACACCAAAATTGCCCTTTTCCAAAACGCCGTCAGTAAGTTCAAGCAGAAGTACCAGTCTTCTGTTTCGGATACGCAAAAGAAGCTGTCAACATACAATGAGAATATTGACAACGCAGCCGAAGCGATTGCTGCAATCATCAGGCGGAGAGAGAAGTTAATGGTGCCGGATTTCCGTATCGAGAAGGAAACGATTCAGATACAGACGGAACGTGTCCACGATTATGAATTTAATAGCAGGTTGGGCATAACAGAAATCGATGAAGAGTACGTCAAAGGTCTTTTTGCATCTGAAATGAAAAAGGGCACTAAGAAATCTGTTCTGGAAATGAGTCAGGATGAACTGTCAGAACGGCTTTCCTATTTTACCGGAGCTCCATCAGAAGCACTGAATGAGTTGAAATCAAAAATACAAGAAAAGCTGGATGCCGATCTGGCGAATAAATTTACGATAACGCAGGCAGGAAAAGACCGGACACAGGAACTGTCATCCGGTCTGGATGCTCAAATATATTTTGACATTTTATCCTATGAAACGAGTCACGATGGTATGTATATCATCGATCAGCCGGAAGATAATATTTCACAGAAGGCTGTCCGGGATTATCTGCTTGACCGTTTTAAGATCATGGGTGAGCATCGTCAGGTTTTAATGGTGACTCACAGACCGCAGTTCATCGTAAATCTTGATGTTGATAATGTTATCTTTATCGGGAAGGATGATGACAAAATATATATTCAATCAGGGGCACTGGAATATCGGGATGCAGATTACAACATACTTGATATTATTTCTGACCACATCGAGGGCGGTCTGGATACACTGAGAAGGAGATGGAAACGTTATGAAAAGAATGCTTCAGTTTAAGAAAACGGATGCAGGTTATGCCTGTTTTGAAAATGATGAGAATGTCTTTGAGATAGTAAAGTCCAATCTCCAGTTTGATGTGAGGGCTTTCTATCAGGCTTTTTACAGCGAGGACAAGGATTTCGAGGACATTGAGGTGGAAAACTGCATTCCGGATGATAAGGACGGAAAGCGTGTTTATGATTGCATTGTTCTTCTGATAAGCAAGATAAAGGAAAAGCTTGCTGAACTGCCGCCAGAGGATAATGTGGAACGGTAAGAAAAAATTTTGTGAAAAGGGCACCTTGCAGAAATGCAGGGTGTTTTTTTGATGCATGATAAATTGTTAAAGTGACATCTTGAGATTATCAACCAAAAGGTTTATAATAGTGGGGGTGCAAATGGAGGTGGATCATGACAACATCAGATATGGTAAGAGAATTGTGTGATAAACAGAATATCAGTCTTGCGGAACTTTGCAGACGTATCGGTCAGACTCCTCAAAATTTTAATAAGAAGCTACAGCGTGGTACCGTTTCTTCCGAGGAAATGATGATGATTGCGGAGTCTCTGGGCGTAGGGTATGAGCAGACATTTGTGTTGCCAGATGGAGAGAAAATAGGTGTAAGCTTAATTTAGGAGAGTGAAATAGAATGACTGATAATATAGAAAAACTAATTGGCGATGTAGAGAAGATGCTTGATGGAAAAGCTATAAAGAATAGATTATCACAAATAAAAATACATAGTTTTAGAAAATTCGCAGAAGAATCTGAATTGAACTTTACATTTCCTCTTACTGTGATTGTCGGAAAAAATGGTAGTGGAAAGACAACAGTTATGAAAGCTATAAAACTGCTCTCAGGGAGAGAAATACCACAAGACGAATTTTTTGAAACAATAATTGATGATGGGGGATTTCAAAACGCGGATATATCGTATACATTGGACGGACAAGTTCTTCATTATAAAAGATTGCGTGGAAATGAATGGGGAAAGGAAGGTAAAATCCCAGAGAAGTTTAGTGTTACATATATTCAAACTAAGACTATGGTAGGAGCAATTGACAAGAGCTTTTTATATGATGATATAGGGAAAAATACTTCACGAACTCAAAAAGTTGAGTATGTTATTAAACAGTCAAAAAAACTTAAACAGAATCCTAGAAGGACCAGCGAACGAAAGGAACGACACTTTTTGAATGGTGATGCAGTCGAGGCCATAAATTATATTTTGCAAGGAAATATTAAGTCAATTGAAATGGTTCGTCATAAATATTATAGCGGAACATGGGGAACTAGTATTATTTTTAATGATGGCAAACAATATTCCGAATATAATGCTGGAAGTGGTGAATTTGTAATTACGAGTATGGTAGATCAAATTCAAAGAATTTCGGCTGAGAGCATTCTTTTATTAGATGAGCCAGAAGTTTCTTTGCATCCAGGTGCCCAAAAGAGATTAATTTGCTATATCCTTGAAGTTATCAAAAAAAAGAAAATACAAGTTATTATCACAACACATTCAACTAGTGTGGTTGAAAAGCTACCTAAAGCTGCTATTAAATCTTTTAGAAAAATTGAGAATGATATTATTATCATTGAAGAACAAGTTTTTTTTCAAAATGCTTTCTTGGAATTAGAATCGGATTTAGTTGATAAAAAACATATTATTGTCGAAGATAATATGGCCAAGAAGATAATCGAGAAAATTCTGCGAGTTGAAGGATTAAGTGAGTTGTTACAGGTAGAGTTTTATCCTGGAGGAGCGTCAAATATTAAACAATATACAATATTAACATATTCAAAAACAAGAGTAGATAATAGGTTTATTATTTTGGATGGTGATCAACGGAAAGAGGAGATCCCTGATTTTTCTAAAATCCCAGAAATTGATAAGACTGAAAAATACATGAAAGATGTGTTCAAAAAAGCAATAGGTATTAATGCGGATAAAATCCAGTGGGGAATTGATGCAAATAGGAAAGCAGGAAGAACTAACGCACAACAGGAAATAGAATTAATTTTAGCTTATCTTAAATATTATAAAGATTTTGTTTCTTTTTTACCCCAGAATATTCCTGAGGATATCATTTATGATGAAGCACGATTGAAAATAATTGTAGGTGAAGATGGCTTTCCAGATGTTAGCCAAGAAAAGGACTCAAAAAAGAAATTGAAAAAAATTGCTGATACAATGGGACAAGACATAGGTGAAATAGAGTATCAATTGATATACTGGTTTGCGAAACAAAAGAACTCGGATTACCAGTATATATTAGAAATGTTGAAAGCTATAATAGAGAGGTAAGAAATTATATGGAGATTATTAAATTACCGTCTGCAATTGAAAAAGAAAGAAAATATATACGATCAACTAATCTTAAGAAAAACCGAAATGCCTATAATAGGTTAAAATCTATGATGGTGCCAAATGAAATG
>CANQDF010000052.1 GCA_947591605.1 uncultured Clostridia bacterium | reverse complement strand
CTTTCTTCTTATGAAGCGGCACTTTCGCTAAATTTACCACCATCACTTTGGTGACATTTTATATTGCAATTTACAGATGTCTTGATTAGCCGACAAATATATTGACATAATGTAAAAAATATACTATAATTATTTTGTTATGTGTATCCGATATATTTTTTAACGGTTGGGAGCGATGCCTTGATTATGTCATTATTATATTTATGCTTTTCCTTTTTAATAGGAATATTTGTATTTTATCTTCTGCATGCGGTTTTTGTACTTATTTTCGGTAAAATTTTGGGGTACGAATTTTTAAGCTTTACACTTTATTTTATCTATATAAAAAAGGAAAACGGCAAAATAACCGTATCAACAGGAAACCCCCAGTTTTTTGTAAACTGCGGTATGATTAAGCCCGAAAGAACAAATGCGGACACGGTTTTATACAATCTGCTGCCTACGATTGCAAACCTTGTTCTTATACCGATCCTATGGAAAATATGCGTATCTTGTGAGTTGCCTCTGATATTGAAAAATGCCGTGCCGTATTACGGGTTATGTGCATTTTTAAACCTCGCTCTTGTGGGACAGATGATATACAACTGTTTTTCCAAAAGCCCCAAGGCTGTTATGTGGCGTAAGGAGCAATATGTGACCAACAAGCTCAATGCCGGCACACGTCCAAGGGAAATAGATATTGACGAGGTGGAGATACCTCACGGAAAGCTTAATAATATTTTAGAGCTGAGATACTATCTGTTTTTGTATTATCACTATCTTGACAGCTATGATTACGAAAAGATGGGCAGGATAATAGAGCTGTTTGAGGCAAATATCGGCGCAATGAATAATGACGCCTTAACGCCCTACATATACGAGGTCATTTTTTACACCTCATTTGTGACGGGGGATACCGCAGCGGCACAGTCCTATTATTTCGGCATAGAGGCAAATCTCTTAAACGATAAGGACATAAACGGCAGACGTGTATATGCGTATTACCTGTATCATATATGCAAGGATAAGGACAAAGCGCTTGAGGCGGCAAGAGCAGGGCTTGAGGTGGCGGACAAGTTCCCGCACAAGGGTCTTGCCGAAATGGAAAAGGAATTGCTGGAAAATCTTATAGCGGAAATTTAAGGAGGAAAAATCATGCTTTTAATTGTTTTGGGAATAGTTTTTATTTGTTTGGGTATATATCTTATAATCAGTCATATATCTATCAAAAATAAGGCAGTTGTCGTTGAGGGCAGGGTTACAGGCTACGCTTCAATCGAGGGCGGAGAATACCCTGTAATACACTTTACATACAACGGTGAGGAGCTCGATATGCCTGCCGCAGTTTCTCAAAAAAAGCCAAAGTATCCCGAAGGAGAGATGCTCAGCGTCTATTATGTACAGGGACACAAGTGGCTTAATATAGTAGGCGACAAAAATAACCTTATACAGGGTGCAGGTATGATAGCTGCGGGCATCGCAATAATTGTACTAATGATAATAAAAAATTTTATGTAACCCTATCGCATCGGGTCACAATATAACAAAAGGGGATAGATATCAATGTATTGTAAATACTGCGGCAAAAAAATTGACGATGATTCAACCTACTGCGCAGGCTGCGGAGCAAAGCTTGCCATTGCTCTGCCTAAAGCAGCCGTTTCCTCGGACAGCGTACAAGCTGCACCCAAAAAAGCGGTATACCATCGCCATTGCGAAGAGGAGTTTTTTGAGCCAACCTTCAAAAACATCGTTAATCAATTTTCTCCGTTCGGGAAAATAATATTTGTTGTTTTGTGCGTGCTGATGGCAGCATGGTCCGCCACACTTACATTTTGTATATTTTATCCCGAGTATATAGACTTTATATCTTGTCTGTAAATATTGTCTTATATGGATAATCCGACGTGCAGAAAATAACACACTTGCAGGAAATGCACACATTTAAGAGGAACAAACTAGGGTACTTCACTTGCTTGCGGAGTACCCCCGCAAGTTCCTTTGCCTGTTTTTTTCACAGAGTATAAAGAGATTCTTGCCTAGCTAACGCTCGTCACTCCCTTTTTTCCTCGGACAACTCCATCTTTGGCTTTATTTTTTTCTTTAGTCCTGCAACTGTTTTCCTGCACGGTTATCTTCGCTTGTCCAAGGCTTGGTAAAACATGTTTGTCCTGTTCCGCTTCTTTTTCATTTTTTACCGTGATCCGAAATATTTCCCACACATACACCGTTTGTATATATTTTAACAATATAATCTTTAATGCAATATTTGTAATTTGTTTTTGAGCATTTCCACCGCTGACAAGTCTAAATCATTCCCCTTTATGTATAAGTTATGTTGTAAAAACCGTTTCTCAATTTCAGCAGTCAACCCATTCTATATCTTTTTCAACTTCCCAAAAAGTTCTGTTATTGAAAATCGGGGCATACTGAAAAGCTTCTTGCCCTTCTATTATAGAAAAACCATTATATTCCCATATATACTCGTCTTTAGGCGGTTCAGTCTGAAAAACTTCCATATGTACTTTATCATCTTCCATATAACCTTGAAACCAATACTTAACATTATCATAAATAAAAACTAAGTCCTGACATGTATATATCATATCAATAAATTTATTTGGATCTCCGTTAATCATATTTTCACCCCTATAAAATATTTTTACTTTATCAAGGATATTCGTACTTTGCTTACGCCGTATACATATAATCGGCTGCTTCTGATAAAGAATTTGTGTTCGGCAGAAACTTGTATTTTCCATCGAACACAATAATAAGTATCTATCATCTAAAAAAAGGATTAATATAATCGTTGCCAAAAATCTTACAGCAAGTTCAGCGGACAAAACGTGGTTATATGTGACATTAACTATATCTGTCAATATTTCATTGCTTTTTGTCGGTTATGTTATGAAAGCCGTTTCTCAATTTCAGCAGTCTACCCATTCTATGTCTTTTTCAACTTCCCAAAAAGTTTTGCCATCAAATATATCTGCTGTTTCGAATTTATCAACAGGATAATTATTGTTGTTTGAAACTGCACTCCATTCAAATTTATTTTGAGGATCTTCTATAATATATAAAATCAACATCAACTTATCATTTTCCGTCCAACCTTCTATAAAATATTTTTTTTGATTGTATATGAAAAAACGTTCATCCCCATAGTAAAGTCCATCTATAAATTCATTTGCATTACCGTTTATCATTTGATCTTGACTCCTTTAAAAAACTTTTTATACTTTTTCATTTCCTCTTCGGTCAGTAGCCGAGCATGTCTGTGTTTGAAATTATCCCTTTGATATTCATGCACATGAAGAACATTATCTATTCTGTTACCATTATTTAATTTTGGCTCTGGATGATATGCTATTTCCATTACAAGGTAATGATCCTTGTCATAAATTCTCATTTCATGAAATGTACCATCGGGTTTTAATTTAATATATGCCATACTGGAATGAGCTTCTTCCGGCAAACTATGTTTACCGTTTAATCCCTGTAAAATTTTCACACCTTCGATCATACCCACTGTTTGATATGAATAAGCAACCTCTGTTCCCGCTGCAAATGTTCCTCTTCCTCCCATTATTCATCTCTCCTTTTTGATTCAATATAATCTACAGTAACTAAATTTCCTTGCATCTGTGCAAAAGGTAATCCAAAAACAATAATACTGCTTGGTTCAATTTTTTCTATCATTGTATTATATCCCCTCATAAATCGTATCATGTCTTTTTTACTCCCCGGCATACCAACTGCAACAACCGAACCTTTTTCAATACCATCAAAGCAAAATTCAAAGCTGCTACCGGCTGACCAACTTACAGTCGGAACAACAATAAGCCCATGCTTTTGCCAATAAGCGCCAACCCATCTGCTATGTGCAACACTTTCGATTTGTCGCCATGGTTGCATTTCGGAATATAAAGAGAAATCAGGAGATAAAACAAATCTGTATTGTTTTAAACGATTTATTAGAGTGTTGGGTCTTCTGTAAGTATTTTCAAAACGATAATCGTCTACAAAAAAATGAACCCCTCTCTTCTTGTTAGCTTTATTTTCTCTCAGCCTTGTATCATTTATAGATATCAAGTCTATATTATTCAAATCTACATTTTGTTTTTTTATGATAGGTATCCCTAATTTTCCTTGACTAACAAAGCTGTTTCTCAAAAATAAAGGATCATTCCTAAACTCTTTTGATGTCATAAAATATTTTCCTTTCCGCTGACATTGGCAGCAAATAATTATAGTTTTATCAAGTTATATTTGTTAAAAATGATAATAGACAAAGAAAATAGGTTATGCTATAATGTATAGTGTGTAGTTATGCATTATGCATGACCAAAGACGCATTGTTTTAGTGTTAGCCGCACCGATACAATGCGTTTTCCTTGTCACCTGAAATGAACCATTGGAATCACCCCTCAAACTTATTCTTAAGTATATATATAATTTATATATTCCTTTTTTGTTTATCTTGCTTTACTCTGTATTTTGCAGAAGCTTCGGTTACATTATATTTTTTCATTATTTCCTTAGCTTTCATATTTATAGTTGCCTCGTATGGTATGGTTACTTCCCCGCATAGGGCTTTCGTTTGCCACTCAACACTCCTATATGCGGGAATTTTATCTTTTTCAGAAATAGAAACATTGGATATAGGTGTAAATCCAAGATAAAACAAAACCACATGGCAAATCTCATGGCAGATAAAAGAAAGAAAGGCAGGGTTTTTGTTTTTATAAGCATCATCGTAGACGGTTTGTTTTATTTTTATAACAAATCCACCCTCAGATTTTGGAGAACAACAAGCAAATACATTTCCCGGAAGTTCATTATCATTTACAATAACGCAATTGGTATCCGGGAACAAATCAGGCAATCGTTCAAGTGCATCTATTACAGGGAAAGGCACATTATCTGATTTGCATCCAAACATCTGCCTCACAAACTTAGATATGCTCCTCAGACCACTTCTGCTTATGGGTTTTGTTTCATAATCCATTATTTTTATTACCACCTTTTTTTAATAGTTCCAAAATCTTAGATGCCGTTTCTTCATCAATATCATCGAAAGTTCTTGCAAATTGTACTGCAGCTTCTCTTTGATATTGTTCTGATTGTGTCAAAGATATTTTAATGTTTGTCTTTGAATCTTCGGCAGCTTCTTTCATTTCTGTTATCTTATCGGTATCAAGGCAATAATGTTTAGCTATTATATCGAACCATTCACTTGGAACGTTTTTCTTTCCGTTTTCTACAGCCGATAAAAATGGAGTCGAAACACCCAGCAATTCGGCTATATCTCCCATAACTTCATGATTCTTAACACGCAAGATCCTCATAAATTCACCAAACCTTGTGTATGACATACTTTCACCTCCCTATTAGAATCATACAATATATTTATCCTTTTGTCAAGTATAATTATTAACCTTTTTTAGGTTAATAAGACTGTACAATAACCCCCTATTCTCAAAATTGGAATTGAGGTGACCCCCAAAAGTTGGACTTAATGGCGTAGCAGTTTAAGGCTGCTGCGCCGTTTTTTATGCTGCCATGT
>CANQDF010000051.1 GCA_947591605.1 uncultured Clostridia bacterium | reverse complement strand
TCCGATTATTCAGTTTTCAATGTTCGCCTCTTTGCCGAGCTGCGCCTTTTTGCGCCCTATGCTCAGCCGCTCTCTTTAGGACAGCTATATTAGAATAGCATAAATAAGCAAATTTGTCAATATATTTTGAAATATTTTTAAATTTTTTTGCTTTTGGCAAAGTCCAGATATATTTAAACCCAATTATAGCCAAACTATATAGCCAAAAACAGGTATAAATGTAACAATTGCTTAAACCCGGAGCTAATTTTAACAATAATTTAGAAAAATTTACAAAAAAAATTTAAAATAATTAAAAAAAGGTTATTTACTATTTTGAAAAAAGTTGTTATAATAAATTATAAAATATTTTGCTGATACAGGTTTCATTTGCGTGAGATTATGTATCTGCCCTATACGGGTTTGGGCATTATATTTATTTTTACGGCTTAATGCCGTTTTGTGAGGCATTGGCTCAGTCTTATTATTTACATGCTGTGCATACTTTATACACAAAAATATGTAGGTATGGGACAAGCCCGATGTTTCCGCAATATTATAATTTTGACAAGGAGGATTATGTAATGTCAAAGGTTATGAAAACAATGGATGGTAACCAGGCTGCTGCAGAAGTGTCTTACGCTTTTACCGAAGTTGCCGGTATTTATCCAATCACACCATCCTCACCTATGGCTGAAAACGTTGATGAATGGGCAGCCAGAGGCAGAAAGAACATTTTTGGACAGACTGTAAGGGTAGTTGAGATGGAGTCCGAGGCAGGTGCCGCAGGTACAGTACACGGCTCGCTTCAGGCAGGCGCATTAACAACTACTTACACAGCTTCACAGGGCTTGCTTCTTATGATCCCCAATATGTATAAGATAGCAGGTGAGCTTCTTCCATGCGTACTTCACGTAAGCGCACGCTGCGTTGCCAGCCATGCACTTAACATCTTCGGCGATCATTCCGACGTAATGGCTTGCCGTCAGACCGGTTTTGCTATGCTTGCTTCTTCAAGCGTACAGGAGGTTATGGATCTCGGTGCTGTTGCTCATCTTTCCACTATCAAGTCAAGGGTGCCATTTATGCACTTCTTTGACGGCTTCCGTACTTCACACGAAATACAGAAGATAGAAGTACTCGACTATGACGACCTTGCAAAGCTTGTTGATATGGATGCTGTTAAGGCATTCAAGGCTCATGCTCTTAACCCTGAGCACCCAAGCACAAGAGGTACCGCTCAGAACCCCGATATATTCTTCCAGGCTCGTGAGGCTTGTAACCCATATTACAACGCAGTTCCCGAAGTTGTTGAAAAATATATGGCTGAAATCAGCAAGCTGACAGGCAGAGATTATAAGCTTTTCAATTACTACGGTGCTCCCGATGCAGACAAGGTTATAATTGCTATGGGTTCTATCTGCGATACAATAGCAGGTACCATTGATTACCTTTCAGCACAGGGTCAGAAGGTCGGTCTTGTCAATGTTCATCTTTACAGGCCTTTTGTTCCCGAAAAGCTTCTTGAGGCTATCCCTGCTACCGTTAAGAGGATCGCTGTTCTCGACAGAACAAAGGAACCCGGTTCACAGGGCGAGCCACTTTACCAGGATGTTGTTAACGCATTCTTTAACTCCGACAGAAAGGTAGATATTTTCGGCGGTCGTTTCGGTCTTGGTTCAAAGGATACCACTCCTGCAGATATAATTGCTGTTTATGCAAACCTTGATGCAGCTGCACCTAAGAAGAAATTTACACTTGCCATCAACGATGACGTAACAGGTCTTTCGCTTGAAAGGGGCCCTGTTGTTGACGTTACTCCCGAGGGTACAACAAACTGCCTGTTCTGGGGCCTTGGCTCCGACGGTACTGTTGGTGCAAACAAAAACTCCATCAAGATCATCGGTGACCACACAGATATGTACGCACAGGCTTATTTCGCTTATGACTCAAAGAAGTCTGGCGGTATCACCAATTCTCACTTAAGGTTTGGTAAAAAGCCTATCCGTTCCCCATATCTTATTGATACGGCAGACTTTGTTGCATGCCATCAGCAGGCATATCTTACAAAGTATGATATGACATCCAACCTTAAGGACGGCGGCAGCTTCCTGTTAAATACAATATGGTCCGATGAGGAGCTTGATCAGCACTTACCTGCTAACGTTAAGAGAGATCTTGCTACAAAGAACATTAACTTCTACACCATAAACGCTGTAGAGATCGGTAAGGAAATCGGCCTTGGCAGCAAATTCAACATGGTTCTTCAATCGGCTTTCTTCATGATCACAGAGATCATTCCAAAGGAAGATGCCATTAAATATATGAAGGAATTTATCGTTAAGTCCTACGGTAAGAAGGGCGAAAAAATAGTCAACATGAACTACGCTGCTGTTGACAGAGGCGCAGAGGGCTTCCACAAGGTTGAAATACCTGCAAGCTGGGCTAACGCTGTTGACGCAGAGGCTGCTGCAGCTGCAGACAGACCTGCATTTATAAAGAACATTGTTGACGTTATGAACGCTCAGAAGGGCGACACTCTCCCTGTATCCGCATTCAAGGGTATTGAAGACGGTATCTTTGAGCATGGTACAGCTGCTTATGAGAAGAGAGGTATCGCTATTGATGTTCCCGAGTGGGATGCTTCAAAGTGTATCCAGTGTAACCAGTGTGCTTTTGTATGTCCACACGCTGCAATCAGACCATTCCTCCTTACAGAGGACGAGGCTGCAAACGCTCCCGCAGGCATGAAGCTGCTTGACGGTAAGGGCAAGGAAGCAGGCTACAAGTTTGTTATCCAGGTAGATACACTTGACTGTACCGGATGCGGCAACTGTGTATACAGTTGTCCTGCAAAGGAAACAGCACTCTCAATGAAGCCTATAGATACTCAGGCTGACCAGATCGCAGCTTGGGATTATGCGGTAAATCTTTCACCAAAGGAAAATCCCGAGGATAAGTTTACCGTTAAGGGCAGCCAGTTTGAGCAGCCATTGCTTGAATTCTCCGGTTCATGCGGCGGTTGTGCAGAAACAGCTTATGCAAGAGTTATTACACAGCTCTTCGGCGACAGAATGTATATTGCAAATGCTACAGGCTGTTCTTCTATCTGGGGCGGCTCCGCACCTTCATCACCATACACAACCAACCACAAGGGTCAGGGACCTGCTTGGTGTAACTCGCTGTTTGAGGATAACGCAGAGTTTGGTTTAGGTATGTACACAGCTGTTAAGCAGCAGAGAGAACTCCTTAAGACACATGTTGAGGCTATTGCCGCTAATGATGCCGCAGGCGATGTTAAGGCTGCTGCTCAGGCTTGGCTTGATACTATGGACGAGGGAGAGGCTTCAAAGGCTACATCGGCTGCTCTTGTAGCTGCTATCGAGGCTGCAGGCGCTAACTGCGAGCATTGCAAGTATGTACTTGACCACACAGATATGCTCGTTAAGAAGAGCCAGTGGATCTTCGGCGGCGACGGCTGGGCATATGATATCGGCTTTGGCGGCGTTGACCATGTACTTGCTTCCGGCGAGGATGTAAACGTATTTGTATTTGATACAGAGGTTTACTCAAACACAGGCGGACAGGCTTCAAAGGCTACACCTGCTGCTGCTATTGCAAAATTTGCGGCTTCCGGTAAGAGGGTTCGCAAGAAAGACCTCGGTATGATAGCAAAGAGCTACGGTTATGTATATGTTGCTCAGGTTTGCATGGGTTCGGACAAGAATCAGCTTATCAAGGCTCTTAAAGAGGCAGAGGCTTACCATGGCCCATCACTCATTATAGCTTACTCACCATGTATTAACCACGGCCTCAGAACCAACTTCCATGTTGAGGCTAAGAAGGCTGTTGAGTGCGGTTACTGGCAGCTTTACAGATACAATCCTGAGGGCGAAGTATTTACGCTTGATTCCAAGGAGCCTACAGCAGACTTTAAGGAATTTATCAAGGGCGAGGTTCGTTTTGCTTCACTTGCAAAGGCATTCCCCGATATTGCAGAGGAGCTCTTTGACCACTGTGCGGCAGATGCCAAGAGAAGACTTGACGGATATAAAAAGCTTGCAGGCAAGTAATATAACTGCAGCATAATAAATGTATAATAAAAAGGGCTTCCGCCGTAATGGCGGAAACCCTTTTAAAGTATACATAGGTAAAACAAAGGAGGTTTTCAGTAGATGAAAGCATTAAACAAAAAGCTCATCATAGGCACTGTGTTGATGTGCTCTATGATGTCAGCATCTGCAGTAACCCCAGCTGTTGCTGCAAACTACACAACACCTTCAATAGTAATTGATAGTCGTACAATTTCATCCGACACAGATCCTTTTATTATTGACGGTACAACTTTAGTCCCACTTAGAGTTATAAGCGAGAATTTAGGAGCATCTGTGGATTGGGATGCTACAACAAGAACTGTTACAGTTACAAAGGGTAATACAACTATTCAGCTCACTGTAGATGAGTATTTAGCTCGCATAAATGGTGAAGCTGTAACTATTTCTATGTCACCAAGAATAATTAATAACAGAACCATGGTTCCTCTTAGATTTATTGGTGAAACCTTTGATTGTCAGGTTGGTTGGGATGGAGAAACAAAAACTGTCACTATAACCACAAATGGCGAAGCTGCACCACCTTTTGAACAGGCTCAGGTTGACTCATTTGGTCGTGCTATCAGAACAACTAACTTGCCTTCAAACGCAAGTATGTTCCCATACATAGCAGAAGAAATTCCCAATTGGGCATATGAAACCCAAACAGACTGCCTCAAGAATAACTATTGGGGACCAGCTTGGGTAGATGGAACTGGTTTTCATGGCTATACCGCAAAAGAGATAACAGATGGTCATTCTAGTAATTACCCAATTTTGGCATCTGAGGGAGTATATGAACTTGTTGACAAATTTGTTAACCTCCAAACCAATATTGATTATAATACTATTGGAGATGAATGGGTTAAAGACATGCTTTTTTGTTTTAGTGACACAGAAATCAAGGGTTATGAAGCAGATTGGAAAGGCGACGAAATAGAAACAGTCGAAGAAGATCTTCAGGACTATGTTAAGGCTACCAAAGAAGATAAGCAGATATCTTCTTGTGAAGCAAAAGTTATGCCAGAAGCTCTCTGGGTGGACCTTTATGGCTTACCACATGTACCTGTTTATGTCAAGTATACAATAGACTCCTCTAACACTAAGGATCATTTTACAAATCCGATTTATGGCAATCCAGGTGCCTCAACAAAAACAGAAGGTAGTAAAGGATATGAAATAGGAAAAACATATGAAGCAGTTGTAACCTATACTCTTACAAAAGATTCCAACGATAAGTGGAAAGTAGCTTGGGCCTATTCAGATTTAGATTTTCAAATACTACCAGATACAAATCTTACTGATGGTGTAAAAACTAAAGATCCTAATGAAGAGAAAGAATTCCTTTTTGGGTATCTTAAATCTAATACCTATGCTGGTAAACATGAGAATATATCAGAAGATAAATTTGTTGAAGGATTTAATCCTGTAACTGGTACGGGAGACCATGTTTTATATTAACATTCAACAATCAATAAAATATTTAACACCCAGAGACTAATGTCTCTGGGACAGACTGTCAAACAACCCCTATTCCAATTTTAGGAACAGGGGCTATTTTTAACAAAATCCCATTCAAAACAACAGAA
>CANQDF010000050.1 GCA_947591605.1 uncultured Clostridia bacterium | reverse complement strand
CGGGTGAGTGCTACAGCAAGCGTCGCCAATAGGCGGCGCAAAATTTAGCAAAGGGCGTTGGATTTGACGCTTACTTTCAATGCAGAATCTAAAACGGATAAAAAACTATGTGAAGCGACGCTTCTTTACTGCCGCTCCGTGCCCCCATCGTTGCCCCCGTGTGTGATCACACCTCCAGACACCCAAAGCGCTGTGCTGCGCAAATGTCACACAATATTCCTGTCAGTGCTATCAATCTGTCATTACATATTTGTAAGGCTTCGTTAGGCCAAAGTTTTATAGTTTATTCTATATAAACCGCTCTACCTGCACTTATTGTTTCCACATATCGAAATCCAGCATCATAATATATTTTCTCAGGATGTTCTCCATCAGGCCAATGAAAAACTGTGCGAATACCTTGCTCTTTACACCACCTGACATAATGATAAGTTAAAGTTCTTCCTGCACCTACATTACGATGTTGTTTTGACACAAGCACATAGTTTCCACGGCAAATATTTCCATCCACGAGACAGTACAAAAATCCAATTGGTTTTTCATCAAAATACACTACCCAGAACGCAGTGTCAGGATTGCAAAGCGCCCTTCTTACCACTTCGATTTCCCATGGTTCTTCTGCTTCCATAAAAATCTGAACAAATGAATCATCCCACTTCTCTATCTTTCTCACAACAAGATTTTCATTTGGAGCAATTGTATTTTCTTCCATAAGAACCATAAAGCGCTGTTCTTCCATCCAGCTGTCAAAACCCGCCAGAGCAAGTTCTTTCTTTATTTCCCCAAAATATCCACTATCTAGTGTAGACTGATAAATCGTTGGTCTTATTTCTTTTTCAGCATAGAAGGCAATAACATCCTTTAATGTCTTGGACAAATCATCTATTCGATCCCGAAAAATTACCGCATGATTAGAATCATAAGAAGCCTTGTTTGTCGTATTATAAAAAAGTATCCCATATGGCCTTTCTTCATAATCGGCAAAACTTTTAGGAAACATATCTTCCAGCATAAAGCATTCTTTTAAATTCATGATAAAACTTATTCACCCCCGAGCCTTAACCCTTTTAATCGAATCTCATTTAATTGCTTTGCATTAAGCGTACCCTCACGATACAACAGCAAGTATTCATTTTCAATTGAGCTGTCAAAAATAAGCAGATCATCTGTATTGATTGTAACACTCACCCCATTTTCATAAAGCTCTTTAATCGGATGCTCTCTGTAGCTGCGCGCATATCCCAGCATTACATTGCTGCTTGGACACACATTAAGCTGTATCCTGTTATCTGCAAGAAATCGCATAACTTCTTTTGAATTAACAGCATTTATCCCATGATGGACTTCGTCAAGTCCCAAAATATCAACAGCCCTTCTTATATCCTCGGCTGTTCCGCTTTCCCCAACATGCATCCTTTTAATCAGATGATATTTTTCTGCTTTTCTATATAATGGCAAAAAATCTTCAAAGGACTTTAGATTTTCCCCGCCACATACATCAATGGATTTGAAATAACCGGAAGAAATATAATAATCAATCCTGCTTGCCTCTTCCTCTATATTACATAAAGACATATATGTTATTTCCGGTTCAAACACAGTATCAGGACAATGTTTCTGATGGAATCCTTCAATTATAACTTTGAACGCATCCATTCCACCAACCAACTCAATTTCAGTCGCCCCAAAATTCATGGCCAATCTTACAATATTATTTCTCTTAGCTTCCTCAAAAGCCCCTTCCCATCTTAAAACGATTCCTTCTCTTCCCGTACTATATGGCTTAATTGATGAAGTAAACCATTCCTGCATACCGTTAAGTCCACCGAACCTTTCAGGGGGATCAGGGAATTCCTGATTTAATTGTTTGCCTAACCAGCTTCGCTTACAGCCTTTCGTGGAATGATTATGAATATCGCTCATCGGAACTTTTAAAAGTTTGGTCGTATCACTCTCTGCTAAACCCTCATAAAATAATTCATCTTGTAGTATTCTATTTTCATCTATGTTTCCCGTAACCCTGAACTGATTCGCACCAATTCTCATACTTGCCCCCCAATTTCATTTTTCCATGTTATCTGGCATTGTGTATTTTCGCAGACAGATGGCCTTATCATCTTAAAATACTCCAGTGCCGCCATCATTTACATTTGCCCTCCCGCGCTTTCTGGCGGCGGCCCTCCATGGCCTGTACAAGAATATTTTCCCGCTCAATCTCCGCCACGGCGGACAAAACGGAAAATTTCCCAATATCCAAATCGTTTTCCACCTTTACGGACAATTTTCCAGTATCTGAAAGTATCTTCATAGTACGCTTAATAGACGACACTGATACTTTAGTTTTTTCTGCCAGAACACCCTGTGTTACAGAAGGATTTTCTTTTAGCAAAGCAACAATTTTATTTTCCAAAGTATCATGCTGATTTTCTGATACTTTTGGCTGATCTATAAGGGCTCTTTGTAATGCCTTGAAATGGATTCTCAGGTCGTTTCCACGCAATTCATACACCGGTAAATCCGCTCCGATTTCCTCACATGCATCGCAAATAAACTTATTCCTTTACACAGTATCTGGTATAGCTTGTAAATTTCAAATTTATGCCAAGCGAACGTGCCAAATCTGCGATTGTACTTTCATCATCGTCGGTATACCAGCATCCGCTGATCACACTATCAATTTTGCTGAAACCGGCAAGAACCGTATCCTCATACAAATCCTCAAATACATCGGGGCGTTTTTCAAGCAAGACTTTTTGTACTTCAACCGGCAGCTCTGCAAGTGTTTCTTTATTTACAAAGCCCGTGGAAGTTATGAGCTTGCCGCCCGGTTTCAATACTCTGAACGCCTCTTTTAACGCTTTTGCTTTATTCTATACAATTACCGATACTCCGTATAAAAGCCCTCGGCATTTGCTTCTCCGAAACAACTGTGACAAGCATAACGCTCCTCAACCAAGGAGGCTCCCTTTGCTGTTAACCCAATCTCCCTCGTGATGAACGGAAAGATTCTGCAATGGCTAATCATTAGCAGTCCCATCTTAGGATTATCCTTAATCACCCTATTGATCAAATTACTGATGTTTCTGGCATTCACAAAATCGAGATTGTTCAACGGCTCATCTATAATCATCAGTTCAGCGTTCGGTCTTGTCGCTATTACAGACAGCACAGATAAAAGACGTTGTTCTCCACCACTGAATTTTGCTGGTTTGGAGTTTGCGTCAAACACACGCTTTCCATCACTACGTCTCGGTATCCATTTATCAATAAGGTCATTGACTTCCGCATTACTGAGATTTTTTCCTGTATGAGCTTCTCTACTCTCACTTATTATATCTCGAACCTGGATGCTACCCATTTCAGAATACTCATCCTTTTGCTGGATATAAGCAATGCTCGATCTAAACCTCTGAAGTTCCGTACCATTCAAGGAAAGTACATTTCCAAAACTCCGATTGATTATTTGCCCGGATATGTCCTTCCCGTCCATCTCAAGTTGCAGAATGGACTTTAGTATTGTACTCTTTCCAATCCCATTTGCACCGGAAAGCAGGATTGCTTCACCTTCACCGACAGAAAACGAAACATTCTCGACCAGGGGCTGCTTGTTTATACGAATTGATAAATCCTGTATGCTTAGAATATTTTCCATCTTTATCTCCTCCACAAACGGCCTCTGAAATACAATGCGGAAAGCCATAGCATTGCCAACTCAATGATTGCTACAGCGCCAAAAATCAAACTTTCTGTTGTGCTGCTATGTGTCGTAAAACAAAAAAGTTCTGATAGCAACAACGATATGAGTACTGATATACACCCCGGCAAAAAGGTATATTTTAGAAAAGCCTTATTAAGAGTTTCCCTTTCAAATCCAAGTGTAATAAGTCTTCTAAAATTATGGGAAACGCCTTTTGAATGTATATAGCAAGATATTATCGACACTAAAACAGATAGCAGAAGAAAAACCGTCCAATATGGAAAGAGACTCTGAACAACAAAGGCAACTTCATCATCTCTATAAGCGATATTCTGTACCGCCATCCCATCAATACTTGCCAGATCATTAAATGGCATCCTGGTGAACGTAAGAAGGGAATGAGATATATTCTCTTCATACAGTTCGTCATACCCCATTACGATAACACCGTTTGTGAAACTCCTATGGCTTGTCAAACGGACATGAAGGACCTCTGGCAGAATCTGCTCAATCGTATACTCATGAATTGTTCCATCAACATTGTGTTTTGAGTATATAATATCTCCTATATGCAACTTGTTAGATCTTGCTATTCCTTCCGAAACGGCGACGCCATTACAGCTAAGAACGTCTGCATTCCACGCAACCTCGTTCGAGTATCCTGAATCACGAACCTGCATGACAACATCCGCATTAAAGCTCATATTTGAGTCTCTTGATGAAGCAAAACTTATACCAGCATTAAACAGATAATAATCATTTGTACCAAAACCTTTTTGTGTCGTAACAGAGTAGTCATAGTCTGATCGAAGAAGGATGCTTAGTTCTGCAGCGCTTCCATTCGTTGCCAATGCAAGCCCTGTATTAAAAATTAGCATGAGTGCAGAAAAAAGCACCATCAGCAATAGTGCCATTTTTCTGTCAGTATGAAGATTTATTGTCTTTCTCTTCATATACTCATGCATGATCCTTTAATGCTTATTTTTAGAAACAGATTCAATTCTGGCCTTTTCGATAACTTCAGCTTCTGTCGCTTTTTTCGTTTCTTCCTCTTTGCGTACTTTTGTAGTAATTACAGCAATCATAGAATTATTCAATCTCAAAGCAACGACTTCTGCAACAGCAAAGGCAACAGGAATAACAATCAGAAGAACTCCAAATACACCGCGCGGCAGATATTCGTTCGCTGTTATCACTCGAACGCAAATTGACCCTACATATAACACTAAAAAGGAGAATAATTCAAACCCAAACGAGATGGTGTAATAGGGTCTTACATTTTGTCCTTTAGGGATGCAAAATTTAGTGAAATAGCCTTTCTCGCTGCCACGTCGGGACATGATAATGCTAAATGCTAGGACAGCAACGGCCGCAAGCACTGCACCGATAATGACCATTAACGGATTCTGTGCTGTATCCAGATCATTTTCCTTAACGCGGAAATCCGTGATTTCATTAGCATATCCCGATGACATGATTGCATCGTAATGGATTGCATACTGTTCATCACTGTCAAATTGACTCCGCTCTCTCAATCTGCCAAGTGGACGATATTCCGTCGTTAAATATGTGCGGCAAGCGTTATAATCACTGGCAGAAATGTAAATTGCAGAAAAGCCATTGCTTTTTGAATTTGCGGCAATGGTATTTTTCTGTTCAGAACTTATTTCTGCAAGTATTGCTCCTCCGTCATAAACACTGTTCGTTTCGTAAATAGCGACGATAGTAAAGTCCACATTATTCCCGCCAATAGAAAATGACACAGCATCTCCAATGCCAGCAGAGGTGTCATGGCTGAACTGCCAATCAATATAAATCGGATTATCAACAGCCAAATCTGCTTTTCTGATCAGGCGACTATCGTTGTACATTGTCATATCAACATTATCGAACTGGTCACTAAGCAAAACAGTAGTTGTCCGAGAAACCCCGTTGACATTCACGCCTGTCTTGGTCAGATAAAAAGGAAATACCTTACTGATTCCCTTTGTACCCGGAAGCTCTGCAACCTGCTCAAAAGAAGGTTCTGGAGCAATAAAGTCAATATCCGAATTTTCATAGATGCTCTGCGCATTGTAACTGCTGGCGCACTGCTCAACAAACGGAAATGCAAACAAAAAACCTGTCAAAGCAGCTACAACAATAGCCATAATTAACGACGGAAGCAATCTATGACGTGCCCAATAGCCTCCCATAATTAATCCTCCGTAGTTTCTGCCTCAACAAACACCAATGTACTCTGAATGTCATATGAAGGATCTATATTGTCATCATAAACAAGAGTCATCGTAACAGAACCTACCGCATTCGGGATGAACTGAACAACACATTCAACCTCGTTTGACTCTTCCGATGCATTTGCAGTGAACTCATATGTTGTAACATTGTTGGCTGCATCGAAGTTAGGTGTGATGATCTGACCGTCCATGTACTTGGCATCCACGGATTCAATATTAGGAATCGTAAGGACTGCATGCACCTGGGATGTTTTACTCTTGTTTGAGGTTACCTTGAAGATAACCTTCATATAGACCGTCTCTCCTACGGAATATTCCTTTGTGCCATCACCATATGTATGGCCCTTGTCAGAACTATAGGAGAATCCGGATGTAGCCGAATACGTCGTTTTTGCAAAGGGGTTGTCGCATCCCGATAAGGATGCCACAAGGAAGGCGGCGACTAAAATCATTGTGAATTTCTTTTGAAATCTTCTCATTGTAGGTTCTCCTAGTATAATAATGGTGTAGTCAAGAATGACTGCTGGTTAATAGTTACAAAGTCCAATCTAATAAATCTGTA
>CANQDF010000049.1 GCA_947591605.1 uncultured Clostridia bacterium | reverse complement strand
AAGCCATTGCCGCAACTCATCTCGATTTTGAGCATTCAGTAAATTTCTAAACTCCATTTGTTTAATCTCCATAAATTCCGATTTGTTTATGTTTATATTTTTATTGTACCAAAACATACATTATTTTTCAATATAAAACTGTTCCATTCAATAATGTTAATATGAAACTTGTACCCCTGCCTAATATAACAGTAAGTCCCCGCAGTTTGAATGGCAGAGGACTTACTTGGCCGAATAAAATAACTTTGACGGTATATAAATATTAATATCTGAATATCAAAAAATTTTCATCATATATTTGCCACCTTATATAACTTGTTGTATTTTTCATAGTTTAAATATATATGGTGTCAAATTGGTGTATTTTATATTAGTAATCGCTCTAAACGCTTTAATATAAGCTGCTTTCAGAGTGAAATATATACAAATAATTAATAATGTCGGCTTTGTATTACAGGTTTTGACGTATTATATCCGCATTATTTTTTAATCTTTCGTTATCGGGGCATAGACTGTATGCTTTTTGAGCAAGCTCATATGCCCTTTTTTTCATGCCAAGTTCGTATGCGGCAAGGGCTCCAAGGTCATACGGAGTATAATCCCAGCAAAACGACTCGTTTATATAGCTTGACGGCTTCTGCTTTATCTCGAGCGCTGCACATACCATAGCATATACTATGTGCCATTTTTTTAGCCTGTAGGCAAGCTTTGCCATTTCAATGTACGGTTCTCTGAGATGCGGTGCCTCGGCAACCGCACGATAAAGCCAGCTCTGTGCTTCGTCCATATCGCCCTTTGCACTGTATGCCCTTGCAATGTACCGCATTGACGCCGCACGTTCGTCACGCCATACCGCCGTAGGCATTTCAAGGTGTTTTTTGAGCGTTTCTATACATTTATCCCACATTTTGTAATACATATATTCCCTGCCAAGGTAGTGCATATTGCGGTCATCCGACGGACATTCCCGCACGGACAGCTCCAACAGCGGCAGATACTGACCCCTTGATTTTGACGGATCGGGATAGTGCTTTAAATGTATATCTCCGCACCATACATAGCTTTCGGGTCTGTCGCCGCAGTATTCAAGTATTTCATGCACGGGGTGGATCCAGCGGAAATTTTCCCTTGCATGTATTTTTTCGTACCAGAATGTGACGGCAGGGGTGTTGTCGGGCTTAAAACTCCATGTATACATATATTTAAGCCGAGTTGTATCCTCCCTCCATACCTGTTCAAGCTTTTTGCGCCAGCCCTTGTCAAGTACCTCATCAAGATCGGTGCATACGCATATATCCACATCCTCCGGCACAAAGCTTAGCGATATGTTTCTTGCGGTGTCAAACCGCCAGAAGCCAAGTGATATATTATTTACCGTAACTCCCCTCTGTCTGAGGCGTTCTGCCGTGTTGTCCAGCGAACCTGTATCGGCTGCATATATTTCGTCTGCCTCTGACATGGAATCGACCCATCTGTCGACAAACTGCTCTTCGTTTTTGCATATGGCATAAACGGCTACTTTATATTTATTCATTAAATGTCACCTTGCCTTTTACGGTTTGTTTAAACTCTGCAAATTTATCTCCCCATGCGTTTGCGTTATAGTGATAGTCCGTTATTTTAAGACTGTGCTTTTCCGCCTCCAAAAGCGTAAAAAATGCTTCGTTATATCTTTTGAGCATATATAACAGCCTTGCTTTTTCATAATATACCTCACGGCGTGAGGGTATGCTCAATATGGCAAGCTCCATGCTTTCCAAAGCTTTTGCGTAATTGCCTGCCGCTCTGTATATAAAAGAGCGCTGTTTGTATAAAAAGCCTTTGTCGCTGTCCGCAAGCTCAAGTGCTTTGTCGACTGCGGCAAGAGCAGAGGTGTAGTCCGATACGGAATAATACTCGTTTGCAAGAAAGCTGTACGACTTCCAGACACGAGGGTTTTCTTTCACGGACTGCTTAAGCAGCGGAAGATAGCTTTTGCGGTGTTCGCTTTTATGGGGCTTATGGCATATGGTAAGGTCGTTTATTATCTTTATATTTTCCTTGCCGCTGCAGCTTAATATTTCGTGTACGGGCAGCTGCCAGGCATACCCGTTTCGTGAATGTATCCTCTCGTGCATATGCTCGCTTATGCTGCCGTCTGCCCAGTAGGTGCGGAATTTGTGGTGGTATCTTGTTGTTTTTTCGTCATAAGCGTTTTCAAGCTTTTCACGCCAGCCCTCCTCGGGGTATTCGTCCGTGTCCAGAGAGATACATATATCCGCATCTCTGCTCACAAGTGACAGTGCGGTATTGCGTGCATCGTCAAACCTCCATGGAGATATGTGTATTTTATAGGTTCTGAGGCTGTATTGCGGGTGGTTTTTTCTGAAGGTATCTATAATGGTGTTTGTTGCGTCACTTGAACCGGTGTCGCATAAAACTACCTCATCGGCATCAAAAAGTGAGTTTAAAAAATTTTCTATACAGCTTTCCTCGTTTTTATAAATGCCGTAAACCGAAATAAACGGTTTTTTCATTTTGTGCAGCCTCCTTTTCGCACAGGGCTGCATGCAGCCCCATGCGTTTTTAATGCCTTATATCAGGCAAGTTTAACTATTGTAAGGTGTGCCGTTACCGGCTGCGATCCGCCTGCCGAAGGAGTGAGGGCAACCGTGGCTGCGTTAAGCGGTGACGGCTGCAGGGAGATAACGGTACCTGGATCATCCACGGTGATTATGGAGTGATTTGTCAGTATCGTATTTCCGCTGTTGCTGCCTGCCGCAGTGTGATCGAGAGGTGTGCCGTTAAGCGTGAGCACCAGCTGTGCTGCGGCTGTTACGGGCACACTGAACATGACCTGATATACACCGGGCTCGTTTATAACAAAAGAACCGTTGTCCATACGGGTTATATTTGTGCCGGAAACAACTCCGTCATTGGGGAACGGAATGTTTTGACCTGCCGATACCGGAGCAGTGTCGTCGGGAGGTAAAAGTGCATAATAATCCGCATAGCCGGCAGCCGCAGCATTTGTACCGGCGGGGCCTGTTGGGCCTGTGGGACCCGTTGGACCCGTAGCACCGTCAGCGCCGTCCGTACCGTCTGTACCATCGGCACCCGCAGGACCTGTGGGACCCGTGGGACCCGTAGCGCCGTCTGCACCGTCGGAACCGTCTGTACCTGCAGGGCCTGTAGGACCCGTGGGGCCCGTAGCACCGTCGGCACCATCCGTGCCGTCTGTACCATCGGTACCGGCAGGACCTGTAGGACCTGTAGGACCTGTTGGACCCGTAGCGCCATCGGCACCGTCTGTACCATCGGCACCTGCAGGACCTGTAGGACCCGTGGGACCTGTAGCACCGTCTGCACCATCGGCACCTGCAGGACCTGTAGGACCCGTGGGACCTGTAGCACCGTCAGCACCATCGGCACCGTCTGTACCGTCGGCACCGTCCGTACCATCGGGACCTGTGGGACCCGTAGGACCCGTAGCACCATCGGCACCGTCTGTACCGTCGGCACCATCGACACCGGCAGGACCGGTGGGACCCGTTGGGCCCGTAGCGCCGTCAGCGCCGTCCGTACCATCTGCACCATCAGCACCCGCAGGACCTGTAGGACCCGTAGCACCGTCGGCACCGTCTGTACCGTCCGTACCGTCCGCACCCGCAGGACCTGTAGGACCTGTAGGACCTGTAGCGCCGTCTGCACCGTCTGTACCGTCCGCACCGGCAGGGCCCGTTGGACCCGTAGCGCCGTCCGCACCCGCAGGACCCGTAGGACCTGTGGCACCGTCAGCACCTACAGGGCCAGTGGGACCACCGGAAGTACCTGCAGGACCTGTGGGACCTGTAGCGCCGGTAAGACCTGTTGGGCCTACGGCACCGTCAATACCGGCAGGGCCTGTTGGGCCTACAGCACCCGTAGCACCTGTAGGGCCTGTAGCCCCGGGAGATCCTGCGGCACCCGTAGGGCCTGTCACACCGGGAACACCCTCCGGACCTGTAGGACCCGTAGGGCCGGTAGCTCCTCTCGGACCGCACCCGCAGAATATGCCGTTTTTTCTGTTTGCTTTACATCTGCAATTGCAACCCGCCATAAAAATCCCTTCTTTCTGAAATAATGTTTTTAAATTGTAAATATATTTTTCCTTTGCACCATGTGTACAGGCTATGCCTTACACATTTATATGATATGACAGCAAATGCAAATTTGTTACAAGTTTTGCAAGCATTGCACAAAAATAAAGCAGACCTTAAAATAAGCTTGTTGTCTGCTTTTAAACAAAGTAAATTAAACTTTTTGCCGGTATTAGGCTTTGTAATAAGCCGTAGGTTTTGAGTACGCAAAATACCATTGACTATTATCGGTAAATAGCTAAAATATGTTTTTATTACAGCGAAAGGAGCAGATATAGTGATATACGGATATGCACGGGTATCTACAAAGGAACAAAAAGAGGACAGACAAATTGCAGCCCTGACGGAGCGAGGAGTGAAAAAGCGAAATATATTTACTGATAAACAAAGCGGAAAGGATTTTGAAAGAGTCGAATACCAAAAAATGCTTAAAAAATTAAAACAAGCTGATATATTGGTCATAAAAAGCATTGACAGGCTCGGCAGAAATTACGCCGAAATAATTGAACAATGGCGTTATATAACCAAAACCGTGAAGGCTGACATTATAGTTATTGATATGCCGCTGCTTGATACAACACAGTATAAGGATCTGATAGGAACACTTATAAGCGATATAATTTTACAGGTATTAAGTTATGTGGCAGAAAACGAGAGGACGCTTATACACCAAAGGCAAATGGAGGGGATAGCTGTAGCCAAAGCTAAGGGTGTAAAGTTTGGCAGACCCGTAGAATTTAAGGCACCCGACTATGTTAACATATACAGACGATATAAACGCAGGGAAATATCCATAAACGAGGCTATGCAGTCAATCGGCTGCGGAAGATGTACGTTTTATCTTATGATGAATGAGTTAAAAGAAAACGGATATATTTGAAGACAGGCATTTTTATACAAAAATTATGAAAATGTATAGGTTTTCATAACTGTACATATGTAACAATTACCTTGTGTATATTATATTGCCTTTTTGTGGAAATGTCAATAATTTTGATGTGTTTTGTATGTAGAAAATTGTGTCCGAAAACCTATACATTATCATTAAAAGGGAGGAAAATTTCATGAAGAAAAGTGTGGAAGAATACAGAAAGGAAATTGCCAATCCATATTGCCCATCGGAAGTTTTGAGAACAATTGACGAAATTATCTCGGAGATACATAGATTATGTGTCGGAGGTGCTGTATTGGCTGTAATAATATGTCTTGCTTTAGGTTTGTTGATTGGAGGTGCAGCCGGGAATATACTGGTAGGACTGATAATTGGTGTCGTATTGGGTGCCCTTATAGCATTTGCCATTATGAAAATAGAAGAACGTGCTGCACTTAAATATAAGCTAGAAAAAGATAAACTGAATTATTTATACAAAGTTTCGGAATATACGAGGATACAGGCAGAATTTCTTGTTGATACCTATGATAATAAGCCCAAAACAGTTGAATATAACAACGATCTTCCGAATATGTAAGGAGATAAAACATGGACAGATACAAAATAATAAAATCGGGAATACAGGAAGAATGGCTTATTGGTTGTCCTGTAAAGGTTGAAAAATTTAATATTCTTTTGGATAATCAAATAAATCAAAATGTTATACAAATAAAGTATAAAGCTTTAGGAAATAAAACAATAAAGTCGGTATGGGTTGATGTACATTGTTATGACGATGCTATGGATCTTATAACAACGGTTTCCGATGTGGCATATGTTTCCGTTAATGCTGTAAAGGGCAGCAACTTTGGTGACAGGCAGCCGATATCCGCAAATACAAACTCAATAGGCAGTATTAAAGTTGCTGTCAAAAAAATTGTATTTGCTGATGAGAGTGTATGGAGGAACGAAAGAGGGGAGATAGGCATTATCTTATCTGAACAGCCTTCTTTAAAAGAATATTATGGTGAATTGTATGATTGTTTTGTTACAGCATCATATAAAATTAGAGGTAAATTTGTAAAGACATTTAATCAGACGGATAATTATTGGCAATGTACATGCGGACAAGTTAATACAAAAGATACGATAAATTGTATAGCCTGTGGTGCCAACGTGGAACAGTTAAAAACAATTTCAAATCCGGATTATCTAAAACAGGATGCTCTGAGCATTGAAACACAAAACAGACTTGCCGAAGAGAAGCGTATTAAAGCAGAGAGAGGACGTATTGAAAAGGAAAGAATAGCCGCAGAAAAGGCAGTGGAGGAAAACATTAAAAAAGAAAATGAAAAAAAACTTAAACGCAGGAAAATAAAAATCGTTTCTGTATGTATTTTGTTAATATTATCTTATATTGCATATTATACAATATCTATTAACAAAATATGTGGGAGGTATGACTGGAGTAGTGATTCTACGCTTAGGAGTACTCCTACTATCCTGATAGAAAAAACTTCGCCCTTTACAATTAAAATATTTTTTGGGGGTGTTTGTTATTCGGGTCTGTATTTTCCCAATATAATTACATTTGGAACTTATCCTAGCAGTGCAGACGCAGGAGGCAAATTTATTATTTATAATGGATATTTACGTTATATTAATAAGGATATTGATATTAATAATCGGTACGGTTTTCCTATAGATATAAATATAAAATATGATAAATTTGATAGTAAAAAATAAATAAACGGTGGTTAAAATATATATGTAGCAATTCAAAACGAAGTGTTAAATTATAATTATACCATGGAAAAGAAAACTGCTGTTTTTGACAGCATAGCTCGGCTATTTTTGTAAAACTCCCTCATATGTACTGACCCCCAAAAGTTAGACCAAGATCTAATGACAAGGGGGGTCAGTTTTTAATGGCAAAATATAGTTATGA
>CANQDF010000048.1 GCA_947591605.1 uncultured Clostridia bacterium | reverse complement strand
GACAGTACCACAAAGAAAATGGATAATGGTGTTGCCGCACAAAGGTTAGCCCCTCGAAGAAAGGGAAGCCTGTGGTCTGAACTGAACAAAGAACGCTGTCGTAGAATGGAGCGTTTGGGACGAATGACGGACTCTGGTCGTGCTGTGCTGCCGGATATGACTGAGAAAGGTTTTGTGATTGACGGAGATATTTTGAAGGCACTACAAGCTGACCCAGAAGTTTGGAGCAATTTTCAAAAGTTCCCACCATTATATCAACGTGTAAGGATTGATACAATCCAGATTAAGAAAAAGCAACCGGAACTTTTCCAAAGTCGTTTACAGAAGCTTTTAGATAACACAAAAAAGGGCGTTATGTATGGCGAATGGAATGACAGCGGAAGGCTACTTACAGAATAACAAATTCGAAGTTTGCAAAGGCAATGAAGCGTTGCATTTTATAACGTCAACAAGGATTGTCATCGCGTATAAAAACGTGGAATTTATCAGATGTTTCTTGTATGTGACAAATTTCCAATAGAAGTTGGTTGAAAGAAATCCTCGAATATGCTATAACATACTTGCGATCGCAAAACCAAATTACATATTGGAGGAATAGCTTATGAATTTTAATGAGAAATTGATTAACTTACGAAAAACAAAGGGGCTTTCGCAAGAGGAATTGGGTGCGGAAATAAAGGTTTCCCGCCAGACAATTTCTAAATGGGAGTCTTGCCAATCATATCCGGATTTTCAGCGTCTTGTCCTTTTGAGTGATTACTTTGGCTTATCTCTCGATGAGTTAGTGAAAGATATTGATGTAGCGGATGTTAGAAATAAAAATATAGACAGCGAAAAGCTCAACTCAATATACAATGATATGAACACAGCTAAAAGTATTTTCAAGTGGTATTTTATAATTGTAGGAAGTGTCGCTACTATTATTGTTTTGATTATTGCTTATTTCTTTATCATAACAATATTTTAGGTAGCAAACGTATCGTATTTATTTAATGCCCGTAATTTATAAAAGGCTGCCGCAAAACAATAAAATCGTTTTGCAGCAGCCTTATTTTATAAGTCAAAAATATTTATCAAATGGGGTATACTCCCTTTGAGGCATCGGCAAGGTTGGGGTCTACGCCAAACTTCTGCGCCTGTCTGAATTTGAAATAATCCATTGCCTGCTGTGGGAAAAGAGCATAGCTGAGTACATCCTCCTCCTTTTCCTTATAATCCTTCATTTCCTCCTCTATTTTTTTAAGCTGAGGCTCGAGCAGATCGGCAGGACGGCATGTAATAGGCTCCTCATCACCTATTATCTTTTTTCTTATCTCATCGGAGATTGGTACGGGAGTTTTGCCGTACATACCCCTTACAATATCTTTTGTTTCCTTAGGCACCATCTTATACCTTTCGCCCATAAGCACATTAAGCACCGCCTGTGTGCCTACTATCTGGCTTGATGGCGTTACAAGAGGAGGAAAGCCGAGGTCGGCACGCACACGGGGTATCTCCTTTAGCACCTCATCATATTTATCCTCCGCATTGGCATTTTTAAGCTGGCTTACAAGGTTTGAGAGCATACCGCCGGGAACCTGATACAAAAGCGTTGCTATATCCACAGCAAGCATTTTGGGGCTTAAAAGCCCACTTTCAAGAGCCTTTTCCCTCACGGGCTTAAGTATATCCGATATTTCCTTAAGCTTGTTGTCGTCAAGACCCGTATCGTATTGTGTACCCTTCAGCACAGCTACCATTACCTCTGTTGTAGGCTGTGCGGTGCCCATACTCAGAGGCGACATATCGGTATCTATTATATCCGCACCCGCCTCAATAGCCTTCATATAGGTCATAGAGGCAACGCCGCTTGTGTAATGGCTGTGTATCTCGATAGGCACCTTTATGTTTTCCTTAAGTGCGGATACAAGCTCAAAAGCAGCATTTGGGAGCAGCAGACCTGCCATATCCTTTATGCAGACGGAATCGGCGCCCATGTTTTCAAGCTCCTTTGCAAGCTTAAGATAATAATCGAGCGTATGCACCTCACTGAGAGTATAGCTTATTGCAAGCTGTGCATGTCCGTCCTCTTTTTTGCAGGCATCAACTGCTGTTTTAAGGTTGCGTACATCATTGAGTGCGTCAAAAATTCTTATGATGTCTATTCCGTTTTCTATGCTTTTTCTTACAAAGGTTTCAACCACGTCATCGGGATAGTTTTTGTAGCCCAATATATTTTGACCCCTTAAAAGCATCTGAAGCTTTGTATTTTTAAAAGCCGAACGGAACTTGCGCAGTCTTTCCCAAGGATCCTCCCTTAAATACCTCAGGCATGAATCAAAGGTGGCACCGCCCCATACCTCAACGGATGAAAAGCCTATATCATCCATTTTATTGAGTATAGGCAGCATATCCTCTATGCGCATCCTTGTAGCTATAAGCGACTGCTGACCATCTCTTAAGGTACAGTCACATATTTTAATTGCTTTAGACATTTAATTGCCCTCCTCTATATAGAAACGATTATTTCATCAATGACAGGAACACACCCGAGGCTACTGCCGAGCCTATAACACCTGCCACATTAGGCCCCATGGCATGCATAAGCAGATAATTGTTTGGGTTTTCCTGCTGACCTACCTTTTGCGCAACTCTTGCAGCCATAGGCACAGCCGAAACACCTGCCGCACCTATAAGCGGATTTATCTTGCCGCCGCTCAATTTGCACATAACCTTGCCGAGCAGTACGCCCGCTGCTGTCGAAAGCGCAAATGCGGCAAGACCCAGCACAAGTATCATTATGGTATCAAGCTTTATAAAGTTGTCTGCCCTTGTCGTAGCGCCAACGCTGACACCTATAAAAATGCTCAGTATATACATAAGCGCCTCAGAAGCATGGTGAGCCAGCTTGTCGGTAACACCGCTCTCTCTGAAAAGATTGCCGAGCATAAGCATACCTATAAGTGATGCCGTATCCGGAAGTATCATTATAACTATTATTGCCGTTATAATGGGGAAAAGTATCTTTTCCCTTTTGGAAACCACCCTTAGCTGCTGCATCTGTATTGATCTTTCCTTTTTGGTGGTAAGCAGCTTCATGATAGGCGGCTGTATTATCGGTATAAGTGCCATATACGAGTAAGCTGCCACCGTAACGCTTGAAAGTATATGAGGTGCAAGCTGTGTTGTGGTAAATATAGCAGTAGGTCCGTCGGCACCGCCTATGATACCGATAGAGGCAGCCTCCTCCGGTGTAAAGCCCAGCAGAAGCGCACCCAGAAATGCCGCAAAAATACCAAACTGTGCCGCAGCGCCAAGCAAAAAGCTTTTTGGGTTTGCTATAAGCGGCCCGAAGTCCGTAAGAGCGCCTACGCCCATAAATATGAGCGGAGGAAAAAGCCCGTACTCGTCACCCTGGAATATGTACCAGAGCAGACCTGCCTTGCCCGTCATACTCTCCTGCGGTGACTGCATAAGCGTATTGCCGGGTATATTTGCAAGCAGCATACCGAACGCTATAGGCAAAAGCAAGAGCGGCTCAAACTTTTTTGCTATGGCAAGCCATATAAAGAGCAGCGCAAAGCCTATCATGACCAAAAACTTCCAGTTATCGTCCTGAAAGAGCAGGAAAAACCCCGAGGTTTTTATAAAATTTAACAGGGCACCCTGAATATCCGTCATCATTTAAAACAACCCCCTGTCGGAATCAGCCCTGAACAGTAATCATTACATCACCGGAGTTAACTGTATCGCCCTTGGAAACATTGATCGAGGATACCCTGCCCGAGCCGGGTACAACAATCTCGTTTTCCATCTTCATTGCTTCAAGTATGATGACTACCTGATTTTCGGACACATTATCACCTATGTTTACCTTTATGTCAAGCACTGTACCCGGCATAGGCGCCGTAACCTTTATATTGCCTTCCGTGCCGCCAACGGCAGGTGCAGATGCGGGAGCTGCGGCAGGAGCGGGTGCGGGTGCATCAGCCTGTACCGGAGCAGGGGCGGGTGCAGGCATAGGCGCAGGCGCAGGTGCATGACTGTATGCCGCAGAGGCAAATGCTCCTACCTCCTCTACCTGTACGTCATAGGTGTTTCCGTTTACGGTTATTCTATAATTTTTCATTTTATTATCCTCCTTGATAAAACCGGTGTTAAAATGTCATATCGTATCGGTCCAGTTGCCCACACGCCTTATCCTTCTTACAATAAGCCCGTCCGTATTGGTGCCTGCAGACGCCGCTATTGCAGCGGTTATCACGGCAACAAGCTCTTTATCGTCAACTAAGTTCTGAGGCTGCGCCCTGCCTGCCGACGGTGTAAAGGCAGGTATATTGGACTGAGGCGGTGCGGCCTTCTTCCTGGGCTGCTGCTTTTCCCTGTCCTTTACCAGCACAGAGAAAATGGCAAGCAAAAGCGAAATAACAATAAGTATCAAAAATACTATCACTATGCCAAGCACCGTAGTCATAAGCCCTATATCGATATTTTCAAAATGTATGGACCAATCCACCTTTGTGGGTACCGATTCAAGCTTAAGCATAGATAAGTACATTAATCCGTTCATTTGCACCACCCCTTAAAATTCAAGGCTGGAATGCTTCCTTGCGGGTTTTGATTCCCTCTTTGTAAGCAGCATTTCCACAGCGCTTATAAGTCGTTTTCTGGTATTTGAGGGCACAAGTATGTTATCTATATAGCCCTCGGCAGCAACAGCATACGGCGAAGCATTTTTATCGTATTCATCGGCTGCGGTACCCAGTATCTTTACCTGGGCAGCCTTATCCATAAGCGCAAGCTTTGCCGATGGCCACGCATAAACTATGTCTGCGCCTATATGCTTTGAGTTCATAATAAGGTAAGGGTTGCCAATGCCGTTTCTTATAATAAGATTTATCTTGGGCACGGTAGCGCTTGTAAAGGCATACAACAGCTTTGCGGCATAGCTTACTATACCGTAATGCTCCTGCTCATACTCCTTTTTATAGCCGCTTACATCGGTAAACGTTATTATGGGTATGTTAAATGCGTCGCACATATTAACAAATTCGCTTACCTTATGGCAAAGCGCAAGGCTCAGCTCGCCGCTGCAGGCAACGGCGCCCGCAGCAATGCCGTCAAGCTTTATAAAGCCTGTTATTGCCTTTTCCGCAAATCCCTTGTGTATTTCAAAAAATTTTGCATTATCCGCAATAGATGAGATGATATATCTCATATCCACAGGGTCGGTATCGTTTTCCGGTACTATGGTATTAAGCGCTTCATCTACTCTGTTGAGGTCGTCCGTTATGGCAGAAGCAATAATTCCGTCAAGGTTGTTGTCGGGCAGATATGAAAGCAGATCCCTTGCGGCAAGATAACATTCGTCCTCGGAGGCACAGGTACAGTGTACAAGGCCTGTACTCCTCTTGTGCGCAGAGGCTCCGCCTACGGTATCATAGGTATTGGTTTTACCGTCAAGGCCGCTGAATACCGATGGGCTCATCATAAATAAACGAGCGTTTTCCTCGGACATAATGATAAAATCCGACAACATGGGTACCATACTGCTCACACCCATACAATCGCCTACAACAAGGCTTATCTGCGGTATAACTCCGCTTGCGCTGCTCTGGTTTTTAAACATAAGGCCGTATGCCTCCAGGGCGTCAAGCCCGTCACCCAAAGCTACCCCCTTTGAGTCCATTATGCCGACTACGGGTGCTCCCATTTTAAGGGCAAGCTCATACAGTCTGCCTATTTTTTTTGCATGTGCGTGGTTTACCACACCCTCTTGTGCATAGGCATAGACCAATCTGCCGTCAACGGTACCGTAGCCTGTTATTACGCCTGCGGCATCATTATATCTGCCTATTTCCACAAAGCTTTCCGTATCAAAAAGCTTTTCCGCCCTGATACGTGCAATTGTAGGCTCCTGAGTACGTTTGGCAATAAGCTCGTTAACCTCATCCAGTCTGCTCAATTGACACACCTCCAAAAAATATTGCGAATAATTCTTTAAAATTGTTGTAATTATACATAATTTATTGTACTATAAAAAAGGAAATATTCCAACTATTTTTTGTTTTATATTGCATATAGCATTTACACTATACCCCATAAAGATCTGTTATTCCACAGGAGGATACAAAAATGGATTTAAAGCAATTTGAGTATGTACTTACCATAAACGAGGAAAGGAGCTTTTCAAAGGCAGCAAAAAGGCTGTTTATATCCCAGCCGTCGCTAAGCCAGTATATAAACAGGCTTGAAACACAGCTCGGCGTGACGATCTTTGACCGCACCACCAACCCGCTTACCCTTACCTATGAGGGAGAGCTGTATATTGAGGCAACACACAATATTTTAAGCCTGCTTGACAACCTGCAAAGAAAGTTTGACGATGTATCAAACCTTAAAGCAGGCAGGGTCAACATAGGGCTTACCTCATCAAAGGCAAACAACTTTCTGCCTGCTATTCTGCCCGTTTTTAAGGGTAAATATCCCGGCATAGAGGTTATTATAACCGAGGCGTCCTCCTCCGAGCTTGAGGATATGCTCTCACACGGTCTTGTGGATCTTTGTCTTATGAATTTACCTATAAAAAGCAAAGGCCTTGAATATGAGGAGATACTGGCGGAAAAAATTTTTCTTGCCGCACCGCCAAGCTATGACGGCCCCGGCAGTGACGGTACCAACTTTGACAACGGTGAAAAATATCCCTACATAGATATAAAGACCCTGTCCAACGAGCCATTTATTCTGCTGCATACACAGCAGCGTGTACGTCAGCTTGCAGACAGCATTTTTGCCGCCTACGGCATAAAGCCGCCTACACTGCTTGAAACACACAGCCTTGAAACGGCAATGAGGCTTTCCGCTGCGGGTATGGGCTTCTGCTTTTTGCCCGAATCCTATATTTCCGACTCGGGGCTTGTAAAAATGCCAAAGTTTTACAGCTTTGGAAAGCCTGAATTTTCATGGACAATGGTAATTGCATACAGACAAAACACATACCGCACAAAAGCTGCCGTTGCTTTTGCCCAAACGGTTAAGGATGTCATAGTAAGAAAGGAAACGGACTGATGTATACATTTTTGGATCTGGAGTTTAACCAGGCATTTGATTTTGCCGACGAGCAGGTACAGGTAAACGAGGACTGCCGCTTTGAAATTATACAGATAGGTGCGGTGCATATGGACAAGGACCTTGAGATCAGAGATGAGATCAGCCTAATGATAAAGCCCGTTATATACCCGCGTATGCACCCGCATGTGGAAAAAATAACCGGCATAACCTCCGATATGCTTGCCGACAAGCCGTCGTTTACCGAGGCATACAGGCTTTTTAAGGAGTTTATAGGTGATGACAGACTGCTTTGTACCTGGGGTACAAGCGATGTGCGTGCGCTTTACCGCAATATGATATATCACAAAGTATCCGTGCCGCCTGTACGCATTGAATATATAGATGTGCAGAGCATAGCCACCAAATATCTTAAATTCAGCCACGGAGGCAATATAGGGCTGAAAAATGCGGTAGAGGCGCTGGGTCTGCCTGTGGACGAGCAATTTCACGATGCCTGCTGTGACGCAATGTATACCGCAAAGGTATTTAAAAAAATAGCACCTCAAAAGCCCGAGATAAAGGTTTTTAATTCAAACAGACTGCCTAAAAAGCACACTGGGGATACTTCTGCATACACATCAAAAAAATAATCAATGCTTGTTTTGCTCCTCGGCTTGGAGGATAATAAGACGTATTGCAACCGATCATGATTTTATCTGCTGTAATGTGCATAAAATATAACATATTTTATAACACGGAGATTTGTATGTACGCCTTATATCTAAGAAAATCCCGCTCGGATAAGGAGCTTGAAGCAAAGGAGGATGTCCTTAAACGCCACGAAGCCGCTTTAACGGAGCTTGCAAAAACAAACGGATACAAAATAGGTGCCGTATACAGGGAAGTTGTATCGGGAGATACCATAGCGGCACGTCCGCAGATGCAAAGGCTGCTCGCCGAAGTGGAAAAGGGCATGTGGGACGGTGTCCTTGTAATGGAGGTGGAACGTCTTGCAAGGGGTTCCACAATCGACCAAGGCATTGTAAGCCGTGCCTTTGCACTGTCAAATACGCTCATCATCACTCCCGCAAGGATATACGACCCTTCGGATGAATTTGACGAGGAATATTTTGAGTTTGGGCTTTTTATGAGCCGCAGAGAATACAAAACCATAAACCGCAGGCTGTATGCGGGCAGGCTTGCCAGCTGCCGTGAGGGCAAATATGTGGGCAGTATACCGCCGTACGGCTACGGCAGAAAAAAGCTTAAGGGTCAAAAAGGCTGGACGCTTGTACCAAAACGGAACGAAGCCGATATTGTAAAGCTTGTTTTCTCGCTTTACCTGAGCAAAGATACCAAAACAGGCTACGGCGGTATAGCCGATAAGCTGGAGGCAATGTCCGTACCTACTCGGTCGGGTAAACCGTGGACTGCCGCACAGATAAAAAACATACTGACAAACGACGTATACATAGGCAAAATACATTGGGGCAAAACTCCGGAGATAAAGCATACAAAAAACGGAGAGCTGGCTGTAAGCCGCAAATCCTCCGCAAATTTAAGGGTTTTTGACGGGATGCACAAAGCAATAATAGATGAGGATACATTCAACAAGGTGCAGAGCATTATAAAGGACAGAGTAAAGGCTCCTGTCACCTCCGGTCGAATTTTAAAAAATGCTCTCGCAGGTGTACTTGTATGCGGCATATGCGGAAGACCTCTTAAACGCAGAGGCTCCTCCAAACCGTATTATGCCTGTATGACTGTCGGCTGCCCTGTACAAAGCTGCCGATGTGATATAATAGAAAACACGGTCAATGAAATAATAAGGCTTAAGCTCGGAGAGATAATGCTGCCCGAAATTGCCGAAGCAAATATTGACAGCAATACCGATGAGGCAATAAACAGGCTTTGCAAAAAAAGACTAAGCGAGCTTGAAAAAGCCCTCGTCCGCACCTATGAACTGCTTGAAGAGGGCATTTACAGCACAGATATATTTTTACAAAGACAAAAGCAAATCAAAACAGAAATTGAAAATATACTAAGTACCGAAAATCAAACCTACAAGGAAAGACAAATGTCCGTTTTGGGTCTGCCTAAAAACATTTTGCAGCTTACAAATATTTGTACTGATACAAAAACAAAAAACATACTCTTAAGACTGATGTTTTATAAAATAAAATATACCTTGACCGCCGAAACCGCTTCGGACGGCTTTACATTGGAATTTTTACCCTATATTTTACCCGACCCGTAAATAACCTCCTGTAAATACCTGTTTATACGAGGATATGGCAGCAGATGGTACGACTGCGTAAGAACAACATATCATCTAAACCGATAGGACAAGCCCCCTCAAAACATAATAA
>CANQDF010000047.1 GCA_947591605.1 uncultured Clostridia bacterium | reverse complement strand
CAGCTCGGATCAATGATAGACCGAGAAACTGCCGCCGTAATCGAGCGTAATTACTCTATAGTTGATAATAACACAGGCAAAACGGCAGGTCAATAGTATTTTGTGTTTTTGTGCAAATATAACAATAAAAAATCATTTTTTGCAGCTGCTGCAGCATTGATTTCATTAGATTTTTTGTTCAATTTTAATAAATGGAGGTAAACATATGATAACTGATTTACTTAATAAAATTTCATTACTTGTTTCAGATTTAATTCCTTATCTGTCTGCCATTGTTCCGGTAATTGCTTTTTTGATATTTCTTTTATCTCTTTTTTATTGTTTACATTCTGTTTATAAGCATCCCTGGCTAATTGGGTTACCTGAACGGGATGATGCAGAAGAAGATGAAAATGAATAACTATGCGTAAAACTTGTCTTTTGCATATAGTTAGAAATGGCACCTATATGCTTTTACTACCGCTATTTTTGCAGCAATGTTCAGTTTAAGCTTGATATAAACCAATATTTTGACGTTTATTTGTTTAAAAATAAATATAATAAAATAAGTGCATTGAAGAACTTTCAATACACTTATTTTATTAATATGTTTGCAGGCTTTATATTATTATACATTAAGCTCTGAATTTATTTTATCAATAATTTTATCGGCAAGAACTTTTTTACTCATTTTAGGCAGATTTATTATATGATCCCTTGTAATAATAGATATAACATTTGTATCTGTACCAAAGCCGGCTCCGTCTACCTTAAGATTATTTGCTACTATCATATCAACATTTTTTGAAACAAGTTTCTTTTTTGAGTTTTCCAGCATATTTTCGGTTTCCATCGAAAATCCGCATAAATACTGATTTGTTTTATTTTCTCCAAGCCATTTTAGTATATCTGTTGTCCGTTTAAGCTCCAGCTTGATATTATCGCCATGCTTTTTTATTTTTTCTTCGGAGGTATTAATAGGTGTATAGTCGGATACGGCAGCTGCCTTTATGACTATATCACACGCATTAAAATGCTCCTTAACCGCCTTAAACATATCTTCTGCGCTTGTGACATTGATAACCCTTATATTTTGAGGCACAGGCACGCTGCATGATGCCTTTATAAGCAGAACATCGGCACCTCTGGCTACACAGCACTCAGCAATAGAAATGCCCATTTTTCCGGTAGAATGATTTGTTATAAATCTGACGGGATCTATAGCCTCTTGTGTTGCTCCTGCCGTTACTATAACTCTTTTACCTGTCATATCCTTTTTATAAGCAATTTCGTTTATTATATGTTCAAGCAGCACCTCAACCTCGGGCATTTTCCCCTCGCCGACGATTCCGCATGCCAATCTGCCGCAGGCAGGCTCAATTATCTTATATCCGTATTTTTTTAAACGCAATATATTATCCGTCACAATCGGATTTTTATACATATTTGTATTCATTGCGGGAGAAATATATACGGGGCATTTGCATGCCATTATTGTTGTTGTCAGCATATCATCCGCTATTCCGTTTGCAATTTTACCTATGATATTTGCCGTTGCGGGCGCAATCATTGCTATATCACTGCTTTCGGCAAGAGAAATGTGTTTTACGGAATATTGCACGTCCTTGTCAAAGGTGTCAACAATACATTTATTGCCCGAAAGCCGTTCCATAGTGAGCGGCGTTATTATCTCCGCAGCATTTTTTGTCATAATTACATTGACATCCGCTCCCTGTCTTTTTAATGCGGTAATTAAACCCGTTATTTTATATGCGGCTATTGAGCCTGTGACACCGAGCAAAATGTTTTTTCCCTCAAGCATTGTAAATCCTCCGATGATTTTTTTTATATTTTATCACTTTGCGGAAATTAAAACAAGCCCTTTATCCGATCATTCTTTTGCGCATCTGTTCCAGCACCTTTTTTTCTATGCGTGATATTTGTACCTGTGATATACCCAATTTTTCTGCGGTTTGGGTCTGGGTCTTATCCTCAAAATATCTTAGTTTAATTATGCTTTGTTCCCTTGGCGGCAGGTTTTCTATTATCTCGTTAAGCATAATGTAGTTTACTATTCTTTCCTCCTCGCAGATATTGTCGTCAATGCGATCCATAAGCGTTACACTGCTGCCATCGTTACTGTTGTACACACTCTTTTGCAAACTGTCGACCTCCTGCGACGCCTCCATTGCAAGTGTTATCTGTTCACAGCTGATACCGATCTCACCTGCAAGCTCGCTTACAGAAAGGCTTCTGCCGCTGTCGGCGTTTTCACGCTCTTGTATTGCCTTGATTTTTGCCGCCGCCTCCTTTAACGGTCTGGAAACCTTTATCATACCGTCATCACGCAAAAATCTTTTAATTTCGCCCATGATCATTGGTACAGCATAGGTTGAAAATTTAACATCATAGCTGAAATCGAATTTTTGTATTGATTTTATCAAGCCTATTGCGCCTATCTGGTATAGATCCTCGGCATCAACACCTCTGTTCATAAAGCGTTTTACAACGCTCCATATAAGCCCGGAGTTTTCTCTTACCAATTCATCTGCAGCCGCTGTGTTACCTTCTGCCGCCGATTTTATCAACTCTTTTGTTCTATCCATTGCAATGCCTCACAGCTTTAGCTTTTTTGTCATTTTTACGGTTGTACCCTTACCTTTTTCGGATATAACTTCAATATCGTCCATAAATGCTTCCATCACCGTAAAACCCATGCCTGAGCGCTCCAGCTCCGGCTTTGATGTATAAAGCGGTTTTTTTGCAAGCTGTATGTCCTCTATGCCGCATCCGTTATCGCTTATTTCTATGTAAAGTGTATCATCCTCATATCTGCATACCATATTGACAAATTTATCATCGCTGTCGGCATCTGCGTAACCGTGTATTATTGCGTTTGTAACAGCTTCGGATACAGCCGTTTTTATATCTGTTACGTCATTTACCTTTGGATCCAGCGGCAGAACAAATGCCGAGGCACATATCCTTGCAAAAATTTCGTTTTCGGATATTGCGGCAAAATTAAGCCTCATTTCGTTTTTCAATTTAATACCCCCTTTCTGTCCGAATCTTTTTCCGTACTATCGGTTATTTCGCACCTTTTTATTATTTTATTAAGACCCGATAAGCAGAAAATACGTTCTATTTCGGGCGATATGCCCTCGGCATAAACCTCACCGCCGTTCATATTAGCCTGCTTATATCTGCCTATAAGCATACCTATGCCTGCACTGTCCATAAAAACAAGCCCGTTTAAATCAAATATTATATCCTTGCAATTATTTGCTGTATACTGCTCATTTACTGCTTCCTTGACTTCACAGGCAGTATGATGATCTATTTCTCCGGCAATTTTTACAATAAGGGTCTTGTCCGAAATTTCAAAACTGATTTTCATATAATACCTCCAACTCAATTTCCGGTTTTTACCATATATTTAATGATACAACTGATTTGCCACAAAATCAATAAGCTTAGTACAACAAATTTTTACATTTACTCTTTACTTTTTCTGAAAATATGTTACAATATTAGTATATACTTTCGAAAGGAGATAACTGCCTTGGAGGAACTTACAAAATCCCAGCAAAAAGTTTATGATTACATTAAGCAGGAAATACGCCGCACGGGTATGCCGCCATGTATAAGGGAAATTGCCAATGCAACCGGGTTTCATTCAACCTCTACGGTGCATTTGCATCTTACCTCATTGGAACGTATGGGCTATATTGAGCGCCCAAAAGCAAAAAACCGCTGTATACGCATACTTGAAGAGGGCTTTTACAACTCTCTTGACGATAACGATGACGGCACCATACCCGAGTTCTCTTCGATACCGGTTGTAGGTACGGTTGCAGCCGGCACTCCGATACTTGCGGCAGAAAATATTGAAAGTTATTTTCCTATACCCGTGGATTATCTGCCCAACAATAAAACATTTATGCTGCGTATACGAGGCAACAGTATGATAAATGCAGGCATTTTTAATAACGATCTTGTGCTTGTAAACCAGCAGCCCACTGCCGAAAATAATGACATTGTTATAGCTTTGCTTGATGATTCCGCCACATGCAAGCGCTTTTTTAAGGAAAACGGTCATGTACGCCTCCAGCCTGAAAATGACAGTTATGAACCCATTATAGTACGCAGTGTACAAATACTCGGTAAGGTCATAGGTCTATTCAGGACATTAAGATAATGGATTTTTTGGACTATCTTGTAAAAAAATCGGAAATTAACGGCGGAAAAGACGAATATTTTAAATACAGACAGCCTATAAAGCGTCCTGTAAATAAAAACAATTCAGCTGCGGATATCGACTATATAAGCCTTAACGATGCACCGCTTGTTTCATCCTATGTTGTGTTTGATTTTGAAACCACAGGTCTTAATTCGGGTACCAATGCAATAATTGAGATAGGTGCGGTTAAAGTGATCGACGGCAAAATTACGGATAAATTCAATACGCTTGTTGATCCGGAACAGTACATACCATACTATATTTCCGATAAGGTTCATATTACAAATGATATGGTAAAGGGCAAGCCGTGTATTGCTTCCGTATTGCCGCACTTTATAGGTTTTACGGATGGTCTGCCTTTGGTAGCGCACAACGCACGCTTTGATATGTCATTCCTGTTAAGAAACTGCAAAAGATGTGATATAGTCATTAATAACCCTGTTATTGATACCCTGTATCTCAGCAGACACTATCTTAAGGAATGCAAGAAGTACAACCTGGCGTATTTGTCTGATTATTTTAACATTGATCTCAAAAATGCCCACAGGGCATATTATGATGCTCTGGCTACACAGCAGCTGTTTGAAATAATTAAAAAACGTATATATTCATTAAAAAATGCACAGCAGTAATTGTTGTGCATTTAAAATATTTTTAACCGAAAGGAAAATTATTATGACTCAGCAGGAAAGATTGCTGTATCTGATAAACAGATTGCTTGATGAACAGCCTGAATACAATATAGATATACCAAAGGATACCGAGAGCAGAAAAAATCTTCTGCGTGCGCTCTTTAATGTGCGTATGCCAAAGGCTGCCGATAAGGAATTTTTAAAGGTACAGGATGACTATTTGCAGACCGAGCTCAAGGAAAAGGGCATTACCGATTTTGACGACCTTAAGCCGTCGGCAGAGGATATTTATATATGGCAGGGAGATATTACCCTGCTTAAATGCGATGCAATTGTAAATGCCGCAAACAGTGGTATGACAGGCTGCTATCACCCTCTTCACAGATGTATAGATAATTGTATACACACCTTTGCAGGTATTGAACTAAGGCTTGCCTGTGACGAAATAATACAAAAGCAGGGTCACAAGGAGCCAACGGGAAAAGCCCGTATCACCCCTGCCTTTAACCTGCCCTGCAAATATATATTGCATACCGTAGGCCCTGTCGTTTACGGGGAGCTTACAAAAACCGATGAGGATCTGCTGGCATCCTGCTATAATTCCTGTTTGGAGCTTGCAGACAGCAGCGGTTTAAGCAGCTTGGCATTCTGCTGTATTTCCACCGGAGAGTTTCATTTTCCCAATGAAAGGGCAGCAGAAATTGCGCTTAATACGGTAAGGGAATATAAAAGGCGTACCAACAGCGGTATAAAAATAATTTTTAATGTATTTAAAGATGTTGACTATGCAATATATAAACGTCTTATTGGTTCGTATAGCTGATCATAATAGTATACGACATTTAATCATAATTCAATACCATAAGTCTGACATAGTTTTCAAGTATATTTATTATATCACTGCAAGTCGGCTGTTGATTATTCTCGATAAAATGGCAATCTGTCCTAAGATAAAAGGAATCACTCTTTTTTGTTCTCCAAGCCGAGTTGATCAGCGTGCGTATGTTGCGGTCAATATTACTTATATTAATATCGTATTTTTTAGCCAGCATAGGGTACAGTACTTTTGTTTTGCCCCTTAAAAGCTCAGGCTCGTTATAGCATGCAAGTACGGCGTCTATAAGGTATTCATACCCCGTAAGATATGGATTAAAGCCGCATTCAACAAGCAGCTCACGCAAAAGCCGTTCCGCTAGCTTAGGATTTTTGACACTGTCTTTTTTGTCAAACAGATTGTCCGGGGTTAATATGGTTTTTTCTGTTGTTTTATCGTTATACAATTTTATTCTGCCTCCGTTTTTTGTATTATTCTGTAAACATAATTATATTTGTGTAAATTTATGTTAAAAGTAACAAATAGTATTATTTGTAATAAAATTTCATAAAAAGACGGCTAAAAAATGATTTTTATATAAAAAAGACAGGAAATTTGTAAATCTCTTGTCTTTTTTAAATTCAGAAATTCCTAAACGAACAATTTTTTAAACATTTAAGGCTGTTTCCGCCGTGAAAATGTATTTATACGGATTATTGTATTAACACAGGCTTATCGGTCAGTTTTTGGAAAGCTGTATCTTATTTTTAGGTGCATAATAATTGTCTGTGAGCCATTTTGCAAAATAATCGTCTACTATTTCAACCCCGCTGTGGTTTAAATGAGCGTCATCTCTGAAGTTTTCGTGCTCCAATAACCCAAGCTCGCCGTTTATATAGTTAAAATCAATGTACTGCACCCCTTCATCCTTTGCGATGTCTGCAACGATATTGTGTATTTCGTTATAATTTTTAATGTATTCCATAGATATATTTGCGATCGGTGCGGTTACAAAAATTACATCCGTGTTATTGTCATTGCAGAGCTTAACAAGCTTTTTAAGGTACTTTACCTGGGTTTCGTTTATTTTCCATTGGCTGCCGTCAAGATTTTTAAATTGATTTGTTTTGTCAAATTCATCCGGCAGCATATGATAATCACAGTAGGTATATCCTTTGGAGCGGTATTGCTCCGTGCCCTCTTGACGCTGCGTAGCAGGCATTGATACCTTATATTGCTCCTCCACGCTTTTTTTAAGCTCACTTGTTCTGTATGCGAAGTAATCTGCCTGATACCTGAATGACGAAAAGGTATATTTAATCTTTTCGCTTAAAGGAAATACCTCTTTAATATATTCTCTTTCAAGCTCTTTGTTTTTTATTACCTGAAACAGATACCCCGCCTGTGTAAGCTCAAATTCATCGTCCATCATATCCCAGTACACCTCTACTACGGCAAGCTTTGGCTTTTGATAGTTAAGCACTTCACGCATAGTATAATAGGTGCTGTCCATATGCTGCAAAGGCATACCGAGCTGGTAGCTGCTTGTGCCAAGCTTATTGTCGATTATTTCCGGGTCAAAGGTACAATATGAATGTGATGAACCCAAAAATACTATATCAAGGCTGTTTTGCGGCAAGGCATAAAATTCGTTCCAGCGGTTGAGGTTATAGGTATTTATAACATTTTCCGTACTTGCGGTTGAATACTTACTGCCTATAAAGCCGACTGCCGGTATCAGCAAAGCTATAAACAATATTATTTTAAAAATCAGCAGCAGTACACTGCTTTTTTTGTTTTCAGAACCGGAAATAGATAAATTCTCCTCCACTTGAGAACACCCCCATTCCTAAAATTATTACAGCTGTTATATAATAAAAAGCAAACCGTACGATAAACGGCAGTTTTGACATAAGCTCGTTTATCTCGTATTTAAAGCTTACAATTTCGCACAAAATAAGATAAATAACGGCAAATGCAACAAGCTCGATCTCAAAAAGACCAAGCCCCATGCTGTTAAAAACCTCATAAAGGTATTGCACATTGGTAACGGCTGATATATTATCAAACAGATGAGATGCAATGTAAATACCGTCACTTATGCTGTTTGCCTTGAAAAATATCCATGCAAAGGCAACAAGTATAAATGTTATAAGCCATGAAACGGGTTTTAAAATAAAAAGATTAAATTTATGCCCTTTAAAAAGCCTGTTTTTTATATTGCCTGCAATCTGATAAATACCATGTAACGCACCCCATATAACAAACGTCCAGTTTGCACCGTGCCATAAACCGCTCACCATAAATGTCACAAAATAATTAAACCATTGCCGAAGCATACCGACACGGTTGCCGCCAAGTGGAATATAAAGATAATCCCTGAACCACGATGAAAGCGATATATGCCATCTGCGCCAAAAGTCCCTTATACTTAATGCAAAATACGGTCTGTCAAAGTTATTTATAAGCTCGATACCCATAGTTCTTGCACAGCCCCTTGCCAGATCAGAATAACCGCTGAAATCGCAGTATATCTGTATGGTAAAGCAAAGGGAAGCAAATATCAACGCTGCCCCCTCATATTCCCGTGGGTTTGAAAACACGGTATTTACCAATATGTTTAGCCTGTCTGCTATAACCAGCTTTTTAAAATAGCCCCACAGCATTATTTTAAGACCCATTGAGATGTTTTCCGCCTTTAGTTTTTTAGGCACAAAAAGCTGCGGCAGCATATGAGAGCACCTTTCTATAGGGCCTGCTATTATTTGAGGGAAAAACGACATAAAAGCGGCAAATTTGAGTATATTTTTTTCTGCCGTATAATCTCCCCTGTATACATCTATAAGATAGCCTGCCGCCTGAAAAGTATAAAACGATATGCCCATGGGCAGCACAATGCTGAAGCTCTTTATGGGATACTGCATGCCCAAAAGTGAATAAAGCCACGCAAAGCTGCTGCTTATAAACATAAGATATTTAAAAATTGCCAAAATTGAAAAATCCAATACAAGTGCAATTATCAGCCATCTTTTTTTAAAAACACGTTCCCTTGCCGTTTCTATGGCAATACCGCCTGCAAAATTTATAATTATTACGCCAAAAAGTAAAAAAATAAGCTCGGGACGCCAGCTCATATAAAATATTATACTTGCCGCAAGCAAAAATTCCCATTGGTACTTTTTGGGCACAATATAGTATACAGGCAATACTGCGGCAAAAAAAATCAAAAATTTAATTGAATTAAACAGCATACCGATACCTCCGTTATTTTGATTATATCCGATTTTTGTGTTCCATTCAACATAATTCTTTTTTTAGCTTGAAAATTATGCAAAATTATAATACAATATCATTATAAATTGTCTGTACGGAGGTGTAATATATGAAAAATAAGAGTACACTTGTTTTTATACTGGTGCTTATAACAGGCCTTGTAATAGGCGGACTTATCGGAGATACGCTTGGCAATATACCTTTTTTAAGCTGGCTCAACTACGGCAAGCAAATAGGGCTTAATCCGCCTCTTTCGCTTGATTTATCGTTTTTTTCAATGCAGCTTGGCATAACGGTAAAGCTTAATATTGCAGGTATATTGGGTATGGTAATTGCTATTATACTATATAAAAAATTAGGATGATCGGAGATGTATTATGTCAGATATTATTTTAGCATCACAATCCCCACGCAGGCAGGAGCTGTTGAAACAGATTAATATTGATTTTAAGGTTATAAGCTCGGATTGTGACGAGAGCTATCCCGACGGACTTACACCTGCGCAAGTAGTTATGGCGCTTTCGGGGCGCAAGGCAGACAGCGTGTTTGATAAGCTTATAGCAAACAGTGATATTGCAAACGAATTTGCCGTTGTCGCTGCCGATACCGTTGTTGCGGCAGACGGCAGTATACTTGGCAAGCCTGCCGATGAAAAAGCGGCATTTGATATGCTTGAAATGCTCTCCGGCAAAACGCACAGCGTATACACGGGCGTGACCATATTGTATGCAAAAAAGGGTAAGGTGCTTATGGACAGCATCCTCAGCAAAACAGACGTTACTTTTCGCACCCTTACCGATGAGGAAATAAACGCCTATATCGCTACGGGAGAACCTATGGATAAGGCAGGTGCCTACGGCATACAGGAAAAGGGCGCCCTGCTGGTTGAATCAATCACGGGTGATTTTTATACTGTTGTGGGTCTGCCTATAGCAAAGGTATATAACAGCCTTAAAACAAACGGGTTTATATAATTTAATGCTCCGTATTAAGCTGAACAGGCTAAATACGGAGCATTTTTTTGCAAACCAAACGGGAGCCGTTTTGACTCCCGTTTCAGACTGTCAAAAAACTAAAAAACAGAGTAAAAAAATGAATTTTCAAGAAATTAAACTTGCAAACACTTTAAGGTAACTTAAGCGCCGCAGGCTTAAATCCGCAGGACGAGCTTTGCCCGTCCGAGGAAAAGAGGGAGTCGCCAGCCTTTGGCTGGCACGAATCTCTTTATT
>CANQDF010000046.1 GCA_947591605.1 uncultured Clostridia bacterium | reverse complement strand
ACATGGCAGCATAAAAAACGGCGCAGCAGCCTTAAACTGCTACGCCATTAAGTCCAACTTTTGGGGGTCACCTCAATATGGGGAGTTTTATTTATCTATTGAGGTAAATACTACTGCCGTTGTATAGGAATAGATTTCATATCGGGGTTTTATATCTTGGGCGTAAGTCAAAAATACCCCTCTGTTTCAAGCAATTTACGTTTTATTTCAAGCCCGCCCGCATAGCCTGTAAGAGAACCGTCGCTGCCTATTATCCTATGGCAGGGTATTATTATTGCTATGGGGTTTTTGTTGTTTGCCATACCCACGGCTCTTGCCGCCATTGGTTTGCCAATCTGTGCGGCAATCCTGCCGTAAGTGGAGGTAAAACCGTATGGTACGGTTAGGAGTGCCGCCCATACGCTTTTTTGAAAAGGGGTGCCCTGGGGGTCAATAGGCAGCTCAAATTGCATTCTTTTTTTATTAAGATATTCTTCGAGCTGACGGTATGCTTCATCAAGCAGCAGTGTGCGTTTATTTTCACCGTCAAATTTTTTTGCACCGAAGGTGAGGGCGGTGATGGCTTTTCCGTTTTCGGCAAGGGTAATAAGCCCTAACTCGGCAGTATATGTAAAATAGCTTGTCATGGTATTCTCCTTAAGCATATAGGGTAAAATAATTAAAATAATTATATAATATCCGTTTGCCAAAATCAACAATGACCTCCTGTATATACCGATAAATCGGTAATAGGGTCACCCTTGGACTGTATATAGGCTGCCGTAAAGGGAACGCCTGCCGCACTGCTTGGATATATGCCTGTGCCGTGATCCACATAATAGGTATCAAAGCCCGATTTTTTTATTTGCTCGGGGTCTGCATCTTCGCTGAGCTGAAGACACATTGCGCCTATCATCTCAAGGTGCGCCAGCTCCTCCGTGGCAATGTCGTTGAGAACTGCCGTAGCCTGTGGCGTTATCATGGAAAATTTCTGGCTGAAATACCTAAGCGACGCCGCAAGCTCACCGTCGGGGCCGCCGAACTGTGTCAAAATAAGCTTTGCAAGAGCGGGGTTGGTCTGCTTTATCTTAACAGGGAACTCAAGCTTCTTCTCATAAATAAACATAAATCAGTCCTCCTTGCACATTTTAAAGTTAAATTTGTTTTCCCATGGCCATGGTTCGTCTATCCAGCGGTATTCCTTGCCGCCGAGTGAACGGAAGGAGAATAAAGGTCCGTACTCTTCCTCATACTGCGCACGCAGACCGTCAGCCTGCATAACTACGTTGTTGTACTGTTCGAGCGCCTCCGCATCCTCGGGATGCGTATCAAGGTACAGCTGCAGATCCACTGCGGCAAAATCAAGCACGGTAAGCTGTCTTAAAATGCTGTCTTTTTTCATAATTTCACCTCACTATTTATAAAGGCTGTACAGCCCGGGGAATATAGTGCCATTAACGGTGCCTTCAAACAGATCAAAAATGGGGCATTGCTGCTGTATAGGCACATACGCAAAGGCAAGCGTATCGGGCTTTATTACGGTTTCATACGGTATGCAATAATTATCCATATATATTTACCTCCTGTGTTTTACTTGCGGTGCAGTCAAAAAGCTGTTATTTGACCGCCCTGATTTATAATATGTTTTTAGACGGGGCTGTGTCACAACAAAAGATTTACTTTTGCCGAAAAATATTGTAAAATAAGGGTGATATATTAGGGCAGTTTGGACTTGTAAATGCTGCTTAGCCGATAGTCAGGGAATAGAGTTGAGGGGTGGTATTATCTATGGAGCCAAAACTTGAATATTGCGGTAATTATATAGAGATAAAAAATTTTTGCCACAATACCGATGAAGAGAAAAGAGGAAATCCCTATAATTGTTCGTTTGATATTAAAGTCAGATCGGGAGTATTCTCAGGCATCGCAGATAAATGTGAGTGCGATTACAAACAATTACAGGAATTGATCGTATTGCTGGAGGATATGATAGCATTCAAAAGAAAGGAAATAACTTTTACCGAAATTGGTTACGGCAACAAAATAAATTTCATGTGCGACAGTACAGGACATATCGAAGTATCGGGCGAGATACAAGGCGGTGCGGGCAGCCATTTTATGAAGTTTGAATTTATGACAGACCAGACGGTCTTTCCCGTATTTATTGATGAGCTGAGGTCACTGTAAGTATTTGTTGAGGTCAGAAATGGAAATTGCGGAGATAAAAACAGGAAAAAAGGATTATCTTGCCTTGCTGTTATTGGCAGACGAGCAGGAGGATATGATCGACCGCTATCTTGATAGGGGAATAATGTATGTTCTCCTTGATGACGGTGTAAAGGCTGAATGTGTGATCACGGATGAGGGAAACGGTGTTATAGAGATAAAGAATATAGCAACAGAGCCTGCATATCACGGGAGGGGTTACGGCAGAGCGCTGATAGAGTTCGTTGCGGAAAAGTACGGTGGACTGTATTCGGTCTTGCAGGTCGGTACAGGCGACAGCCCGCTGACAATACCGTTTTATGAGCGGTGCGGCTTCGTTCGTTCACATATTGTTGGTAATTTCTTTATCGAACACTACGACCATCCAATATATGAATGCGGCAAGCAACTGACAGATATGGTTTACCTGCAAAGACAGATATGAATTTCCGTTTTTCGAAAATAATAAAGGCGTGAGGTTTTTATGGAGAAAAAAAGATGTAAATTTGATTTTGGCACAAAAGAATATAAGACTTCGGAAAAATTTTTGCTCTATCATGATACACGGTGGTGTAAGCCCGAACACAGAGAGCAGGAATTATTTGCTATGTTGATTTTAGAAGGTATGCAAGCAGGTGTAAGCTGGAATTTAATACTTAATAAAGAGGATAATTTCAGAAAAGCTTTTGACAATTTTGATCCAAATATCGTAGCCGAATATGATGAAAAAAAGCTTGAAGAACTTATGCAGGATCCGGGCATTATACGTAATAAAAACAAAATAAGATCGGCTGTTACAAATGCACGGGCATTTCTTGATATTCAAAAAGAGTTTGGCAGCTTTGACAAATATATATGGGGCTTTACTGACGGCAAAATTATCGACCATCATTTGTCAAAATTGGAAGATATGCCTGCAAAGGATGAACTTTCGGAGCGTATAAGTAAAGATTTGAAAAAACGAGGTTTTAAGTTTGCAGGACCTACTATTATATATTCATATCTTCAGGGAATCGGTATAATAAACGACCATTGTGAGTATTGCGAATACAGATAATTAAAGAACGGCGTGTTAATACTGATACAGACTGGATTTTCAAAAACAGTAATTTGCAGAGAGTATCAAATAAATAAATGAATATGATGATTTGAGGTGAAATAATGGCATCGAGTAAAGAATATTTAGATTTTGTTTTAGGGCAGTTATCCGAATTGGACGAAATTACATATCGGGCTATGATGGGAGAATATATCATATATTACCGCAGTAAGATAGTAGGCGGTATTTATGATGACAGACTGCTTGTTAAACCGGTAAAGGCGGCTGTCGACTATATGCCGACAGCTCCGTATGAATTACCATACGAGGGAGCAAAGGAGATGCTGCTGGTGGAGGAGGTCGACAACAGAGATTTTTTGACAGGCTTGTTCAACGCCATGTATGAGGAGCTGCCGACACCAAAACCTAAAAAGAAGAAATAAGCAACTTCCCGTTTAACGATAAGCTAAAAAACTAAAAATAAATTTTTGCTGTGACATAAGTTACTAAATAAATCTCTGTTTGTATGATCATAAGGAGGATAAGTATGAGAAAATTTTGGGGTTTTTATAAGAATGAGTCTTATAGTGTGGGATGCAACGGCGGAATCGTATACATATATAATTCGGACGGAAAGGAATTAGCTAAATTCAAGGATTTTCCTTATGCCTATTCTGCTGCCTTTAAGCCGCATTCAAATATTATTGCCGTGAAGTCTACCGAAGGTTACTTGGGTTTTTATGACCTGGATTCTTTATCGTTGATAAAAAAGATAACCGTTACAAGAATTGGTGCACAAGATGAGGGCTTTGCATTTACACCCGATGGAAAGTATTTTTACAATATTGAAAAGCCGGTGGATTCCACGCAGACTCAATTGAGCATATATGATGCTGAAGCATTTGAAAAAGTAAACACTTTATTTGCCGATGAAGAAAAAATGGTTCTGGACAGCATAGAATTTGATGCTGAAACAGGTATTGCTTATGTGCTTGGTTTTATGCGTGATGATGCCGACGGAGTGTTTGCCTATGGTTTTGTGGGAAAACTTGATGTTGAAAATGGTTCGGTTACCGAGCTCCATTCACTTGATAAAAAACGGTATGACTATCTTCACTGGTATAAATCATGGGAAGAAAGTGGCTTTACAGAAAAATCACTTGAATACAGCCCGCTGAAAAGAATGGAACACATTGTAGAAACAAGCATTAAAGAGGTTTTTGAAGATACCAAATCATGAGAATAATATAAGTCTGATAGTAAATTTCCGCTGTTGAAATGCTGGAGAAAACAAAAATTATAATTTATTGGGATGGAAGGTTAATCGGAAATCGTAATTTAGTGAGGAAGAAGTAATGACGATAAAATATAGGAAAGCAGAACCTAATGATATTGAAGAAATATGCAGTATAGTTCATGATGCTGTAGATGTTATGGAGCAAAATAATATTTTTCAATGGGATGATTTGTATCCTGCTCAGGAAGATTATCGGGAAGATATTGAGAAAAGTCAACTTTACGTTGGGTCAGTAAATTGTCAAATAGCGGTTATGTATACCTTAAATCAAAAATGTGATAAAGAATATGAAAACGGCAAATGGAAATATAAGGATGAGCCTTTTTATACCGTACATAGACTTTGTGTAGCTCCGAATTATCAAAATAAAGGAATTGCCAGATCTACGCTGTTATATATTGAAAAGCAATTAAAGGAAATAGGCATTCATGTAATTCGATTAGATGTATTCTCTGATAACCCGTTTGCATTAAGACTGTATAATTCTTTGGGTTATTTGAAAGTCGGTCATGCTGACTGGCGAAAAGGTAAATTCTTCTTGATGGAAAAGCGCTTTTAACAATAAATTCAAGTTTAGCGATAGGTTAAAAAACCGGAGATAAATTTTTTGCCGTGACATAAGTTACTTAACAAATTGGTATTTTTGAGGAGGTTGAATTATCGTGATACTGTTAAATAAAATAGGATACATTTCAAGTGGAGATATGAAATCATTTTATTTAAAAATAGTTCACGATACGGAGAAAACAGGTGGGTACTACATATTGTTCTCAAGGGATTTTAGTGATTTTTACGCAGAAGGATATGACGAATGGTATCTTAATTTAGAAGAACTAACCGACAGATTTAATGACTTCAACGTAGAATGGATAAGCTAAATTCCTGTTTATTGTGAAATATGAAGCGAAAGCTTAGGTTTTGGAGGAGATAAATTATGAAAAAACTTATAATTACACTTATAATTTATACGTTATTTTTGACGGGATGCAGAGGTAATATATCTGACAGTAACAATGGAGAAGCCGAAAAACAAAATGAGATAGAGGTGTATTCTGCTCAGGAAGATGAGTCTGTAAAAACAGTCGATGACCGTGAGCTTTTAACACAGACTTATGATGTGAATATAGGTTCAGGTTCTGTTACCGATCAGACCGAATTTCAACAATCATATGATTTGGATGAAGGTAATGGAAAATATGTCGATTTTTTTATAAATAATACCGGCAGTGTTAATATTACAGCTAACATTAACGGTGAAAAATCCCACACTTTTAATTCCGGCGAAGAGGGACATATTTATCTTGAAGTTAAGAATGGTATTTTAAGAAATAAATATACTTTCAAGGCAGTTCCTGCTAAAAACGGAGGTAAAATTTCAATGGATTGGATAATTACACAAGGAAACGCAGAATAAAGTCTTCTTAACAGAGATAATGAATAAAATTTCTGTTTGTTAGGATATTGGAAAGTATCGATATTTGGATGAGGGTATTACATGACAACCGTAAAGTTTTATGAAGAAATTTCGGATGAAAGAATCAAATTTGCTGTAATAATTGCTAAAAAAGACGGGAAATGGATTTTTTGTAAACACCAAGACCGAAACACATATGAAATACCCGGAGGGCACAGAGAACTCGGCGAAACTATCGAGGAAACCGCTAAGCGTGAACTGTACGAAGAAACGGGCGCAGTGGATTATACCATTACACCTGTTTGTGTTTATTCTGTTATAACAGAGGACAACTTTAATGGTGAAGAAACCTTTGGCAAGCTGTACTTTGCCGAGGTGAAATTTCTTGAGAGAAAATTACACAACGAAATAGAAAAAATCATTCTAACCGATGATCTGCCGAAGCATTTAACATATCCGGAAATTCAACCAAAGCTTTTGGCAGAGGCACAACACAGGGGGATATGTTAGTAAATTTCCGTTTAGCGATAAGTTAAAAAACTAAAGATAATTTTTTTGCTGTGACATAAGTTACTTAACAAATCGGAATTCAGAGGTGCTTTTATGGATATTGAGGGAACAAAAGCGTATTACGAAAATATAAAAAGAGAGGACATTTGTGAATGTGTTTATTGTCAGAATCTTATAGATGAAATAAAACGATCTTATCCTAATGTAGCAGAATATCTCTTATCATTAGGAGTTAATATTGAAAGACCTTTTGAAGTGCTCTTACCGATAGAAGATCATATCAACGGATATATGGATTATCCGATCGTTCAATATTTAATTGTAGGTGATCCCGACGATTTCAATGAAACGAGTATCGACGATGTTAAAATTGGTATCAGTGATTGTCATCCGACTGCTGCATATGAAGGCGAGCATTTTATTATAGATGTCGGAGTTTTTCATATAAAGTGTCGATATGATAAGTACGACTTTAAATAATAATATCAACGCTAACTTACCGTTTATCCGCAAGTTAAAATAATTTTTACTGTGATGTGTCGGTTTGGCGCTTATTTATGTATATTTTGTAATTTTTACTTGAAATAGCCTTTAAATAATATTATAATAAATGAAAATCAAATTTAAAGGGGAGTAGCTTGCAGCTGCGGCTGTAGCAGTGGCGTCAGTACGATTTTTATAAATCCGCTGCTGCTTTGAATGGCAAGACTTTTATTTTTGAAATTTTTCAAAAGAAAGGAATGTTATTAAAATGTCTAAATTTGACCCTGTTGATGTGGCGGCGCAGCTTTTTGGCAACATAACCTATGTTGACTGGAAAATGATAGTTATGTGGGTAATAGGAGCCTTGCTTATATGGCTTGCCATAAAAAAGGAGATGGAGCCCACCCTGCTTTTGCCCATGGGTTTTGGCGCAATACTTGTAAACCTGCCTTTTTCGGGCGCAATAACCCAAGGAGAGGAAATAGGCGCCATAAACGTGCTTTTTGATGCGGGTATAGCAAATGAGCTTTTCCCTCTGCTGCTGTTTATAGGTATAGGAGCAATGATAGACTTTACTCCGCTGCTTTCAAACCCAAAGATGCTCCTCTTTGGCGCTGCGGCTCAGTTTGGCATCTTTTTTACGCTCTGTATAGCCATCCTGTTCGGCTTTGAGCTTAAGGATGCGGCAGCCATAGGTATAATAGGCGCTGCGGACGGTCCTACATCCATCTTTGTGGCAAACTACTTCAACTCCAATTATACGGGTGCGATACTGGTTGCGGCATATTCCTATATGGCACTTGTGCCTATTATCCAGCCTCCGGTCATAAAGCTTATAACCACACGCAAGGAGAGGCTGATACGCATGGAGTACAATCCCCAGAGTGTTTCAAAGATAACAAAAATACTCTTTCCTATCATTATTACGGCTGTGGCAGGCCTGGTAGCGCCAAAGTCGGTTGCGCTTGTGGGCTTCCTTATGTTCGGTAACCTTATAAGGGAGTGCGGCGTGCTCAATTCGCTCTCAAAATCGGCGCAGAACGAGCTTGCAAACCTTATAACGCTTATGCTTGGTTTAAGTATTTCCTTAAAGCTCAAGGCGGAGGACTTTATACAGGTACAGACCCTCATGATAATGGGTCTTGGCTTGGTGGCGTTTGTCTTTGACACCGTAGGCGGCGTATTCTTTGCCAAGTTTTTAAATATATTCCTTAAAAAGAAGATAAACCCTATGGTAGGTGCTGCGGGTATTTCGGCTTTCCCAATGTCGTCAAGAGTTGTCAACAAGATAGCGCTTGAGGAGGATCCCCAAAATTATCTGCTTATGCAGGCTGTGGGTACCAATGTTTCGGGTCAGATAGCTTCGGTAATAGCGGGAGGCCTTATAGTGACCCTTGTGGAAATGGCTTTGTAAGGAGGTATATTTATGATTGATATTGCTGCTTTTATAGATGTGCTACCGATGGTGGTTTACGGTATGTTGGGCATTTTTGCCGTTACAGCTGTTATATACGCCGTTGTTGCACTGCTCAATAAAATTTTTACACCCGATGAGGAAAATAAATGATTTTTATGCCGCAGATTTTTCTGCGGCATAATTTGTCAAAAGATTGTTTTGTATAAAAAAACCTAAAAAAATTGTTAAAAACTAACAAAATTTTTAGGTTTTGGTTATTTTTTAACTAAATTTATTGACAACTGTGTTTTGTCTATGTATAATTTAAAGCATAGTGCAGTGTTTGCGGCTCGGCTTCAAGGGTGAGGCTCAGGTAATGAGGCGTTAGTGCTTTGTTACCGTATTTTTTGCTGTTTTTGCCTTATTTATACCACCGCAGGCTGCAATACATAACCTATTCAAAATGCAAGCCATTGCACAAATAAGGAGGATTTTTTTTATGAGCTATGTTGACAAAGTGTTAAGCGACCTTATCGCAAAAAACCCTGCACAGCCTGAGTTCCACCAGGCAGCTACAGAGGTGCTTACAAGCCTTAAGCCTGTTATTGATGCCAACCCTAAATTTCAGGAGGCAGCACTGCTTGAAAGACTTGTTGAGCCGGAAAGACAGATAATGTTCAGAGTACCTTGGATAGATGACAACGGCAAGGTACAGGTAAACAGAGGCTTCAGAGTACAGTTTAATTCCGCAATAGGACCTTACAAGGGCGGTCTTAGGTTCCATCCATCGGTTAACCTTGGTATAATCAAGTTCCTTGGATTTGAGCAGATATTCAAAAACAGCCTTACAGGTCTTCCAATCGGCGGCGGCAAGGGCGGTTCCGACTTTGACCCCAAGGGCAAGAGCGACAACGAGGTTATGCGTTTCTGCCAGAGCTTTATGACAGAGCTTTACAGACATATCGGTGCAGACGTTGACGTACCTGCAGGCGATATAGGTGTAGGCGGCCGTGAGGTTGGTTATATGTACGGTCAGTATAAGAGGATTACAGGTCTTTACGAGGGCGTTCTCACAGGCAAGGGCCTTACCTTCGGCGGTTCTCTTGTAAGGACAGAGGCTACAGGCTACGGTCTTGTTTACCTTGTTGAGGAAATGCTCAACAATAAGGGCAACAGCTTCAAGGGTAAGACAGTTGTTATCTCCGGTGCGGGCAACGTTGCTGTTTATGCTGCCGAAAAGGCTACTCAGCTCGGCGCAAAGGTAGTAAGCTTCTCCGATTCAACAGGTTATGTATATGATGCTGACGGTGTTGATATTGAGTACGTTAAGGATCTTAAGTTCACAAGGAGAGGCAGACTTTCCGAATATACAAGCCACAAGCCATCTGCAGAATATCATGAGGGCAAGGGCGTATGGAACATTAAGTGTGATATTGCTCTGCCATGTGCTACACAGAACGAGATCAACGAGGCAGACGCAAAGGCTCTTGTTGCAAACGGCTGTATAGCTGTAGGCGAGGGCGCAAATATGCCTTCAACACTTGAGGCTATAGATGTATTCCTTAACAACGGCGTTCTCTTTGCTCCCGCTAAGGCTGCAAACGCAGGCGGTGTTGCTACATCCGCTCTTGAGATGAGCCAGAACAGCGAAAGACTTTCATGGACATTTGAAGAGGTTGACGAAAAGCTCCACGGCATTATGGTAAATATCTGCCACAATATGATCGACAGAGCAGCAGAGTACGGTATGAAGGATAACTATGTTGCAGGCGCAAACATTGCAGGCTTCCTTAAGGTTGCCGACGCTATGATGAGCCAGGGTATTGTCTGATTTCATTATAAAACAATAACATTTAAAATGTACTGACCCCCAAAAGTTAGACCAAGATCTAATGACAAGGGGGGTCAGTTTTTAATGGCAAAATATAGT
>CANQDF010000045.1 GCA_947591605.1 uncultured Clostridia bacterium | reverse complement strand
GTTTGGTCACTTACATTTTACCATAAGTTTCACTTTGAGTCATCTTTTATTGTGTCATTTTATTTTACAACTTCCCCAAAATTTTTAACGCATGCTATAAACCGGCTTGCCTGCACATATTGTAACAAGAGTTTTGCCGTAAAACTTTTCACCGTCATACGGAGAATACTTTGCTCTTGAGGCAAACTCCGAGGAATCCACCATATATTCGTTTTCGGTATCTACTATAATAAGGTCGGCATCCATACCCTCCTTTATTACGCCCTTTGTACGCATACCAAGTATTTTTGCAGGGTTTTCCGACATTTTTTTTGCAAGCTCGTTTATGCTTAAAATACCTCCTCGCACAAGTGTTGTATAGCTTACCATAAGTGAGGTTTCAAGCGAGCTTATACCGTATGCTGCCTTTTCAAACTCGGTGTTTTTAAGGTCAAAATGGGCCGGCATATGCCCCGAGCTTATGACATCTATTGTACCGTCCCTAAGACCTTCTGTTATCTGCCTTACATCGTCATCGGTACGCAGAGGAGGATCAACCTTTGCAATTGTATAAAAGTTTTCAACCTCTTTTTCGGTAAGTGTAAAATAATGAGGACATGTGCCCGAGGTTATATGGCTGCACTTCTTTTTTGCATCCCTTATAAGCTGTACACTGTCGCCAACGGTTATTTTTGTCATGTGCATCCTGCACTTTAAATGCCTTGCAAGTATAAGGTTGCGTGAAACTATTATTTCCTCCGCCTCGGCAGGGTTGCCCCTCAAACCAAGTTTTGTGGACATATAGCCGCTGTTTACCATTCCTCCCGAGGCAAGATCGCTGTCCATGCACTGTGTGATGAGCGGAACACCAAACATCTTTATATACAGCATTATGTTTTTGAGTGTTTCCGCATTGTTGATAGGCGCTCCGCCGTCTGCAATGGCTATAACGCCTTTATCTATCATTTCGCCTATCTCGGCTATTTCTTTGCCCTCACAGCCCTTTGTCATACTGCCGAAAAGGAACATATTTATTATCGAGCCCGTGGCTACCTTGCCGTATACATACTCCACAACGGATTTGTTGTCTATTATAGGCAAAGTATTGGGAGAGGTTGTAAGCGTTGTAAAACCGCCTGCTGCGGCGCTTGCGCTCACCTTTACAATGTTATCCTTGTTTTCATAGCCGCTTTCGCATATCTTGCAGGAAATATCTATAAGACCGGGCATAAGTATGTTGCCTCCTGCGTCTATGACCTCGCATTTATATGAGAGCTTTTCGCCTATATGCTTTATAATGCCTCCGGATATAAAAACATCCATAGGCTTGTTTATATCATAATAATCCGAAACAATACGGGCATTTTTTATAAGCAGATCCATATTAAAGCCCCCTTCCCATAGATAAAAGATACAAAAGCGCCATCCTTATTGCAACACCGTTTGTTATCTGGTCGTCAAGTATACAGCTTTTGCTTTCCACAAGATCCGAGGATATTTCTACCCTGGTATCAGGGCTGCCCGGATGCATAATAATTGCGTCTTTTTTGGCATACTGCATTACGGAGGAATCCAGCTTGAAGTAGTTTCGGTACTCGCTGAAGGAGGGCAGCTTGCTGCCGTATTCCTCCTCCTTTTGCAGCCTCAGGCTAATTATTACATCGGCCTTTTGTATTGCCTCCCTCAAATCGTAATAAACCTTAACGCCAAATTGCTCTATGGCTACGGGTATCATTGTGGGAGGCCCCGCAACGGAAACATTTGCATCAAGCGTGGTAAGCCCCCATATATTGCTCCTTGCCACACGGGAACCCGCAACATCACCCACTATAAGCACATTAAGCCCCTCAAAATGTCCCTTTACGTTTTTAATAGTCATAAGATCCAGCAGTGCCTGGCTTGGATCCTCGTTAATACCGTCGCCCGCATTAAGAACGCTTGCCTTTACCCTTTCCGAGAGAAATTTTGCACTGCCCGACATAGGATGCCTGCAAACAATAAAATCGCCGCCCATCTGATCAATGGTACGTCCCATATCGTTTATGTTGGAGTGCCTGTCCTCATTGTCGGTTACGGTTATCTCAACTATATTTGCGCTTAAATACTGGGCTGCAAGCTCATAGGATAGCTTTGCCCTTACGCTCCTTTCATAAAAAAGCATAATTACCGATTTACCGTTGAGGTAAGGTACCTTTTTGTTGTTCTGGCTTAAAACATACTTCATTGTTTCTGCCGTTTCCAGTATATCCAATATTTCCTCTTTGGTGGAATCGGCAAGCCCTATAAAATCCTTTCTCTTAAACATTATCTGTGTTACCCCCAAGCCTAAGAATTAAATTTTCAAAATAATCGGGCAGTTTTGTTTCAAACTCCATATATTCGCCGCTGACAGGGTGGACAAACCCCAGTACCCTTGCATGCAGCGCCTGCCCCGCAGTATTATACGGCTGCTTTGCCGAGCCGTATACCTCATCGCCCAAAAGCGGATGACCTATATATGACATATGCACCCTTATCTGATGTGTCCTGCCTGTTTCAAGCCTCAGCTCAAGCAAAGTAAACCTGCCCATCCTCTGCAATACCCTGTAATGCGTCACTGCATTTCTGCCGCCCGACGGCACTACCGCTATCTTTTTCCTGTCCTGCTTTGACCTTGCGAGCATTTTATCCACCGTGCCCTCATCCTCTTTAAAGCCGTTAAACACTATTGCATTGTAAAGGCGTTTCATGGAATGTGCCGCAAGCTGTTCGGCAAGGCGCTTATGTGCATTTTCACTCTTTGCCGCCACAAGTACCCCCGAGGTATCCTTGTCGATCCTGTGGACAATGCCGGGACGGAGCTCACCGTTTATGCCGGAAAGCTCTCCGCCGCAGTGATACATAAGCGCATTTACCAGCGTACCGCTGTAATGCCCCGGAGCCGGGTGTACCACCATGCCCTGCGGCTTGTTTACCACAATAAGCTCCCTGTCCTCATAAAGGATATCAAGAGGTATATTTTCGGGCTGTATATCTATTGCCTCGGGCTGAGGGATACTTACGGATACCCTGTCGCCGTCTTTTAGCTTATAGTTTTTATTTACGGGCAAATCGTTTACAGTTGCCATATTTTTTTCTATAAGCCTTTGAACAGCGCTTCTGGATTGATCGTAAAGCATCTCGCTAAGATATACATCAAGCCTTTTGCCTGTATCCTGCTGTTCCGCAGTGTAAATTTCCATTATACGTTTTCCTTTCCGCCGACGTCCGCAAAAATTATGGCTGCCGCAAGCATAAGGGTACCTACTACAACAAGTATATCCGCAAAATTAAATACGGGAAAGCCGTGACCGAAAAACCTGAAATACAAAAAATCAACAACAAAGCCTCTGAAAAGCCTGTCCGCAGCATTGCCCACTGCGCCCGAAACAACAAGTGCAACGGCAATGCGCATAAGCCTGTTTTGTTTTGAGGGAGTTGTTTTTATATAGTATACCGCAGCAATTACAATGACAGCGGCGGTTATAATAATAAATATCCATTTATCGCCCTGCATTATACCGAAGGCAGCCCCTTTGTTTTCAACATAGGTAAGGTAAAAAAAGTTATTTATCACCTTGACGGAGCCTCCGCTGCCAAGCAGCTTTACGGCAGCAAGCTTTGTAAGCTGGTCGACCGCCGTAAGCAGTACAATACAGCAAATAAGTATAAGCATACAATATCTCCCCTTATTTTACAATGTAGCCCAGTGCAGCCATTATCTCCTCCTCACCGGGGTCCTTTTCGGTATAGGCACTGCCTATTTTATCAAGCGTTACTATATTAATTTTATTGTCCTTTGTTTTTTTATCGTAAAACATCTGCTCGTAAACCTTTTCCGTGCTTATATCCTTAACATCCACAGGCAGATCGAAATAGGTCAATATCTCCTGTGCCGCCTTCATATCCCTTTGGGTTATCCTGCCCCTCTGCATTGAAAAATACAGTGCGGCGGTCATACCTATTGCAACACACTCTCCGTGTATAAGTCTGAAGCCGCATATAGTTTCGACCGCATGACCGAAGGTATGTCCGAAATTTAATATTTCCCTTAAGCCCGTTTCCTTTTCATCCTTGCTTACAACATACGCCTTGCATTTGCAGCTTCCATAGACCACCTTTGAAAGCGCTTTGGGGTCAAGAGCCTTTATAGCCTGTCTGTTTACCATAATATAATAGAGATAATCCTTGTCAATAATATAGCCGTGCTTTACAGCCTCCGCCATACCTGCGGAAAACTCTCTGGGAGGGAGAGTGTTAAGGGTGGATGTGTTTATATATACAAACCATGGCTGATAAAACGCACCGACCATATTTTTATTGCCCTTGTAGTCAACCCCTGTTTTGCCGCCAACGCTGCTGTCCACCTGAGCAAGCAAAGTTGTAGGCACCTGCACAAACGGTATGCCCCTCATATATGTGGCTGCCGCAAAGCCCGTCATATCGCCTGTAACGCCTCCGCCGAGGGCGACCAGTACGGAACGCCTGTCAAGCTGTTCCCTTGCAAAAAAATCATAAAAATCGCTTATAACATCAAGGTTTTTGCTGTTTTCCCCTGCCTCAAAAACATAGCTTACCACCTTTAAAAACCTGCCCTCAAGCAGTTTTTTTACCTCGTCAAGATAAATAGGCGCAACATTGCTGTCCGATATTATACAAAGCTTTCTGCCCGTAAGAGAAACCCTTTCAAACGCCTCGGGCAAACCCTTGAAGCTGTCATTTATTATGATGGGATATTCACTTGTTTTTGTTTTTATCTTAAGTTCCATGTCAATTCTCCTTGCAAGCTTAAATACTGTTTTTATTTTAACATAAAAATTTACATAAATAAAGGACTTTTAACAATTTTGTAAAAGTCCTTTTATGTGCCGTATATAAAAAACACCTCCGCCGTGTACAGCAGAGATGTTTTTGTTTTAAACTGCCTGATTATTGGGGCCGATATATTCGGCATCACCAAATGCAAGTATGCAAATGAATATGAGTGACAGGAATATAAGACCCAAAGTAAAGCCAATACCCTTGCCAAATGCCTGCGCAAGCTTATACATAACAAAAATTGACATTATTATATTTACAATAGGTATAAACATAAGCAGGAAAAGCCATCCGTTACCCATTGCAATATCAAACATGCAATAATAATTGTAAAACGGTATAATACTTGCCCAACCGGGTTTACCTGCCTTAACAAATATCTTCCACAATGCAACAATGGCAAGCACTAGCACCGCAATATAAATAAGCCAAAAAATGCCGGAAGCTGCACCCACTGCTGCATCTGTAGTATTCATAGGAGCATCCATGATAATAATTCCCTCCTTCCTTAAAAAATACGATACAATTATAACAAATTTTATTAACAATATCAAGCTATTTTTAACAAATAATTGCAAATTTATTAAATTTTTCTTAAAAAATACATATTAACATCAATAAAAGCAGCTTCCTCCGATAAATTCCCTTAAAAGGGAGTTGGAAGGTATATCGGACGGATTTATGGCAACAAAATTATTTAAAAAGTTTAAAAGCCTCCTTGCCTGCGTATACTCCCTTTCGCTTTTGTCTATTTTAAACAGCACAGGCTCCACAAAGGTTTTAAGCACGCTCAGCTCATAAACAAGAGCCGAGTTGAACATAACATCCGCCTCCTCCTGGTATGGAAATATGTTCATCTCCTCGCCCTCAAGCACGGTTGGCCACATATCTATGGTACCCTTTGCATCCGTACCTCTGAAAAGGTTGTCACGCACTATTCGCCTTATCATCCTTGTGTCGGTGGTGGATATCCTGTTGTGCTCGTCCAGGTTAAGCTGTGTAAGGGCGCTTATATATATCTTGAACTTTTCCGAACGGTCAATATCGGGCGTAAGCCTTTCATTTATGCCGTGTATACCCTCTATAACAAGCACCTCACCGTCAACTAGGGCAATGCCTCTGCCCTTGTACTCTCTGCGTCCCGTAACAAAATTGAATGTAGGCAAGTTTACCCTTTCACCCGAAAGCAGCTTTTTGAGATCCTCGTTAAACAGCTTTACATCCAGCGACTCCAAGCACTCAAAATTGTATACTCCGTTTTCGTCGGGCTGCATTTCATCCCTGTTAAGATAATAATCGTCAAGAGATATGACATGAGGCTTTAATCCGACCGCTTTAAGCTGAATGCACAGCCTTTTTGAAAACGTGGTCTTGCCAGAGGATGACGGACCCGCTATCATAACAAGCCTTTTGCCCTTTTGTGCAATACGGTCTGCGATATACGCTATCTTTTTTTCATGAAGTGCCTCGGCAGTCCAGATGATCTCCTTTGCCTCACCCCTGCATATGCTCTCGTTAAGCGAGCCTACCGTATCCACTCCCAGTATGCGTGACCACTTTGTACACTCCTCAAATACATGCGCAAGCTTTGGATAAGGTTCTTCCTCATTGAGCGTGCCGGGCTTTTCCGGCACCTCAAAGCGAAGCATAAAGCCGTCGTTGAATCTTGTAAGCTTAAATATTTTAAGGCAGGAGGTACTTGGCACCATGACCCCGTAAAGATAATCGTAAAACTTACCCAGCTTGTATATGGTTATGTTATTGGCCTTAACAAAGCGCAGGGTCTTAAGTGTGCTCTCCCTTGAATATCTGCCAAAAATGTCCCTGCCCTCGTCAATACCGAGGATAAGCCTTTCAATATCGTAATCAGCCTGCACCATATCGTGCATTTTATTTTCTATTTTTTTAAGCACCTCTTCGGTAGGCTCCATGCCAAGCATTTCGCAATAATAGTTTTTATTTATGGTATGCTCCACCCATATTTCTATCTTATCGCCGTAAAGCTCGTTTGCGGCAGCAAACATAAGCAGGGATACACTGCGCTGATATACCTCATAGCCAAGCTTGCTTGTAATATCAAAAAATTCCACCGCACAGTCCGAACCGATTTTGGTGCCCAGATCCTTTATTTCGTTATCAACACATGCCATAAGTATATCACTTTTCATATATGATACATAATCCTTGCTGAGATCCAGCAGAGTTGTTCTATCGTCTACCGTTACCTCCTTTTGTGCGTTGATAACATATACCTTATAGCTTTCCACAAAAAATACCCCCTTTTAAATACTTCGGCAGCAAAAAATTTATATGATATGCAGCGTTTGTCCGCTTACCTCGGATATAATTACCTCAAGAGAGTCAAATCTGCTTTTGAGGTATTTATACAGCGGTTCAAGAACGATCACCTCGGTGAGATAATGCGTGCCGTCTATGACGCAAAGCCCCAGCTCCTCTGCCGTCTGTCCGTCATGGTAGCCAAAATCACCCGTAATATATACATCGGCACCCTTGGCTGCTGCTGCGGACATAAACTCCGCACCCTTGCCCGTGCATATACCGACTCTGCTTACACGGCTTTGCAGCCCGCCGCAGACAGACAGCCTGTCGGCGCCCAGCAGCGTCTTTACCCTTTCGGAAAGCTCTCCGAATGACATCTCCTCGGCAAGATCTCCTATACGCCCCATGGCACTGCCGTCCGGCATTACCTCAAGCCCCTCCGTATTGCACAGCCCAAGCATGCCTGCAAGGGTATCGTTTGTACCTCCGTCGGCAATATCAAGGTTGGTATGCGCCGAAAAAACCGCAATATCGTTTTTAATAAGCTTGATAAGCCGCCTGCCCAAAGGTGTTTTGTCAGTAATATTTCTGACCGCCTTAAAGATAAGCGGATGATGCGTAACTATAAGCTGAACCCCTTTATTTACAGCCTCGTCCGCTACCGCATCATTGACATCGAGCGCAAGCATAACTTTTTTTACATCTTTATTGCTCTCTCCGCACATAAGGCCTACATTGTCCCAATCCTCCGCAAAGCGGGCAGGTGCGTATTTTTCCATTGCTTCAATTATGTCGCTGCATTTTACAAGCATTCCAGAGCCTCCTTTTGCAGGACGGAGAGCCTTTCAAGCTCCGTCCTTCTTTTTTTTATATCCTCTCCGTCCATTTTTTCAAGACGGGATAAAACATTTAAAATTTTTTTGTGTTCATATTCTATATATTCCCTGAGCAGGGGAGCTTTACTTTTGAGCAGATACCTGCCGAACATATACTCAAGCTCCGTATACTCCGTATCCCTGCCCTTTACGGCGGATATGGCTGTGTACAGCTTGCCGTCCTCTCTGAGCATATCTTCAGCCTTTATTTTATAGCCCGAAGATATAATATGCTTCCTCACGGCGCAAATATCCCGCTGCACCTGTAAAACCAGACAGGGTGCAAGGCTGCCGCATTTATGTGATTTAAGCACATCTATAGCAAGCATACCTCCCATGCCGGATATCACTATCGTATCGGGTATCTCGTCCTCTGTCATTACCTCAAGCCCGTTGCCGCATCTAACCTCTATGTAATCCTCAAGCCCGCTGCGCCTGATGTTGTCAAGAGCCTTTTTGCAGGAGCCGCTGCTTATATCCGCAGCAACGGCACGCCCCGCAATGCCGTTTTTTATAAGATATATGGGCAAATACGCATGGTCTGTGCCTATATCTGCAACAAAACGGCATTTGTCGACCATATCTGCAACCATTTTAAGTCTTTCGGATAACATTTTAACCTCCAAAAAAAGGACTTAAGCGCACGCATAAGTCCTTACAATATTTGCTCCCGCAAACACATTGCTTAAATTTTTTATTCAAGATAGTCCTTAAGCTTTTTGCTTCTGCTTGGATGTCTTAACTTTCTTAAAGCCTTCGCCTCGATCTGCCTTATACGCTCTCTTGTTACGCCAAACACGCTGCCGACCTCTTCAAGCGTTTTTTGCCTGCCGTCCTCAAGGCCGAAACGCAGCTTTAGTACCTCCTTTTCCCTCTCGGTAAGGGTATCCAGCACATTCATAAGCTGCTCCCTTAAAAGGGTAAATGCAGCGGCGTCCGCAGGTGCGGGTATATCGTCATCGGGTATAAAGTCACCGAGATGGCTGTCCTCCTCCTCGCCTATGGGCGTTTCAAGCGAAACAGGCTCCTGAGCGATCTTTCTTATCTCCCTTACTCTATCCACAGGCATCTGGAGGCTTTCCGCAAGATCGTCATCTGTAGGTTCACGTCCGTTTTCCTGCAGGAGCTGTCTTGAAACCCTGATAAGCTTGTTTATGGTTTCAACCATATGCACGGGTATACGTATTGTCCTTGCCTGATCTGCAATAGCCCTTGTTATTGCCTGCCTTATCCACCATGTTGCATAGGTGCTGAATTTATAACCCTTGCGGTAATCAAACTTTTCAACTGCCTTTATAAGCCCGAGATTGCCCTCCTGTATAAGGTCAAGAAAAAGCATACCTCGTCCGACATAACGCTTTGCAATGCTGACAACCAGCCTGAGATTTGCCTCTGAAAGGCGTTTTTTTGCAGATTCGTCGCCCTCCTCCATACGCTTTGCAAGCTCTATCTCCTCATCTGCGGAGAGGAGAGGCACCTTGCCTATTTCCTTAAGATACATACGCACATGGTCATCAATATTTATACTGCCCTCGGCAATGGAAAGCTCAAGATCTCTTTCCGCATCGTCCTCCTCAAGCTCGATGGCACCCATAACGTCAATACCCTGAGCCTCAAGATACTCATATACCTTATCGATCTGCTCGGGGTCAAGCTCCACATCTGCGAGCACATCCATTATTTCTTTATATTCAAGTACCCCTTTTTTCTTTTTACCAAGGGTAAGCAGCTCTTTCATCTTAGATGCAAAAGCATTTTCGTCTATGGGTTTCAAGCAAATCCATCCTTTCTCGTAGTATTCTAACCATATAAAGGGCTAATATTCTCAAAACTTTTAATATACAAGGCAAATAAAAGCGCCTGTTATCTAAAGCTTAGCTCTGAGAAGCTCCGTTATATTTCTCTTTTCCTTTATCAAAGCGTTTATAAGGGCAGGATCGGAGCATTTATTTATCTTTTCGTCAATGCAGCTTTCCTTAACCAGTTTGATCTGGTCAAATGCTGCCTTGTAAAGCTCCTCGGGGCTGTCAAACCTCATCTGCATTATAAAGATCTGTGCGGCTCTCTGCTGCTGCTCCGCATCCTCAAAGCTGCTTGCAATGTTTGCCGCTATTATGGGTCTGTCATTATCAAGAGCATTATATACCGACCTTACCATTGTAATGTAAAATTCGTCGCAGAAATCCTCCGGGGCAAGTATACCCCTAAGCTTTTCACACAATGGACGGTTTGAGGTCATAAGGCAGATAAGGCTTTTCCTCGCCTCATCGACGCCCTTTTTCTTTCCGACCGATGTCTGCACGGGCTTTGGTGCAGGCTGTATCATATCGCCGTTTACGCCCTTTG
>CANQDF010000044.1 GCA_947591605.1 uncultured Clostridia bacterium | reverse complement strand
CAAAAAAATATAATACCCCAAAGGGTCATTATAAATATTCAACAGGAGGTAACCTATGAAAAAGGAATTTTTAACGGACTTCGGGTTGACCGATGACGAGGCGGACAAGATACTTGCCGCAGTAAATGATGAGGTCGGCAAGCTTTCATCACAGGCCGACGAGCTTAAAAAGCAGCTTGCCGAAAAGGAGGAGGCGCTCACCGCTGTCGGCGAAAAGGCCGCAGGCTATGAAAACGAGATAGGCGAGCTTAAAACAATGTCTGCAATAAAGCTTGCGCTTACGGGCAGCGCCCTTGATGTAGACCTTGCCGCATCCCTTATTGACAGGGACAAGCTTAAGCTTGAAAAGGACGGCAGCATATTGGGGCTTGACGAACAGATCAAATCACTGAGAGAGAGCAAGGGATTTTTATTTAAGCCCGAGCAGACCGAGGGCTTTGTAAAGGTCGGCGCTCCCGCAAACGAAACAGGCGAAAAAAAGGAGCTTGGGTTCAGAGATGCCATTGAGGCAGCCATAGCCCCGGGCTTTAATAACTAAACAAGGAGGTATCACAATGTCGGTAACATTGGCACAGGTAAGCTTAAACAGTACGGATGCCCTGCAAAAGGGTGTAATAGACGAGTTCCGCAAGAGCTCTTTTTTGCTTGACAATATTCCGTTTGAACCTGCCGTAAGTCCGCAGGGCGGCGGTTCCACAATGACCTACTCTTATTTGAGAGTAAAGACGGAAGCGGGGGCGGCATTCCGAGAATTTAACAAGGAGTACACAGCCTCCGAGGCAGTAAAGGAAAAAATATCCGCCGACCTTAAGATATTCGGCGGTTCGTATGAGGTCGACAGAGTTATCGCCGACCTTGGCGGAGCGGTAAACGAGGTGGACTTCCAGAGCAGGCAAAAAATAAAATCAACTGCGGCTCTGTTCAACGATACCTTTATAAACGGCGACAGCGGCACAAACAGCAATGCCTTTGACGGGCTTGAAAAAGCACTTGCAAACAGCTCAACGGAGATCAAAAACGAGGATGCGGCAATAGATCTCAGCACTGCCGAGGCGGTAGATACCAATTACATGTATTTTTTGGATATGCTTGACGAGTTTCTCAGCCTGCTGGACGCACCTCCAAGCTTTATAGGCGGCAATACAAAACTGGTTTCCAAGCTCAGAGCCTGCATACGCAGGGCAAGCATGTATACAAGTACCAGAAACGAGCTGGGGCAGCTCATAGAGCAGTACGGCAATATACCTATAGTGGACTTTGGGGCAAAAAGCGGCAGCAACGAGGATATAGTAAAAACAGCCGAGGACGGAAGCACCAGCCTTTATGCGGGCAGGTTTGGCACAGACGGCTTGCATGCGGTATCGCTTGCGGGCGCAAACCCCGTAAAGATAATCCTGCCGGATTTTAAAACAGCGGGTGCGGTAAAAAAAGGCGAAATAGAAATGGTCGCTGCCATAGCCTTAAAAAGCAGCAGGGCAGCAGGCGTAATGCGCAATATCAAAGTAAAGGCTGCCTCCGAGGCAGTCTGATGCGGAACGGGAGGTACGGTCATGGCAAAAATAACGGCTCCCAATAAGGGATATAACGGTATAAGTGCGGGTGTAAAGTTTACAAACGGACAGGCTTATTGCAGCGATACATGGGTCAATAAATGGTTTGCCGAGCACGGCTACATTGTTGAGGAGGATAATAACGGCTCTGTACCTGTTGACGCAGAGGAGCAGCCCGGATCGGATGGCAGCGGAAATACGGACAGGAATGAAGATCCGGAAATAAAACCCAAAGGCAGGAAAGGGAAATGAGCGATGAGGAGATAAAAAATCTTGCCATAGGCAGGCTTAACGAGCTTACCTTTGGCAGACTGGAGGCAATAGGCATAGAAAACCTTACGCCCTTTCAGCAGCGCAAGGTAAACGAGGCGATCAAGCTGCAAAGTCAATATATTGCCGATAACGGCGAAAGCGGCGCACTCTCATCCGTCAGCATACTTGATGTAAGTATGTCCTTTAAGAAGGACGAGGATATACCGCAGGGCATAAGCCCGGACGCATACAGCCTCATGAAGTCAACGGGGCTTATGTGCAGGAGGCTTTTATGATGCCGGGCAAGCTGCCGCCTATACCCAAAAGTCTGCTTGTGACGGATGTCAGGATAGTGCTGTATTCACCCGAGCTTAACGAGGACGGCGAACCTATAACTATCAGCGATGCAATGTACAAATGTATTTGGTCTGACAAACGCAGGCGCACTTATGACAAGGAAAAGCGCATAATTGAGCTTGAGGGCAGCATTATTGTTGACGGTGACGTATCTCCCGATACAAGGTCGACAGACGGATACGCTGTCATCAACGGAGAAAAGCTAAAAATATATAAGGTCAAGAGGGCAAGAAATCCCGATGGCAGCGTACATCATACAACGCTGGATCTGATATAGCGGTACACGGTGATTGGAGGATGCGCTGCGGACAAAACATCGTACTCCTTAAGCGGTGCTTAGGTCGGGCACTGCGGATAGATCATAGCATAAAGTTTGGGCATGGGAGGCGGATAAATGTATATTAAGGTCAATATGGACAATGCTGCAATTGCAGGGCTCTTATCCGCTGCATCAAGGGCGCTTGAAAAAACTGCCGAGGCTGTAAAGACCGAGGTAATAAATGCCGAAGTAATGCCAAAGGCGGAAGGAACAATGCAGGATCAAAGCACAAGTGTTGTGACGGATAAAAGTGATTTGGGTGAGGTAAGCATCAATGTTGATACGGATTACGCAAGACGTCTGTATTATCACCCCGAGTACAATTTCCGCCATGATAAAAACCCCAATGCAAGGGGCGAGTGGTTTGAGCCGTGGATAAGCGGAGAAAAAAAGGACTTTGCACAAAAGGCCTTCAACAAGCTGTACAAAAGGGAGGCAGGCTTATGACGCTTACCGATGTAAGAAAATGTATAAAAGCCGAGCTGCCCGATGTCAATGTATATATAGGCAGGCTTGGCAGCAGCAGGGAGAATGCAGTTGCCGTTTATGACAGACAAACAAATCTTAATGAAATTGCCATAGGCGGAAGCAGCAATACAAGCTGTGCCGTAAAGGGCATAAAAATACTTATACACGGCAGCCAAAACGCAGCCGATACGGAAAAGCTTGCTTACAGAGTGTATAACATTTTTTACGGCAGAATTACGGCTGATTGGTGGTGCAACATAAGGCACGATGCCCCTGTGAGCATAGGTACGGATAACAGCAATATTTACGAGTATGTTATTAATGTTGATATATGGTATAAAAGAAAGGAGTAACCGATATGAGCGGAGTAAATCCCGTATACGCCCTGCAGTTTGGTGTAAATATAAGCGGCAGAGGCGGAGATGCAACAACCGTTGTAAAAGATGCCACTGCTCTGACTATAGCAATAGACGGTCAGGTGCAGGAATGGTACCCGCTTGACAGCGAGGGCTGGGTGCGCAGGCTCATGACAGCCAAAGGCATAACAATAACCATGGGCGGCAAGCGCAACGAGGGCGACCCCGGCAACGATTATGTGGCAGGCTTGGCATTTAAAAACGGTCAGGACTGCAACAGCGTATTTTCCGTCATATTCCCCGACGGCGCCAAGCTTACATTTGACTGTGTGATCAATGTGACCGGACTGGGCGGCGAAAGTACGGCGGTCAACGAGCTTAGCTGGACTGTAATGAGTGACGGAAAGCCCGAATATACCGAGGGCTCGGATTAATATCAAAATATTGACAACACCTTAAAATTATTATATTATTGACTTATAATAATTTGATAAGGGGGCGTCTTTATGAAAAAGATTAAGTCTTTTACAGCAGGTATAGTATTGGGTTGTGTTGTAATGAGTTCAATCACCGCATTTGCAGGAAATACTCAAACTATACAAGCGGTTTTTAATGAAGTTAAACTGGTTGTAAATGGGCAGCAGGTCAATAAAGAAACTCTGTTATATAACGGAACTACTTATGTGCCTTTAAGAGCAGTTGCCGAAACTTTGGGTGAAGCGGTTGATTATGATCAGGCTACCAAAACTGCATATATAGGTGAGAAGCCTGTTGTTGCAACCAATGGATACAGTATGGATAATCCTGCACCTGTAGGTGTCACACAACGTGTAAGTGATAATTTTTTAGGTGTAAGTTACACTTTGGATGTAAAAGTAGCAGAAACAATCAGAGGAGATAAAGCATGGGAAATTATTAAAGATGCCAATATGTTTAACTCTGAACCCGAATCAGGAAAAGAATTTATTTTGGCAAAGATTTATGTTAAAAATGTTGCCTGTGACAGCGGGAAAAAAGTTGATGTTAATACGTCCATTATATCTTTATATTCCGAGAAGAATGAAGAACTTGATGGTATTTCATATAATGTTCCGCCAAGTCCTGAATTAAGGACATCATTATACCAAGGAGCAGAAACAACGGGTTATGTTATTTTTGAAGTTGCTAAGGGAGATAACCCTAAAATAGCAATCGGAAGAAAATATGACGGAACGGGAGGAATATGGTTTAAACTTAGTTAACAATATGTTTTATGGGGCACCTGTAACGGTGCTCTTTTATTATGTCTAAAAGGAGGAAAAAACTATGGCAAGAATTATTGATATTACAGGCAAGCTTACAAATGAGAAACCCGTGATCAGAATATCCGATGATCTTCAATTTGAAGTAAATACAAGCAAAAATGCAGTCATACGGGTACAGACTATTATCAATGATAACTTAAGCGATATAGAGCTTATGGACGAATCGTTAAAGATACTTATAGGTGAGGAGGCTTATAAACGCCTTGACGAGCTTGAGCTTAATATCGCTGATTACAAAACGGTGTACACTGCGGTAATGGCTTGCATAAATAACGAATCTTTCGAGGATGCGGAAAAACGATTTCAAGGGAGAAATTAAAAACGAGGAAGCTTATTTTGATATTTTTGAGGACTGGGGGCTTATTGAGTCCTCTTTTTCCATGCAGTACGGCATAAGGCTCAGAAATGAGGACAATATGAGTTGGGACGAATTTTGCACACTGCTTTGTGGGCTTAACGAGAATACTCCGCTCGGCAGGGTGGTTGCCATACGTTCGGAACAGGATATTAAAATAATTGAACGCTTCACTCCCGGACAGCGCCGTATCCGTGACAGTTATCTTTTAAAGAGGCAGACGGAGCTGCAAAAAGACAAAGCAGCATATAAAGCTTATATTGACCGTCTGCAAAAGAGTTTTAAGGCTATGTTCGGTAATTAATCATTTAAAAATAGATCCGGCTTTGCAAGTCGGGTTTATTTTTTTGCGCTTTTAGGAGGTGGATGCTTTGAGTACATCGGTAGGCGCTATTGATCTTGGTTTAAGACTAAATAAAAATGACTTTGCCGCAGAACTTAACGATATCGGAAGCTTTGCCGCAGTTAGGGCTAAAAATGCTTTTGCCCCCGTGGGAAAGGTTTTGGGTTCAATTATTGCTACAGGTTCAATAGTTGCCTTTACAAAAAGTTGTGTAGACCTTGGCTCGGATCTTGCCGAGGTGCAGAATGTTGTTGATGTGACTTTCGGCACAATGAGCAACGACATAAATGCCTTTGCCAAAAATGCGGTTAAGCAGTTCGGCTTATCCGAAACAAGCGCAAAGCAGTACAGCTCAACAATGGGCGCAATGCTTAAAAGTATGGGCTTTACCACAAAATCGGCACTCGAAATGTCAAAAAGCATAACGGGGCTTTCTGCCGATATGGCAAGCTTTTACAACCTTGACAATCAAACAGCTTTTGAAAAGATACGAAGCGGAATAAGCGGAGAAACCGAACCGCTAAAGCAGCTGGGTATAAATATGTCGGTTGCAAACCTTGAGGCATACGCCCTTGCAAACGGCATATCAAAGGCATATGAAAAAATGAGCCAACAGGAACAGGCTCTGCTCAGGTACAATTATCTTATGTCGGTAACGGCAGATGCACAGGGCGACTTTGCGAGGACTTCCTCCGGCTGGGCAAACCGGACAAGGATACTCAAGGAAAACCTTAATTCCCTTAAAGCAGAGCTCGGGCAGGCGTTTATTTCGGTTGGGACACCGGTGCTTGAAACCCTTAACGGCATTATATCCAAGTTAGGAGAAACAACAGCTGCTTTCAGAGCCTTTATTGACACCATAACGGGAAACACACAGTCAAGATCCGAGGCAGCTGTAAGCAATATAGCGTCTGCCGCAGCTTCAGCCGATAAAAACATTTCCGGGATAGAGAAAAGCGCCGAAAAGGCAAAAAGGGCGCTTATGGGCTTTGATGAGATAAATATACTCGATCTCGACAATGGAGCAGGCAGTTCAGAGGATGCTTTCGATACCCCCGCAGCCTCTGCGGGTGCTGCAAATACCGAGGTTGTACAAAAATCAATGTCGGAGCTTGGAAACAAGGTAAACAAAGTTCTTGACGAGCTGAAAAACAAGTACAACGAAACGGCAGCTTTATTCGAAAAGGGTTTTGATATAGGTATCGGAGGCAATTACGAGGATAAGCTGAAGGACATCTTAAACAGCATAATAAATATTAAATCTGAACTTTCGGATATATTTAAAGACCAGAGAGTAAAGTCTGCATCGGACAGCTTGTACAAAACCCTTATTACATCCTTTGGAAAAACAACAGGAGCATATGCAAGCATGGGCGGTACTATGGCTCAGAATTTTTTAGGAGGTTGGAGCAAGTACTTAGAGCAGAACAAAGACTTTATCCGTGAAAGAATTTTGAACATTATAGGCAATACAGAAGATATTGCATCGCAAGCGGCAAATTATGCCACGGCCTTTGCCGAAGTGTTTGATGTAATAGGCGGAGAAACCGGTCAGCAAGTTACAGCAAACATTATAGGTATTTTTTCCAACGGCTTTTTAGGTGCCATGGAGTTAGGCACACGCTTTGGTTCGGATATATTTTGGGCTTTCACACAACCGTTTATCGATAACAAAGACGAGATAAAGCTTGCTGCAGAAAATACCCTTAAGCCGCTTGAAACAATTACAGATGCTCTGAAAACCTCGGTCGACGATACATTTACATCCGCTAAGGAGTCATATGATGCCTATATTGAGCCAATGTTTGATAACTTTGAGGCAGGCACAAGCCGTATGTCGGACGCTTTCCTGGATTGGTACAATGAGGATATGTCGCCCGTGATGCAAGACCTTGCGGATGAGTGGAAAAAGATGTATAACGATTCGGTACAGCCCAACATTGATAAAAGCATACAAATAATAAGCAAGTTCGGTTATGCGCTAAGCCTGTTTTGGAATAATATTGCCGCACCGTTTGCAGAATGGTTTAGAGAAAAATTCGGAAAAACCATAGCAGGCAGCTTTGACGAAAGCGGGAGATCCATTATAGGCTTTTCCGGCGATGCAAACAAAAATCTCGGTATCGTACTCGATATTATAAACAAAATTACAGATGCCGTGATCTTGCTGCTTGAAAGCTTTGGAGATTTCAAAAATAACTGGGCAACGGGTATGGATGAGATCATAGACGGTCTTAAAAGCGACAAAATAAAAAACACATTAAAACAAATGAGCTCCGATGTAAAAAGCATAGCAAAGGATATGATAAATGCCGTTATAGATGATATAAATTGGCTGATAAACAAAGCCAACGAAAAGATACGGTTTGAGCTGCCGGATTTTATGGGCGGCGGTAAATTTGACGGTTTAAGTATACCCACTATACCCAAGCTTGCACAGGGCGGCATAGTAAAGCAGCCTACCCTTGCAATGGTAGGTGAATCGGGTCGTGAGGCGGTCATACCTCTTGAAAACAACACAGGCTGGATAAATGAGCTGGCAGACAAGCTGGCAGGTAAGCTTGCCGTGCTTATTATGTCAAGTGCGGGCACTTCATCAAATGACGGTAATAATACGCCTATCGAAATAATAATTGAAATAGGCGGCGTAAGGTTCGGCAAGGTAATAGTCGACAGCCTTAATGCTTTAAAAAAGCAAGGCGGAAGGCTTGATCTTAAAATTTAGGGGTGAGTATATGATCAAAATAAACGGTGCGGACATACCGACACCTACAGACCTTAGCTGGAGCAAAAGTGATATTGACAGCTCAAAAAGTGGGCGGTCGGCAGACGGCGTAATGCACAGGGACAGGATAACAAGCAAGGTCAAGCTGACTCTTAAGTGGAGCTTTCTGTCGGATGCCGATATGAGCAGGCTGCTTAAGGCTGTACTGCCCATATTTTTTACCTGTACATATCCCGATCCCGAAACGGGCAGCGACGTTACAAAAACCTTTTATGTTGGCGACCGCTCTTCCCCTGCATATGTATACCGCAACGGTAAATGCGGTTGGTCGGGCGTAGAAATGAATTTTACCGAACAGTAGGTGATATTGTGTTTAATGTTACGGATAAATTTTTATCGGCTATAACCGATTATGAAAGAAGTATAAGCTGCAAGCTTGATTTTGGCAGTTTTACAATACCAAACGAGAATATAAAAAGTATTAATATCGATCAAAGCATTGCCTCGGGAGATTTTGAGATAGGTACGGTCAATGCGGCAAGTTTTGACGCCGCAATATCCGCACTTAACGATCCCGAATATCTTAATATGTCCTTTAAAAACTATTATGTTGATGTATATATCGGCGTTATGACGGCAGACGGAAGTACAGACTACATACCTGTGGGGAAATACAAAATTATATCGTCGGAAACCGAGGGCAAGGTCATCACGATCAAGGGTTATGACAATATTGTCCTAACTGATATTACCTATATCCCTGCAGACATTTATCCAAACACATTAAGGGCTGTGGCGGAGGATATAGCTGCGCTGTGTGAGCTGCGGCTTTCGGATACTCCGTTTCCCAATGAGGACTTGCTGATAGAAAGTATGCCGTATTGGGGAGATATTACATGCCGCACGGCACTGGGGTATGTGGCAGAAGCTGCAGGGGCATGCTTTATTGCCGACAGATACGGAAATATCAAAGCAGTAAATTATTCGGCACCTGTCTGCGAACTCACCGCCAAGGATTATTTTGCTTTAAAGCTTGGAGAAAGCGACTTTAACGGCATCAAGTCCATATATATCAATTATGAAGGCAAGGAGCTTGCGTGGGATGTAAACGGTACTGAGGATTATACAATAAACAATAACCCTCTTTTGTCGGATAAGGATATCGCCAATGAGGCGCTGCAGGGGCTCAAAGACGGATTAAGGTACTCCTCTTACAGACCGTTTGAGCTGGATTATATTTGTAATCCTGCTCTGGATGTCGGCGACGGTATTACCGTTTATGATATTGACGGAAATACATATAAAAGTGTGATACACTCGATCAATATCAGCTTTGACGGAGGCTTAAGGAGTACAATTGCAGCCTATGCGGACGACTCCGTAAACGAGCGCAGCAGCTCGGGACAAAGCTACGGAGAACAAATATCCGCAGCGGATAAAAAGGCGTCCGAAGCCAAAAATACGGCAGACGAGGCAAAAAAGACAGCCGATGAGGCAAAAGCCGCCGTTGACAGCTTACCGGAGATAGCCGTAAATGTTGTAGAAACAAATGTTGTTAAATCCGATATTATGCAGACTACATGGTGTTTAAGCAAATATATGCTTGTTCAATTTCTGGAAACAAATTTTGAAGCGCTTGACATAAACAAACCGTACCAAAGGCTGAGAAAATACATAAGGATTTTTGATGATAATATAAAAGTAGTTGAAGCGGAATTGAGTGCGGATGAAACGGAATACTATAAAGACCCCAACGGACAAAAACTCTACTGGACGGCAATAACGGGGGAAAACGCCTTTAAATTTTTTACATATACATCGCCTCTTACAATTGCAAAAAGTGAGCGTCCGGAGGGTATTACCGATAATGAGTTTGAGGATATGTACACCGTAAAGGTAAGAAAGACCGTATCGGAATATGTAAAGGCAAGCCTTGGTTTTTCCTTAAACTCCGCAGGAACAGGAGAACCGGAATTATCATTCGGTGCGGGAGATGAGTCGGGTAACGGCAAATACTACTTTACCAAGGATGCCGACAGCGGACGTTTTGTGTATACAAGCCGCATTGACGGCAAGGAGCGGGGTATAGCAATAAAAGATGACGGAGTGTATCAGGTTATGGGTGAGCTGTTTATGCCGATGCACCCCATTGCCGTTGTAGGGAATATGACCGAAGCGGAGGCTCTGCCGGAGGGAACGATAGTTTTTGCAGAAGATACGGGAGGTAATTGATATGTCGGCAATAGCAATACATTCCGCCAAGGAATGGGTGGATTTTTTAAATGAAAAAAATTACGGCAGCCAGGACGATATGTTGGATATAACCTTTGAGAATGACCTTGATTTTTCGGAAACGGAAAATTATCCGCATAGCGGGTCCTCAAGCGTATATATTTATGCCAACATAGAC
>CANQDF010000043.1 GCA_947591605.1 uncultured Clostridia bacterium | reverse complement strand
AAATTTACAGCTTTTTTTAGGGCTGCCTTGCATGGCAAGCCTTTAACGCAACTAATGCGCAAAATTTCGCAACTTTTGCATATAGTTAGATAGGTATCAATGTATTTTTAAGAGGTAATTAACATAATATCTTTTTAATACCTACCACTGCAATTATAGCATTTAATCACAGCAAAAGCAGCTAAATATATGTTTAAATTTATTTGCATATAAAAAAGTGGCGTATAAAATCAACGCCACGTTATAGCCTTTGTTTATTGTCAAAACTCGACATTTAACAAAGATATTTTATTAATTTTATTTTGCATAGGTTAACAAATAACCATAATTATGTAAGCAGCCATTTTTTATATATCAAAAGGCGGCGGATCCAAATGCTCTGTTTCCAAATCGGAAAATTTTGTATACATACCTATCCATGCCAGCTCTATAGTGCCGGTAGACCCATTTCTATGTTTTGAAATAAGCAGTTCAGCAACATTTTTCTTTTCAGTATCGGGATTATAATATTCGTCCCTGTACAGGAAACATACCATATCCGCATCCTGTTCTATAGCTCCGGAATCCCTCAAATCAGACATCATAGGACGTTTATCCTGCCTGCTTTCACATGCTCGGCTAAGCTGTGAAAGCGCTATAACAGGCACATCAAGCTCCTTTGCAATAGCTTTGAGTGATTTTGAAACAAATGCAACCTCCTGCTGCTGCGAGTCACTCCTTCTGCCGTTGCTGCCGTCCATAAGCTGCAGATAATCTACAACCACCAAACCGAGCCCATGCTCCAGCTTCAACTTTCTGCACTTAGCCAACAGCTGCATTGGGGTAATAGCAGGTGTATCGTCAATGAACAAAGGAGCCTCCGACAAGCTTCCTGCTGCCCTTGCTATGTAACTCCATTCATCTGCGTTTAGATCCCCTATCCTTAGCTTTTGCGCATCTACCAGTGCCTCCGAGCAAAGCATACGGTTCACGAGCTGTTCTGCCGACATTTCAAGGCTGAATATTGCAGTTGGAATCTTCCCCTTTTCTGCAGCATATTGAGCAACATTGAGAGCAAATGCCGTTTTGCCCATTGACGGTCTTGCCGCAATAAGTATTAAATCAGTATTTTGCAGCCCTGCGGTTTTTCTGTCAAATTCCTTAAAGCCTGTTCTGATACCCGTAACATTGCTTTTTATCTTTGCTGCCGCTTCTATCCTTTCCAAAGTAGACATTAAAACGTCTACTATAGGCTCAAAATCATTGTTTTTGCGGTTTTCGGCAATGTTTCTTATTTGGTTTTCGGCTTCGGCAATAAGGTGGTCTATACTTCCTGCCCCGGCAAAGCTTTGCTCCTCAATTTGCTTGGCTGCTTTGATAAGCCTGCGCAAAGCTGCCTTTTCCGATACTATATTTACATATATTTTTGTGTTTGCGCTTGTTGACGCCAAGGACGCAAGCCGAACAAGATATTCCATACCGCCCACTTTGTCTGTAAGCTGTTGTTCATCAAGCTTATTTTTAAGTGTAACTATATCTATAGGGACGCCCGAATTATAAAGAGAATACATTGCGTCAAATATATGTCCGTGTGCAGGCGAATAAAATTCATCACTGTGAAGGCTCTCTATTGCCACACGCACACCCTCAATATCAAAAAGCATACATCCGAGCACAGCCTGTTCGGCATCGTTGTCATGAGGCGGTATTCTGCTGATATAAGTGTTTTCGGCACTATTGTCAGCCATAATTATCACTCTTTCTTTTCTGTTATATTAACCTTAAGCTTTGCCGTTACCTTTGGATGAAGCTTTACGCTTACCTCCTTTTCCCCCATTGTTTTTATTGATTCGGCAAGTATTATCTTCTTTTTATCAATATCCATATTGTAAAGAGATTTTATGGCATTACTTATCTCTTTATTTGTTACCGCTCCAAAAAGCTTGCCGTTGTCACCGACCTTCACATCGACCTTTACATCAAGCTTTTCTATTTCGGCAGCAAGTGCCTTGGCTTTTTCAAGCTCCTCCGCAGCCTTTGCCTCCTCAGCCTTTTTCTTGTTATCAAGCTGCTTCATATTACCTGCATTTGCCTCCAATGCAAGATTTTTGGGAAAAAGGTAGTTTTTTGCATATCCTTCGCTTGCATTAACTATCTGATCCTTTTTTCCCACGCCTTTAACATCCTGAAGCAATATTACCTTCATAACCTTTTCCTCCTATATTTCCTTTAGATATTCGTTGATCTTTTCCTCCAGTAGTTTTACTGCGGATTTAATATCGGTGTTGTTTAAATGTGCTGCAGCTCCCGTCTGATGACCGCCGCCCCCAAGCTTTTCCATAAGCTTTTGCACGTTTACCTTTCCAAGGCTCCTTGCGCTGATGAGTACATCATCACCGTCCGCATACATTACATAGCTTACCTCGATACCTTCAATACCAAGCATCTCATCGGCAGCCTGGGCAATAAGAACCACAGGGTTTTCCACCTTTATCTTAAGTATTGATAATGCCATATTGTCATTAAAAATTTTGGCATTTTTTACTACATCAGCTTTTGCCATATAGTCCTCAATACTGCTTTGGAACAGCCTTCTTACCGATATGGTATCTGCGCCGCTGCGTTTTAAATAGGCGGCAGCCTCAAATGTCTTGACGCCTGTTTTAAAAGCAAAATTTTTGGTATCAACGGTAATGCCCGCCAGCAGTCCTTCAGCCTCGGTTTTTGTAAGCTTAAGCCCCTTGTTTATATACATCATCATTTCGGTTACAAGCTCGCTTGTTGATGATGCACCCGGGTCATGATAGGTGAGCGCATAGTTTTCTATATGGTCACGGCTCATCCTATGATGGTCAAACACAACGACCTTCTTTACCTTATCTACAAGCTCGCTGCATTCGCACATGGCTTGTCTGCATGTATCCAGCACAATAAGCAGTGTTCTGCGTTTAACGCTTTTCATTGCCGTTTCTCCGTCTATAAACATCGATTTATATCTGCTGTCCTCTATAAGCCTGCTATATAACGAACTTATGGAAGACGTAACGTTATTAAGCACAATACGGCATGGTTTTCCGTAAAAATTTGCAATTGCAAAAACACCGGCAGACGACCCCAGCGAGTCCAAATCAGGATTTTTATGCCCCATAAGCATAATATCGGAGGATGAAAGTATTAGCTCCACCAATCCCGATGCCTTTACCCTTGCCTTAACTCGTGAATTTTGGGTTACCTCGCTGCCGTCCCCGCCGAAGAACGAATATTGCTCCTCACTGTGTTTAATAACCACCTGGTTTCCGCCTCTGCCAAGAGCCAGATCCAAAGCACCTCGGGCATACTCCATGGACTGACTCAGGCTTGAACCGTTAAAGCCGATACCTATGCTAAGCGTTACGGGTATATTGCCCATATCTATTTTGGAAAGTATATCCATTATCTCAAACTTGTTTTCCTTAAGAATAGCAAGCTTATCTATTGACAGCATAAAAAGATACCTGTCGCTTTCATACTTGCGTACAATACCGCCAAGTGCATTAAAAAACTCACTTATTTTGCGGTCAATGACAGCAACAAGGTGCGGATGTCTGCTTTCCTCAAAGCTTTCCTGTACCTCGGCATAGTTATCAACAAGAGCAATACCGAGCAGAACGCCTCTCCCGTTATCTTCATTTTTAATAAAAAAAATCTTTTTTTTGTTATCGTCAATAGGACAAACCGTTATATTATATAATATATCGTTTATTACAATAATATCTGCATTATCGTTATGCCGAGATAGTATATCGGATATATTAAGCTGATTATTTTTAATATTATCCTCAAAAAGCTTATTTGTACAGACAATCTCTCCGTTTTCATCGGTAATTGCACATGCAAACGGATAATACTTGATCTCATCATGACCCATAATAAAGACTCCTTTTGCTGCCAAAGCACTGACGGTGCTGTTTTGGCACACATTTTAAATCACAAAATACTTATAATATATTTTACTCCATATAGGTATAATGTGCAACACAAAAACAAGGTTTTACCTTTTATCAACTATGTTATATGAACCAAGACATTTGTAAAACGAGGTCTTGCGCTTTATCATTGTAAGGGCGTCCACAACATCTTTTACATTGTCACCGGTTTGCAGATCAATAAGAAAAACATATTCCATAGGTTTGTTTTTCATAGGTCTTGAAACTATTTTAGACATATTTACATCAAATATTGAAAATATATCAAGAAGCTTATACAGTGACCCCGGCTCGTCTATTGTTGAAAAGCATATTGTGGTTTTTTTACCTGTACCAGGCTGCTCCGTATTATTTTTTGAAACCCTTATAAACTGTGTAAAATTACTGTTGTTATCCTGTATGGATTTTTTTAAAATGTCAAGTCCGTACAATTCGGCTCCTACCCTTGCACCCACGGCTGCGGTTGTCATATCGCAGCTGTCGGCAACGGTACGTATACCCTCTGCCGTTGAGGATACGGATACGGTATCCGCCCATGGAAGATATTCCCTGAAAAAGCTTTTGCATTGAGGCAGTGCATGCGGATGACTGTATACCGTTTTTATATCCTTTAAGGATGTACCTCTTTTTGTAAGCAAGCATTGCTCGATGGGCAATATCAAAAGCTCCTGTATGTATAGACCCACCTCAAATATAAGTGTATCCACAGTTGCATTTACGGTACCCTCAATAGAATTTTCTATAGGCACCACCGCTTCCTCCAAGTCGTCATTTTCAACCGCATCAAGAGCATCCCAAAAACTGTGATATGGTATAAGCTCCGCACCGGTCGCCATTATCTGCGCCGCCTGCTCGGTAAATGTACCCCTTGGTCCCAAATAACCTACTTTCATCAACAACCTCCGGAACAAATTAATTTGCATACTTAGGTATGCGTTTAATAATGCTTATACAAAAGTAAAACTGCATTTACGCTAACCGATAAAAGTATTATACCACATAACGGAAAAAAATGCAAAAAATATTGAAATATAATTAATTACCGCTTATTATCAAAGTAAAAAAGGTATTTAACACAGTAAGCATTTTATATTGCAATTTACAATTTTTTATAAATGTAAAAAAAATTGTTGACAAACCTGCAAATTATTGCTATAATGAACTTTGTCGTCAGGCGTTGGTCTGATGTGCCAACTATCATTTGGGAGCATAGCTCAGCTGGGAGAGCATCTGCCTTACAAGCAGAGGGTCATAGGTTCGAGCCCTATTGTTCCCATTACGTGGCGGAATAGCTCAGTTGGCTAGAGCACACGGTTCATACCCGTGGTGTCGAGGGTTCAAATCCCCCTTCCGCTATTTAAGCCGCTTTAACAGCAATGTTTTGGCGGCTTTGTTTATATTTATTTTATGTAAGGAAGTATGTATATGCAGTCAAATAATACAATTACAGAAGAAGATTTATATCATATTGAAATTATACTTAGCAGAAGTAAAATTGATCAGGATGCCTTTTTCAGCATAATGAGATTACTTAAAATAACAGACCGCAAGGAGGAGTTTAAGTTTTTAAATTACATCATAAATCTTAACCCCTCACAGCTTGAAAAACTTGCCGAGGATATTGCCAGACTAAAAAAATACAAACAAAACTGACGACCTTATCTAAAATTAATAAAACAATTTGTAAATTCAATTACATACAAGCCAAATTAAAAACTCCAAAATTCAAACATACAACAGTTGAATTTTGGAGTTTAATTGTTTTATAAAACAACAACCTGTATAATATAATACTTGGTCAATGACACAGCTTATTAAACTGTAAAAAAGCTGTCATCAGAGCCTTCGCCATTAAACACATAATAGCACTTGCCCTCTTCAGGCTTATAGTAAAGCTCGATTGACTGAAGATCTTTAACCTTATTACCCTCAGCCTTCCATGTTTCTTTAGCAATATCTAAAAGCTGCTTTGTGTCGATCTGGTTGCCGCCATACTGTACAAATAATTCTGACTTCATAGGTGTTTATCCCCCTTGTATAATTGTATAAAAGTGTTTTCTTACGCTTTTATAATACTATTATTTTCCGAAATTGTCAAGAGGTGTACAGTAAATGACATAAAACGGTCAGTCTTATTATGAAAACGCAAACAAAAAAGAAAATAAAAAAGCAAAATTTTTAATATTTTTTTTGTTAAACATTACCATTAAATACAAAAAATAATCTGTCTTAAAGGTTTATATATTATGTTTTTTAATCAAATATGACCAATAAGTATTACAAATTGTAAGAAAATTTTTGCGTTTTCCACTTTTCTTATAATATGTACAATATAATTTGATATATAAATATTATTTTATTAAACGCAAATCCCGATTCATGCCTTTTGTTCAAGCTTTGATGCCGAAACCTCATAGGCTGTTTTGGTTATGCTTTCACCGCTTTCAAGCTTTTTTTGATAATTGCGTGACTGCATTCTGCCAAAAATGGTTATATTGGCACCTACATCCATTGCGGAAACAAATTTTGCATTTCTGCCCCAACATATTGCGGGAATATAGTCCGATTTGCCGTAGGCTCTGTTTACCGCAAGCAAAATATCTGCAATCTCTCTTCCAAAAGGTGTTGTACGGTAAACAGGTGTCTTGCATATGTATCCGTCAAGCATAACATCGTTTGTTGCATCATCGCCGCATTCAAGATGTCTGATATTTTTTACAAACACACTTAACACAAGATGCGTCCTTACACCGTCATTATTATTATATGAGCGTATTTGTCCCGTAATTTCAACATAATCGTCCGGCATAAAACATTCGTTAAGCAGCAGTCTTTCGGATATTGTAACAGGCAATATATCCACTGCATCACTCAGCCTTTTGTTTTCAATAAAAAAGCTGTAAAAATTTTCTGCATAGACTCTGTGGCTGAGTGTAAAGCTGCTGCATATTTTACCGCATACGGTTATGCTGTTGTTTTGTATTGGTGATTGTATATTCTCCATTATTATGCTCCCTTCGTATATATTCGGAAGTCGTTTTATATCTTCCGAATCTTTATAGAATTATAATATTCCGAGGGAGTGTTATTTATTCTTATAAGCTTAATTAATATATTCGGCAACAAGAGCCTCTTCATCCGCCGATACAAAATACAGATACATTTGCTTTACATGCTTTCCGCTGCTTAACTCAATTGCCCTTTTATAAAATTCAAGCTGTATTTTATATTTTTCGCATAAATTTTGTTTAGTGTTGATGCTGTCTATCTTATCGGTTTTGTAATCGACAAGTACAATGCCGTCATCCTCTTCAAAATACAAATCCACAATACCGTGTACAAGCAGCCCTGCATCTGTGTATCCATACCGCCCCTCAACAAACACATCATAGGGTGACATACGCATTACAAAAGGGATCTCTCTGTACACATTGTCCGAGGCACAAGCTCTCTTGCCCAGGGGCGAATTTAAAAATGTAATAAATTTATCCGGAGATACCGAATTAAATTCAGCCGTACTGAGTATATTTTGTTCACGCAGCTTTTCAAGCTGTGCCTTAATACAGTCCAAGTCACTGTCGGCATTAAATTTAAGGTGTTCAAAAACCGTATGATATGCTGTACCTCTTTGCGCTCCGTAAAGTATGGTTTTTTCTTCCGACAGAAAAGCAGGATCGTCAAATACAAATGCCGTATCCTTTTCCTTGTTTACAGTGAGCGCCTTGATTATATCCTCGGAGCTTGGAGCGCCAAGGGAGCTTATATCATGTTCAAGACGTTCATATTCGGCTATCTGACGCTGTCTTTTTGCTTCGGAAACAGATATTTTTGAGGGCAGTACAGCTGCCGTTTTATCGAGATAATCAAGCAGCAGTATTTTGTCGAGTCTTTCCTTTTCGTCTGAGGAAGCATCTCTTGGGTCGATACTGTCATAAACAGCCTTGATACGCTGTGTATCGTACTCATCCGTATTTATTTCTCCGGAGGAGATTATGCTTATTTTTAAAATTTCATCAATATCTATCGGTTCTATGCCTGACTTTGTCATGCTTTCATTAAAAACATTTTTTCTTTCATACGCAATCATAAGCCAATCGAGGTAGGATTTGGCATTATTTATTGCATAGATAGGCAGTCTTACACCCTCTTTAGAGTAATTGCTGTATTCCTGCCATATATTTTCGGCTTTGTCTATGTCCTTTACACTGCCAACCATTATCAGCTTTTCCTTTGCCCTTGTAAGAGCCACATACAGCAGCCTTAACTCTTCGGCAAAACTTGATGATTTTTTTAATTCCGAAATTACCGTTCTGTTAATGAATGGCGTCTTTATCCTTGTTTTGACATCAAAATCATTAAAGGCAATACCCATATCCATATCTATAATTACATTTTTTTCATTTCTCATGCGCATAATATCTTTGTTAAGCTGTGCAATAAAGACTATAGGAAATTCCAGCCCTTTACTCTTATGTATGCTCATTATGCGTACTGCATTTACCGGCTTTACCGCTGCTGCACCGTCATACATCGGCATTTCTTTTTCCGTTTCGCAAAGCTGCTTTACAATGCCGCTGAAATCCGTAATACCGCTGTCATATATCTCCTTTGCCATATCCGAAAGCAGTCTGAGGTTTTCTATACGCATATCCCCGTTTTTTATCATACCTATATAATTAATATAATCCGTAAGTACATATATAGAATCAAGCACCTCAAAAAAGGGTTTATGTGCATTCATGGCCGAAACTCTGTTGTTGATATATATGTACCTTTCAAGCTTTTGTTTTATGCCTGCATCGGCATTGCTTTCATTGAGAAATTTTATGATATTGTCATACATGGCACCTTTTTTATCAATAAGCTTGATTTTGACCAGCTCTTCACAGCTAATGTTAAAAATAGGGCTATGCAGAACAGTTATAAGCTCCTTGTCCCTGTATGGATTATCAAGGACCTTTAAAAGTGACATTATGGTTTTTATTTCAAGCTCATCAAAAAGAGAATAGCGTGAATTTGATACAGTGTCTATGCCGTATCTGTTAAGCACAGAGGCATATATGCCTCCGTCTGTATTTGCAGAACGCATAAGTATTGCAATATCCGAGAGTATACATGGGCGGTATTTGCCCGTATCACTGTCATAAACGAACAACGGATCTTTTTTATCGGTCATTTCAATTATTCTTTGTGCTATTATATGTGCTTCCGCCTCACCCTTTTCAAGCTCTTCAATATCGTTATCCTCTTCATAATACTCTGTATTTTTTTGTATATCAGCGTCATAATTATCGTTATCGGATATTATATTTTTGCTGCATATTATAACTTCGTTTTGCGTTGTTCCGTTGGGGTTGTCCTTATCGTGATAATCAGCTCCTGTTTTAAGAGCGTCCTCCTCATTATAGTCTATGCCTCCAAAATCCGAACGCATAAGCTGATAAAATGCAAAATTAACCGTATCAAGTATTGATTTTCTTGATCTGTAGTTTGTATTGAGGCATATACAAATATCTCCTTCGGTAAGCTCTTTTTTGTTAAAACTTTTATATTTGCCTGCAAAAATATCCGGGCAGGCGTGCCGAAATTTATATATGCTCTGCTTTATATCGCCTACCATAAACAAATTATCTTTGTTATATGTAACAGCGTTTAATATATACTCCTGAAGCATATTGTTATCCTGATATTCATCAACTATTACTTCATCAAACCTATCTCTGTATTCAAGCGCCTCGGCACTTGGATTGCCGTCCTCATCGATAAGTACTTTTATACAAAGACGGTTTATATCGGCAAAGCTCAAAACCGATATTTCATCCTTTTTTTCACGATACAGCTTGGTATATTCCGTGTACAGACCAAAAAGCGCATTAATAATACGATAATGCTTTTTGACCGTATTTTTTACCGATTCCGGTTCATATGCAAAAATCTCCTTGAGCTTATCCCAAAATTTTCTTTTAAAGGTATCCCTGTATTTCTTTACGGCATCAAATACAGGCTCCAGTTCAGGCGGATTGTTTCTGCTTCCGCCTCTTAAGGAAGGCAGACTGCTTTTAAAAATATTATAAAGCCGATCGTAATCCGCACCCGCATACATACATTTATCAAGCAATTCCGCTGTGGCTGCAACTGCATTTTCATATACATCAAGCTTTTTGTTTGATGTTATCTCTGCATTATAAGCATAATTTTCCCGTGCTTCGTTAATTAACAATAGCGCCTTTGTTAGGGTTTCTTCGCCTATTACACCCATATTTTGCATATATTCGGATAAAAATGAGCGCATATCGTCACTTAAGACTTCTTCACCTTTTGTTTTATAAATATTTAAGGCACTTTCAAGCCATTTTTCGGGGAATGGTACAGACGACAAAAAATTATCCAATTCAAAAAAAATATCTTTAATTTTTTCGGTATTGATGCCCTCGGGGCAAAAAAAATCCAAAAGCATCAAAAAATCATTGTCTTTTACCTCAAATTTTATTAAAAAAAGTTCGTCTATGGCAGAATTTTTAAGCTTTACAAGCTCACGGCAGCTGTCGTCGCCCGCAATTTTATATGCAGGGTCAACACCTGCTTTATAAAAATACTGTCTTACAATATTATTGCAGAACGAGTCTATTGTGGTGATATTTGCTCTGTTAAGCAAAGAAATCTGCTTTTTTATATGATTGATTTTTTTTACATTATCCGTAAATGCCAATGAAGCATATTGCTGCTTAAGCTTGTCTTCAATACGCTCCCGCATCTCCGAAGCTGCGTTTTTTGTAAATGTCATAATAAGCAGACGGTCTATGTCCACACCGCTGTTTTCGTCACATACAAGCTTTATAACACGTTCTGTAAGCACAGCTGTCTTTCCTGAGCCTGCGCCTGCACTTACAAGTATATTTTTTATTTTTCCGCCTCTTTTTTCAATAGCAAGCCTTTGTTCCTTATTATACTCCATAGCCCGATACCCTTCTTAAAATGTAATTGCAGCATAAATAACACACCGTATCACTCGTCAGGATTGTAGTCAAGCAAAGCATATATCGAACAATCCAATGCCTTTGCTGCTTTTTTAAGCTCGTGAATTTTTACGGTGATCCTTTTGCCGGATTCTATGCTGCGGTATGCGCCTACCGAAATACCCATTTTGTCTGCAAGCTCCTTTTGTGTCATACCTGCCTCCAGCCTCAATTTTTTAAAATTTTCACGCATTATGCTCCCTCCCGTTATTTTATTTTACATCAGCAGACAAAAACTTTCAACAAAAAAAGGTTCTGCCGCATAATTTAACGGCAGAACCTTAAGTGTGCATGACATGATTCGAACACGCGACCTTCTGATCCGTAGTCAGACGCTCTATCCAGCTGAGCTACATGCACATATAATGGGCGGGGAAGGATTCGAACCTTCGAAAGCTGAGCTAACAGATTTACAGTCTGCCCCCTTTGGCCACTCGGGAACC
>CANQDF010000042.1 GCA_947591605.1 uncultured Clostridia bacterium | reverse complement strand
TCACATGGCAGCATAAAAAACGGCGCAGCAGCCTTAAACTGCTACGCCATTAAGTCCAACTTTTGGGGGTCACCTCACAAGCCTAATTAGGGGGCATGTATTTATTTTACCGCAGGCTCTTACAAGCTGCGTAAAAACCGCTCCTGCACCGCAGGCAAAATACTTCGGGGCAAGCACTTGCCGCAGTCGGTTACATGGTTTATCACAAAAGCCGTTACGTACTTCGGCTGCGTCCGAGCTTATATATCACCCACAGTATAAGTGAGGATACGGCATTACTTGCCACAACCGAAAACCATACGCTTCTCTCTTTCATTTTAAATACATAGCTGAAAATAAAAAGTGTCAAAAATCTGAATACCCAGAGCCTTGCAGCGTCAATCAGCATGGTTATCACCGTCTGACCCCTGCCGTTGAAATAGCCCTTTGTGGTATCGTAGACACCGTTTGTCCAACAGCAAAACGCCATTATGGACAAAAAATCCGATGCCATGGCAATTACCTTGGCATCACTTGAAAATATGCCTGCCATTGCCGTTGATACAAAGCCTCGTGAAAGTATCATACCGCTTACAAACAAAAAGACTACAGCCATCAGCCTTGCCCTCCTGTAGGAAGCGTCTGCCCTTTCAGACTGCTCCGCACCTATATTCTGCCCGACTATGGTAGCCGTGGCAGAACCAATAGCCGTTGACGGCATTGTTATTATGCCGTTTATCCTGTTGCCTATACCGTACGCTGCCATGGCAGAGCTGCCGTAGGCAAGCACGTTTTTTGTCATAAGCAAAAAGCCAAGCTGCATTGTGCTGCCTCCCACTGCGGTAGGCAGACCTATCGTCACTATGCGCTTTATCTTATCCGCCTTGGGCTTCAGCTTGTGCAGCTTAAGTTCAAGAAAGACGGGCTTGTTGCGCTTAACAAGGTCAGCAAGGGCTATTGCTGCGCACGGTGCCTTTGCAAGCATAGTTGCAAGAGCCGCACCGGCAACACCCCAGTGAAAGACCAGTATAAACAACGGGTCCATAAAAAGGTTAAGCACCACACCCAAAAGATTGAGCCGCATGGGACGTATTGTATCACCCTGTGCCTGACTTACTGCCGCAAACAGGTTTATCATAAAAAGAAGCGGCAAATCCATAAGGACTATTTGCAGATATGTACAGCCGTATTTTTCCACATTGCCCTGCGCACCCAGCCAGCCTACTATAAACGGCGTAAGCAGGATACACACAAATGCAAATGAAAACGAAAAAGCAACCGAGGCGGTAAACAGCTGGTTTACCATTTCTCCGGCATTTTTTTCATCCCTGGCGCCTACATACTGGGAGATAAGTATAGAACCTGCCAGTGTAAAACCCTGACCGAAATTGATAACAATATTCTGTACAGGTGAAACGAGAGAGATAGCAGCCATCTCATCGGTGCCCAGCTTACCGAGAAGATAGGTATCGGTGAGGTTATACATAGTCTGTATAAAATTATTCATAACAATCGGAATCGACAACGAAAGTATTGCCTTATTCAGACTGCCGGATAAAATAAGCTGCGAGTTCCTTTCGGCAGTACTAAGAGTATCGCTTTTGTCTGCTGAATCCATGATACCGCACACCTCTTTTCAATCATATATTTTACAACAAAGAAAATACATAAGCAAGCCCTTTATATTACAATTTTATAACAAATAACCAATGGTTAGGTCTGCGCCGCACTTATTCGATACCCCGTATATCCCCCGCCTATGTATAAGCGGCAATTTTTTTCATTATATTGTAATAAATTTTTTTATAATATGCTTGCAAAATAATACGTTTACAGGTATAATTAAGGTATAATGCACACAGTACCGATAGGGCAAGCCTACATAGGCATATCGCAGGTGTATGTTTTGCTTTATTGGCTACATTGCAAAATTTAATAATTGAAAGGAGTTTTTTTATGAAAAAAACAAAAGCCACGGCATTGCTCCTTGCTTGTGTAATGACATTATCAAGCATACCATGCAATGTTATGGCAGATGATACCGCTTCGGGCAGCGATATAGCTGTTTCTGCCGATGATACAGCTGCTTCTGCCGATGATGCCGTTTCATCATCAGCCGCAGAGCTTGAGCCCATGGCTGCAGACGGCTGGGTAAGCGGTTGGACAGGCGCTGCCGACCAGGCTAAGAGTATTGTTTTTACCCCCGGTGAAAACAGTATCGGCATAAAAACGCTTGAGGAGGGCTTGGGTAAATTTCAGAGCGCAGAGGACTCTTTTGCATATTATGTATATGAGCTCCCCGTAAAGGCAGATTTTACTTTAACGGCAAAGTTAAACGTAAACGCCTTCAACTCGCTCAACCCTGCAAACAATCCTTCACAGGCATCTGTAGGTATCGGTTTATTTGACGACCGTTATTCAAAGGCAGCTGCGGATGAGGCTAACGGCATTGTAAAAATGAGCTACACAAACAATGTGTTGCTTTCTCTCCGTTTAAAGAACAACTCCGCATCTACCGCAACCATGATGCCCAACTACAGGTATAACGGCAAGAGAACCGTTGACGAGAACGATGCCCTTGTTGAAAACCTGCCTACCTCCACCTTAAACGGAGAAATAGGTCCTTTTGATGTAAAGATACAGAAATCAGGCGATATGGTCAACGTATCCGTAGACGGCAACGAAAAGGCATTCAACACGGCAGAGCTTGCAACAAACCCTGCAATACCATTCCTCTCGGATACAATGTTTGTAGGTTTTTACATTGCCCGTGATGCCGAAATACTTGCAGAGGATATCAAGCTTACATACGAAACCCGTACAGTAAACGGTTTGTCACTGCAAAAGATGCCCGATAAGACCGTTTACACCGTAGGTGACGAGCGTGACCTTACAGGCATTGAGGTGCTTGCAAGCTACGACGACGGCACAACAGGCCTTATAGAGGACTATATAGTGGACGGCTTTGATACATCCACAAAGGGTGAAAAGGTAATGACCCTTACAAAGGGTGAGTTCAGCGTTGAGGTACCTTACACCGTTGTAGGCACACAGTGCCTCAGCCTTAAGGTAAATACGGCACCCGTATACAGCGATTACTACATAGCTCAGCGCTTCAACCTTACGGGCTTTGAGGCAGAGGCTGCATACAGCAACGGCAACAACGCAACTCTTACCGCCGATGACTGCGAATTTTATATTGACGGTAAAAAGATCGATGCAGGCTACTACTTTACAAAGGACGATGTCGGCAGACATACCGTCACCGTTAAGCATGCGCCCACCGATACAATAGACGCATCCGCAGGAGAAGGCAGCTTTAATATTACGGTAAGCGACTACACGCTTTCGGGTATTACGGTAGGCAGCGTACCCGCTATCAGAAGCTACGCTCCAAACGATAAGCTCGATACGGCAGGCCTTACCATCCGTGCCGTATTCACAAACAGCAGCGGTGAAAGCAAATATGCTCTCCTCAGTGATGACGAATACGAGGTCATCCCCGGTGATATGTCTGTACCCGGAGAGGTAAATATTGCTGTAAGGTATCTTGCAGACACAAGCCTTACCACATCCTTTACCGTTACCGTAACCGAAAAGAAGCCCGTTGCTTTCCAGATAAGGCATTATCCAAGAACCACATATCAGGTAGGCGAAAGCTTTACCGATGAAGATATGAAGGCTTACATTATGTACAGCAACGATTCCACAGAGCTTACCAAGGAATATACGGTTGATTTAAGCAGCTTTGACAACAGTGTACCCGGCATTACGACCGTAAGGATAGTGCCAAACAACACTTCATTTGCACCTATAGAGCTTTCCGTAACCGTTACCGAGAAAAAAGCCCGTGTATGGAAGTCGGTTGCATTCGGCGCATCCGCTACACCAAGCGCCAACCCTATAACCGAAACCAAGGGGGCAGACGGCTCCGTTGAATCCGTAAATGTACGCTCATGGAACGGCGCAGGCAAGATAACAGCCGACCAGGACGGTATGGCTTACTACTACACAAGAGTAAATGCGGAGAACAACTTTACAATTTCCGCAGATATATTGGTAAATGATTACCTTGAATTTGACAATGACGATACAAAGCGCAACGGTCAGGAAGCGTTCGGTATCATGGCAAGAGATGTTATACCTCTCGAGCCCGACCCCGATAAGCTTGAGGGCGGCGACGATCCAACCATGACCGTAAAAACCGAAAAGGCATTGCTTGACGAAAACGGTGAGCCTATTCCTAAGGAATACAAGACAAACTTCTCGTCAAATATGGTGATCCTCGGCGGCTACAGCGGCACAAGCTGGCCAACCGACCCAACAGCATTAAGCTACAACAAAAATGCAAACATTAACAGGATAAACCTTGTTATGAGATCCGGTGTACACACTACCGAAAACAGTTCATACAACAACATTCAAAAGACCGGACCTTTTGCTCTTTCGGATACATTCCCTAAGAGAGGAAACAAGTACCATGTTACACTTACCAAGATAAACGGCGGTATTTACGGCAAATGCTACGATTATACCACCGGCAAGGAAACTGAAAATTATCAGTATGCAGCTGACGACATCGAGCTCCAGAACCTGTTTGTAAACCAGAACGAGGATACCATCTATGTAGGCTTCTTTGCTTCAAGATGGGCAGATATCACGGTTTCCGACTTTGAGCTGCACGAAACCGATCCTGCAACGGATCCTATTACAAACAACAGCCAGGACGAGCTTACGGTACCTGCTATCAAGCTCCAGTCCACAGCATACTCAACAACTACCGACTACAGCTTAAGCCTGAGAGTTACAAACAGGCTCGGCGGTCTTGTAACAATACAGCAGAACGGAAGCGTTGTTTACAGGGATGAACCTATCTCCAAAAACTTCGTAGTTCCAATCGACCTTGCTCCAAACTCGGTAAATAACTTTACAGTGCTCTATAAGCCAAGCGCTGCGGATACGGTTACATCTACCGATGACATTTTACTTAAGTTTACAATAACCCACAAGGATCTGCCCGATGACTATGATGTACTTTACTGCTCACCGGACGGTTCGGTAAACGGTGACGGTACAAGGGAAAATCCTCTTGATATTTACTCCGCTACCGGTTTTGTGGGCATAGGCAAGGAAGCGGTTGCCCTTGAGGGTACCTACAAAATGACTCAGCCGCTTTCAATACCTCTTACAAACACAGGTGTTCCAATGGCATGGAAGACACTCCGTGCAGACGACGGCGCTACCGTAACGCTTGATTTCCAAAACAAGTACGAGGGTGCAACCGTTGACGGATATTATTGGCTCATAAAGGGTATAGACTTCACCCATACAGGTGACAACCTCAAGCCATTCCTGCTTGCAGGCAACCACTGTATCATAGAGGACTGCAAGTTCTATGACAACGGTGATACAGGCTTCCAGATAAGCCGCAACAACAGCGACAACAACACCATCGACACATGGCCCGAGTACAACGTAGTAAGGGATTGTGAGTCTTACAATAACTGTGACCCATCAAAGATCAATGCAGACGGTTTTGGTCTTAAGCTTACAGTAGGCTACGGCAACATATTCCAGAGATGTATATCTCACAACAACCTTGATGACGGCTACGACGCATACACCAAGATAGGTGATGGTGCCATAGGCCCTGTTACACTTGAAAGCTGTGTATCCTACGACAACGGCAACAAGCTTAACCCTGACGGCACTACCACCTCCTACAACGGCGGCGGCAACAACGGCTTCAAGATGGGCGGCGAAAGTATTGCAGTACAGCATTATATGAAGGATTGTATAGCATTTGAAAACAATGCAAACGGTATCACTACCAACTCCAACACCGCTCTTAAGCTCAGAAACTTTATCTGCTATAAGAACGGCGGCACAGGCTTCAGATTATATACAAATACCGATAATGCAAGGAGAAACTTCAACTTTGACCTTAAGGGCTGTGTATCCTATAAGAATGCTTCCACTGATGTTGTTGAGGCATATGACCTTGATACCTACCTTAAGCAGAACGACAGCATAGCAGCTGCTTTACTGCCAACCTTTACGGCAGAACAGCTTGCTAAGTATGTAAGCCCCGATAAAATATATGCAAGCAGCGATATACCTGTTGACACTACAAACAGGACTGCAATTGCCGATTATGTTGCATCTCATGATTCAATACCTTCGGCACTTGCACCTTACCTTACAAACGAGGAGCAGCTTGCTAAGTATGTTGACAAATCCGTTGTAAAGCTTGACGGCGGCAAGTGGCCTATCGGTCTTAACCACTCCGATACGCTTGTTTCAAGCCCATCCAACTACTGGAACGGCGTAAACAGCAACGGAGATACTGTTACCGATGACTTCTTCAAGAGCGTTGACAAAAATGTTTCGCTTACAAACGGCAGATATTCTCAGAATGCTGACGGCGAGTTTATACTTGGCGACTTCCTTGCACGTACAGACGCATATGTTCATGAGGCCGGGGATTCGGTCGTATATCCTGCAGGCCCCGATGATATGGAGGTTTCGGAATCGTCAACAGATACCACAGAAACTACCACAAAGGCTCCTTCACCAAGCGGCGGCGGCTCATCATCGGGCGGCGGCAGCGGAAGCAGCAGGAGCGGCGGTGGCGGCGGTTCATCCGTTAAAGCCTCCGGAGAGGCAGCTTCAACAACCGTAAGCGAGGACGAGGAAATAACGGAGCGCACAACAGCAGCTCAGGCTAAGTCCTTTGTAACACCTAGCGGCGTTGTTATCACACCTCCTGTAAACACAGGCGTAAGAGTAAACTTTACCGATATTGCAAGCCGTGCATGGGCAGTTGATTCCATCAACAAGCTTGCATCGGCAGGTATTGTAAACGGCGTAAGTGCAAATACATTTGCTCCTGACGCATACAGCAAGAGAGCAGACTTCATTGTAATGCTTGTTAAGACTCTTGGTCTTACAGACGCAGGCACAGATAACTTTACGGATGTTGAGTCCGGCAAGTACTATGCAAATGCGCTTGCAATAGCTAAGGAAGCAGGTATTGCTTCAGGCTACAGCGACGGTACATTCAAGCCCGAAAATACAATTACCAGACAGGATATGATGGTACTTGTTGCAAAGGCACTTGAATTTACAGGCGCAGAGCTTGACACAAGCACAGCAGTGCTTAACGGTTATTCCGATGCAGCACAGGTTGCAGACTATGCTAAGCCATATGTAGCAGCACTTCTTAATGCAGGTATCGCAAACGGTACAGATACAGGCATCGCTCCTACGGCACTTATTACAAGGGCACAGATGAGCGTACTTGTAGCAAACGTATATGATACTGTGCTTGAAGCAGCAGAGGCATATGCAGCAGAGCAGGAAGCAGCCGAGGCAAAAACCGAGGAAACTACTGAGGCAGACGAGGCAGAGGAAGATACAACAGCTTCCGACACCGAGGATACCACAGAGGAGCTTACCGAGGAAACTACCGAAGCGGTAACCGAAGCTGAATAATGTAATATTTACAATAAAGAGGGTCTGCCTGTTTGGGCAGACCCTTAATAATTCTCACTTTTATGTTCAAAAAGCTCCAACACCTTAAGCTTTATCTTTTCCTCCTTTATATCCTGCTTATCGGCATTATATCCAACATCCTCTTCTCCGCAAAACTGCGGATAAAGCATTGACCACCAATACTCCCTTTGGGTTACAATTGCATCCCCCTTTATTGTTGCGGCAGTTTCGGCAGGCATAACAGTGCATAATATAAAAGCAAGCAGTACGGCTCTTACGTTTATCATTATCTCAACTCTCCTTAATATTTTGTGCTTAATTGTATAATATAAGCAAGCACAGACGTTTTTATCAATATTTTATAATTCAAGCCTTACCTGTTTTTTTAATTTTTATACATTACAAATAAAAAAAGCTTTACTTATGCAATCAGATACAAGTAAAGCTTTTTTATACATCGACTCAATATTTTAATTTCATTTTATATAAAAAGTAATACTTTTTATACGCTTTTTTACTCATTATAATATATCGCAGCTTTTATATGATTTCATTTAAAAAAATGAAAAAAGAGTATCGCAATAACGCTGTCCTCAACAAAACCGTCCTACCCGTTATTCCTCAAACAAAGCTCTTGCAAAGCTGTCCTCGTCAAAAGGCTGCAGATCCTCAATGCCTTCACCCACGCCTATAAACCTTACGGGCAGCTTAAGCTCATTTTTAATGGCTATTATTATGCCGCCCTTTGCCGTACCGTCAAGCTTTGTAAGCACAAGGCCAGTAATATTGGCAGCCTCCTTAAAAAGCTTTGCCTGCTGCAGAGCATTCTGTCCTGTTGTGGCGTCAAGCACAAGAAACACCTCCTGCTGAGCCTCGGGAAATTCTCTTGAAATGATCCTGAATATTTTTGCAAGCTCGTCCATAAGGTTTTTCTTGTTATGCAGCCTGCCTGCGGTATCGCATATAAGTATATCCGTATTTTTTGCCTTTGCGGATTTTACCGCATCAAACACCACTGCACCCGGATCAGAATTTTCCTGATGCTTGACGACCGACACACCGTTCCTTTCGCCCCATATTTCAAGCTGGTCTATGGCAGCTGCCCTGAAGGTATCCGCAGCGGCAAGCATAACCGTTTTACCCTGCTTTTTGTAATGGTTTGCAAGCTTGCCTATGGTGGTTGTCTTTCCCACACCGTTTACGCCTATAACAAGTATAACTGCAGGGCTTGCAAGCACAAGCTCGTCTTTATCCTCGCTCAGCATATCGGAAATAACGGAGATTATAAGCCCCTTTACCTCGGATACATCATGCACCCTTTCCGTCTTTACACGTTCCCTGAGCCGCTCGATTATCTCAACGGAGGTTTCCACACCTATATCCGCCATAATAAGCGCTTCCTCAAGCTCCTCATAAAGCTCCTCGTCTATTGTGGTAAAGCTTTTAAGCACATTTTCGACACCGGAGATAATATTTTCCCTTGTCTTTTTAAGTCCGGACTTTATCTTGGAAAAAAAGCCCTCCTTTACAGGCTCCTCTGCATCATACTCCGCATCGGACAGCTCTTCGGCTGCATCGCTTATCTCGCCGCCTTGTGTATCGTCGGTATCCGTCACGCCTATCTCGCCTTCAGATACATCCATATCCTCATCCTCTGTTCCGCCGTCAATATTTTCGTCAACGGTTTCATCAGGCTGTGTTTCATCGGCTGCGGACTGTATATCTTCAGCCTCTGTGGTTTCCGACAACAGTTCCTCTTCACTTTTGTTCTTTTTTAAAAAATCAAACAGTCCCACTTGCCTCACTCTCCTTCATAATTTCCTCAATATTTGTTGAAAACAGCTTGGATATGCCGTTTTCCTGCGTAACGCCGTAAAGCGTATCCGCTGCCTCTCTTGTACCAGGTCTGTGGGTTATTACTATAAATTGCGTAGTATCGGTAAAATTGCGCAGATATTCCGCAAAACGCACTACATTTGCCTCATCAAGCGCAGCCTCTATCTCGTCAAGTATACAAAACGGCGAGGGCTTCATCTCCAGTATGGAAAACAGCAGCGATATAGCCGTCATAGCCTTTTCACCGCCCGACAAAAGCATCATATTCTGTAATGCCTTACCCGGAGGCTGAGCCTCTATCTCAATGCCGCAGTTAAGTACATCCTCCTCGTCCGCAAGCCTGAGCTTTGCCTTGCCTCCGCCGAACATTTCGGCAAATACTCTGGAAAAGTTTTCGCTTATTATGCCGAACTGCTCTTTGAATTGTACCTCCATGAGAGTTTTAAGCTGAGTAATGATCTCCTTAAGCTTTTTTTCGGTATCGGTTATATCGGAGCGCTGACCCATATATTGGTCATATCTCTCCTTTACCGCATTATACTCCTCAACGGCGTTTACATTTACACTGCCAAGCTGCCTGAGCTCGTCCTTAAGACGGCTCTCCTCACGCTTTTTTTCCGCATACTTCATATCCACGGCAGGGTATGCCTTTGCGGCAACATAGGTTATCTCATATGACTCAAACATTCTGTCATACAGCTCTCTGCTCCTCTGCTCCGTTTGCTCCTTTTTGCCCGATATGCGGGTGTGCTCCCTTTCAAGAGCGCTGGCGGACTGTATTACAGACCTTATGCGTCCCTCATAATCATCGGACGCCGCAGTTGTTCTGCGCTTGTCCTCTGCAAGCGACCTTTGCCTTTCCGCAAGCGCCTCACATTCCTCCTCAAGGCTTTTTGCCTCATTTGAAAGACTGCTGCGTTCGGCTTCGATCGCTTTGAGTTTTTCAAGGCTTGCCTCAATATCGGATGCAAGCAAGCTGTTTTTTTCATCTATGGCAGAGGTATCGTCTTTTATCCTGGATATTTCATCCTCTATAGAGGCATATTCCCCTTTGAGCGTGTTCAGCTCGCCGCTGAGGAGTATAAGCCTTTCGCTGCCCGTATCCCTGCTCTGCTTATCCGATTCGATAAGGCTGCTGTAATCCTCAGCCCTTGCCTTTATATGCTCAATTTCTTCATCCAGCTCACTCAGCATTTTTTTGCATTCCTCAGCCTGTTCCTGCGTTTTTTCAATATTTCGGCTAAGCTCCTCCATACGGTTTAAATGCTCCTGCTTTTCTTTTTCAAGCCGTGCCAACTCATCCCTTATATGCTCCGCCTTAACACTGTGCTCGTTTTTGGTCACGGCAAGCCTCTGCATTTCCTCCCTTGCCTCTGCAAGGCTCTCCTCTATGTCCTCGGCTCTTGCCGTCATTTTTTCAAGCTCCGTCTCAACGGACGACATATCGCCGTTTAGCTTATTTAACGAATCCTCAAGCTCATTTATCTCCCTTGTGCGTGAAAAAATGCCGGAGCTTTTTTTGCCGCTGCTTCCGCCCGTTACGGAACCTCCCGCATTAAAAAGCTCACCCTCAACGGTAACTATTTTATAGGCATACCTTGTCTGCCTTGCAAGCGCAATGGCATTGTCAATATTATCTACCACTATGACTCTTTCAAGCAGGGAGGATATAATGCCCTCATATACGGCGTCATAGCTCACAAGCTCCTTTGCTATGCCCAAAACACCGCCTGCATTTACTATTTTGGCTCGTTCGCTGCCTATAGCCCTGCCCTTTACCGCATTCATAGGCAGGAACGTTGCTCTGCCCGCCTTGGTGCGCTTTAAAAAGGCAATTGCGTTTTTAACGCTGTCCTCGTTATCCGTTATTATGTTCTGCACCGAGCTGCCAAGCGCAGTTTCAATAGCCGTTTCAAGCTCACGAGGTATATCCAGCACTTCACCTACAGCACCGTGTATGCCCTCAAAGCCGTCGGTTTTATTATCTCTGAGCCTGAGTATTGCCTTAACTCCTCCGTAATAACCCTCATAATCGTTTTTTAACTCGGTAAGCACCCGCAGCCTCGACTTTTTTTCGTTTATGCTTTTTAAAACAGACTGCTGCCTGAGCCTTGTATCGGATATAAGCTTTTTAAGCCTTTCCCCCTCTGCACCGAGGGCTGCGGTGTTTTCGGCTATTACAGCCCCCTCAAGCTCAACCCTTTCAAGCTCCTGCATTTCAACCGCAAGTGCTGCGTTTATATGCTGCTGCCTGCCATCATATGCAGACAGGGTATTGTTTGAGCTTTTGTCACTTTCCTCATACTGCTTCAATACTGCCGTAAGCTCGGAGAGGCGTGCATTAAGCCCGTTTCTGGCGTCAAGCTTTTCTATTATCTCACGGTTGCAGCCGTCAAGCTGTCTTTCACCCTCGCTCAGCCTTAAGCCTATCTCGTCCATCTCGCTGCGGCAGCTGTTGTATTTATCCGTTTTGTTTTTTAACTCTATTCCTTTTGCGGCAAGCCCTGCCTTAAGCTCTGTCAGCCTTTGCCGGTTTTCTCCCTCTCTGCTGCGGCTTGCCTCGATCTCCCCACGCATCTGTTCGATACGCTCGTTGATATGCACCGCATTGTTGTCGCAAAGCCTTATGTCGCCGTTGCGCTTTTCGGTTTCGGCTCTTTTTTCCGTTATGCTTGCGCTTATATTATCAAGCTCGGCATTTATTTCGGCAAGCTTATTTTTAAATGCCTCCTTGCTGTTTTCCAGCCTGTTTTGCTCCGCACGGCTGTTTTGCATATCCGCCCCGAGCCTTTTAAGCTGCTCGTCAAAGAGCTTTATCTCCTCCTCGTATTTATCGGCATCCTCTACAAACATACTTATTTGTATATTTTTAAGCTTTTCATAAAGCACACGGTATTTTTTTGTTTTTTCCGCCTGCTTTTCAAGAGGGCCTACCTGAGTTTCCAGCTCGGATATTATATCGTTTACACGCACAAGATTCTGCTGTGTGTGCTCCAGATTTAGCTCCGTTTCACGGCACCTTGCCTTATACTTTACTATACCCGCAGCCTCCTCAAAAAGGGTACGCCTGTCCTCGGACTTGCCCGATACTATCTCGTCTATACGGCCCTGACCGATAATGGAATAGCCCTCCTTGCCTATGCCCGTATCCATAAACAGCTCCAATATATCCCTCTGACGGCAGCTGCTGCCGTTTATAAGGTATTCGCTCTCGCCTGTACGGTACACCTTTCTGGTAACGGATACCTCGCTGTAATCAACATTTAGTACCCTGTCGCTGTTATCCATTATAAGCGTTACCTCCGCAAAGCCCATTGCCCTTTTTTCGGCAGTACCGCTGAAAATTATATCCTCCATTTTTGCGCCACGCAGGCTTTTGGCGCTCTTTTCCCCAAGCACCCAGCGCACGGCATCCGATATATTGCTCTTGCCGCTGCCATTGGGACCCACAACGGCAGTAATACCTTTATTAAAATCAAGCCTTATCCTGTCCGGAAAGGATTTAAAGCCCTGAAGCTCCAGCCCCTTTAAATACATTGTTGCACCTCATATCAAACATAAATAAAATCTGTTTAATTATACCACAAAAAAGCAGGTATGTCAAAATTATAAAACAAAGCAGGCTCTCCGCATAATATTATGCGAAGAGCCCCAGACTGTAAAAAAACAAAAAAAATAGATTAAATAAATGAACTTTTAAGAAATTAAACTTGCAAACACTTTAAGGTAACTTAAGCGCCGCAGGCTAAAATCCGCAGGACGAGCTTTGCCCGTCCGAGGAAAAGAGGGAGTGTCGAGCGATAGCGAGGCGCGAATCTCTTTATACTCTGTGAAAAAAACTGAATGAAATGCCAACCGGCATTTCATTCAAGGGGGGTGTTGTTTTACAACACCCCCCAGACTGTCAAAAAAGCTCAAAAGTACTGGGCTTTTTTACATATATATGGTATAATTATATTGAGGTGATAATTATGCTGAGCAAGGACAAAAACAAGA
>CANQDF010000041.1 GCA_947591605.1 uncultured Clostridia bacterium | reverse complement strand
GGGCATCGTGCTTATGCCCTCAAACCATGTGCTAAGGGTGTGCCTGCAGTTGGGGTGGAACAGACCGCCCTTTATTGCCGTACTGAGCCTTTTATATCCCTTGGCGGTATAATGCCTTATGTCCTCCTCATCTGCCCCTGCATACACATCATCGGTGTATACCCTGCCCTGCCACGGCAGACAGGTTTCGGAGCAAAGCATATATTGGCTTGTCATTACAAGACATTCGCCCCATTCCCTGCGCCTTTCTCCCTCGCCCTCAAGGTGGGCTCTGAGGTTGGCTGTGCGCAGAGCCATCCTTGCATAGCTTCTTATATTTACTCTCCTGCCGTCCGAATATGTAATACAGTCAAAACCCCTGCTCAAAAAACTTTTTGCTGCCATATCAACGGCTTGGTCAAGAGTTTTGGCTCCTGCGGTAAGATACATTGCCGCAGTAAATACCGTTTTGCGGTATTCGTCGGCTGCCTGACGCAGCACCGCCCTTTTGACATCGGCAAAGTTATTGTTTACGCTGTTTATAAGAGCGTTGAGCTTTTTGTCATCCACCTTGCCAAAATCGGGAGTACGTTTTGTTATATATCCGCCCTCGACGGCTGCTTTTACCTCCGTGTCTGTCCGTGCAGCTCCCTCGTTATACTGCCGTGTGAGCTGCTCTTTTATCTCCTCGGGCAGATCCCTAAGCTCGGTGTCAAGTATGTCTGCGCAGCGCCTGCGATATGCCCTAAGCTCCCTTATTTTGGCAGCCTGCCACATCTCCCGGTCAAAGCCCTCGTCAAGTTCGGCAGCTGTGTGACTCTTTAAAGAACGCTGCATGCTGCGTATAAGGTCAAGCTCCATATCCTCAAATATTTTTTCTATGTCATAATCTAACCGGGTATCCGCCATTTTTATCACCCTACAACGGGAGGCTCAAGCTCCGCTGAATAAGACTCCTTTATTCTTTTTACCTCGGCTGCCTTTTCGCTATCGCTCAGAGCGCTGCCGTAAAGCTTATTTACTGCCATCTCCGTGGAAATAATGCCTCTTGTATAAAGGTTTGATATTGTTTCGGCTCTGCTTTCAAAGCCGGGCTCGGCATATTCGGCAAAGGCTGCCGATGTTTCGTATTTCCCCGGTGTTCTGCCGTACATTATATCCTCGCATATAAGCACGGTGTCCGCCAGATCTGTCAATGCCCTTTTCAGCTCCGCAACAAAGACGGAGCGCATAAACATTGTAACTTTTTCCTTTTCCCGCTGTGCCTGCGCATTGTCCGTCTTTTTAAGGTCTATACCCAGCGAAGCGGGAGAGATTATGCCCTGAAGCACCAGATCCAGAAACACATTGTAGCTGTTTTCATACGCCGTATAGTTTATGTCCGGCTGCTGCATTGTAATGGTGTCCCCTGTTTCGCTTACAGAGGAGGCGATCTTTATAAAATCATCGTCAAAGTCGCTTATGCTTTGTATAATACCTGTATTGTTATCCCTTGGCAGCAGCGATTCCGGTACATATTTCTTTACCCTGCCTCTGCGTATGGCATCGAGCCATTGGCTTATAACTTCGTCAAGTGCGTCTATATCCTCTACCTTATTTTCAAACAGCGCTTTGCCTCTGTCCGTATACATATTGCTGTCAAAAAATTTCAGCGGAACAGCAAGAATAATATCGCTGTTATATTCCACATCGTTAAGCCCGGACAGAACATCTACCGCTGAAAGGTCTACCTCCCTGCCCTTGTTCCACAGCTTGTAGGCTATGCTGCCTCTGCCGTATATCTCCTCAAGCCTGTAGGTCTGACCGTTTCTTATATAGTCCGTGTAAAACCTTACCTCGGCAAGCTTACCCCTTATGTAGGTATATTCCACATCGGCGGCGCCGAAAAACTCTATTATCGGTATATCGGATACGGTTCTGTCAACGCTGAGCTTGAAGGCGCCGTCACCTGTTACAAGCACCTGCGTTACAGCCTTTTCTATGAGCCTTGCTATATCATTCCGCTCAAAGATAAGGTTCAGCCTTTCATCCGATACCGCCTCATCGGCGGACGTCCCCTCGTATTCGGCAGCAATTATATTTGCATAAAAATCTATTACCGTGCTCACTATGCCGCTGTGTATTTTTCTTACCCTGCCGTTTTCGGGAGTGACCGCCCAAAAGCGTGCTGCCGTCTTATCGTTTGCGCTGCCTCCTATCTGCTTAAAAAACTGCTCTATCTCGTTTGCGTTGCCACGGTAAAGCACCTTGTTTTTAAGCACATTGTTTATATGGGTAAGCTCCTCGTTTACGACCAGCATACGGCTTTGTGCCGGATTGACCTTAAATATATCAAATATTTTATTTTTGATTTTATTAAACAGCATATTACGACCTCCAGATAAGCTGCACCGTTTCGGCTGCGCCCGTTGTGGCATCGGCAGCGTCATCGTGCTTGTTTTTGCCCCGCCTTTGGTAGGTTACCATAGCCTTCCAGTATTCGGGGAAACGATCCTTCCAGTTTTCGGGATAGTAGATGTGGTTTGATACCCAACTGCTTTGCGTAAGTATCCTGCTTTGCTTGTTTTTGGTGTTAGTAAAGGACTTGACAACACATCTGTTAGTTTTAAGCAGTGCCCTTACATTCCTTGCAAAGCCCCTGCCTCCGCTGTTTGCCTCGATGCGTGCAAGATTTACATTGTTTTCTTCCAGAAGCCTTGCCGCCGCCTTTTCGGTGACTTCCATAGGCAGCTGCGTATACAGTACATCAAGCACATATGCCTCCTTATTGTAAATACCGAAGGCGATCATGCAAAGATAATCGCTGCCGGTATCTGCCGTATCGCAGTAAGCACATATCTCCGTAAAGTGTTCGGGCAGATCCGTATAAGTTTTAAAGCTCTCGTAAAGCCTGCCTTCAACGTCAACGGGCTGCTGCATATAATTGGCAAGGAATATCTCCCTGCTTGTTTTTGATTTTTTGTCCATATAGCTTTCAAAACTCAGCAGCTCATCGCAGAGCATTATGCCGTTTTTTTCGTCAAGACAGGCAGGAAACGACATAACAAACCAATCCGAGGCACCCTCACATCCAAGCAGCCTGCCGCATATGTCCTTGGTGCTCCAGCGTGTCATATTTATTATCTGGATGCCGCCCTCCTCGATTCGGCTTAAAAAAGTATCCGTATACCAACTCCATTGCTTTTCAAGCACCGCTTCGTTGTTGGCCTCCTCGGCATTTTTAATTGGGTCGTCTATAATACCAACGTTGCAGCCTATACCCGTTATGGTACCGCCAAAGCCTGTGCCGAGATATGAAAAATATTTCCCCTCCAAGCTCCAAAGCTGCCTTGCGCTGTCACCTTGTTTTATTTTTGTACCGGGGAATATATCTCCGAACACCGTAATACCCTTATCTATCCTTGTTGCCTCTATGCCGTCACGCACATTTCCCGAGAACCTGCCCGCAAGAGTTTCGTTATAGCTTACGGTGATTATTTTGCTGTCGGTATCGACGCCGAAAAGCCACTGCGCAAAAAGAGTGAGGGTATAACTCTTCCCGTGCCTTGGCGGCATATTGAGTATAATCTTTTTGCAGACATCGGCATTATCGGGCAGCTCCATATGCCTGCCGTAAATGCAGAAGCCGCCCTCCGTCTTTATTATCCTGCCCTCGGCAAGAGCTTGCAGTGCCGTACAAAGCTGCTTTAAATAATCCCTGCTTTCCTTATAAAATTTAGGATTTATCAGCTTGCAATATTCCCAAAGGCTTGCCTTGGCTGCAGCATATCTGCCGTGGTTTTTCCCTATCAGCTCACTTATAAGACTAGTATTTTTCATAGCTTAACACCCTTACCGCTTCCTCATGCTGCCTGCGCAGGCAGTCCTTGTCAGCCTCGTCATCGGGTCTTGAACGGTGCTGCCTGTCCCATTGCTTTTTTGCCTCGTGCCGTTTTATGCGGTTCTGCTTTTTTCGGTACTCCTTTTCGGTCTTAAACAGAGTAAAGCCCTGCAAGTATTTTGATATATGCTGTCTGCTGACGCCTGTCCGGGCGCTTATGTCCGATATTTTCATATGCTTGCCGTAATACAGCTCAAATGCCTGTTGTTTCCAGTCCATAAATACACTTCCTCGGGTAACATTTTTGTCGGATTAAAAAAGGACGCAGTAAGGGCTTTTATAATTACCCGTGTGTGTCCCTGTTAATATAGCGCTATAACTGCGTTACTCTGCGTTATTATGCGTTATAAATTTAATGCGGTATAAATAATTGTGCCAAAGGTCAAAATGCGTTATTTAAGCCTTTAAATCGTTTTTTGCATTTTCGGCGATCTCGCACATCTGTTTTATAAGTTCGGGGTGTCCGTCAAGCTCTGCTCTGAGCCTGTCCTTTATTCTTTCCGCTGCCTCGTTTACTCCCTTGTCATAGCTCAGCTTCAGCTTTTCACGCCCTACCGAGCTGCGTTCGAGAGAGGCAAGGGTCTTTATGGCATTAAGCGTGTTTTTGTCCACCTTGTCGGAATCGGTATTTATCAGCATATCCATAAGCAGCTGGAATGCGACTGTGCTTGTAGCCTCGCCCATTTCCGTCTTAAGCCCGTTTGAAGTTTCTATAATGGCTTTTGCCTGCTCCCTTGCAGTGCTTATGCGTTCCAGCTTGGCAAGAAAGTTTTGACCGTAACGCTGTACGCTGCTTTCGCTTACCTCATAGCCGTCCGCCCTGAGCCACGCTTCGATTTGCTTGTATGTTTTGCGTTTATTTACTATGGCATCATTTACCGCAGCTATTATCTCCTGCGGCAGTCCGTCTATTTTGCTGTGTCTGCGCCTTGCCATCACACATCTACCCCCACTACAGGCTCTATATTGCCGTCAATAAGGTCTTTGCCCGTAGATGTAAGGCTTACCACAGTCCGGCTGAAATTACTGTTGCCTACGGTATTTTGTTTTATGAGCCCCTTATCGCTCAGATAGGCTATATCTCCTCTTATATCGTTTTCGCCTGTCAAAAAGCGGAGGTCTATAAGCTGCTTTTTGAGGGTATCAGTATCCATGCCGTCAGGATATACCCTGTCCAATACACGCAGTATCCATCCACGCTCTTTTTTATTGTCCATACCTTTCAATTACCTACGCCTCCTTGTATTGTGGTAAGCAGCGCCACCACGTTTTTGTTAAGCTGAGCAATATCATCTCTTACACTGTCAAGCTTAAGGTCAAGCTTGTTTATCTCTCTGTAAAAGTCCTCCTTAAGGACATATTCCTTCGGCAGCTTATCCTCAAGCTTGGTGACCCTTGTATCAAGCTTGCCTATGTTCTCCTTTATGTATTCCCTTGTTTCGCTCCTGTCTGTTTTTATCTGTTTGTACTGCTCCTTAAGGCTCCATCCTATTACCGACATTGCAAGGGTAACCGCAATGTTGAATATCCAGCTTATTGTTGCCTCCATATCAGCACCCGCCTTTTTTCAGAGCATACACCTTATCTTCAACAACGTTGCTTATATAAGCGTCAAGGTCGTTGCACTGCATTGTAATGACCGCCTTGTATTCGTCCGATAGCTGCTCCTTTATCTGCAAAACGGCATCCCTGCCGAGGTCAAGCAGCAGTTGTCTGTCTGCCTTGCCTGCCTTTACAGCCTCTCGCAGCGCTTCGGCAGCAGTCTGTTCCGTTGCCGTTACGGTTATTTGCGCAAGATAAGCCACTCTGTCAGCTGCGGCGGAAAAAAGCCTTACCTGCCTTTCATCATCTCTTGATGCAATATCGGCTTTTATTTTTAATGCGGCTTGTCTGATAAAATATGCCATATAAGCAGCCGCAATGCTTAATGCACCCGTCATAATATTTTCTGTAATCATACCTAAAACTTCTTTCATATTTATCCCTCCGCAAACGCAATAATCCCAAGGGAGCTTCCCCTTGGGATCATAATAGCATACGCAGTATAAAAAGTAATTTGAACAGTTCAATTTAATCAAACAGGCTTGTTTGATTTTCACATATAGCTCTGATCGCTTTAGACTTATCTGCTACGATTTTTCTTATATATCGTTCACTGTAACCATACTTGCGTGCAAGCCCGGTATAATTGTATCCGTTAAACTCCCGCAATATCTGTTCACGCACAGATAAGCTTTTCAGTTTGGGAAAATACACAAGCTCGCCCATATAAATATTTATTACCCGGTCTGCCTTATATGCCCCTATCGTATCGGACAGCTCATTATAAGTATCGGTATCTTTGACAGAAGTGCTGAATAAAATCTGCCTTCCACGCCACAAGTCCGCAAGCTTTAATATTTCATCAAGCTCCAATACCTCGGTAAGGCTGCTGTACGGTTCTCTTAGATCCTCCTTATCCGTAAAATTCACGTATACCACATCCTTATTTTGGCGACACACTTACTTTTTTGTCTGCCGCATTGTAGCTTATGTTAATAATACTCTCCAGATCACGCAGTCTAATGTAATTTTCTCCGTCCTTTAAAATACGCCTGACTTTTTTATCCTCACCGTTTATTGATATGACCGTTTCTGTTACCGCAGGTACCGTATCCTTTATAAGATAAGGTATTCCAAAGCATTTGCAGACAGCCTTTGCTATTGCGGTCATATTCCTTTCGAGCCATGCGGCATTGTTAAGCAAGGCTTCCTCGGCGGGGTTGGATATAAACGCAAGCTCTGCAAGCACCGCCGTCATACTTGTACAGTTAAGTACAGCCAGATCTTTGCGTATTTTTATGCCTCTGTTTTTAAGCCCTGTTTCGCTCGTAAGAAAGGTCTGTATGCTGTTGGCTTCGTCACAAACATCATAGCACAACACCTCGGTTCCGCAGGCTGTTTTATCTGCGGCGCTGTTGCAGTGTATGCTTATAAACAAGTTCGCCTTTGCATTGTTTGCAAGCTTTGCACGCTCTATAAGGTTTACATAGGTATCCGTTGTCCTTGTGTACATAATGTCAAAGCCAAGCTCATCAAGCAAGCTGCCGAGCATTAAAACCGCTGTGAGAGCTATATCCTTTTCCTTGCTGTAGGCCCCGCAGGCTCCCGGATCTTTTCCGCCGTGTCCCGCATCCAAACATATCAACATATCTTATCCTCCTTTGATAATATTTTTAAAACCTCATCGTTTTCATTATATGCCAATATTTTCCTTATGCTCTCCTCGGGGCATATGACAGGCACAGCCATACGCCTTATCCTGTCTTTGATGCGTTCATCAAGACGCAGCTCGTTTACCGACAGGTTGGAAGTAAATACGGTTATTTTTTTGTTTATCATACGTTCGTTTATTATTGTAAAAAGCACCTCCTCAGCCCATGCCGTAGGCTTTTCAACCCCTATATCGTCAAGTATGAGCACCTGTATGGATGATGTATCCGCTATGAGCTCCGCTTGGGTTTTGCCTGTTTTGTTATCAAATGTATCCTTTATCTCATTAAGCAGCCTTATTGTAGTTGTGTATCTGACCTCGGCATTATACTTGTTTATAAGCGCATTGCCTAAGCTGACGGCAAGCCTTGTTTTGCCGCTGCCCTTGGCAGCGCTGTAAAAGTAAAGCCCCTTGCCCATATCACACATTTTGGAAAAATTGTTTACATAGCCTATGACAGCCCTTTTTGCACTTGCCGCAAGCCGTCTGTCCTTACTTGATGTATAAACATCTGTCAGAAAGTCGTTTACCCTAAGTCCCTTAAACTCCTCCGGTATGTCTGCAAATTTCAAGCGATTTTTTCTTATGGCATCGGTGCGGCATTTGCAAAATTTAATTGCCGCTCCATCCCGACTGCGCTTTATGAGTATACCGCTGCCGTCACACAGACCGTAGGGACAGTCAGAAGTCGCATTCGGTGTTTCCGCTGCCGAGGGCTGCAAATTTTTCCGCATATCGTCTATCTTTTTCGTTGCAACATTTTTTATTGCTCTCAATATCATCAGCCTCCTTTGCAAGGTTTCTTATTATGCCCAGAGCATATTTTTCGTTCATGGATACCGTTATATTTTTTGACATATAAATTCTTAACGCCGCTATAACGATATTTGCATTGTATTTTTGCCATTTGATAAGCTGATTTTTCTTGACCGATTCACTTATTTTACCGCTTTTGCGTGTACGCTTTGCCAAAAAATCAAAATACTTTATTATAACGTCTTTATCGCTGCCATACCGTTTAAGCAGCTCATCCATATACCTCTGCCCCCTTTTCCTTAAGTTTTTTCATACCCTCTATCACAGCAGACGCCTGCCTTTTGGTAAGCCATTTTATACTGTCTGCGCCGCCCACCTTTTTTATAAAGCCTGCAAGTCGCTTATCGTTCCAGCCAAACTCCTCTGACAGGCTTTTTATGTAGTAAATTTGTCTGTCGGTCACTCTGCCGGGGATATTTTTCCCCGAAAGACAATCGATAAGCTTTATCGCCTCCGCCACGGTAATGCTGCTTAAATGTTCCTTTTTGCATAGGCTGTAAAGCAGGCTGTGCAGATCGTCATTATCTATACGGCTTTCTCTTGCCAGGACATATATTTTTCTTATCTGAGCTGCGGACGCCTTATTCATTTACATCACCGTACTTTACAGTAACTATTACATCCTTAAACGCATACCGGTTTATTATATCTATCCTTTGAGCCAGCACAAACTCCGCTCTGTTGGTGCCGGTACCTGTGTATATTTTATGCTTGATGTTTTTGTCCTCTGTGTAACGCAGTCCTCTTTTTTGCAATTCAGCCTTGTACAGCTTTTCGTTATTGGCAAGCTGCTTCTTTTCCCTGTCTATTTCAACAAGCCTGTCAATTATCTCCGATGTTTTAAGTATATTCATTAATTCAGCCATTTTTATTGCCTCCTGTATTTTTGTTTGTATCCGGTATTGTTATTGCTCTGCTCATATAACCTTTTATCACAGCATCATCATGTTGCTGGCAGCTTTAATATCCATACTGCTTATAGTTTTATTGTCCGCAGTCATACGCATAAGATTTTTTACCGTCCTGTTGAGCAGGCGAAAGCAGCCGGTATTGCTGTTACAGCCTCTGTATACAAGCTCATCGAGTGCCTTTTCTTCAATGTCCATGTTTTCAAGGTAGCGCCTTACCTCCTCATCGGTAAGCCCCGCAAGCTTTACAAAGTAGTCGGCTCTGTTTGCAAACCTCGGCAGATATGCCTTAAGCATGATTTCAAGGTTGGGCTCTCCCGAAATAACAACTCCGACATCGCACTGATCGAATATAGTTCTGAGTATCTCCATTTTCTTTGAGCTGTACTTTGTCATAAGCTTGTCAGCCTCGTCAATAACAAGCAGATAGCCTGTATTTATGTTGAAAAATTCTTTTATGCCCTGTACCCTTGTCCATATGGTACCGCTGCACTTGGGTATACCTATCGAACGTTCTACAGCCTCTATCATATCCCGACAGGTCATCGAGTCGTCACACTCGATATAGCAGACCTTGTCCCTTTTGGCATACTGCTTAAGAGTATAGGTCTTGCCGTAGCCGCTGCGGCCTACAACAACACCCAGTGCGGTGTATTTTTGACACAGGTCACATGTGGCAAGTACATTTACCGCATCCTGTCCGGCAAAAAATTCGGGTATATCCCGTTTACCGGCATCGGTCTTATGCTCTGTATCGGTCTGTGTATCCTCTCCTGCATTAAAAAAATCCAAAAGAGCATTTTCTATCTTAGAGGGATCGCTGTCGTAGGTACCGCTTAAATATCGGCTCAGAAGCGCCCTTGATACCTTTATTTTTTCGCTCAGTTCGCTTTTGGTCATACCGTTTTCCTCAATATATTTTTTTGTTGCCTCTGCAATATTTTCCCTTGTTATCATAATATTCAGCCTCCTATTCCAAGCTCCCGCATAACGTCTTCTGCCTGACTGCGCAGCCATTCGTTACGCCGTTGCATATCCTTTTTATCCTCGTTTTCCTTTATATAGTTTGTCGACCTTGGCATTGCAACAACTTTTTGTTCGCCTTCTTCAAGCTCCGGAAGGATAACGACCTTGCTTTTATCGGCGATATTTTCCGCTGCCATACGCTCCTCGTAAGGCATCTGTGCCCTTGCAATTATCTCCCTTGCCTGTTTTTCCTGCTTCCTTTGGGCTTTGATATGTGCCTCAAGGCTCTTATCGTCAACCGGGGCAAGCGGATCTAATATAGTTGCGTTGCCGCAGCGGCATATAAGTTTATCGCTCTTTACATCGTACACATATATGCTTGTGACATCATGAGGATCATACCGCACCGTTACGCCCCTGCTGCTGTTGATATACGGGAACAGAGCCTCACACATGTAATTGCAGCCCAGCAGTCTGATACCTGTTGCATAAACCTTTTTGTGCTCCTTTACCATTGCCATGCGTCTGAGGTATTCGACAGGCGGCGCAGGCTTGTAATACCTTTCGGCGTTTTGGTATACCTCAAGAGGAGTTTTCCATTGCTCTTTCTGCTCCCTGAGTCCGCTGTGGTTCCTTTTGCTGTAGACCTCAAGCACCCAATACTCGAACTTGTCTGCAAAGTCCTCAATACTCATCAGCTGTCCCTTTTCAAACATTGTCTTTATATCCTTTTTTACTTTGTTTGATGTAAGACTGCCCGTAAGCGTACCCGTATAAGTATTTATCGACTTTGTAAAATCCTCGCATACTCCGCCGAAAAATCTCTCTATCTGTCCCTTTGTCCATGCTTGATAAGGCAGGCTGCGTGTATCTCTTTCAATGCCCGCCTCGGCATAAAAACCCTCTGTATCGGCATCAATGCTTACCCTGACCTTACGGTTCCTGCCCGTAAGACATTCGGCTGTATAGTCCTTGCCGTTGTCTATAAGCAATACTCTTGGTACTCCTTCAAAAGGATTAGCTTTGTTTTTCTTGGGCATTATCATATGTATCAGCGTTTCCTTTATTACCTGTGCATTGGGTATCTCGCATATGCTCCAGCCTACAAGAGCACGACTGCGCATATCCATAAAACCTACCAGACATGGCTTAACCGCTCTCTTGGCTCCGTTTATGCTGCTTACCTCCACAAAGCAGTCAAATGTATGCGTATCTGCCACAACAAGCTCCATAACCCTTAACCGGGTCAGATCTCTCCTTGCCTTTACCATACTTGTACGCTTAAACTCCCTAAGTCCGTCGCTTACAAGCACTCTGGCGTTGTCCGTTTCGGGTCTGAGGTCATCTCTTATGTATCTAAGCACCGTGTCATATGACGGCAAACTTTCCTCGGCTGTTCCCTTTTCAAGCATTGCCGTGCAAAACAACCTGTACAGCTTTGCGTACTTACATCGGTTTGCGGCAAAAATCGGATCAAACCATATGTTTTCAATGAGCGCTTTCATTTCCACGGTAAGTGCCCTGCGACCTTTAGGCTGTGCAGGCTGCGGACAAAGCGCAAGTATTTTCATATACTCAAGATTGACTTCATCTCCGCCAAGCTCCAATGCCCAAGCCGAAGCCTCGGTATACGCCTTTATTTTTCTCTGCAAAGTCCTTGCCGATATGCCTAAACTCTCGGCAAAGCTGCTTATATATTCGGTTTTGTCCTTGCCGCCGTCATATGAAATACACTCCTCAACATACCTTTTCATTTCAATAGCCTTGTTATATTGCCGGGTATACTTTTCCTTGTAGGTCTGCACATCGACAGTAATATACCACGGTGCATTATCCTCGTCGATGATGCCGTCCGTTTCAAGCTTTTTTTGCTGACGGTATAAACGCCTTGCTTTGGAGGACAGCGAGCTGAGCAGCACATATACCCTATTTTTGCCGTTTTGACAGCTTTTTTTGGCTATAATACAGCCGCTGCTTATTCTCAGCTGCATTGCGTTATAGCTTATTCCCTCCAGCTCCGCAGCCTGTTCAATGCTTAACCATTCCTTTAGCAAATTTACCACCTCCCTACGCCGTATATTTTTCAACGTCTATCCCCAGAACCTCACCGATTTTACGCCTGTATTTTAATCCGGATCTTTCTCCGTACATAATATAGGACAGATATACCGGGCTTGTTCCTGCCGCCTCGGCTACCTCCGAAAGGGTTATGCACTTGCTTATTGCCTTTTTCTTTATAGCTTTACCAAAGGGAGTAAGCTTGTTCTTTTTTCTCATAAAACCAACTCCTAATACTTATTTTTACAAATATGTTGCTATTTTTGTCTGTAATTGATATAATAAATTTGTGCTCGGCAGCACGACCGTGAGCTGCATCTCACGGCAAATATTTAGGGTAAGCCCTTTCCGCAAGGGCTTATCTTATTTTTTCCCTGTTAAGCCTCCTTGTCTTGCCGCTGACCTTGTTGACTATCTCAAAGCACTCTGTGCAGTCCTTTACAATAAGCCAATTATCCGGATCAAGTCTGTACTTTTTAAGCAGCATTTTTTGCCGTTTCGTAGGTCTTTTTCCGTGTTTCATATATCCTCCTATGCAATTCGCTTAATTACATCTATCGCAATATATGCAAGGCTGTCGCACTCGACATTTACAACCGATTCGTATCCGTTTCGGTATTTCACCCTGACAGCGACAACATCATCCCCATCCGAATTAAATACAGGACTAAGAACGGATATTTCGGGGTCTATCGCAACAGCTAAATTGGTCAACCTGTCCTTTATAAAATCAACTTTTTTCATATGCTCCTCCTTGTATGATCCATGTATCTGTGCTTGTCTTCTGCATTGCTGCAGTCAATAAACATATCCTTATATGTACATATAAGCCCATGCACGCAAAAAGGTATCAGCATAAGCCCTGCCCATTCGCCGCCTATTGCAAAGTACCCTCTCTCCATGCAGCATATGGTTACCGCTATGGGTGTAGCAAGCGATATGGATGTTATAAACATAAGCAGAAGTATGATCTTTATCTCCGCAAGCCTCTGCCTTTTTCGTTTACGCTCTGTTTGTATATTTCTCTTGACCGATGCAAGACTTTCTTTATCCAATTTGGTAGAAATATGGTCTAAATAATAATTATACATATCTTGTCCTCCTATCATAAATACCGTAAACATTGCTGTTTTCCAAAAGATAATACAACTAACTGCCCATTATTTACGCCCCTTTCTCATGTCGCTTGCATATCTTTGTATGCTTGATTCCGATATAAAATATCCGTTTTTTGCAAGGTAATCGGATATTTTGGCAAAGGTGATGCTCTCATTTGCCATCATATTTCTTACCGAAAGCCTCAGCTCGTATGGCAGTCTGTCTACCTTGCTGTGCTTGCCTCTCCTGCCTCTGTAAATATTGTTTACGGTGACATTGGTTCCGCCAAGCTGTACCGCAGGCAGCATTGCCTTTATTACCTCCGAGGTTATAATGACAACATCTCGCACCGTCAGTACCCTGTCCTCTTGCGGAATAATGCTGTAGCCGCCTGTGCTGCGTATTGTCGGCAGAACCTCACTTGTGACCCAACGCTTGAATTTTTTGGCAGTTGGAAGCTTGCTTGAGAGGATAAGGCTGTATAGTCCGCTTTCGTTGATAAGTATTCCCTTTGTTCCATTGACGGTGAACGATTCGTTCACCGTCTTGTCGTCATCGTCAACATGATCTCTCATAGCCTTCTGTGGATTTGTATATCCAAGAACTACCGCTACATCCTTGCCAACAAAGTAAGGCATGCCGTCAATCGTTACCGCTCTGACAGAACCAAACTCAGCATTGCTAAATACCTGTAAATCATACATTTTTTATTGTCCTCCTTTCATTTTTGTGGTATGATTAATAAAAGTGTAATTTATTAACCTATAACAATTATATCTCGAATATTCGTGTAAATTTATTTTTGAGAGGAAAAATGACTAATATTCAAAATCTTTTCAAATACATGGAAATAAACAATATAACTGCATCTTTGTTATCAAAAAACACAGGTATCTCTACAGGCAATATCAGCGATTGGAAAAAGGAACGGTGCTTGCCGTCAGCCGAAAAACTAGAGAAAATGGCTGATTTTCTGAACGTTTCTGTTGATTATCTTCTCGGTCGTACCGATAATCCGGAAATAAACAAAACCCCTGTAATAATACAGGAACCAACTAATATAATAAGAATACCTTTTGCTGTTTCAAAGGTTTCTGCCG
>CANQDF010000040.1 GCA_947591605.1 uncultured Clostridia bacterium | reverse complement strand
AGTTTGAACACTTACATTTTACCATAAGTTTCACTTTGAGTCATTTTTTATTGTGTCATTTTATTTTACAACTTCCCCAAATTTACATTCTCTTTGAGTCAAGCTCTTTAAAGCCGTCAAGCCTCATAGCCTTGTATGCCCGATAGCGTCCTTCGTCAAGCGCAAGCCTTATTTCTTCCATCATATTGTTGAAGAAATATAGATTGTGCATAACGCAAAGCCGCATGGCAAGCATTTCCTTTGCCTTAAAGAGGTGCCTTATATATGCTCTGGAATGCCTTTGGCATACAGGACAGCCGCAATCCTCGGCAATAGGTCTGTCATCAAGCTCATAGGCAGCGTTAAGAAGATTCATTTTGCCTCGGTTTGTATATACATGTGCATGTCTGCCGTTTCGTGCAGGCAGTACGCAATCAAAAAAATCAACACCTCTGTCCACGCATTCAAGTATGTTTGCGGGGGTACCTACTCCCATAAGATATGTCGGTTTGTTCAAGGGCAGATGCGGTACAACATTGTCAAGCACATCGTACATTTCCTCATGGGTTTCACCTACGGCAAGTCCTCCTACAGCATAGCCTGCCATATCAAACTCCGAAATGCGCTTTGCGTGTTCAATGCGTATATCGTTATAGGTGCCTCCCTGGTTTATACCGAACAAAAGCTGACCTTTATTTATTGTATCATCCCTTTTATTAAGCATATCCATCTCTTTAATGCAGCGTTCAAGCCATCTTGTGGTGCGTGCGACCGAGTTTTCCATATAGGTTTTGTCAGCCTTTGACGGAGGACATTCGTCAAAAGCCATTGCTATTGTTGAGGCAAGATTTGACTGTATACGCATACTTTCCTCCGGCCCCATAAAAATTTTACGGCCGTCTATATGTGAATTAAAGTACACGCCCTCCTCCTTGATTTTCCTTAACGTGGTAAGCGAAAAAACCTGAAAGCCGCCGGAGTCGGTCAGTATGGGCTTATCCCACACCATAAATCTGTGTAAGCCGCCAAGCTTTTTTATAACCTCATCTCCGGGTCTTAAATGCAAATGATAGGTGTTTGAAAGCTCCACCTGCGTTTTTATATTGTTAAGATCCGATGTATCCACGGCGCCCTTTATGGCTGCCGCAGTACCCACATTCATAAAAACGGGGGTTTCTATTACACCGTGTACGGTATGCAGCCTGCCCCTTTTGGCTCTGCCTTCGGTTTTAAGCAATTCATACATAGTTACACCTCATCTTCAATACTTTTAAAAAGCTCCGAAACGCTCCTGTTTAAAACAGGGTGCATTTTATACGGTGCTATATCGTTGAGCGGTTCAAGCACAAACCTCCTGTTTGACATTTCCTTATGAGGGATAATAAGCTCATCATCATATATTATACGGTCCTCATAGAGCACAATATCTATATCCAGTGTTCTGGGTCCCCAGTGAACAAGCCTTTCTCTGCCGTTGTCATTTTCAATTTTATTTATAAAATGCAGCAGTTCATGCGGTGTAAGGAGGGTTTCTATCTCAATGCAGCAGTTTAAAAAATCATCCTGCTCAACGCCGCCCACAGGCTTTGTAATATAAAAAGGGGAAATTTTAGATACCCTGCAGTTCTCACTGCCGTCTATTGCATTTATCGCATTTTCAAGATAGCGTTTTTTATCGCCTATATTGGAGCCCAAGGATAAATATGCCTTGTTTCTGCTGCGTTCTATTTTTATGCTTATGTATTCCACACTCTGCATTATAGGTGCCCATGGTTTTTTGACCTCAAGGCTTACCTTTTTTATTTTGTCAAAGCTCAGCAGCAAATCCCTTGCAAGCCGTTCTGCGACAGTTTCTATAAGCTTGAATGTGTTTTTTTCGACAAAGCGTTTTATCAGGCTGCATACATCCGCATAATTTACCGAATAGTCAATGTCATCGTTTAGCCCTGCCCGCCTTGAATCGACATAAAGCGAAGCACTTATAAGAAACTTCTGTCCGAGTACGTTTTCCTCCTTAAGGACGCCGTGTTTTGCAAACACCTCAAGATTTTTTATGTTTATTATATCCATTTCAGCACCTTCCGATAATTTTTTCCGTCATTAAAACAGCACGCCTATTTTCCTTAACATCATGCACACGCACAAAAAGGCAGCCCTTGAGTACGGCATACACAGTGGTTGCAATTGTACCCTCAAGCCTTTCTCCGACAGGCAGACCAAGAGCATTGCCTATCATGGACTTGCGTGACGCCGCATATAATACAGGGAAACCAAGTGTATGCAGCATATTGATTTTGCGTGTTATCTCCAGATTCTGCTCATAGCTTTTGGCAAAGCCTATACCGGGATCAATAATGATTTTGTCCTTTTCTACACCTGCAGACACGGCAATATCAATACTTTCCCGCAGATCCGAAAGCACATCCTCAATAAGATCCGAATAGACCGTATTTTTTCTGTTATGGGTAAGGCAGCACGCCGTACCGTATTTTGCAGCGGCGTCTGCCATTCCTCTGTCATATTTAAAGCCCCATATATCATTTAGCATATCTGCCCCCGACTTGATCGCCTCAATTGCAACTGAGCTTTTATAGGTATCCACAGATACGGGTATATCAAATTCTGCTTTGATTTTTTCAATTACGGGGATTATTCTATCCATTTCCTCATCGTCCGAAACGGGTATGCAGCCCGGACGTGTGGATTCTCCGCCTATATCTATAATATCGGCGCCGTCTTGTATCATTTCTTCCGCATGCTTCAGAGCGTTTTCCACCCTGTTAAACCTGCCTCCGTCGGAAAACGAATCGGGCGTAACATTAAGTATGCCCATAATATATGTCCTGTTTTTAAATTCTCTGCTTCCTATTATCAAAAATCAATACCTCATAGTTAAATTTTTTTTATCGCTGCTCCACTTGCAGTCCTTTGCCGCAACACAGGCAAAACAAGGGCGGGTAAGCTTGTCCGCAGCATAAATAATGCTGCCTAGGCTGTTTTTGCCGCTATCCTCTCTGTGAAACAATATCGCCTGCGTTATAAGCTTTATCTCTTCATCGGTATAACCGCAGTCATTTAAAATGCAGGCGGCAATTTTTGCTCCCGCCTCACTGTGGCTTGTACCCTTTTCATACTCCTCCGCTCTGCCTATATCGTGCAGCAGAGCAGCGGCATAAATAATATCCTTGGCTATATTTATATTGTTTTCAAGGCTTATGATATAGGCTGTACGGGCAACATCAAAGAGATGCGAAAGCCCGTGTTTGCAAAATTGCCTGTCCTGCTCGAGCCTGTCAATGCTTTGCAGGGTGTAAATAAATTTTTTATTTTTGATTATATCGTTATAGCTCATTTTATCATATCCATAAACATAGCTCTAAGCTCACGGCTCTCGCTGAATGCACCTCTTGCAACACAGCTTACCGTCTTTGTGCCCGGTTTTTTTACGCCCCTCATGGTCATACATGTGTGTTCTGCCTCAATTACGACCATTACGCCCTTTGTATCCAGATTTTCCATAATTGCATCGGCTATCTGGGCAGTCATTTTTTCCTGTATCTGGGGGCGCTTTGCAAACACCTCAACCGTGCGTGCAAGTTTGCTTATGCCTACTACCCTGCCGTTAGGTATATAGGCAATATGCGCATGACCGAAAAACGGCATAAGATGATGTTCGCATGTAGAATAGAAAAATATATCCTTTTCAAGCACCATATCGCTCCCGTCTGCCGCAAAGGTCTTGTTAAGGTGCTCAGAGGCATCCTGTGTAAGCCCCGAAAATATTTCCTCATACATACGGGCAACCCTTTCGGGTGTGTCAATAAGTCCTTCCCGCTGTATATCCTCGCCTATTCCGTCAAGAATAAGCCTGACTCCCTGCATAATTTTTTCCTTATCCATTGTTGAGCTCCTTAAATTGATTTATATAATACGCCGCTTCGCTTATAAAGCTGAGTGAGCCAAAGGCTGCGGCAACATATTCCCTGTGTTCAAAACAATATTTAACAGCATGCCTTAAATCGGATACCGTTACACGGGGATTGTACTTGATTGCTGTTTGTGACAGCTTATCTGCGTCCAAGCCCCTTGTGCCCGGTGCGGTGACCGTAAAAATAATATCCGCCAAGGGTGCCGTTATCTTAAGTATGCCGTCATAGTCCTTATCGGCAAATACACCTATAATAAATATTTTTTTTTCGTCCTTAAAATACATATCAAGGCTGTTTTTAAGCCTTAGAGCAGCATCGGGATTGTGTGCGCCGTCAAGTATAAAAACAGGGTCTTTGCTGATTACCTCAAATCTGCCGCTCCACCTTGCCGAAAGCATACCACGGTATATTGAACCGCTGCTTATATCAAAACCCGATTTTACAAGTACATCAATACATTTAAGGGCAAGTGCGGCGTTGTCAAACTGAAAATCACCAAGCATATGTATTTTGACGTCCTTAAAGTTTTCATAATCAAAGCTTTGTAAATAATTAAAGCATTTTTTGTTTTTAATATCTGCTTTTTTAATAAAGCTGCACTTGACCCCTAGACCTTTGCAGCATTCATATATTACCCTCTCTGCATCCTTCGGCTGTTCGGCAGATACAACTTGTGTGTCTCTTTTTATTATACCGCACTTTTGCACGGCTATATCTGCGGTCGTGCTGCCAAGCAGGGCTGTATGGTCAAGGCTTATTGAGGTTAAAACGGTAAGCAGCGCACTGTCTGTAACATTGGTTGCGTCATTTTTACCTCCAAGCCCGCATTCAATTATTGACACATCACATTGTTCCATATTAAAATAACATAAAGCAAGTGCGGTTTCAAGCTCAAAGCCTGTAGGCTCAAAAGGTATTTTGTCTGCAGCCGCTCTTACCTCAGTCATTACAGAGGCAAAGCTTTTGCGAGATATGTTTTCTCCGTTTACGGTAAAACACTCCTCACGGCAGTAAACGGCAGGAGATGTAAACCTGCCCACCTTATAGCCTGCCTCTTTGAGCACGGATGCCAGAAAGCTGCCCACAGAGCCTTTGCCGTTTGTGCCCGCAATATGTATGATCTTACAGCAATTTTGCGGATCCCCCAAGGCTGCCGTAAGCGCCCTTATTGTGTCAAGCCCGTATATACTGCCTTTTTTATAGCAGTTATTAAGATAATCAAGCGATTGTATATAATCCATAGCAAGACCCTTTATTGCGATTTATTTCATTATTCTGCAACAGTATAACACAAAAAAATGTTTTTAACAATAACAGATGCAAAATAAACTTTTATATTTTTTTAACGTATGTATATATAAATGGTACACCGACTGTCTGATACAGTCAATTTCAGGTTTATACCGGGGAGGTAAGGCATATGTCAAACAAAACCTTCAGCCTTATGCTGGGCTTGCTGCTTATTGCAGGAGGAATATTTTATTTTTTCAGAGATGTAATTACAATAAGCTACGGTGCCGTATGCTCAATCATTCTGGGTGCCGCCTTTACCATAACTTATTTTAAAAAGAAAAAAGGCTGGTATTTGCTACCGGGCATATATCTTTTGTTTTTCGGTATTGCACGGGCGTTTTTATATGAGCTCCCCGCTTACAATTACATAGCTACCTCGGTATTCTTTTTTGCACCGGGTACAATATTCCTCATTTTTTATTTTTCGTCGGAGGGAAAAAAAGCTTTTCTTACCTTTGGTCTGCTGCTTATGTCAATAGGTATGTGTGCATTGCTGTCGGCACTTGATATGCCGGATGACATCAACATATTTCTCCTTTGCATAGGCTCGGCTTTTGTGATAAACTATATTGTAGGGCTTAATTACGAAAACACATCAACACTTGTCATAGGTGTTATATTAATGCTTTTGTCGGTGAGAAAGCTGCTTTCGGAATACGGCTTTACGGATATAATAATATCGGTGCTTTTGATAATTGCGGGCTTTGCCGTAATAATAAAAGCCCTTTTCAAAAAGGGGGATTAATATGAGCGAGATAGGACAGGTTATTGAAAAAAAGGACAACAACAGGCTTGTTATAAAGCTGCAAAGGCAGGAGGCATGTGCAAAATGCCGTGCCTGCACCGCAGGGATGAAGTCCGACGAGATGATACTTGAGGCTGAAAATCTGTGTAACGCCGAGATAGGCGACAATGTGGATCTGGCTCTTGAGGAAACGGATTTTATGAAGGCTGTGTTTATTATGTACGGCATACCGTTTTTGTGCTTTATTGCAGGCTTGCTGAGCGTATATTTTACACTTGCGCATTTTAATGTGCCAAATGCCGAAATAATCAGTTTTTTTGTCGGTATCGGACTGGTAGTCGTATCTTATCTAATAATACACACTTTTGAACCTCATTTTAAAAAGGACAATTACGTGCCAAAGGCAATAAATATTGTAAACAAGTAATCCTGCTGTAGGTCAAGTCAATAATAAACACATCGGTCATCGAATGATTATGAGCGATGGCTGATGTGTTTTAACGGCTGGAGAGTTGGCATTGGATAACCAAAATACCGTATGCTTTAGGTTTAAAAATATCATTCACATCTTCGTCCCCTTGTATATGCTTTATAACCATTCAATAACAGGATTTTTATCATACATTGGCTCGTATACATTTTTTATCCAATTTTCCTTTTTTTGTAAGCTTCCTATTCTTAATCCATACACATCAAGATACAAAAATAGATGAATATTTTTTTTGCATTCTGCATAAAAATTGATTTGTATGCCTAAACATACTTGTCGGCTTCGTCAGATATGAGTGCCCAAACAGCTTTTAATTCTTTTCCCTTAAAACGATCTAAAAAGTCTTTCATATATACTGCTCCTTGTACTATTTAAATATATGTATATATTTTATCTTAAATGTTTCAAATTGTATAGCCGTATTTTTATTATCTTCCGACAATGCAATTCATTTGCCATTTTGATTAAATGCTAAAACCAATCCTTTACCTTTATATATATTTTGGCTGTGCTTTTATACATATATTCAAGGAATCAAGTGCGTATATTAAGGGGTTGATTGAGCTTACAGCTTTATTAAACCCTTTTTGTATAGGTTGTTTACCGTCATCATTATGCCTATTTTGGCATGGTGCCATGTAAGACCGCCCTGCATAAACACGGTATACGGCTCCTTCATAGGTGCGTCTGCCGAAAGCTCTATTGACGAGCCCTGTACAAAGGCGCCCGCAGCCATTATTACTTCACAGTCATAGCCCGGCATATCCCATGGCTCGGGTTTTACAAAGCTGTCCACGGCAGCCCCCATCTGTATGCCCTCACAAAAGGCAATAACACCCTCCGGAGTTTTCATTTGTATTGCCTGCACTATATCCGCCCTTTTTTCATCGGGTTGGGGCATCACGTTAAAGCCCAGCGCCTTAAAGACGGAGGAAGCGAACACGGCGCCCTTAAGTGAGGCGTTCACTACTCCCGGCGCCAGGAACAGCCCCTGTATAAGGCTCGTTATTACGCCCAGACCCGGACCTACCTCACGTCCCATACCCGGTGATGTAAGGCGGTATGCGGCATTTTCCACATATTCTTCTTTACCGACTATATAACCGCCCACAGGGGCAAGTCCCCCTCCGGGGTTTTTTATAAGCGAGCCTACGGTAAGATCTGCTCCTGCCTCGCTCGGCTCTGCCGTATCGGTAAATTCCCCGTAGCAGTTATCCACCATACATATTACATCGGGCTTTACAGCCTTTATGGTTTTTATTATTTTTTCTATCTCGTTTACCGTAAGGCTTGGTCTGTATTCATAGCCCTTGGAACGCTGAATTGCTGCAAGCTTTGTTTTATCCGTTATTTTCTCGGCAATGCCGTCATAATTTATGCTGCCGTCCGGCAAAAGATCCGTCTGCCTGTATATTATGCCGTGCTCACTGAGCGAACCCTTTACCTCCCTTGTACAGCCTATTACGCCCTGCAATGTGTCATACGGAGCGCCTGTAACGTACAACAGCTCGTCACCGTATCTCAGGTTTCCGAAAAGCGCCACCGTAAGAGCATGAGTACCCGAAATTATCTGCGGCCTTACAAGGGCAAGCTCCGTACCGAACACATCGGCATATATTTTTTCAAGAGTATCCCTGCCGATATCGTTATATCCATAGCCTGTAGATACACCGAAGCAGCTTTCGCTCAGCCTGTTTTTTTGCATAGCCCGGAGAACCTTATACTGGTTATATTCGGTGATACCGTCAAGCTCCCTGAATTGCTGTTCAAGCTCTGCTGCCTTATTAAAGCAAAAATCAATTACCTTTTCGTCAAAATTAAATTCGTTTTTTAAATAGCTTTTTATTTTATACATAATTACTCCGTTATTTTTTCTGCAATAAATTCCGCAGCGGCTCTGCTGTCGTCAAATTCATCCATATTGACCCATATTCCCGTACATTGATGTCGGAACCATGTAAGCTGTCTTTTGGCAAAATGCCTTGTATCACGCTTAAGTATATATACGGCTTCATCAAGCGTGCATTCACCCTTAAGATAAGCTATTATCTCCTTATAGCCAAGCCCCTGCATAGATACAAGAGAGCTGTCATATCTGCCGTAAAGCATTTTGACCTCATCAACAAGCCCGTCTGCAAGCATAAGGTCAATGCGCTTGTCAATGCGTTCATAAAGCTTTTTTCTGTCCATATTAAGTACAAAAAACTTGCTGTCATAATATGGTTCCTTTTCCCTTTCAAGCCGATTATGCTCCGATATGCGTTTACCTGTTGTTTCATAAAATTCCAGCGCACGTATTACTCTTTTTGTGTTGTTTTTGTGTATAGTATTGCACGCATCGGGGTCGACAGCCTTAAGCCTTTCATAAAGTGCATCCGCCCCGTTTTTTTCAATATATTTTCCGAGGCTTTCTCTTACGGTATTATCAGCTTTATTATCATCAAAATCATTGTCATAGAGCACAGCATTTATATAAAAGCCTGTCCCTCCTACAAGTATGGGTATGTTCCCGTTTTGATGGACCTGTGAGATATATTCCTTGGCTTTGTTTTTAAAAACCGCAACCGAAAAATCCTCATCGGGGTACAGCTCGTCAACAAGATAATGCTTTATGCCCTGCATTTCGTCACGGCTTATTTTTGCGGTACCTATATCCATGTACTTGTATACCTGCATAGAATCGGCGGAAATTATCTCTCCGCCGATCATCCCTGCAAGCTCCACCGATACTCCCGTCTTGCCGCATGCAGTAGGCCCTGCAATAATTATTAATGGTTTTTTGTTTTTAATCATGCTTTACCCTGTCCATACATTCCGCATATTTTGCATCGTTAAACTTGTCCAGCGTACCTACAAGATACCCTGTGATCCTCCTGATCCTGTCAACAGGCGCTTCGCCCTCACCGCCTACATGTCTGCCGCACTTTGGACAAACATCGTTTATTATGCCCGTATAGCCGCATACAGGATCCCTGTCTACGGGATGATTTATCGAGCCGTAGCCTATACCGCACTCCTTCATATAGCGTATGATTTTTTCAAAGGCAGCAACGTTTTTTACCGTATCGCCGTCAAGCTCTATATAAGAGATGTGTCCTGCATTTGTAAGTGCATGATAAGGAGCCTCTATCCTTATTTTATCCGCAGCCTTTATTTTGTAATACACGGGTATATGAAAGCTGTTTGTATAATATGGTCTGTCGGTTATGCCCTCAAGCTCACCAAACAGCTCCCTGTCCATCTTTACGAAACGACCCGAAAGACCCTCCGCAGGTGTTGCCAGCAGCGAGAAATTAAGCTTTGTTTTTTCCGCTTCATCGTCCATACGCTTTCTCATATGTCCGACAATCCTTTCTCCAAGCTCTCTTGCCTCCTCGCTTTCGCCGTGGTGCTTGCCTGTAAGCGCCTTAAGGCATTCCGCAAGGCCGATAAAGCCTACGCTTAAGGTGCCGTTTTTAAGTACTTCCTCCAGGGTATCCTCATTGCCGAGCTTTTCACTGTCGATCCATACCCCCTGACCCATAAGGAACGGGAAGTTTTTTACCTTTCTTGCACATTGCAGCCTGAAACGGTCAAGCAGCTGATCTATACAAAGGTCGATTTTTTTGTCAAGCTCTTCAAAAAAGCGATCCACACTGCCATTGGCTCTTATTGCTATCCTTGGCAGGTTTATTGATGTAAAGCTTAAATTGCCCCTGCCGTAGGTTATCTCTCTGTCCTTGTCATGTACATTGCCTATTACCCTTGTACGGCAGCCCATATATGAAATTTCCGTTTCGGGTCTGCCCTCCTTATAGTACTTAAGATTAAAAGGAGCATCCTGGAAGGAGAAGTTAGGAAACAGCCTCTTTGCGCTTACTCTGCATGCAAGCTTGAAAAGATCATAATTTTTATCACCGGGGTTAAAGTTTTTACCCTCCTTAACCCTAAATATATGTATAGGGAAAATAGGTGTTTCACCGCTGCCCAAGCCTGCCTCAAGAGCAAGCATAACGTTTTTGGTTACCATCCTGCCCTCCTCGGATGTATCCGTACCGTAGTTGATTGAGGAGAACGGTGTTTGCGCACCTGCCCTTGAATTCATAGTGTTAAGGTTATGTATAAGTGATTCCATAGCCTGATATGTAGCCTTGTCCGTTTCCTTAAGAGCATTTTTATACGCCAGCGACTGCACCTTGTCAATATCATGCTCATTGTAACCCTCTGAAACAAGAGCGGATTTTTCCGCTTGCATGTAATCGGTATGATCTTCTATTGAAAGCTTAATGCCTTTGGACGAAATATCATCATATATATCGTTAATCTTTTCCTCGGCATTTTGCATATTGAATATAAGCTCACAGCTTCTTGCTATATTGAGCTTATAATGCTTTAAAAAGGTCTTTCTTACGCCGAGGGCAAGCGCATAATCAAAATTGGGTATGCTCTGACCGCCGTGCTGGTCGTTCTGGTTTGACTGTATGGCAATGCAGGCAAGCGCCGAGTAGCTTGCAATATCATTTGGCTCTCTCAGGACTCCGTGACCCGTATTGAAGCCGCCGTCAAAAAGCTTTATAAGGTCTATCTGCGTGCATGTGGTAGTCATTGTAAGGAAATCGAGATCGTGAATATGTATATCACCGTTGCGGTGTGCCTCGCTGTGCTCAGGTTTTAAGACATGCAGCTGATAAAACTTTTTTGCACCCTCGGAGCCGTATTTAAGCATTGTGCCCATTGCGGTATCTCCGTTTACATTGGCATTTTCTCTTTTAAGGTTGCTGTCCTTTGCCTCGCTGAAGGTAATATCCTCGTATATTTTCATAAGCTCCGAGTTTTTTTCCCTTATCTTGCTGCGTTCGGCTCTGTAAATGATATACCGCCTTGCAGTTGCGGAATGACCCTTTTGCATAAGCTCTTCTTCAACTATATCCTGTATCTGCTCAACGGTAGGAGTATCCTTGAGCTTATGCAAAGCATTAAGCGCCACCTCATCTGCCAGCATATTGCAGTAAGCCTCTCCGTGATAGTCACCCGATGCGTCAAATGCCTTTCTTATTGCATCGGCTATTTTGGTTTTGTTAAATGCAACACGTCTGCCGTCCCTTTTAAGTATTTCTTTAAGCTGTATCTGATAATTGTTTTCCAAAAGCTCTGACATAGTCTTCCTCCAATAAATACTATATTTAGTAACATTATAAACATAATTATACTATATATGGTATTGCTTGTAAACAGTAAATTTACTTTTTTTACAAATTTTTTTAAATTAAAGGGCTGTAACACGACAGCCCTTTCAGACTGTTAAAAAACCTAAAATCAGATTCAAAAAATGATTTTTTAAGAGTTTAAACTTGCAAAACACTTCAAGGTAACTTAAGCGCCGCAGGCTAAAATCCGCAGGACGAGCTTTGCCCGTCCGAGGAAAAGAGGGAGTGTCGAGCGATAGCGAGGCGCGAATCTCTTTGTACTCTGTGAAAAAATGCAGGAAATGCAAGCATTTCCTGCAAGCGTGTCGACTTTTTCGACACGCTGAAAGGGCTGTAACACGACAGCCCTTTGGAGAGAAGATATTTTATTTTATAAAATCAAACTGCATTATGAGTAAAGCTTACAATTTTGTCGATCGGTATAATTGTTACAGAGCCGAGTATATTATCACGGCAGTTCCTGTTATAGCCGCCAAAATTATTGCATGAGCAGCTTGAACCCAGAGGGCATGAAGGTCTGCCTCCAAATTCACCTATTAACCTTACGGCCTCACAGTTTACCGAAGCAAGCACGCCGGTAAACCCGTTGCCCGAAAGACCGCCGCTTGCGGTAAAGATAGTAACGGTTTCACCTATATGTCTGCAAAGCGAATTAACAAGACTTTCTTCGTTCAATTTTGACTCCTCCTTTTATTTTTATAGTACATACTATGTCAATTTATGGATTTTGTTACAATGTATGTACGCCTTTTTACGGTACATCAAAAAAATATGCAAAAGTATGTTAAAAAAATTTAATTTGTATTGGCTGTACAATTGTGTTAAAATTTACAAATAAGCCGGAGGGGATTTAAATGGAAAACAACACACATATACATAGGGATAAAAACGGAAACATAACCCTGCACAGTCATCCTCACAAGGAAACAAAAAACGTCACAAACCGCATAGCAAAAATAATAGGCCATATGAACTGCGTTAAAAAAATGGTAGAGGACGGACGGGACTGCAGCGAGGTTCTTATTCAGCTTTCCGCAGTAGATTCTGCCATAAAAAGTCTGAGCAGAGTAATACTTAAGGACCATATATCCACCTGCATAGTTGAGGCAGCCAGAAACGGGGACGACGAAGCAATTGAGGAGCTAAAAAAAGCAATAGACAAATTTTTAAAATAGGCGGGTATTTAAAACCTGTCAATGATATTTGTACTTCGCTTACGCTGCATACTAATAACCGACTGCTTCTCACTAAAACTTTGCATTGGGCGGCAGCTTGCTTATCGGTTAAATTTTTATTAAAAAGGTATTGAATTTTTTGTAAAATTGCCGTAAAATATATTTTATCCTACAGAGGCGCTGTATATTGCAGGCTCGGAATAAATTTTCCTCCTTTAAATCAGCGTTTATCTATATAAAGGAGTGGTTATTTTATGAAGGTTTTAATAACGGGCGGCGCAGGTTATCTTGGCAGTGTCATAACATACGCCTTCTCCGACAGAGGGCACAATGTTGTTATAATAGACAGAGCGGATGTCACAGACAAGCTTGATATACCCGGATGTTATTTTTATCACGGAGATATTGCGGATATTAATCTGCTTGAAAAGGTTTTTACAGAGCATGATGATATTGAGCTTGTGATACATTGCGCCGAGCTTGCATCTGTACTTCATTCGGTATACAGACCATACGAGTATTATTCCACAAATGTTGTGCTTACAATGGAGCTTTTTAAAAACCTCTGCGACCTCGGACTGAGAAAGATCATTTTTGCGTCCTCCGCTGCGGTTTACGACAACGTACCCGGCTATATGGTAACGGAGCAGTCGCCTATAAAGCCTCGCAGTCCCTTTGGACGCAGCAAATATATTACGGAGATGATATTAAGGGATTTTTGCGATGCCTACGATATGAAGTGCATTGCGCTGCGCTATTTTAACCCTATAGGCGCCGACCCTCAGGGCCGCTCGGGCAAGAGCCATTCCCAAACAAATATAATATCCTCGCTTGTAAATGTTATGACAGGCAAAGAAAGCAGCTTTACAATATGGGGCGATGACTGGGGAACAAGGGACGGTACTTGTGTGCGTGACTACATACATATATGGGATGTTGCGATGGCAAATGTACTGGCAGCCGAAAACTTTGACTCCTCATTTAAGCATGCAGGGGAAGAATTTTCCGATTATCTTTCGCTAAATATTGGCTCGGGTATAGATGTGACCGTAAAGGAATTTATAAGCGCCTTTGAAAACGTTACGGGAGAAAAAATACCTATAAAGATAGGCGCAAGGAGAAAGGGAGATATCAGCGGTTCATATGCAAATATACAAAGAGCCAAACGCTCTATTGGCTGGGAGCCGGGCTTTGTGGTTGAAAACGCAATAATAGACTATCTCAACTGGCTTGACAACAATCAGATATAAAACAAAATGGGGTGTTGTTTTGCAACACCCCATTGCAGACTGTCAAACAACCCCTATTCCAATTTTAGGAACAGGGGCTATTTTTAACAAAATCCCATTCAAAACAACAGAA
>CANQDF010000039.1 GCA_947591605.1 uncultured Clostridia bacterium | reverse complement strand
GTTTGAACACTTACATTTTACCATAAGTTTCACTTTGAGTCATTTTTTATTGTGTCATTTTATTTTACAACTTCCCATTTTTTGTAAATTTATAAGCCCTGCTGTACAGCTTTTTTCGACAGCTTTATCATACTACCATACGATGCGGAGCTTGTCAATATAAAATTGTAAAGCTCCGCATATTTTTTATCAGGTAGGTATGCCGTCAAACTGGCTCATATAAAGCTCATAATATCTGCCCTGTTTTGCAATAAGCTCATCATGGCTGCCCGATTCCACTATTCTGCCCTTATCCATAACCACTATCACATCCGCATCCATAATAGTGGAGAGCCTGTGAGCAATTATAAGGCTTGTGCGCTCCTTCATAAGGTTGACCATAGCATCCTGTATACGTTTTTCCGTCCTTGTATCAACGCTTGAGGTAGCCTCGTCTAGCACAAGTATTTTGGGGTCGGCAAGGAAAGCCCTTGCAATTGAAAGCAGCTGCCGTTGTCCCTGTGAAAGGTTTTGACCGGATTCGGTAAGCATGGTATCATATTTATCCGGAAAATGCTTTATCATATCGCTGCAGTTGCTCAGCTCAGCCGCCTTTATCATATCCTTGTCGGAGGCATCGGGGTTGGAATACTTTAGGTTGTTCCTTATGCTGTCGGAAAACAGCACCGTATCCTGCAAAACTATGGCTGTACTGCGTCTGAGCTCGTCAATTGCAATATCCTTTATATTGACGCCGTCTATAAGTATCTCTCCGCTGTCTATATCGTAAAACCTCATAAGCAGGTTTACGACCGTGGTCTTGCCGCTGCCCGTAGCGCCTACCAGCGCCACCTTGCTGCCTGCCTTTACTTTAAGGCTGAAGTCAAAGAGCACCTGCTTGCCCTCCACATAAGAAAAGTTTACATTATTGAATGCAATAACGCCTCCGCCGTCCTTCATATCGGCAGAGCCCTCCTTGTTTTCGCTTTTCTCCTCCATAATGGCAAATATTCTTTCGGCGCCCGCCATAGCGGTCTGTATCTGACCGTATATCTGCGCTATCTCGTTTATAGGTCTGCCAAACTGCTTTGCGTAGACAATAAACGCTGATACAACGCCTATGGATATATAGCCGTTTATGGCAAAATATCCGCCGAACACGGCAATTATTACAAAGCCCGTGTTATTGATAAAGTTCATAAGGGGTCCCATTGAACCGCCGAATATCTCCGCTATAATACCGGTTTTTGTAAGCTCATCCGAGCTTTTTTCAAACTCGGATATAACGTCCTTTTGTCTGTTATAGGCAACAACCGTCTTGTAGCCCACTACCTTTTCCTCCACTATGCCGTTAAGGGTACCGAGTATCACCTGTCTTTGGGTGAAAAACTTTTTCATTACCTTTGACAGGTTTTTGGTAACAAGCACAGTCAGTATGACCGTTGTGCATGAGAGCAGAGCAAGCTGCCAGCAATAGTACATCATCATTACAACGGTGCCCGCAAGCGTAAGCATACCCGATACAAGCGAGCCCATCGCCTGCGATACCGTATTTGAAATATTTTCGACATCGTTTGTCATACGGCTCATAATATCACCGTGGGAATGATTGTCTATATACTTTACGGGAAGATCCACTATCTTGTCAAACAGCTCCTCCCTAAGACGTTTTACTATACGCTGACTGAGGGTAAAGCTTATAAGATTCTGCAAAAGCGTACCCACACTGGAGGCTGCATAAAGCGCTACCATGCAGGCGAGTATTTTATCAACGCCGTTAAAATTGCCTTCCTTTATGGTATCGACAGCCCTGCTCTGCATGCTTGGTGCAAACACCGAGCAAAGCACAACTATTATCACCACCGCCACAAGACCGAGCATGAGCCACATTTCACCCGAAAAATATTTAAGGAGCCTGATAAGAGTTTTTTTGCCCTCCTTGGGCTTTTCCACAACATTGTAGCCACGGCGTCCCCTCATACCCGGTATCCTTGTATTTACCTTTGGTTTGTTATCCTCACTCACCGATATCACCTCCGCTCTTAAGCTGAGAGTCATAGATGTCCCTGTATATATCGCTCGTTTTCAGCAGATTTTTATGGTTATCGCACGCAACTATACAGCCGTTTTCTATTATGGCTATCCTGTCCGCCTCCTTGACCGAGGCAATACGCTGTGCGATTATTATTTTTGTTGTATCGGCATAGTTTTTTCTGAGGGCATCGTACAGCCTTCTCTCGGTCTTAAGATCAAGAGCGCTTGTAGAATCGTCAAAAATAAGTATTTCTGCATTTTTGAGCAAAGCACGACTTATAGCCACCCTCTGCTTCTGTCCGCCCGAAAGGCTCATGCCGCCCTCAGCCACCATTGCGCCGTAGCTGTCGGGCAGCGCCTCTATAAATTCGCTTGCCTGTGCGCTGTCGCAGGCGCTTTTTATCTCCTTATCGGAAGCATCGGGCTTGCCCCAGAGCACATTTTCCTTTATAGTGGTGTTGAATAGCTCGCTTTTCTGGAGAGCTACGGCTATCTTGCCCCTAAGCTCCTCAAGCTTATAATCCTTTACATCCACGCCGTCCACAAGAACATTGCCGTCCGTGGTATCATAAAACCTTGGTATAAGGCTTACGAGGCTGGTTTTGCCGCAGCCCGTGGAACCGAGTATGCCAAAGGTTTCACCCGGATTTATAGTAAGGTCTATATTGTGCAGTACCGATTCTCCGTTGCCCTGCGGATAGGCAAAGCTGACGTTTTTAAACTCCACCTTTCCCTTTACGGGAGCCTTTTTGTCATTTGTTCCGTCGGTTATTACAGGCTCGGTGTTAAGTATCTCATTAAGTCTGGATGCGGACGCCTTGCCCCTTGAAACCGTCTGAAATATCATTGCAAGCATCATTACCGAATGCATGATATTTGAAAGATATGTTATTGCAGCCATGATATTGCCCGGCGTGACCGAACCCGCTTGAACTTGCAGCGAGCCTACCTTTATAATTATCACTATGACCATATTAAGCACCATATTTACAACAGGCACCATAAAGGCAAATATCCTGAGCACTTTAAGCTGTGTATCTACCAGCTCCTTGTTTGCCACGCCAAAGCGTGCCCGTTCATAATCCTCCTTGACATATGCCTTTACAACACGGGCGCCTGCAACATTTTCCTGCACAACGCTGTTTACCCTGTCAAGTTTTTTCTGGAGAATGTTAAAAACAGGACTTACCTTTGATATGACGAGCATTATGCCTATTACCACAAACGGCAGAGAGCATGCAAGCACCTTGCCGAAGCTAATGCTGAGCATGGCAACGCAGATTATACCGCCGAAAAACATATATGTAGTCCTTACAAAGCCTCTTACCACCTGAGCGGAAAGGTTCTGGAGCTGCGTGACATCGTTGGTTATCCTTGTAACAAGCGAACCTGTGGAAAACCTGTCCGTCTGCTCAAAGGAAAATTCCATGACCCTCTTAAAGCATGCCTTGCGTATATCGTTGCCCCATCTCTGGCTGAAAATGTTTGCAAACACACCCGAGAGTACACCCGAAAGACCTCCCAGAAAAACAATAAGCACCATTTTGATACCCATGCTTATTATAAGAGATAGATCTCCCACATTATTGTTGTTGAGTCCGAGAACACCGTCATCTATTATAATGCTCATAAGCCTGGGCTGGAGGAGATCCATGGTTACCTCGCCAAGCATAAAAAGTGATGCCAAAAGCCCGTAAAACCAATATTTTTTTAACATTTTAAACATTATTGCACCCCTTTTCTGCAATGAAACAGGTTATCGTCAAATTTGCTGCGCCAATCCTCAAAAAGGGTCGTAAGCAGCTTAAGCAGCTGTTCCTGCTCCGATACATCCAGAGAGGTAAACATAATTTCCTCCTGCATGCGGTTTATTTCAAGCTGTGCCTCATAGAACCTTTTGCCTTCATCCGTAATGGTTATATTTATCCTTCTTTTATCGAGCAGATCCCTCTGCTTTGCAATAAAGCCCTGTGTTTCCAGCTTGCTCACCGTTTCGCTCAATGTGCCCGATTTAAGCGCAAGCACCTCCAGCAGCTCGCTTTGAGTAACACAGCCCCTCTCGTTTAAAAGGCGAAGCACCTTCATCTGTCCGTGCTTGCCTCCCCTGCGGTGATAGAGAAAGTGACCGCATTTTTCCATTATTTCAAGCAATTGTCTGTTTTCCATTTAATCACTCCGTTTGCATTGCTGATAACCATTGTATCACTGTACGGTTTATTTGTCAAGGTACCTAACAATTTAAACAAAAAAAGAGGCATCTGCCCCCTCTTTTATGCGGTCGGTATTTTAAATTGTCTGCGGCAGCAATCGTCAGCCGCCGCAGGCCTTTTTGCGGAGATATTTTGCAAGTATATCTATCATTTTGCTGCACGACGGCTCCTTGCAGTCTTTTATATCCCAGCAATCCGTACATCTGCAAAAGGCGTTTCTTGCGGGCTTTTTCCAGAAATCATGTATAAGAGTACGTATATTTCTGATCACATTTTCGGCAGCAACGCAGTATCTTTTTGCTATGACGGGATACAAAACCTTTGTTTTGTATTTAAGCAGCTCTTTATCCAGATAACACGCCATAACAGACTGTATCAGGTATTCAAACCCGATAAGATACGGATTAAAGCCCCACTCCTTAAGCATATGTCTTAATAGCATCTCCGTGTACTCGGGGCTGCTGCGTGCTCCTTCGTCCTGCTGCAGCATGCCGTCCATTTTCTTTTTAAGCTCAATGCCCAGTATTTCCTTATATATAAGCGCCACCTCCAATCTGCAAAAAACACTTATATATTTTATTATAATGCAAATCCGTAACAAAAAAAATACTGTTTGAATCATTATTGCAAATATTAATAAAAAAGATTTTACAATATACAACAGCGCTGCCTCGTCAATCCGATTCAACAAAAAAGGGCTGCCGACCCTGCGCTTTTTATAACGCATATCGGCAGCCCGTTTTATTTGCGGTATAAACAAATCTATTCTGTCTTGACCGCAAAAATATGAGATCAGTATGCCTTGCCCCAATAGACCATGGTCTTTGCCTTTTTGCCGCAGCATACGCACTTGTCGTCTATCTCCTCCTGTTCAAAAGGCATACATCTTGATGTAACGGAGTATTCCTCCTTGATCTTGTTTTCGCACTCTTCATCGCCGCACCACATAGCCTTTATAAAGCCGGGTGTTTCGTTGGCTATCCTGCCAAGCTCCTCCATGGACTTAGCCGTGTAGGTATGTTTATCCCTGTGTGCTGCAGCCCGTGCAAGCATATCGGCTTGTATTGTATCGAGCAGCCTTGTAACCTCGTCCTCGATGCTGTCAAGCGCCACGGTTATCTTTTCACCCGTATCACGTCTTGCAAGTATGCACTGTCCCGCCTCTATATCCTTGGGGCCTATCTCTACCCTTACGGGTATACCCCTCATCTCGTACTCGCTGAACTTCCAGCCGGGCGTCTTATCGGAATCGTCAAGACCTGCCCTGCATACCGCCGAAAGCCTTTCCTTAAGCTCGGACGCCTTTTCAAGCACACCGGGTTTTTTCTGCGCTATGGGTATTACCATAACCTGAGTAGGCGCAATACGAGGAGGCAGCACAAGACCGCTGTCATCGCCGTGTACCATTATTACGGCGCCGATTATCCTTGTGGACATACCCCAGCTTGTCTGGTGTACATATTGCAGCTTGTTTTCCTTATCGGTATACTGTATGCCGAATGCCTGTGCAAAACCGTCGCCAAAGTTATGGCTCGTACCCGACTGCAAAGCCTTGCCGTCGTGCATAAGAGCCTCTATAGTATATGTGGAGTGTGCTCCCGCAAACTTTTCCTTATCGGTCTTTTTGCCCTTTATCATAGGTATGGCAAGCACCTGTTCGCAAAAATCGGCATATACGTTAAGCATTTGTATGGTTCTTTCCTCCGCTTCCTCGGCGGTAGCATGCGCAGTATGTCCTTCCTGCCACAAAAACTCCATAGAACGCAGAAACGGACGTGTAGTCTTCTCCCACCTGACAACGGAACACCACTGGTTGTAAAGCTTTGGCAGATCCCTGTAGGACTGCACTATGTTTGAATAAAGGTCACAGAAAAGCGTTTCGGATGTAGGCCTTACGCACATTCTCTCCTGAAGCTTTTCACCGCCGCCGTGTGTTACCCATGCGACCTCCGGTGCAAACCCCTCAACGTGATCCTTTTCCTTCTGCAAAAGGCTTTCGGGTATAAACATAGGCATATATACGTTTTCAACGCCTGTTGCCTTAAAGCGCCTGTCCAGCTCGTTACGGATATTTTCCCATATTGCATATCCGTTTGGGCGCAGTATCATACAGCCTCTTATGCTTGAATAATCAATAAGCTCAGCTTTTTTTACAACATCGGTATACCACTGTGCAAAATCCTCCTTCATAGAGGTTATGGCGGTAACCATTTTTTCTTTAGCCATTTAAAATTCTCCTTTATAATAAAAGATATTCGTACTCCGCTTAAGCGGGGTATTGCTTGGTCGATAAAACTACAGATAATTATATAACCAACGGTTTGTTTTGTCAATCTTAACAAAAAGCGGAATGCCTTAAGTAACATTCCGCCATATATTTTTTAAGGCAGCAGATAGCCCTTTTTAACGCTTTCGTCAACAATTTTATTGAAAAACTCCGTCAGCTTTGGGTGCCCGTAGCTCAGCAGCCTGTGGTTGCCCTTGATGACGTCCGCTTTGTGTATTTTGTTTTTAAGCCACATTTTGCCCTCGGTAAGATAGTTAAGCATAACGGGCTGCAAACGGTCAAAGCAATTGGCAAACCTTGCCTCCTTGCTTGTACACTCGTCAAACTCCTCCCAGAGAGCTCTGAGGTCCGCACCCTGCTCGCCCAGCATTGAATAGAGCTTGTCGGCTGCTTCCTTTTCCCTACAGGCCTTGGACAGGTTGCCGACTTCGTCATAGAGGTATGTATCGCCTGCATATATCTCCACCAGGTCGTGTACAAGTGCCATTTTCAGCACCTTGAGCATATCAGTGCCCGGCTCGGCATACTCCTCCAGTACAATGGCATACATACATAAATGCCAGCTGTGCTCCGCATCGTTTTCATGCCTGCTTGCATCGGACAGAAGAGATTGCCTGAAGACGTTTTTTACCTTGTCTATCTCTGTAAGAAACTCAATTTGTTTTAACAGCTTATCCATTTTTTACTATCCTCTCGGCAGTATCGGCAACATTTTGCGCCGTAAAGCCGTAGTAGTCAAAGAGCTTTACATATGGGCCCGATCTGCCAAATTCCTTCATGCCTATTATCTCGCCCTTTATGCCAACATATCTGTACCAGCTCTGGTCGGAGCTTGCCTCGACAGCTATGCGCCTGTCAATATCCTTTGGCAGCACGCTCTGCTTGTACTCCTCGCTCTGCTCCTCAAACAGCTCAACACAAGGCATACTTACTATCCTTGCGTTTATGCCTCTTTCCTTTAAAATGTCATACGCATCATAAGCTATACCCACCTCGGAGCCGGTTGCGATAATTATTATATCAACGTTTTCACTGTCACGCACGATATAGCCGCCCTTGAGCGCCTTTCTGCCGTCAATGCCGAGGTTTTTGGTCTTTTGCCTTGTATATGCCATAACCGTAGGCATATCCTTTCTGTTAAGGGCAGTATACCATGCGGCAGCCGTTTCGTTGGTATCACATGGTCTGAACACAAGGCAGTTAGGCATACTCCTGAAGGATGCAAGCTGCTCTACAGGCTGATGTGTAGGCCCGTCCTCCCCTACGCCTATGCTGTCGTGCGTAAATATGTTTACAAGAGGCAGCGACGATATGGCCGATACCCTGAGCGCAGGCTTAACATAATCGCTGAACACAAAAAATGTGGCGATATACGGTCTTAAACCGCCGTGCAGCAGAATGCCGTTTGCAACGGCCGTCATCGCAAGCTCCCTTATGCCAAAGTGGAAATTGGAGCCCTGCGGCGTATCCGATGTAAAATAATCCCTGCCTGACATAACGGACATATTTGACGGCGAGAGATCCGCCGAGCCTCCGAAAAGGTTTGGCATTATCTTTGCCGCTTTATTAAGTATCTTTGAGGACGAGTTTCTTGTGGCGCACTCCTCGTCATTATTCCAGAAGTCATCGTCATTTGCAAGATCCTGCGCAAAATCATCCTTTATCCATGCTTCAAGCTCCGCCGCAAGCTCCGGATATGTCCTGCGGTAATCGGCATAGAGCTTGTCCCATTCCGCCTTTTCCTTTTCAAGCCTTTCGGTGATAGGGGCAATGTAATCCTTTACCTCATCGGGTACCGTAAACGGCTCATAGCCCCAGTTAAGGTTCTTTTTGGTAGCCTCTACCTCGTCCTCCCCGAGAGGGGCGCCGTGTGAGGAGTTGGAGCCTGCCTTGTTTGGCGAGCCGTAGCCTATAATTGTTTTTATTTCAATAAGGGACGGCTTGCTAAGCTCCGCCTTTGCGGCATCTATAGCTTTGCCTATGGCGTCGGTATCCGTTCCGTCCTCAACGTAAAGAGTCTGCCAGCCCATAGCCTCAAACCTTGCTCTTACGTCCTCCTTGAAGGTGACCGAAATATCTCCCTCTATGGTAACGCTGTTTGAATCGTAAAGCACGATCACCTTGCCTAGCCCCAATGTGCCCGCAAGCGAAGCCGCCTCGTAGGATATGCCCTCCATCATACATCCGTCACCGCACAAAGCGTACGAATAGTGGTCTATTATCTTGTATCCGTCCCTGTTGAAGTGCGATGCAAGGTGCTTTTCAGCAATAGCCATGCCTACGGCATTTGCAAAGCCCTGTCCCAGAGGACCCGTGCTTGCGTCAACGCCCGGTGTATGACCAACTTCGGGATGTCCGGGGGTTATGGAGCCGAGCTGTCTGAAGTTTTTTATATCATCCATGGATACACCGTAACCGAACATGTGCAGCAGGGAATAAAGCAGCATTGAGCCGTGACCTGCCGAAAGCACAAATCTGTCCCTGTTGAACCATTCGGGATGTTTGGGGCTGTGCTTCATTTTGCCGCTCCACAGCTCAAACGCCATCGGAGCCGCACCCATAGTAATGCCGGGGTGACCGGATTTAGCCTTTTCTATAGCCTCTGCACTCAACACACGTATGCAGTTGATGCAGAGCTGCTGTGCATCATTCATCGTAATTGTTCCTCCTTATACGAATCCCCAACGGAGATATCTCACACATATACAATTAAGTATACACCATTTGACTAAAGTATACAAGGGGTATAAAATTTTTTTTGTATTTTCGCCAAATTTTTTTATAATATCTTTATTTTTTTATACTTTATGATATAATTGTAATAGATATTTTTTACAAATGACCTTAACAATAAATATATCGGAGGTGTTTTTTATGTATGTATATGAGAGGATGAACTCCAACCCCGTATGTGCGGAACTTGATTCCACCGCATCGCAGGCGCTTAAGCTTATGGAGGATACGGGGCATTCATATCTGCCCGTTGTAAACAAGGAGGGCAAGCTTGCAGGCTTTGTTTCGGAGAGGCAGCTTGCGCAGATAAGTCCGTCCAAGTCTATACACCTTACAGGCGTTGCAATTTCCGCCATACTCAACAAAATAAAAGTAAAAGATGTAATGGATATGGGCATTTACTGTATAAACAAGGACGCTCTTATAGAAAAGGCTGTACTTATGATAAAGGACAACCATATCGACATACTGCCCGTTGTGGATGATGACGGCTGCGTTATCGGCATAATCACACGTTTTGACATAATAAAGGCGTTTATCGACCTGCTTGGGGTAAAAAAGGACGGTACACATATAGCCATAAGGATAAAAGAGGGCTCCGATATGCTCTCCGACATTGAAGCCGTTGCAAAAAAGCATAATACAGACATACGCAGCCTGAGCTTTTTTACGGAAAAGGGTCACAACGAGCTTATAATAAAGGTGCTGTCGCTTAACACCGATGAGCTTATTGCGGATATAGAAAAGGCGGGTTACGAGATAATATCCGCAGATAAACAGCGTTAAAGGAGCTCACCATGACAGAAAGAGAGAAACAGCAAAGCGGGCTTTGGTACAGCACATCGGATCGTGAGCTTACGGAGCTTGTAAGGCACAGCCAAGCTCTGTGCAGCAAATACAACAGCCTGCACCCGTCTGCTATTGAGGAGAGGGAGGCGCTTATAAGAGAGCTTATACCCTGTATAGGCGTCAATTTTCTTATAGAGCAGCCGTTCCGCTGTGATTACGGTATAAATTTGCGTATCGGAGATAATTTTTATTCAAATTACAACCTTACTGTATTGGACTGTGCAAGCGTAACCATAGGCGATAACTGTTTTATAGGCCCCAATACCGGTATATATACACCCAACCATCCTACAGACCCCGAAATGAGGAATAAGCTTTTGGAAAAAGCACTGCCCATAACCATAGGCGATAACGTATGGATAGGCGGCAATGTTACAATAAACCCCAGGGTGAAAATAGGCAGCAACTGTACAATCGGCTCGGGCAGCGTGGTTACGAGGGATATACCCGATAACAGCGTAGCCGTGGGCAGCCCTGCACGGGTCATAAAAACCGTATAGAAGTTAATCGGGCTGCCGCAAAATACATTAAGTAACCCTATCGTATATATAAAAAACCGGAGTTCGGTTTGTACCGACTCCGGTTTTGTCTGTTTTGCACGGATCTTTATAAAAGCATTAATTGGCTGCAATAACAGCCTCGACAGCCTTTCTGTACTCGGTTTCCTTGGCTACGGTCTGAGCCGCAAGGCTGTTATACCTTTCAACACATTCCTCTGCGCTTATTTTACCCTCTGCACGCTGTGCAACAACATCGGCCTGCTCCGCTATCGCCTGTGCGTATGCGCTTGCAGTGCGGTTGAGCTGTGCAAACTTAGGCGGACAGCTGAGCGAATCCAGCTTGTTTTTGGTGCGCACGGCAGCATCATGTACATTTTTTGCCGGCTGCGCAAATTTTACAAGCTTGTCTTGATCGCCCATATCATAGCTTGTAAACTCCAGACAAACAGCACTGAAATTATCTATAACAGGGCTGAATGCTTCAACCGTGGAGGTATAGGCATTTACATAATCCAGTTCCTGTTGGTTTTGGGTTATAACAGCCCCTCCCGATGACTGATTATTTGGTTTGTCATAGGTTATTGTGACCAGCTTTGCAGACGGATCCCAACCGACATCGGCACCCGTGGCATCGGCTACGGCACGCAAAGGCAGCATAGTGGAGCCGTTTATTATCTGCGCAGGCACATCAATGGGAACGCTCTTGCCGTTAATATGCAAAGCACTCTCCCCTATAACCACATTTATTTCGTTTGTACCGTTTGCAAGGCTTGCGGTTTTTGTATTGCCGTTCCATGCAATGGTATAACCCATTTTGTCAAACACGCCTCTTAACGGTATAAGTGTTCTGCCGTTTAATACAACAGGCTTCTGAGCCGAAAAATTTATTATCTCGCCGTTAAGTCTGACGTTTATATCCTGTGCGGCAAAAGCATCTGTGCCCAGCATAAGAACTGCTGCAGATACCGCAAGTAAGGCTTTGAGCTTCATATTATACCTCCGTATCAACGATTATTGTATGCTGCTTTTATCTTTAAAAAGGTTTCCTCGCTTATGATATGTTCAATGCGGCAGGCGTCCGCCTCTGCCACCGAGGGGGTCACCCCCAGCACCTCCGAGAGATAGTGCGTTATGGTAACATGCCTGTCATATACCGAAGATGCCTTTTTCATCCCGTCATCGGTAAGGCATATATTGCCGCTCTGTTCAACGGTAATATAACCGTCGTTTTTAAGTATACCCAAGGCACGGCTTACACTCGGCTTTGAAAAATTAAGCTCTGTTGCTACATCTATAGCCCTCACATAGCCCAGCCTGTTTTTAAGTATCAAAATTGTTTCCAGATAATTTTCTCCCGATTCCTGAAGCTTCATTATTGACAACTCCCGTCCTTGATAATAAAATATAAACATAAAAGCATATGGATATTTATTGTTTTACTGCATATAAATACCCTTATACAATTATATCATGATTCAATTTAAAATGCAAGCGGAGGTATAAATTATGTCTACTGCCGTCACTATCGGTATTGTTGCGGTCATCGTACTGCTCTCACTCAGAAAATACGTTAAAATGAGTAAAAACGGCTGCGGATGCGGATGCAGCAGCTGCCCTGCAAAGGAAAGCTGTCCGTCAAAGCAAACCGATGAGAAATAATTTTCGAAAAATACCTTGCAATATAAACAAATTTTTGGTATACTGTTTACAGACCTATCGGGGGTATATTATGTATAAAGAGCTTATAGCAAAACTTAAACAAAAGGGGCTTACCGCCGCCGCTGCGGAAAGCTGCACGGGAGGGCTTATAGCCGATGCCTTTGTAAGCGAACCGGGCGCCTCGGAGGTTTTTGCCGCATCGCTTGTCACCTACAACGACAGCCAGAAGCAGTCCCTTTTAAATGTAAAAAAAGCAACGCTTGACAAATATACAGCCGTGAGCAGCCGCACCGCTGCCGAAATGTGCGAAAACGCCGCCAGGCTTTGCGGCACGGATATAGGCATTTCCAGCACAGGCTATGCCGGGCCCGACGGAGGCACGCAGGCAGACCCTGTCGGCACGGTGTATATAGGCGTATATATTTACGGAAAAGTACATGTAAAACGCCTGTCCCTTTCGGGCGGGAGAAACAATATAAGACAAAATGCCGTTTCGGAAGCTATTGCGCTTCTGGAGCAGCTTTTATAAACGCAGGAGGTCAAATATGGCAGCAAACACAAAAAACCCACAAGAAGAACTTGACAGCAAGGCACAGGCCCTTAAAACAGCCGTTGCCCAGATAGAAAAAAACTACGGCAAGGGCGCCGTTATGAAGCTGGGCGCACATGTGGTGGATCACACGGTCGAGGTAGTACCCACAGGCTCACTTGCGCTTGATATAGCGCTCGGCCTCGGCGGCATACCAAAGGGCAGGATAATAGAGATATACGGCCCCGAGAGCAGCGGCAAAACCACCCTCGCACTGCACATAGTTGCAGAGGTGCAAAAGAGGGGCGGCATAGCAGGCTTTGTGGATGCGGAACATGCACTTGACCCCGTATATGCAAAAAGGCTGGGCGTAAATATTGACGAGCTGTATGTTTCCCAGCCGGATGACGGCGAGCAGGCGCTTGAAATAACCGAAACCATGGTACGCTCCGGAGCTATGGACATAGTTATAGTCGACTCTGTGGCAGCCCTTGTGCCCAAGGCGGAAATAGAGGGCGAAATGGGCGACAGCCATGTAGGTCTTCAGGCAAGGCTTATGAGCCAGGCACTGAGAAAGCTTACCGGCGTTACATCCAAAAGCAAGTGTATAGTTATATTTATAAACCAGCTCAGGGAAAAGATAGGCGTTATGTTCGGCAACCCCGAAACCACCACGGGCGGAAAGGCGCTTAAATTCTATGCCAGCGTCAGGATAGATGTAAGAAAGAGCGACCCCATCAAAAACGGTACCGAGGTAATAGGCAGCAGAACAAAAGCCAAGGTTGTAAAAAACAAGGTCGCTCCACCTTTCAAGGTAGCGGAATTTGATATTATGTTCGGCAAAGGCATCAGCCATACGGGCGATGTGCTCGATTTGGCGGCAGAGCTCGACATCGTACAGAAGGGCGGCGCCTGGTACAGCTATAACGGCAACCGCCTCGGACAGGGCAGGGAAAACGCAAAAAAATTTTTTGAGGAAAATCCCGATCTTTGCCTTGAAATAGAAAACGCCGTAAGAAAGCATTACGAGCTGCCCGAACTGCCGACCGCTGCCGCTCGTGAGGCTGCGCTGCCTGCCGATGACGGCGAAAAAGCAGAACAGTAATATACATACTACATTATATAAGGCTCCGCAGGCGTGCATATAAATGCCCCGCCTGCGGATCTTATTCTGCGGCGCTTTTTGAGCTGCTCTATTTAATAATGTTTTTGACATTCTGCGGCTCCTTACAAAACCTTTGTGTTGGGTGGGGAGCTTTATCGCCTAACACAATAGTAAGACCTCACCGCCTAAAGAGGCGGGAACTTACTTATCGGCGGAAAGTTGTAAAATAAAATGACACAATAAAAATGACTCAAAGTGAAACTTATGGTAAAATGTAAGTGCACAAACTAACAAACCAAAGGAGAATCACTATGAGTCATATGAATTATACAACAAAAAATAAAAAAGGTCAACATATCAGTTATGAAGAAAGACAAAAAATAGAGATATTGTTAAAAGCAGGACATGCGCCGGGAGAAATCGCTAAACTTCTTGGAAACCGCAGCAAGCGTACTATACAAAGAGAAATAGCGCTTGGAAAAGTCAAGCTGCTTAACAGTGACCTGACATACAGAATCGAATACAGTGCAGATGCAGCACAAAAAATAAGGGATTATAACAATACTGCCAAAGGTGCAAAACTTAAATTAGGCAATAACCATGAATTGGTAAAATTCATTGAGAAAAAAATAATAGAGGATAAATACTCACCTGCATCAGCACTCGCAGAAGCAAAAAAGGAGGGTTATGAAGTAAATTTTTGTGTAAAAACACTTTATAATTACATTGATGAAGGACTTTTTCCGAACCTGACTAACGATGTTTTGCCTGTAAAGAAAATAGGGAAAAAGAGAGCATATCACCATGTGAGGGCGGCAAACAACCATAAAGGAAAAAGTATAGAAGAACGTCCGGCAGAGGTTGAGAGCAAGGAAGTTTTTGGACATTGGGAACTTGATACAGTAGTCGGCAA
>CANQDF010000038.1 GCA_947591605.1 uncultured Clostridia bacterium | reverse complement strand
CCTCTGATTGTATATAACGGCGCTTTTGTAATAGATAATCTTACAGAGGATATTTTGCTTGAAAATTATTTTGATGACAGGATCAATCCGGTGTTAGACGATTTGTTTGCCAATCAAATATATCCTATTGTGTACGCATACATAGACGGAAAGGAAAAATTCTCTTTTGTCCCCGAATGCTGTACGTATGGAATGAATAAATTTATTGAAAGCAGAAAGGGGGATCACCGTACCAATGCCGTAAAAACGATAAATGATCTGAAATCGGGAAGGATTTTCTATATCACATGTATTGATGAACCGCAAAAGCTCGAACCGTTATATAGAAAATATAAGGCTTCCTATTATTGCGTATACCAGACGGAACTTTATACTAAGGAGCAATGGCTTGAGATCATGCCTTTGCATGTTTCAAAGGCAAGGGCTATAAAGCAGCTGCAGTCCCGCCTGAAATGTGATAAATTGGTCGTGTTTGGCGATGGAAAAAATGATATAGATATGTTTGAACTTGCCGATGAGAGATATGCTGTCCAAAATGCCCATGAGGATCTGAAAAAAATAGCAACTTCCGTTATTCCGTCAAACGACGAGGATGGCGTTGCAAAATGGCTTGATAAAAATTTTATTGTGGAATAAGGAATTCCTGCGCCGCTCGGTCAATTCCTGTTTATCGCTGAGTTTTACAAAATAAAATACATACATAAAAAACTATCCCGGTAAGAACTTATTTCTTATCGGGTATTTTATGCACGATTTAGAGAGGCGATGTATAAAAACTGCTATAAGCAAATATCGGTATATGACAGGACAGCCTGTGTGTCCATCGGTTATTATGATTTTTACCGTGCCGATATCGTTTTATTTTTATGATATGACAAAATGACAAAATCCGCTCTCCCTCTATGATAGTATATATATGGTTGAAAATAATTCGATTTAATGCTATAATCATATAAGAAGGTTTTTGGGAGGTATTTTATGGGAATAATAAACTGGAGAGAGGCGCTGCTGCCATATGAACAGGCGGTTGACGAAATAACGGCAAAGCTTATCTCTCTTAAGAGGGAATACGATGTGTCGGGCAGACATTCGCCCATTGAGCAGGTGACAGGCAGGGTCAAGTCCATAGCCAGCATAATAGAAAAGGCGGATAAAAGGCATATACCGCTTGACGAGAGCATTTTTGATATGCTTGAGGATATTGCGGGCATAAGGATAATATGCAGGTTTGTTGAGGATATTGAAAAGGTAGCCGAGCTTTTGCGCAGGCGCAGCGGTGTGGATATGACGGTAATACAGGAGGAGGACTATGTGACCCACACCAAAAAAAGCGGTTACCGCAGCTATCATATTACAATAGTATATCCGCTCTTTACCGTAAAGGGCAGGCAGGAGATAAAATGCGAGATACAGATACGCACCCTTGCCATGAACTTTTGGGCGACCATAGAACATTCGCTCAGGTACAAGTATGACGGCAATATGCCGCCGGAGCTTCAGCTAAGGCTGCAAAACTGCGCCGAGGCGGCTTTTCAGCTTGACAACGAAATGACTACCATAAGGGACGAGATGCTGCAGGTGCAGCGCACTATAAAAACAAGAGATTTTATAGTAAACGAGATAGTAAACAACATACATAACCTTTATTTTCATGCGGGCGTCGAACAGATGAACCAGTTTAACATGCGCTTTGCGGAGCTTTGTCAGGAGGGCAGTGTGGAAAAGCTGTCGGATTTTAACAAGGAGCTGGAAACCATGGCGGAGATATACAAGGTAAAATATGTTTAAATTTAAAGGAGGCGGATATGGCACTGTACGCTTTATCGGACACCCATCTGAGCTTTGCAAAGCCCAAGCCCATGGATATTTTTGACGAAATATGGAGGGATCATCCCCTCAGTATAAGACAGAAATGGCTTGAAACCGTTACATGCGGCGATACCGTGCTTATGCCCGGGGACATATCGTGGGCAATAAATTATGAGGGGCTTGCGCCCGATATGGAGTTTTTGCTTTCCTTGCCCGGCAAAAAGATAATATCTCCCGGCAACCATGATTATTGGTGGAGCTCCACACAAAGGCTGAATGAGCTGTATAAGGATATAGTCTTTGTAAGAAACGGCTTTTTTGTGTACGGAGATACTGCCGTATGCGCCGTAAAGGGCTGGACGTGTCCCAATGACAGCAGATATACCGACAGGGACGAAAAGCTGTACCTAAGAGAAACGGGCAGACTTGAAAGGGCGCTGGAGGGCGCAGTGTCTGCGGGATACAAAAGGCTTGCCGTAATGATGCACTTTCCGCCTACCAACGATAAAAAGGAGCGCAGCGGCTTTGTGGACAGTATTGAAGCATACGGCGTTTCAACGGTGATATACGGTCATCTGCACAGTAACCGCAGCTATGACGCAAGCTACAGGGGCAACGTAAACGGAACGGAGTATGTGCTTGTATCCTGTGATTACAGGGGCTTTACGCCCGTAAAAATAAATTTATAAACAACACGGAGGATATTATTATGTCAAACCCAATCGTAACATTTAAAATGGAAAACGGCGATATTATCAAGGCGGAGCTTTACCCCGATATTGCGCCCAACACGGTAAAAAACTTTATCAGCCTTATAAACCACGGCTTTTATGACGGGCTTACCTTTCACAGGGTGATACCCGGCTTTATGATACAGGGCGGTGACCCCGAGGGCATAGGCATAGGCGGCCCCGGTTATTCCATAAAGGGAGAGTTCAGCCGCAACGGCTTTAAAAACGACCTTAAGCATACGGCAGGCGTGCTGTCTATGGCAAGGAGCGCACGACCCGATTCCGCAGGCAGTCAGTTTTTTATAATGCACAAGGACGCCCCTCATCTTGACGGCGAATATGCTGCATTCGGCAAGGTGACCGAGGGTATGGACGCTGTGGACAGGATAGCGCAGGTGCCTACGGATTACAGTGACAGACCTATTGACGATGTGGTAATGGAGAGTGTGAGTGTGGAGCAGTTCGGCATTGTATACGACGAGCCGGAAAAGCTGTAATGCCGTATAACGTGTTTGCATAAAACATCGGGATAAATGTTTTGAGTAAATTTTTACGGACGGCTTGTCCGTATTTGGGCAAACAAAAGGCTGCCGCAAAATGATGTAAAAGTCGTTTTGCGGCAGCCGTATTTTATCGACCGAGTACACAGCACAGCATAGTACTGATATGCAGGCAAGCATTAATCTGCCTGTATCCTGTATGCCTTTATTTTGTCTATTGAACTGTTGAATGCTTCAAGCACCTTGGGGTTAAAGGTACCGCACTCGCCTCCGCATATCATTTTAACGGAGGTTTCGTGGTCAAACGGATCCTTATATACCCTTGGGGATACAAGCGCATCGTAAACATCCACCACCGATACTACCTGTGACCATATGGATATTTCGTCACCCTTAAGACCGTCTGGATAGCCCCTGCCGTCCCATCTTTCGTGGTGATGACGGCATATATCGTAGCTGTAATTGTATATGGCCTTATCCATAACATCGGGTATGTTTGTAAGTATCTGGCAGCCCATAACGGTGTGCTGCTTCATTACCTCAAACTCCTCCTTTGTAAGCTTGCCGGGCTTATTTAAAATGGCGTCCGGTATACATATCTTGCCTATATCGTGCAGTACGGAAGAGCTTACGATCTTATCTATCTCATGCTTTGGCAGATGATATTCGGGAAACATATCGCTTACCGCAGTCATAAGTATTTCGGTAAGGCCGCAGATGCGTTTTACATGCTCGCCCGATTCACAGTCACGGAACTCCACAAGCGTTGCAAGTATCTCCACAAGCGACTGGTTGTATTTGTTGAGCCTTTTTACCTGCTCATCCACTATGGATTCAAGGTCGTTTCTGCGTCTGTAAAGCTCTATAATGTTGCCGACACGGCATTTTAAAAAGTTTATCATAAACGGCTTTGATATAACATCCACGGCACCCATATTGTAGGCATCCATCATCATCTGTGCGCTGTCTGCCGCCGTTATGATAAATACGGGTATCTGAGATATTTTGCCGTTTTTGTTCATCCTATGGAGTACACCCAGACCGTCCATCTCGGGCATGACCAAATCAAGCAGTACAGCCGAAATATTTTCTGTGCTGTTTATTATTTCCATTGCCTGATGACCGTTTTCCGCTTCAAGGATATTGTAATCGTCACCAAATCCCTCGGCGAGAATAGCTCTGTTTATCTCCATATCATCAACAATCAAAATAGTCTGTTTCATAAATGTCCTCCGTTATTTTCCCCTGCAGGCACAAGGGTATAACAATAAAATTAATTATATTTTTCAATACAATCTATAATATCCTTTTGCAAGGGAAGTATCTCATCTATTTTAATTTTGGCCTCGTTTGGCTTAGACTCCCTGAGCAGAGCCACCGCATCCGAATATGCCTTGTAAAGCGGAGTGATGGACAAATTGCCCATTACGCCCTTAAGTGTATGTGCGTTTGTAAGTGCGGCATCATAATTGCCGCTTTCAAAATGTGATATTACCTCGGCATCGGCAACAGCCTTTGGAAGCTTGCCGAGCATCCTTATATAAAGTTTTTCATTGCCCATAAATCTTTGCAGAGCATCGTCAATATCTGCGCCGAGCTTTGCAAGCTCATTTGTCAAGCTCATTACACTATCTCCTTTCAAGGCATTTTAAGCCTCATCAAAACATAACAGCGCTTTTATATACTAAGCAAAATACAAAACGCCGTCTGCCGTGTACATTATAATTCATTTTTCGGTATATTGCAAGTATTATCTTTATAAAGGGACAATTAAGTCAATGATATTTTTGCTCCGATTACACCAAAGCCCTTGTATTTGTCGGGATCAGGCGCAGATTATGCGTAAGCCGCCCTTGTGGTTTTTCTTAACGCTGTAAAGGGCATTATCGCTGCTTTTTACTGCCTCGTTTATATCGTTGTCGGGGTGCTGTGCAACGGCAACGCCTATGCTTGCCGAAACCCCCGCAAATTCCTTTCGGGCGGCAAAGGCACGGTTAAGCTCCTCCGATAGCGCCTTGGACTTTTTTTCTATAAGCTCGGCATCGTTACAGGTAAATATTACAAGGAACTCATCTCCGCCTATGCGCACCAGCAGCTCCTCATCAAAATTTTTTCTTAAAATATCGGCTGTGAGTATAAGGGCTTCATCTCCCTTGTCGTGGCCGAAGCTGTCGTTTACGCCCTTAAAATTGTCAAGATCCAGCGTAAGTATGCTTACGGGCTTGCCCTTGCACTGCGTATCAAAATATTCGTAGCAGTACCGCCTGTTGTAAAGCCCTGTAAGATAATCCGTATTGGCGTTTTTGATTACCTGCTTTTCAAGCTCCTTTTCAGCCGTTATGTCCCTGAAAATGCGTATTATGCCCATCGGCTTTTTAAAAACATCGGTAAAATTCATTTTGGTCATTTCGATTGTTTTTACATGTCCGCAAAAATAAGCCTGAATTACGGATACTGTTTTGCCGGTGCTGTCCTCCGCTGCCTCAACGAGCGAGGCATATCGCAGGTTTGCCTTGGTGCCTATCATTGTATCCCTTGGGGTGCCCGTAATGGTTTCCATTGCGGTATTTACGTTCATAATAATGTCGTTTACATCGGTGATTATAACGCCGTAAGGTATATTTTCAATAAACAGGCTCATCTCGCCGGAAACGTTTTTAAGCTCGGTAACATCGTGAGCCCAGCCCACGGTGCCCATTATCTCGTTTTTTTCGTTAAATATGGGGGATTTGGTGGTGACAAACTGCCTCATGCCCGATTTTGTCTTTACGATTTCGTCAAAGACCATTGTCTTTTTTGCGTTCATGACCATGTCCTCGGATTCAAGGCATACATACTCGCCTTTGCTGTAATCCTCGGGCGTGATGTCCCATATATAGTAGTGACCTCTGCCCTCTACCTGCTCCTTTGTTTTGTTTACCGCCTTGCAAAAGCTGTTGTTTACTTTTACATGCGAGCCCTCCGCATCCTTGAACCATACAAGGTCGGGAGAATTGTCTATAAGCGTATCAAGATAGGAGGATGCGAGCATATAGTCCTTTTTAAGCTTGATCTTGTCAAGCAGGGCGTTGAAGTAAAAGCTCATACCCTCGTCATCAAGAGGCTTTGGCCATACCTCGCTCAGGTTTTTGTATGAGGAGGGGCTGCCGTAGAATATCACCCATGTATCGGTGCCCTTGCACTTATATATAGGTTCAAGCATACTCTCGTCCCCGTCAACAATAAAAATATCGCCCTCGGATATTATATTATCCGCTCTGTCCACAGTTGCAAAAATATGTTCAAAGCGTTCCCTTGGTTTTATACCCTCAAGCTGCTTTTGGATCTGTTCGGTTTTGCTTATTATAAATATTTTTAACTTATATCTGTACATGCCTGTCTCCCCTTTTTAAATAAAGCGGCAATTTAAAAACCGACTTTTTTCATATATTGATATAATTATACTACATAATATTAAAGCTTGCTACAGGATGTGATTTAAATTTACAATTTATTTACGTTTAAAAGATACACAGAACGGACAAGTTATATATAAGCACAGCCCTTGCCTCATTCGCCGCCGTCCGCATGCGCATCGCTGCCGCTCATACCGCTTATGTCCGCAATAACCACGCCTGTGTTCAGCCTTATGTTTTTAAGCGCCTTGTACATGTAAAAGCCGCCCACTGCGTAAAATACGGCAGGGTTAAAGCCTATGCCCGCAATAACAGGGAAGAGCAGGCTCATTATAAGGGGCAGCGTCCTTGCATAGCATGCAAGCTTAAGCATATGGCCGAAGTTGAGAGGCAGCCTTGCGGAAACCATATTGATGATATTGCCTATAAGCGCAAGAAAAATTATATTGTAGAGCGCATAAAACGACATACCGATGATCCAAGTAAAAACAAACAAAGCTATAATAAAGGCAGCTACCCTTTTATCCGCAAGGGATTTGTATATATCGTCGCTTGAAAAATCAATGCCCATTTCGTCAAAACGCATTTTTTGTGAGCCCTGCATGCTGTTGTAAACATATATCTCGTCGCTGTCGGCAACAAGCACACAGCTGTAGCCCTCATCGGCAAACGGGGCATCCGACATTTTTGCGGAGGTGTCGACATATATTCTGACACCGCTTACGGGATCGCTGAAATCTATTTTTTCGGTTTTGAGCTTTCCGTCCTTTACCGAAAACTCGGGTATGTATTTTTTTGCCATGCCCTCCAGTCCGCCTTGGGACAGGTATCCCGGTGCAGCTGTGAGCACCATAAACACAACGCTTAATATCACCGTAAAAAAGGTATACAAAAATACCCTTATACCCTTTACATCCAGAAGCTCCGGATATGAGCCGAATCGGTACAGCGCCGTTAAAAATTGATTTTTAAATGACATTATACAGCCTCCGTTAATAAATTTTTTACATATAAAACATAAATTTATCCGATATATCCGACAAAAAATGCTGTCCGCAAGGTGTGCATAAAAAATTGCCGCACCTTCTCCTTGTCGGTATTTTGTTATTATAGCATACAAATATTAAAAATACAACTTAATGAAGCTTTTAATCATTTTTTTTATGAGTATTTACCCCAAAATGCCGGGCGGAAATATGCCGTATTGCGTAGATACAGCCGCCTTGCGGATATTTTGCTCGGAGGGGCGGTCTTTTTTTGCAAAAGCTATTGAAAAAATCGTTAAAATATGGTATAAATTAATTATTTAAAGCAATATGAAAATTGCAGGAGGCAATCAACAATGAGTACAAAATATAATTTTCATGAGATCGAAAAAAAATGGCGTAAAAACTGGGAGCTTAACCCCGTAAACGTACATGACGACACAAAGCCCAAATACTATTGTCTGGATATGTTTCCGTATCCGTCGGGCAGCGGACTTCATGTAGGACACTGGAGGGGCTATGTGCTATCCGACGTTGTAAGCCGCTATAAGCTGCTGGAGGGCTACGAAATACTCCACCCAATGGGATGGGACGCTTTTGGTCTGCCCGGAGAAAACTATGCAATAAAAACAGGCACACATCCGTCGGTTGCCACAAAAAGCTCTATCGCCAATATGAAGCGTCAGCTTAAGGAGATAAGCGCAATTTACGACTGGGACAGGGAGATAAACACTACCGACCCGGGCTATTATAAATGGACGCAGTGGATATTTGTGCAGATGTTTAAAAAAGGCCTTGCCTATGAAAAGGAAATGCCGCTCAACTGGTGCCCCAGCTGCAAGTGCGTGCTTGCAAACGAGGAGGCTACCAACGGTGTATGCGACCGCTGCGGTTCGCCCGTAACAAAAAAGAATCTGCGCCAGTGGATGCTGCGCATAACAAAGTATGCGGAAAGACTGCTCAACGACCTTGGGGATCTTGATTGGCCCGAAAAGGTAAAAAAGATGCAGACGGACTGGATAGGAAAGAGCTACGGTGCCGAGGTGGACTTTGCAATAAAGGATACCGATAAAAAAATAACCGTATACACAACACGCCCCGATACACTCTACGGCGCAACCTTTATGGTGCTTGCACCCGAGCACGATATAATACCAGAGATAACCTCGGCCGAGCAGAAGGACACGGTTGAAAAGTATGTTTATGCGGCAAGCACAAAAAGCAATGTTTCCAGAATGACCGATAAGGAAAAGACGGGCGTCTTTACGGGAGCCTACGGTATAAATCCGCTTAACGGCGCTCTTGTGCCTATATGGATATCGGACTATGTTCTTGCCGATTACGGTACGGGTGCCATTATGTGTGTTCCCGCACATGACGACCGTGACTTTGAGTTTGCAAAAAAATTCGATCTGCCTATAATACAGGTAATAAGCAAGGACGGCAAGGAGGCGGAGGAGCTTACCGAGGCATATACCGAGCCGGGTATAATGATAAATTCCGGCGAGCTCAACGGTATGAAGAGCGAGGAAGCAAAAGCCAAAATGCCCGAATATGTTGAAAAAATGGGCTTCGGCAAAAAGACCGTAAATTACAAGCTGCGTGACTGGGTATTTTCACGCCAGCGTTACTGGGGAGAGCCTATACCCCTTGTTCATTGTGAAAAATGCGGTACGGTGCCTGTTCCGGAGGATCAGCTGCCTGTACTGCTGCCGAATGTGGAAAGCTATAAGCCTACGGATACGGGTGAGTCGCCTCTTGCGGCTATTGACGAGTGGGTAAACACTACCTGCCCATGCTGCGGCGGACCTGCAAAGAGAGAAACCAACACAATGCCTCAGTGGGCAGGCTCCTCGTGGTACTTCCTGCGCTACTGTGACAACGGCAACGACAAGGAGCTTGCAAGCAAGGAAGCACTTAAAAAGTGGATGCCCGTTGACCTGTATGTGGGCGGTGTGGAGCATGCCGTGCTGCATCTGCTGTATGCACGCTTTTATACCAAATTTCTTTATGATATAGGCGTTGTGGATTTTGAGGAACCCTTTAAGAGGCTCTTCAATCAGGGTATGATATGCAAGAAAAACGATGAGGACGGCAAGCTGTACAAAATGAGCAAAAACAAGGGCAACGTGGTATCGCCCGATGAAACGGTGGAAAAGTACGGCTGTGATTCGCTGCGTATGTACGAGCTGTTTATAGGGCCTCCCGAGCTGGATTCGGAATGGGACGACACAGGTATAGACGGAGTATTCAGATACCTCAATAAGCTGTGGAAGTTTGTTGACGAGTACAAGGACAAAATTATAGAGCCTACAAAGGAGATCGAGCAGATAAGGCACAAGATGGTATACGAGATAACCTCACGCCTTGAGGCGCTCACACTCAACACCGTTGTATCCGGCTTTATGGAGTATACCAACAAGCTTGTTGCAGCCTGCAAGAGCGCAGGCGGCTGCGATAAGGAAACGCTTGATACGATAGCCGTACTGCTTGCGCCTTTTGCACCGCACATTGCAGAGGAGATATGGGAGATACTCGGACACAACAAGTCCGTATTCCTTTCCGCAAGCTGGCCGGAATATGACGAGAACAAAATGAAGACCGATACCGTTGAGGTTGCCGTACAGATAAACGGCAAGGTAAAGGCTACCGTAAGCCTTGAGCATGACGCCGACAGGGACAGTGCGGTAGCTGCCGCAAAGGAGGCTCTTGGCGCAAAGCTTTCAGGCAATATAGTAAAGGAAATTTATGTCCCCGGAAGGATAGTAAATATAGTTGTAAAGCCATAAACCTAAACCGTTGCGGCGGCAGGGCTGCTTGCTTTGTAGTCAAAAGATTGGAGCAGGCATAAAGCTTTTTTAGGTAACTTAAGCGCCGCAGGCTAAAATCCGCAGGACGAGCTTTGCCCGTCCGAGGAAAAGAGGGAGTGTCGAGCGATAGCGAGGCGCGAATCTCTTTATACTCTGTGAAAAAATGCAGGAAATGCAAGCATTTCCTGCAAGCGTGTCGACTCTTTCGACACGCAAATCCGTAAGTCGGGCTGTACCCGACTTACGGATTTTTGTTGTTTGCAAACAAGCTGCTGTTTTGACGGATTTTTTTTAATATATATTTACGGCTGTACCCTCGGGTATTGTGTCGTAAAACCATTTTATATCCTCCATACTCATACGCACGCATCCGTCGGAACAGCGCTTGCCGAGAGTGTCGTCTTTTACGCTGCCGTCCTCGTTAAGTGCTATGGAATGGAACAGATAGCTGCCGTTAAACCTCACCCAGTACCTTGCTCCGCTCTTAAGACGTGCGTTGTAAAAGCTCTCTCCCCTTTGCTCCACGGTAAAAAAGCCTCTTGTGGTAGGGCTTGTGTTTTTGCCCGTTGCGCAAAGTATATCCCTTTCCAGGCGCAGCCTGCCGCTGTCGTCATATTTCAGCACATATGTCCTTTGCCTTGCTATATCGACCCACACAAAGTAATCCGTAACGCTTTCAAACTGCATATCATGCACATATGCCTCTATCTCCTGTGCTGTAAGCCTTTGTGTTACGGTAAACGGGTCGGGCGGTATATCCAGTATATCCGCCTGTGTCCAGCCCATCCTGCCGTTGTGCTTTATATAATATATCTCTCTTGATCTGTCACGGAGTATCTCTGCACGGTCGCCCGTTTTAAGATAATCCGCAGGCTCGGTCATTGCCTCATCCGCATACATAACACCGTTATAGCGTATTGATGCAAAAACAGGCGAACCGGTTATCTTGTTTAAGTTGGGGTTTACGGTATATGCCGCCGCATTTATCTGCTCGGCACCCTGTCTGCCGCCGAGCTTTAGCGCCGCAATACAGCATGCTGCCAGTACGGCAATGGTAACATAACGCAGTTTCATTAAAAAAATCACCTCGCAGTGATTATTACCGATATTGTTAATTTTATGCGGAGGCGCTTTTAAAATTTACTGTATTTTTAAATACCGACCGGTTTACCGCTCGACAGCAAATAAAAACAAGAGGCCCCCGACACACATCAGGAACCCCTCGTTATACGACATACCTTATGCCGCTTTTATCTTTTATCCTTTTTTATAGGTTTTTGCGACGATTGCGATAGCAGTATCAGTCGTCACTGCCCTGAAGAGCGGCTACGCCCTCCTCGCCGGTCCTTACCTTGATAACGTTTTCAACGCTGTATACAAATATCTTGCCGTCGCCGATGTTTCCTGTATAAAGTGCTGTTTTGGCGGCTGCAACAACGGCTGCAACGGGTACTGTGGAAACAACTACCTCTACCTTGATCTTTGGCAGAAGCGTCATATCCACCTGAGCACCACGGTACATAGGCACCGTTTCGCCCTTCTGGGTACCGCAGCCCGATACGTTTGAAACCGTGATACCGGTTACGCCGATATTGTTGAGAGCTGCCTTAAGATCGTCAAATTTGCCGAGCTTGCAGATTATATCCACCTTGCTGAGGCGTACATCGCTTGCAACCACATCGCTGCTGCTTGTAAGCACCTGTACGGGAACTGCCTCGTCGCTTGAAACAGGCGCTGCCTTTTTGCCCTTCTTTGATGCGGGAGCTGCGGCAGGAACCGTTTTGGAGGTTGTTTCGCCTGTAAATACGTTAATGGCGTTTGTATTGATAACAGGCATAAAGTCTGCATAAGAGGATGCAAGGCCGTGCTCTGTTATATCAAGACCTCTTGTTTCCTCCTCAACGGAAGCTCTGAGCCCGATGGTTGCTTTAATAATGAAAAATGTAATTGTGATGGTCACTGCTGTCCAGAGCGCAACGGAAACGATGCCGAGGCACTGTGTACCGAAAAATCCTGCACCGCCGCCGTATAAAAGACCTGTCATGGTATCGTTGCCGGGTGCCGAGGTGGTGGCAAAAAGACCTACCGCAAATGTACCCCAGATACCGTTCATCATATGCACGGCTACCGCACCTACAGGGTCGTCTATATAGAGCACATGGTCAAGCAGCCATACGCCGAACACAACCAGAAGACCCGATACAACACCTACCATCGTTGCTCCGAATGCGTCCATAACGTCACAGCCTGCGGTGATACCTACAAGGCCTGCAAGAGATGCGTTAAGACACATGGAAACATCGGGTTTTTTATACTTTATCCATGTAAATATCATACATACAACGGTTGCCACCGATGGGGCTATAGTTGTTGTAAGGAAGATGGAGCCGAGCTGCTCCTTGCTTGTGGCTGCTGCGCCGTTGAAGCCGTACCAGCCGAACCAAAGTATAAAGCAGCCGAGTGCGCCGAGTGTGAGCGAGTGACCCGGTATAGCGTTTACCTTTGTCACCTTGCCGTTTTTGTCCTTAACAAACTTGCCGATACGGGGGCCGAGTATCTTGGCGCCGATAATAGCGGAGATACCGCCTACCATATGGATGGCACAGGAGCCTGCAAAATCGTGGAAGCCCATCTGTGAGAGCCAGCCGCCGCCCCAGATCCAGTGCGCCTCGATAGGATAAATAAGTGCGCTTATAATTGCGGAATATACGCAGTAGGAGAGAAACTTTGTCCTCTCTGCCATGGCGCCTGAAACGATGGTTGCCGTTGTTGCACAGAAAACCATATTGAACACAAACGACGACCAGTCAAAGTTTGCATAGCTTGTAAAAATATCAAACCCGGGCTTGCCTATAAGACCCATACAGTCCTCGCCCAAAAGCAGACCGAAGCCTATAAAGACAAACATAGGCACGCCTATACAAAAGTCCATGAGGTTTTTCATAATAATGTTGGCTGCATTTTTTGCACGGGTAAAGCCCGTTTCAACCATGGCAAAGCCTGCCTGCATAAAGAATACAAGTGCTGCGCCTATAAGAAACCAGACAGCAAATACCTGGCTTGTGACCTCGGCGGAAATAAGATTAACATCCATTTTAAACCACTCCTTATTGGTATAAATTTTTTTGCATTAAAATTACTTTGTCGGATAAGCACCGCATACAGCCTTAAGCAAGCCTGTTTAAACCGGTATGCAGGGACGCTTTTGCGTGTGCGGGGCTTATACGCATTTTTGTATATATACAAAAAAGGACGCCACGGCAATCTGCCATGACGTCCTCGTCTTTTGATATTGCAATTATAATACCGTGTATTTGAAAATGCAACAGTTTTTTTAACTTTTTATTAATTTTATGCAAAATTATTAACTTTTTTATTGATAAAATGAAATTTTTGTATATATTTTTAGGCATAAAGCTGCAAATTTTTTGGGATGAAGACGGACAGGCTGTAAATTTGGGCTGTATATGTAACTATATTTAACTCCTTTACATATTATACATCATCAGCTTTTGCGAGGTGTAAAATGGAAAGGTATATTATTGACGGCAGCAGGGTGTTGAGCGGCGAGGTGAGGATAAGCGGCGCAAAAAATGCGGCCTTGCCCATAGCGGCGGCGGCCTTGCTGACAGAGGGGGCTGTAATATACAACTGTCCCGATCTTTCCGATATAAGGGTATGTATCGATATACTGACATCTCTGGGATGCAAATGCGATTATCGCAGCAACGTGCTTTCGATAGAGCCTTACGGTATAAGCTGCTGCAAAATTACAAAGGAGCTGTGCGCAAGGATGCGCTCGTCGGTCACCTTTTTGGGTGCACTTATGGGCAAATGCCAAAGGGCGGAGCTTTACTGCCCGGGCGGCTGCGCTCTTGGCGAAAGACCCATAGACATACACCTTGAGGCGCTTGCCGACATGGGCGCCGAGATAACCTGTGAGGAAAACGGCATAATATGCAAAGGAGCGCTTAGAGGTGCGGACATTACATTAAGGTATCCAAGCGTAGGCGCTACGGAAAATATTATACTTGCAGCCGTAAAGGCAAAGGGAACAACTATTCTGCGCAACTGTGCAAGAGAGCCCGAAATATGCGCCCTTGCTGACTTCCTCAATATGGCGGGCGCAAGGATAAGCGGAGCAGGCAGCCCCGTTATAACCGTAGAGGGCGTTGAACGGCTGCACAGGTGCGAATACACCGTACCCGGTGACAGGATAGAAGCAGGCACCTATATGTGTGCAGCCGCAATAACAGGCGGCGAGCTGTTTATACGGGGTGTTGACGGTGCGGTGATGGGGGCGGTAACGGAGGCCATGCAGGCGACAGGCTGCGTTATAAAGGAGAGCCGCTCTCTTATATATATTGACGCTCCAAAAAGACCTGCCGCAATAGACAGGATAGTAACGGAGCCTTACCCCGGCTTTCCCACGGATATGCAGGCACAGTTTACCTCGGTGCTGAGCAAGGCGGAGGGTATGAGCGTTATAGAGGAGAGGGTTTTTGAACAGCGCAACAAGCATATACCCGAGCTTAACAAAATGGGCGCCGATATAAGCTGCACAGGAGGCAGGTATTTTGAGATAAACGGTGTATGCAGGCTTAAGGGCAGCGTATTGCGGGCATATGACCTGAGAGGCGGCGCAGCACTTGCCGTTGCCGCACTCGGAGCGGAGGGCAGGAGCGTTATATACGACAACGGCTTTATAAGGAGAGGATATGAGCGTTTTGCCGAAAAGCTGTCCGATATAGGCGCAGAGATAAGCTGTGAGGAGATAAACGAAGCCTAAAATTATGTTTTTGGTAAAATTTTTGTTGCTTAAAGTCTGTATAAATGGTATTATATATGTAGCGTATAGGGGAGAGAGGCGTTTTGTCCCCGTGTACGCAAATCTTCTTATAGGTGAGTACTGATGAAGAGGTTTTTGTCTTTTATAGGTTGGGCTGTTGTTACGGCTGCGGTCGTATTTGCGGCTTTGTGTTTTTTTCCGTACTTTAACATTGCGGATGTAAAGGTAAACGGCATAGAAAGCCTGAGCGAGGAGCAGGTAACAGCCATATGCGGTCTTGACAGGACGCATAACCTGTTTGCGTTTAATACATTAAAAGCGGCTGCCGCACTTAAACAGAACAACTATGTAAAAGATGCCGGGTTTGAAAAGCAGTTTCCCAATACCCTTGTTATAAATGTAGACGAGTACAAGGTGAGGGGCTACATACCGTATATGAATGCTTACCTTTACATTGACGATGACGGGCGTGTGCTGGATTCACGGCCCGATATGGCAAAGCAGCTGCCTGTTGTTACGGGGCTTAAATTTGACAGCTTTACGATAGGCGAGGTGCTTAAAACGGACAACCCCCGTACCTATGCGGCTGTAAAGGAGATGTCGGGGTATTTCGGCAATTACGATATGCTGGAAAATGTAATAAAGGTGGATGTATCGGATACGGAAAATATACATTTATATGTGGACAAGGTGGATGTTAAATTTGGCGGCTTTGACAATGCCAACGAAAAAATAATGACGCTCAACGAGATATTGAAGCAGATAGACACATCCGTTGCGGGTGTGCTGGATCTTACGGCGGCAACGCCTACGTTCAAGTATATGAGCTGAGAAGGCGACCCCTTGAATACCGCAGGTTTATACCCTGCTGATACGGGGTCGGCACCATTTTTGACGCTTTGAAAATTTATTTTAAAAAAAACTATGTAAAATAGTAAAAAAAATTAAAAATGGTATTGAAAAATCACAAAAAAAACGATAAGATATATATATATTGAATTTTTGTATATTTTTTAGGATAAATCTGTTTTTTGCAGTTATATATACAATAGGAGGGAAATATTTTGATTGATGTTGTAAACGAAACAAATGATTTGGCAAAAATTGTTGTACTTGGTGTCGGCGGCGGCGGAAACAACGCCGTAAACCGCATGATAGCCTCAAACTCCGAGGGTATTGAGTTTATTGCCATAAACACAGACCAGATGGCGCTCAATAACTCACCTGCCGAAAGAAAGATAGCCATAGGCACCGAGCTTACAAAGGGCTTGGGTGCAGGCGGCAAGCCTGTAGTAGGTCAGCAGGCAGCCGAGGAAACCTCAAAGGAGATAGCCGCAAACCTGGAGGGCGTGGATATGGTATTTATCACCGCAGGTATGGGCGGCGGCACAGGCACGGGTGCGGCACCCGTAATTGCCAGGATCGCAAAGGAAAAGGGCATACTTACCGTTGCGGTCGTTACAAAGCCTTTTGGCTTTGAGGGCAAAAAGCGTATGAAAAATGCGCTTGACGGCATTGAGGAGCTCAGGAAGTATGTGGATACCCTCATTGTTATACCAAACAACAAGCTTATGGACATAGCGGACAGAAATACGACCGTACCGGAGGCATTTGAAATGGCAGACAGCGTTCTTCACCAGGGCGTTACGGGTATATCGGATCTTATAACTAAGCCCGGCATGATAAATGTTGACTTTGCGGATGTATGCACCGTTATGCGTGATCAGGGTCTTGCGCACTTTGGCGTGGGTGAGGCAAGCAGTGTTGAGGAGGCAGCCCAGAAGGCTATAAACTCGCCTCTGCTTGAAACCTCTATCACAGGCGCAAAGAATCTGCTTATAAACGTTGCAAGCGGCAACAACCTCAGCATTATAGAGGTTGGCAATGCTGCCGACAGTATTGCGGATCTGCTTGACGAGGATGCGGAGATAATATTCGGTACATCCATTAATGACGTCCTCGGCGACAAGGTAATTGTTACCGTTGTTGCAACGGGACTTATAGACGAGAGCGCACCAAAGGCAAGCGCCGCTGAGGCTCAGGCTCAGCAGAATGTTCAGCAACCCAAGCAGTTATCGTCATCGCCTTCGGCAAGCAGCTTTTTAAGGGATATTGAGTCAATGAGAGGTGAAAGCCCCGTTATAAGCACGCCTCGCTTTGCCGATTCCCGCAGGCGTCCCGCTTCGGCGGAAAATACGCAGGAGTCGGACAGAAACGGTATTGACCCAAAAAAGCTTGATATACCGGATTTTCTTAAAAACAGAATGAAATAATAAACAAACCCCCGCAAACAAAATTTGCGGGGGTTTCAGCGTGTCGAAAAAGTCGACACGCTTGCAGGAAATGTAAGCATTTCCTGCATTTTTTTACAGAGTACAAAGAGATTCGCGCCTCGCTATCGCTCGACACTCCCTCTTTTCCTCGGACGAAAAGCACTTTTGGCTATGCCAAAAG
>CANQDF010000037.1 GCA_947591605.1 uncultured Clostridia bacterium | reverse complement strand
AAGGGCAGAATCTGCCTGTTCTGCCCTTGCTTAATATATATCAGTTTTTGAGTTTACACAAAATTTGAAACGGACTCTGGTTAAGAGCAGAAAACTGCCTAACCACCCCAATATTAAAATCTTAATTATTGCAGAAACCTAATTTACAGAAATTTTTTTAAACTGCCAAAACAAGTTTAACCGCTTATAGCTACGGACTATAGGCGGTTATTTCAGTAATGAAGCTTTTTGATCAGTGCCAAGATCAATGTAACTGACAATAAAGCCAAGAGCCATGCTTTATTATGTATAAATTTGAACGGGTCGGATCCTGTATCACTCGTTATTATATTGCCCTGTTCGTTTGTTGTGGGCTTATTAGTATTTTTGAAACGTTGACTTAAAAATTCACACTTAACAGGCTCGTATACAAATTCAGGTCCTACATCCTCAACTCCCAGTGCTCTGCTATAATTGCTGCCCATACCCCATACACTGCCGTCATTACACAAAACAAAGGCAATTTGAGGATAACCTGAGGCTTTATCTGTAAAAATTTCTTTAACATCAGTCATAGGAATATCATGTGCATAGCCTTTGGGCTCATTATAATTATAATATTCGACATAATATCTTACTACTTCTCCGTTATTCTTTAAAATCAATACCCCTTCGTCAAAAAACAGAACATCCTTTACATCCTTTTCAACTTCGACGGGTTCATTATAATTTTTTACGGGCTCTCCAAGAATATTGTAATGATCTGTTCCTGAATAATATAATATACCATCATTTTTTAATATTGCTACACAGTTGCTGCCATCACGTTTATATAAGCATTTCACATCATCAAGCAGTTCCTTTGAGGTATCGGGAATAGGTGTATTATCCTCTCTTCCAAATTCTCCCGAACTGTTGATCCCCCAGACAAAAACTTTGTTGTTATAGGTGTACACAGTTGAGTTCCTCTCCACATCTGTTATTCTTATGAGGTTGCCTTTGTCGTCATAAGCATAAATGGTGGTGTTTTCGTTAGAGTCGACTATGGCGGTATGTTAGCGATAATTGATTTTGTTTGCATACCTGTACTCCTTTAGCAGTGGTGTGCTGTCAATAAGCCTTGGGGCTCAAGATTTACAGACAGCTTTGACAACGGTAAATAAAAGCAAACAGATGAAGTTTAAAAACAAACTGTATACAGAATTATCATACTATAATTGCATGATACGTTAGTCAATATAAAAGTATAGTTTTTCACCATTCCAACCCCAATCATTGTAATAATTATGATATTTTTTATATTTATTAGCCATTGAGATCATATCCTCTTGCAGCGACTGAAAGCTGTATTCTGTACCGTTGGTTTCACGCTCGTATTCATAGCCGTTTTTGATACGGGTCTGACATGCGTTGTAATATTTATTTTTATATTTGATTATAATTTCTTCTCCGTCGTTCACACCGGTATTATAATCGGACTCTGTTGGTTCGGAATATTTAATGATTTTTTTCATATGCTTGAGCAAGCTTTCTTTTTCCTCATCTGTCAAATTTACTATACCTCTTTCGTCTATATGCTCAAAAAAGGTGGCATAGGTCCAGGATCCCAAACTATTGCCTTCACCATATACCCATATAAATTCATTATTATCCTTTAAAGCAAAATAATAGTTTTTTGCATCATCTATGGAAGAAGGCATGGAAGAAGGCATGGAATTATGATAACTGTATTCAAACAATATATGATCACCTATTTTATTTTTACTGTTAAAATAAAAAATAACAACTATGGATATAACAGATACGGCAATAAATAATAGAACGAAAATTATTTTTGATTTTTTCATAACAAATGTCCTCCTACGGTTATATACACATTTTTACCAATTGACATATTTTGCCCCTACGCTGCTGTCCATAAATTTTAAACGCTTGCAATTTATGGACAGTCTCCTAAAATAGTTAGTTGTGGTTGGTGGTTAGCATTTTAGATAATGCAAAAATTAAACAGGTTTCAGCAAGGCGGAGAATCGTCCAAAACCGCTGAAAAAGTCAATATATTTTAAAAACAATGTTAAATACACTTGATTCCAACATAAAAATTATACATTTTGATATGAAAACATAATTATGTTGTGTTTAAAAATCTAATTTAATTTATCCAAAAATTTATAAAAGCGACTTCTTCAGCGGTCTTGAACCGCCCGTATGACTTTTGCTCAAAACCCAAAAAGCTTTTTTAGATCCTTGATATCTTTACATTGATATTTTTTTGTTAAAGGCTTAAAATAGATATTCCAATATTGGTGCATATTTATTTTAGAATTTTCAGATAAGATTTTCGGGAGTCCATGTACTGCATCAACCAGATCATATGCAAATTTATTATCTTCCGATTGGAAACCATATAAGATCAAGTTAATACATCTAATTAAAATTTCGACACTTTTACTTCGGATCTTTATGTATTCTCCTGATTCTAACGAGAAGAAATTTATACGTTCCTTTACCGGTTCAGAAGATTTTTGCAATTCATAAATAAAAGAACTGTTACTTTGATTATACTGTAGTGCGTTCAAAATCAACTTACATAACAAAGGATTTTCTTTATTATCAATATCCGCTCGTATCATGATCAATAATTTATATATATTTATAAGCAAGTATTTATCTAACATAAATTAATTTCTCCTTGTTGTAGGCTTCCTTTGTCTTGTTGCCGTTATTATCGTAAGTATAACGGTATTGCCTTTGGCATCGGTTTCCGATGTGCGGTTATTGTTGTCGTCATAGGTGTACACAGTTGAGTTCACCTCCGCATCTGTTATGCTTATGAGGTTGTCTTTATCGGCATAAGCATAAATTATGGTGTTTTCGTTAGGGTTGACTATGGTGGTATATTATTTGTAATTGATTTTGTTTGCATGCTTGTCCTTCTCTCTTTTGTAATGGGATAGCTGTCCATAAATTTTTAAATGCTCACAATTTATGGACAGCTCCCTAAAATAGTTAGTTGTGGTTGCTGGTTATCATTTTAAGTGATGCTGTAATTAAGCGAGTTTCAGCAAGACGGAGAACCGCCCCCTGTCCCCCGTGTAGGGGACATAGAACAGTCTCCTGACTTGGGTTACTCTGTTCCTTCTCCCTTTGGCTTAGTCAAAAAATATCCTAAAATTAAAATTGTATTAGCCATTATTATTTCAATTAAAAATGGTATAAAATCTTCATCCGGAATAAATGTTCTACAAAAATCCATTATTGTACTAATACCGCCCCATGAATTCCGACTAAACAAATAAATATTGAGGAACAAAAATATCAATTTATATGAGCTGGAATATTTTAATACCTTATTTTTTTAGCTACATAGTAAATTGGTAAGACAACAAATGTCCATATAGTGTCCAATATGATTTTAAGTTTATTAAATCCAATAATTGATAAAACACAGAAAAATATTGGTTTAAATATAAACGGTAAAAACAAAAAAATTAAAAACTTTAATGTCTTTTTCATGATGTTTTTCATTCCCGTTTTCTCCTCCTATTTTTTAGAGCTATATGTAATACGATTTGATAAATTAAAAAACCTATAATTATCCCAAAACAAAATACAAATACTATTGATATTTTTTTGAACATAATAATCACCACTTTACTCCTTGAACCGCAAAAAAAACACGGTACATAATGCTATTCCGGTGTATTTGAATTTTTCTATGCCAATATTATAAAATATAATATTGGTAATCTATAATAATTATAGCATATCTATGAATTTAATGCAACCGTATATTATCCGTCTTTGCGCAAGCGGAGCATGAATATCCTTGACTATGATATACAACTTGGTTTTTCCGTTTTTTACATAGCACCGTGCAAAAGAAAATACAGGAAATATATAATTGTATGTATGATAATTATGTGTTATAATTGTGTACAAGAATAAGTGTAATATAAATCGTATATAAATTCGGGCTTTCACAGAGCAGTTACACAGGCATAAACGGAGGTGTTTTTATGAACGGAGCAGAGCTTGCCTCAAAACTTACGGAAAATATAGAAAAGGTCATAATAGGCAAACGCAGGGAAACGGAGCTTGTCATATCCGCACTTTTTGCGGGCGGCAGCGTACTTGCCGAGGATGTGCCGGGCACGGGCAAAACCATGCTTGCACGCAGCCTTGCGGCATCTGTCGGCAGCGAGTTTAAAAGGATACAGTTTACACCGGATCTTCTGCCGGGCGACCTTACGGGCATAACCTACTTCAACCCAAAGGACAGCGAGTTTGTGTTCCGCAGAGGCGCCGTTTTTACAAACATTCTTCTTGCAGACGAGCTTAACAGGGCAACGCCCCGCACGCAGTCCGCCCTGCTTGAGGCTATGGAGGAAAAGCAGGTTACAGTTGACGGCACAACATATAAGCTTGCCGCTCCGTTTTTTGTAATAGCAACGCAAAACCCTGTTGAAACACAGGGTACATATCCTCTGCCCGAGGCGCAGCTTGACCGTTTTATGATAAGGCTGTCGCTCGGATACCCCACAGCCGAGGAATATATAAGGCTCATAAACACACACAGCTCCGGAAATGCACTTGCCGATATTTCCGCAGTATGTACAGCCGAGGACGTTATATTGGCTCAGCATGAATGCGAGCAGATATACATACATCCCGATCTGGCTGCTTATATTGTACGCCTTGCAGAGGAAAGCCGCAGTGCAGACGGCGTTGTGTTGGGGCTGAGTACAAGAGCAATACTCTCTGCCGTGCGCATGGCAAGGGCTTATGCCCTTATCCGCAGCCGCAGCTTTGTTACCCCGGAGGATATAAAGCTCATATTCCCTTATATCGCCTGTCACCGCCTTATTTTGTCGGGCGGCTATCGGCATAAGCATAACTATGCCTCGGAAACGGTAAACAGGCTTTTAAGCACAGTGCCCGTTCCGTCGGAGGACTGGTCGGCAAGGGTATGAAACGCATAGTCTGACGGGAGGGATCTTATTGGAGATATTTATTATTATGATAACAGGCTTTGTACTGTATATACTTGAGGGTGAGCTTTACCGCCGCATATGGAGCAAGGGGCTTGACGCAAAAGCAAAAATAGTGCCCGATTCGGCATTTTGCGGCGACGAATGTACGCTGGAGGTGACGCTTTCCAACCGCAAGCTCATACCCCTGCCATGGCTGTGGGTAAAGCTGCATATAAGTGCCGCATTGGATTTTGGTACGGATACAAAGCAATCGGGCGACTATGTATACCACAATGCGCTTTTTTGCATAATGGGCTGGCAGGAAATAAAAAGGACGCTGCATTTTAAGTGTACCAAAAGAGGATACTTTCCGCTGCGCTCCTTTGAGGTGATAGGTACAAGCATACTTTTTAACGGTAAGCACAGCAAGCACTATGAAACCTCCTCGGCGCTTACGGTGTATCCCGTTTTGCTTAACGATGCCGAAACCGAAAAGCTGCTGTCCGTACCGGACGGTACTATATCACACCGTGGGTTTATCAACCCGGATCCGTTTGAATTTTCCGGCATAAGGGAATATATTTCCACCGACAGCTTTCGGGATATAAACTTTAAGGCTTCGGCACACACGGCGTCGCTTATGACAAACCTCCGCAACCCGACAATAAAGGGAGATGTAACAATAATACTTTGCTTTAAGCTTTTAAAGCAGGGCTTTGAGGAGGAGCGCTTTGAATACTCCGTTTCCGCTGCGGCAACCCTTGCCTGTCATTATATTGAACAGGGCTTTGCGGTCGCATTGTACTGCAACGGCGAGGACGGCGCAACGGGTGATACCGTAAGCATAGATACCGGCATAGGAGAGGGGCACCTGCACGATATATACGAATCCCTTGCAAGAGTATCCTATACCAGGTACCGTGATGTGTCCGTACTCGGCGATAAGGCATATCGGGGTACGGCAGCAGTTTTTATATCGCCTACGGTGGATATGTCCATACTGGAGCTTTATGCCGATATAGAGGAGAAATATGCCTGCGTTACCTGGCTGTTTCCCGTTATGGAATTTGATGTACCCCGCACCGAACCGCCTGCGGACAGCGCACGTATAGTAAGCGTGCCGCCCTATACAAGGAGATGAGCTTATGCCGCACATGAGAGAATTTTTTGAATCCTTTACGGAGGATCTCTTTCAGTTTAATATTCTGCTTATACCTTTTGGCTTTCTTATGGGCGTACAATCGGGCAGACTGCTTGAGCCTATCTCTCTTATGCTGTTTTTGCCTTTGCTTTTATATTTTTATTTTTTGAGGAAGAGGATAAAAAGGCTCTCCGTATTTCTGCTTGCCACATGGCTTACATGCCTTATAGGCATATTTACGCCCCACAAAATATTTTATACTGCCTTTATTGCTTTGTTGTGCGCACAATCTGTCCGCAAGCGCACAAATGCCGAGGCAAAGCTTAACATAAGCTTTGAGCTGCTCTGCTTTCCTCTGGTATTTCTTGCGGTCCTTTACACTGCCTCGGGCTACCTTAATGCCGCACATATGCGACCCTTTATATACGGACAGGCAACGGCAATTTTTATGCTGGCATTGCTCTATACCCATCTTAAGGGCATCAATGCCGAGCTGGAGCTTGCCTCTGCCTCGTCGCTTCAGTCCACAAGGGTAATTACGGGCTTTGCAAACAAATTTCTGGCATTTTATGCGGTCGGCTTTTTTATCGTGCTTGTGCTTTTCAGATATATGCCCTTCGGCAGCCTTTTTTTGCTTTTTGGCAGGATGATAAGGGCGGGGCTGAGGTTTCTGTTTTCGCTTATATCCGATGACGGCATGGACAAGATGCCGCTGCCTGAACCGGCTGCCTCCGACAATGCGCTTATGGATATAACGCCGGACGAGGCACCGCTTTGGCTCAGGTTTATAGAAAGGGCTATGATATATGTCGTTAATATATTGTTCCTGCTTGCAATAATAGCGTTTGTTGTAATGTTCTTTTTGCATATGTACAGGGGCTTTTATTCCCGCAGGGGAAAAAAGCTGCATTACCGTGACCAAACCTCCGAGGTAAAGACGCTCAAACGTCCCAAGCGCAGACGTATGCACGGTATAGGGACGGATAACGCCGTAAGGCGCAAATATTACAGACGGGTAAATAAGTATTTTAAAAGAAAGCAGCTTATGGCGTCGGATACTCCCGAGGAGATAAAATATAAGCTGCGTGACAGGGAAAGGCTTGATGAGCTTACGCCCCTTTACGAAAAGGCACGTTACGGTGAGTAAAAGCAGGTGTAACTCCGGGATTGGGTGGTACTGTTAGTCTTGGAATTGTAAACTGTTAAGGAGTGTATTAAATCATATGACTGCAATTACATTATTGATGTATACATTTTTTGTGATTAATTATGCTATAACCGGATCAATAAAGGGTAGTAAAAAGATTGGCAAATATATTAGAGTATTTTCTGTAATAGGAATATTTGTTGCATATTTATTTTCAACAAATTCATATATAAAGGAAAGTGAAATTGCTAATGCCAATATAATTGAGATTAATGATGACACCTTGACTTATGGTTTTAATGCAGAAGATAATACATACATAACAAATACTGTAAATATTGAAGAAATTAATTTTACGGGTGATATAGGAGATTCTGTTTTGGTGCGATACCTCAATGCACAGCCTCAAAAAAATAAAATTAATACATATGACACGATTTTTAATATAGAGTTTGCTTTTATTTCCCCTTCTGTTTTTATAATTTTTTTGCTTTGGGGTGTATTATCGGTAAATAATGCTTTTAATAAAAAAAATCATAACAAGAAAAAGGTTCTTTTATGCTGCATAGGATACATTGTTTCAATTTCTTTGTTTATATGTTTTGTGTTAAACATAATTAAAATTACCGAAAATGCTTATTTTACGGGTGATGCAAATACAGCGACGGCAACTGTCGTTAAAACAGATATTATAGGTACGGAATATGAGTTTACTGAAAAAAACAATTCAAAAGTTACCGGAAAAGCTATCGGCGTTTATGGTTATGAAATGCCTGTGGGAACATCCGTTTTGGTTGAATATGATACAAATGGCAAGAGCCGTATTAAAAATCATATATTGGCATCAAGACCATATACTGTCATTGCGTGGTGTTTCGTTCCTTTTATTGCTTTTGGATTTGGAACCATATTATCCTATATAATAAATGCAAAAAATTTAAACTGCAAAATTTTCGCAAGCAATATATTTAAAGAAAAGTCCGAACAAAAAAATATTCCTAAAAGAAATATATTTGCAATTGCTTGTAAAATACTGGCTGTAGCACTTTTTGCAGAAGCAATAATGCAGATGCGGTATAACTTTTCCACGGGCATATTGATGTTATTCATGTCCGCTTTTTGGATATTATTCACAATAGCATTCGATAAATTTTCAAAAAAATAGTATGTCGATAAGACACAGAACCTGTAGGGGATCGGTTTGTATAATAAGTTATGAGAGCACCGTTATTTATGTTTAAGCAAAAAACAGCCTGCCTGATTTACATTTTTGGAGTAAATCAGGCAGGCCCTTTATATTAATATTTATATCGGTTTATCTAAGCTTGCCCTTTCTTTCAAGGAAGCTGTTTATCCTTTTAACCGGGTCAAGCAGATCCGCCATGGTCTTGTTGTGATACAGGGTATCTATAATAAGCGCCATATACTTGCTCATATCGGCCTGTACAAACCATTCTCTTGCAATAAGCTCGGGAGTTGCATAAACGAGGTTTGTAGAGAATATCTTTTCAAAATATCCCTGCTCGTATGCCTTGTCAAACTTTTCAAGCCCGTCAACAAAAAGCGAAAAGCTTATAAAAGCAAATATCCTCCTTGCGCCTCTCTCCTTAAGCTTGCGGCTTACGTCGATAAGCGATTCACCCGAGGCTATCATATCGTCTACAACTATAACATCCATTCCCTCAACATTGTCGCCGAGGAAGTCATGGCTGATTATAGGGTTATGTCCGTCAATTACTACGGAGTAATCTCTCCTTTTGTAGAACATACCCATTTCAAGCTCCAGCACCGAGGCATAATAAATGCTCCTTGCCATACCGCCCTCGTCGGGTGATACCATCATAAGCTTGTGCTTGTCAAACTCTATATCGGGTACATTGTTTACAAGAGCCTTTATCATCTGGTAAAACGGCTGTACGTTTTCAAAGCCGCTCAGCGGTATAGCGTTCTGCACACGGGGGTCGTGGGCGTCAAAGGTGATTATATTGTCAACACCCATATTATGTATCTCTTGGAGAGCTATTGCGCAGTCCAGCGACTCTCTGGCGTTTCTCTTATGCTGCCTGGATTCATAGAGCATGGGCATAATTACGGTGATGCGCTTTGCCTTGCCGCCTATGGCAGCTATGAGCCTTTTGAGGTCGGCATAATGGTCGTCGGGGCCCATAGGCACCTCCATACCGTACATCTTGTAGGTGACTCCGTAATTAAATACATCGCATACAATAAAAATATCAAAGCCTCTTACCGATTCTGTAATGACCGCCTTAGCCTCGCCCGAGCTGAAGCGAGGACACTGATAGCCTATCTTGAAGGTAGTTATATCGGGGTCAAGGTTGCGCTCCCTTGCCCATTGCAGCAGATAGCCGTCCACCTTGTCCGTGATCTCCTCGCAGCCCTTCATGCCTATAAGCCCAAGCTTGCCTATAGGGCTTTTGCGTAAGTCCTCCATAAATAAATCTCCTTTGCAGATGTAAAAAATAAATTGGCAGTAAATTGCCGTGTAACCGTTCTTTTTTTATTATATAACATTTTATACTGTTTTGCAATTTATTATTTTATAAAATGCCTATATATTTTATGCCGTTAAGCTTTTAAAACAAATGCAAAAAGCGGCATTTGCCTTGAAAATTTGCTTTTAATAAAATTTTTAATAAATTTAAGGTTTTTGTTGAGGTACAATGGATAGGTAACAAAAAAATAAAAACGCAATGTTAAAAGATAATGGCATAAGACAGAGCATGTCACGAAAGGGAAACTGTCTTGATAATGCCTGTGCTGAAAATTTCATTGGTTTGTTGAAAACTGAACTCTTTTATATGTAAGAGTTCCAGTCTGTTGAACATTTTATTTCCGAATTGCACGCCTATATTGACTGGTACAACAAGCGTATCCAACTTAAACTGGATGACTTGTTTCATGTCGCTTTTATTCTTTCTGCCGCTTAAAAAGCGACCAAGATTGCTCTTAGTCGCTTTGCATAGTTTTTATTATAAAACTTTGTCTAACTTTTTGGGGTCAATTCAAATAAATTAATATATCAATAAATGAATTTATTTCTTTGCACAAAAAATTATATTAATAATTTCGTTTAATTGTTTACGTTCTTCAGATGATAAATGATAACATTCTAGACTATTAGAAGTTACAAAATTAAAGAAATTATTTATATCATTAATTTTTTTGTTATTTTTTTCTAACAACCCAAAGAAATATTCGTTGTTATATGGATTGCTCAAAGCATCTTTTATCACCGGTAAACTGGACTTAAATAAATCTACATCTTTATATTTTAAAATATGGTTATATTTTGCATATATTAAAGCTAATGTAAAATCTATATGTGCTAAAGATATAGTTGTTTTAGTATTATTTATATTATGACGAAGTTTCATATTATGTTTTGCAAGCCTAGCAAAATATAACGCATCTTTAATTTCAGATTCCTTATCATGACTATAATTGCAGTGCCATAAATAACATTTTGCCTTCTGATGATAAAATTGTGGATTTGAAGATAATAAATCATTTAAACCATCATATAAAGACTTAATTAACAATAAATTGCCCCGAGCCGGTCTAAAAAATATCTCATTTATTATATCATATTTAATATAATCTTCAATTGATTTATATTTTGTACTATGAACCTTAATTAGGCTATCAATAATGTGACGGTAGGCCTGTATAATAAGATTATGTTTAGAGCTATCAGAAGCATAACTGCCAAGTTTATTTAAAAGCCAGTATCTAGAATTAGCATATATTTTATAAGATGAAGAATCCAATGTATCTCTTTCAATTATGCTTGTATAGTCTTCATCAATAATTGGAGATAACTTATTTAGCAATTCATACACTTCTTTTTCAATACCAAAATCAACGAATTCCTGAGATGTTAACTTTTCCTTTATAGCCAAAAGAATCAATATTACCATATAATAAACATTTTCAATATCAAAATCAAATTTTATGTCTTGATACAATTTATTACTTATTTCAGCTATTTGTAATAAATTATCAAGTAATGTTTTATTATAATCAAAATTTGGTATTGATAGTGGGGCAAGCAATTTGTTTAATTGTTGACACTCTTTAGGATTAAATTTATTATCAAGATCATAAATTTTAATTTGTGTATTTTCAGCAATATTTTTAATTGATGAAATAATATCTTTGTCTGAACGATTAATACATATTAAAACATTTAATTTGTTCTTGGTTAAGATATCTATATTCTTTTTCAAATAGTAAATCTGATCCTTGGTGATACAAGCGGTATCAAAACATAATACTGATCTTTCTTTTGTCAAAATTTCATTCAATGTGTTATTGCTTAAGTTGTATCGACTATCAAATAAATACACATCTCTGTCCCGTATTTTTCTAACAATAGTTATTAATGAGTAAGTTTTTCCCGATACCCTACCACCACATACAAATTGAATGCAGTATTTTTCCATGTCAGGAATTATATCTTTAATAACTATATCCCTATCAATAAAAAATTTGGGTATGTTTAATGTAAAATCTGATGTATCTAAAGGGAATTTACTATAATGTAAATAAACAATATTTTCATCATATGTTTCGGAATCTGATTTAATTTTAATGTTTTTAAATTTATCCAATTCACTCTCATGCAATTTTTTAGAATCAATAAATATTTTATAAAATTCATCATAAAAATTATCATAATTGTTTATAAGAATAACATGGGTTATACCATATTGTTCTAAATCAAGTTCCTTAAATTTATTTGGCTTTTTATCGGTTACATAAAAGCGGGATGTCTTAGGCAAATTATCATCAAGGGTTGATAATGACAAAATATCAAGTTCATTAGTTAAACTACACCCTATAAAAATAAGATTATTAAAGGCGAAATCATGGTTTATTTTATTTAAAATATATGTATTATTTTTAATGCTTTGAATATATTCCTTATTATCAAATATATAACATTTACTATCTTGATACTTGCAATAATCTACTACATCTCCATGTATTTTATAAATACAATGGTCTAATTTTCTAATAGTGTTCTCATCGCATGGTTTATTTGGCAAAATAATATCCTTATAACTACTATTCTCTTCTATACAGGTATCTATATTAAATGTATAAACATATTTCCACTCTATTTCTAAAAATTTTTTACAGTGTTCTGATAAAGAAATACTTGTAAAATTATTAATTAGATAATTTGTTCTGATATTTCTGGGTATAATTTTTTTATAGTATTGTGCTAGCGTTTTAAGATCCGAATTTAAAATTTCAGATGTGTCTTCACCTAAATCTTTGATTTGATTTAAAATTTCCTCCCTAAAACCTTCTGCAGACGGTACAACTCCATTTTTTGCCTTACAACCCGATGAAAATCCTGCTCCTATAACAGGATATATGCTTTGATCCTTAATAAGTTTAATTAAATCTTGTCTAATTTCATTTATATCTACATATTCCATTTTTTTTGTACCTCCATTATTAATGATATAAGCATTTATCTTTTATATTTAATACCTTCAAATTACATATATAATACCATAAAGTTGCAATAAATACAATACATATTTACTGGATTATTATTATAATTTTAATACGCAACAAAATTATTTATATACATTTAAGCTTGAAAATCACGTTGCTTATAATACATTTATATCAAGTTTAATTTGAATTGGAATCTAATATATACTAATAATAGAAACCATCCCGGGTTTCATATACTGTATCTATTGTTTTGTAATTAGCTACTATTTGATAAGAATATTTTCAGGTTAAATAAAATTTCCGAGTAGTATTGACTGGCGTGCAGTATCGCAAAAAAGACATGCAGGCGGGATAAGCACTCAAAAAAACAAAATTATAACAAATATTTTCCATCGACTAAAGCTTATGTAAGCCTACAACACAAGTATATTGAAAATAAAAAAGCTACAAAGATAATGGAAATCCAGGAATAATTATGAATACCGACATTTTTAAAGTTATGCTATCGAATATCCTTTATACAAAGATCTGTACATATCTTTCCGGATCTGAATTAAAAGTGCTAAACTATGCAAAATAAAAAAATCAGCCGCTATAAGCTATGTAATAACCTAAATCTTGATAAATCCTCTGCAGTGATACTAAATAAGCCATGCGAAAAAGGTTGATTTTCAGAACCTGCAGAGTAAAAATACAGAATATGTAATTAAGTAAAAATATATCTGCTAGAGTCCGTTTCAAATTTTGTAAAAACTCAAAAAACTGATATATATTTAAGCGAGTACGAAACAGATATATTTTGCCCTTGCTTTTATAATACAATGCAAAAAGCAGCTTTGTCAACAATTATCCAAATTTTCAAGCCTATCTTCAAAACAAATCATAAGCTGAGTCCTTATTTTGCCACAATCCTGCCTATGATCTGTCCATTTACGTGTTATATCCATAGTAGCCGGATACAGTATTTAAGCAGGCTGCCATTGGTAGGAAAGACCGATTTACTTTTGGTCATCTTGCTAAGCTGATGGTTAAAACCCTCTATTGTATTGGTGGTATAAATGATTTTTATTACTTCTTTGGGATATTTGAAATATGTTGATAAGGTAACCCAATTCTCATTCCATGACTTTGAAATATTTGGATATTTTTAAGCGAAGGCATCCGACTCCGGTCTTGCAATTTCCTCTGATGGAACTGTATAAACTCTCTTTAAATCAGCCATAAGGAGTTTTAGGCATTTATATGAAACAAATTTGGTAGAGTTCCGTATCTGATGCCGTGGAACAAATTAGGGTACCTCATTTGCGAAAAAAGGTACCCTTGTTCGTTCACATGGATAATACAGTGCTGTATCACTGTTTCGGTAAATACAGCTGAAATAGCCTACAGAATAACTGTAAGTTCGTCAATGCAGGCTATGAGTATATCTCTGACGCCTATGTTTTTAAGTCCATTAAGTTTAGAAAGTCGAAATTTTGCGCTTTCATTTTCGCCTACATACCAAGAATATCTCTTCTGCCGTCCACATCTATTTCCAAAGCTTTGTAAACAGCCTTCTTTGTCTTGTGTAAGGGTATTCTGATATTTTTTGATCGTCTGCGGCTCATAACTGCCATTTCTGTCAAGAGGAATATTTATTTTCATATCTACATAGCTAGTGTGCATTGTTTTCTTGCTGTGCCCATTGCGTCTGTTGTTGGTATCCTTGTTTTTGTAATCATACTTGGAATATCAAAGTTCCTAATCAAGCTCGCTGTCAAAGGCACCTTCAAGGATTACCGATATCATTTCTCTTAATGCCTGCCTTTCCGGACATCCATTTCTCGTTTTTTGTACTTCATAAATAAAACCTCCAAAATGATATTTTTATTATATACCAGTTTGCTGGTTTACATAATCTTTGGGATTTACCATGAGAGTATGAAACGCTCGGCCTTTACCAATATTCCAAGAACACAGGTATATTATGCACACCATTGCAGTGTGTGGAAACGTGGTGCAAATGAATGTGCCAATAAACTCATAAGACGCTTTATATCAAAAGGTCCTGACATTTCCAAGTAATAAAAAAATTAGCAGATTCATTCAGAATTGGATAAATAAATATCCAAGGAAGAAACTCAACCGGCTTTCTTCTTATGAAGCGGCATTTTCTCTAAATTTACCACCTTCACTTTGTTGACATCTAATATTGCAATTTTTAAACATATTTTTACTGTTTACCTATTCTAAGGTTAAAAGTGTTTTCAAGTATGGTTTTTATAGTAGTGCTGTCATAACCTGCTTCTTTAAATACCATACAATGATTAAGAATTTTTAATATTACATAATTGATTATAAAATTATCACTGAATTTTCCGTTTTTATCTCCGTGGGCATGTATGTTTCTTTGCGTTTTTAGATCATTTGCTATATTAGGTATAGTATTTTCATCTACTGTTAAATTGTTGATTTTATACATATATTCAATGAACGGCATTAACACATCGCTATTTTCATTTAATGCATTTATGAGCCTAACTTTTAAGCTCTCTGATTTTTTATATGTGTATTCAAATGCCGACATATTCAGGATAAAATCTCCTATTCCCACATGATGAGAAGATCGCCGGTCAATTGGAAAATGCTCTACATATATATTTTTATCGGAAAACAGTTGGATCAAATCAGAAAAATTTTCTTTTAATCTATGGTAATTAACAATGCCATCATTTTTTGATTTTTTTTCGTGTTTTAATTTATAATTACGTAAAAAATACAATTTTCCGATATAACCATTGTTTTTGTCAAGTAAGCCTACCTGTCCAAAATTGATGTTTTGCCTGTAAAATAAGAAAACAAACAGCTTATACCAAACCCAAAATACAGATAACAGAAAATCAATATCGTCTGTCATCTCAAATTGGCACAATAAATAACTTTTTAGTATTAACGGGTTTGAACTATTTATTTTTACTTTTGGTTTAATACCCAATTTACATTTGATTTCCTTGTTATCATATAAAAATTTGAAATTTTCATCATATTTGTTTGCATCTACTTCAATTTTTACTTTGTTTCTGCTAAGCGCATATGCGTTGTAGTTAATAAATTTGTGCGCAGGGAAAAAACAATCCAATTCATTAAACGAAAATTCCATTCCACAAGTATTTAATGCATCTGTTTTGTTTTTTAAAATTATATAGCATATGACGTTATAAAATGTAAGTATATTATTTGAAAACTTTTTTACAACAAAAACAACGTAATTCCCCTTTTCAAAATCATAACCTGTAATAATATCATAATTTCCTTTAATTTCTACACTTATATCAAATAGTAAATTTTTCTCTGATTCACTAAGATCGCAGCAATAGTTTAGATTTAAATTTCCCTTTTTAAAAGTAAAATGTGAATACTTGTTTGATGACATTATTTTTGCACAACCGTAAATAGTACGCACCCCCAATATATGATAGTATTTATGCTCTGTTTAGGAACAGCTGTTTTTCATTTGAGATAAATAGAAGCATTATCTTATGACAAACGTATTTTATACTCTCTTGTCGAATTTTTTAGTTGTATTTTTCCTAATTTAATAGTTTTATTGTTTATATTGAAAGTTGACTTATAATGTTTTCTAAAAATGATTTTTTGGTCAATTTATTTTCCGGAAAAGAAGATAGAAATATATATTTTTAATTGCCATTGTTCCGCATCGATCTTCATATGCAAAATCAATACAAAACAGAAATTATATTTTATTTATTCGCCTTGCTTTCACAATATTATAATGTCGGATAATCTAAATTGCAACCCACTTCAACTAATATAAACAAATTTTAATGTATCGAGAAACGGTTATGGCAGATATTGACGGTGGGCTGTGTCGCATAAAATGTTGTCTTAGGCAAATAATAGATTTACAAGCCGCCAATTTACAAAATTGCAAGTATAAAGATGATTTACAAGAATTTTAGAGGCATCAGACGGCTTTATGGAAATTTATGAAACAAAAATTCAGGAGGTAAACTATGAAAGCAACCGGAATAGTAAGAAGAATAGATGATCTGGGAAGGATAGTCATTCCCAAGGAAATAAGAAGAACTTTAAGGATAAGAGAGGGCGACCCGCTGGAAATATATACGGGCAGTACGGGAGAGATAATATTAAAAAAGTATTCGCCCATAGGAGAGCTTGGAGCCTTTGCAAAGGAATATGCGGAGAGCCTGGCGCAGAGTGCTGGACATATAACATGTATTGTCGATAAAGATCAGATAATAGCGGTGAGCGGCGGCAGCAAAAAAGAGTTCATGGAAAAACATATTTCCGATGAGCTTGAAAGGGTCATAAACAACAGAAGCACACACATAGCGGAGAGAAGCGACACAAACTTTGTACCAATACTTGAAAACGAGCCGGAAAAAGAGCTTTACAACCACGAACTTATAACCCCGATCATAAGCGAGGGTGATGTTCTGGGTGCTGTGGTAATGCTGAGCGACAGCAGAAAGATGGGAGAGCTTGAGGGCAAGCTTGCCCAGACCGCAGCAGGATTTCTCGGTAAGCAGATGGAGCAGTAAAATATCCGCAGTATGTAAGCGGCATCGGATGTAAAAGGCGTGATGTTATCCAATAAAGGGTCGTCACGCTTTTTTGCGTTAAAATAAACGGAAATGTGCTTTACAAAATAAAAACAGACATAAAAATTATAAGCCCCAAACTGTCAAAAAACTGTTTTTAGGTTTTTTGACAGCCGTAAGCTTTTAAAGCTATGGCAGCTTTTAAGACTTTTTGTATAAAATAAATAAATATATGTAAAAAAAATATAAATTTTTTGCATAACAGCAGTTGAGAGAAAACAAAAATTATGATATAATAAACATATATTTACATTGAAAATCGTTTTGGAAAGGCGGTGAAACTATGACGGCATTTGAACAGTTTGTTGACAGCATGAATTTATCTTCTTTAAGCATACCCTCAATAAGGCTGAGCGATGTAATAGATATACTGTTGGTTGCTGTGCTTATTTACATACTGCTTAACTGGATAAAGCAGACAAGGGCATGGTCGCTTTTCAGAGGCCTTATAATAATTGCGCTTGCTGCCGTCATAGCTTACAGGTTCCATTTTTATACCATAACGTTTATTATAGAAAAAACCTTTTCGGTAGGCGTTATTGCTCTTATAGTTATATTTCAGCCCGAGATGAGGCGAGCGCTGGAACAGATAGGCACAGGCAGTCTTACAAACAGCATTGCCGATCTGTTTAAGATACAGGGCAATGAAAAACTTTCGGAGCTGTCGGTACAGGAAATAGCAAATGCCTGCGTGCGTATGTCGGATACACGCACGGGTGCGCTTATAGTTATAGAAAACAATGTACCCACGGGCGAGTTTACGCAAAGCGGTACAGAGCTTGACTGCATCATAACGGAAAAGCTGCTTATAAACACTTTTTGGAAGAATACTCCGCTGCACGACGGCGCCGTTGTTATAAGAAACGACAGAGTGGCAGCCGCAGCCTGCGTACTGCCGTCCACGGAAAAGGCAATAGGCGGGGAGCTTGGCACAAGGCACAGGGCGGCAGTGGGTGCAAGTGAGGTCACCGATGCCCTGGTAGTGGTAGTTTCGGAGGAAACAGGTTCCATTTCCGTTGCAAGCGGAGGCAATTTAAGAAAAAATCTCTCTATGAACGAGCTTAAAGCCGTTTTAAGACGGTTTACAGATAATCCTAAGCCTAAAACAAAAGACGGGAAGGGGCGTAAAAAATGAAAAGGGCGGCTGAAGTAATAAAAGGTTTTTTTGCAAAGGATCTTATGTGGAAGATTTTTTCGCTTTTAATAGCTCTTGCACTGTGGTTTGTGGTAATGAACACCCTTAACCCTGCCGAAACAAAAACCTTTACTGCCGGGCTTGCGTTTACAAACGAACAGGTACTGGAGGATAAAAATATCATAATAACAAACAAGGCAGAGCTGGAAAACACAAAGGTGAGCATCAAGGTCAGAGGCACAAGGCCTGCGCTTGACGAGCTTAGCCGTGATGCAAACAGGCAGCAGATAGCGGCTTATATAGACTTAAGCCAGCTTAACGCCCTTGATTTTGAAGAAACACCGCAGACGCTTATGCTCTCCGTTACTCCCGAGCTGCCGGATAATATATTCCTCTATTCATATGAGATAGTGAGCTGTTTGCCAAACAACGCCGAGGTGGATATAGACAGCCTTATGAGCGAAACCATGAAGCTGCATATTGATGTGCAGGGCGAGCTTAAGGACGGCTACAATATGAGCGACCCCGTATGCGATACCGATACGGTGCGCATTACCGGTCCAAGGAGTATGTTCGGTTCGGTTTCGTCTGTAAAGGCGAGCGTTGATATTACCGACAAAACGGATAATATATCGGTTACGGCGGCTCCGGCGGTATACGATACCGACAATATACCTATGGAACTGTTTACCGTAGAGCCGGAAACGGTGGATATTTCATTCAGCATCAGGAAGCAGTGGCAGCTGCCTGTGGATGCTCCCGAAACAACGGGTGAGCTTAATGAAAACCTTGTGCTTGAGGGCATCTCATATGAGCCCAAAACCGTTGAGGTGGAGGGCAGCATCGAGGATATAAACAAAATACAAAGCATTAAGGTGCCCCCGATAGATCTGTCTGCAATAGAAAACACTCAGATTATCAGCTATGATATAAGACCGAGCCTTAACGGTACCAAGCTGCAGCTTAAGGACGACTCCGTCACCAAGATAAATGTAACGGTCACCGTCAGCTCAAAGGCGTCAAGGGATATAACCATAAAACAGAGCGATTTTGAGATTAAGGGGCTCGGAGCCGACCTTAATGCCGACATAGACGATGTAAATATAACGGTATACGGTGCGCAGGAGGTTATTGATTCCCTCACGGTGGCGCAGCTTAAGCCCGTTATAGACCTCAGCGGAAGGAAAGAGGGTCTGTTTAACCTTGATATAGGGCTTACCCTGCCCGAGAATGTGGAGATGAGGGTAACGCCCGGAGCGACCGTGTTTATTTCAAACCGTGAGGCAGAAACTCAGCCTCAGACAGAGCCTGTCGAAGTACACGAAAGCGAGCCCGTCACCGAGGCTCATACAGAGGCTCCCGCCGCTGCCGAAACCGATGCGGACAGTCCTGCCGAGGAGGACAGCACCGCTGCGCAGGAGGATTAAAAATCAATTAAAACGGCAAAAAGCCTTAGGTGCCGCCATGCGGTGCGGTAAAAAGGCTTTTTTGCTTATCTGCAATTGTTTTGGCAAAGCGGGCTTAGAAAGGATTGATAAAATGAACAAAAAATTCGTTTTGGATGTGCATACGCATACGGCGGCAAGCGGTCACGCATACAGCACCCTTGATGAAAACGTAAGGTATGCCGCAGATATAGGGCTTTCGCTCCTAGGCATATCGGATCATGCGCCCAAAATGCCGGGCAGTACCCATATGCTCCATTTTATGAACTTCAGGGTGATACCAAGGCATATGCACGGCATTGACATAATTATGGGTGCAGAGCTCAATATAATAGATTCAAACGGCAAAACAGACCTTAAAAACAATACGGTAAAAAAGCTGGACTATGCTGTTGCAAGCCTGCATGTGCCGTGTATAGAGCCTATGGACAGGGATGAAAGCACAAGTGCGATCATAGGCGCAATAAAAAATCCGTATATAAATATAATTGGACACCCTTGCGACCCCAGGTATCCGCTGGATATAAAGGCGGTGGTATCAGCCGCAAGGGATAACAACACCCTGCTTGAAATAAACAACGCCTCGCTTGACCCCTTAAACGGGAGGGCAGGCGGTGACAGTGAGCTGCTGGAGCTTATATGCGAATGCAAAAGGCAGGCTGTGCCGATCATTTTGGGCAGTGACGCCCATTTTTACACATCGATAGGAGATTTTTCCAATATAATGCCTTTGCTCGAGGAGGCGCAAATGCCCGACGAACTTATAATAAATACGGATGTTGAAGCATTCAGGGCATTTATTGCGCTTAAAAGCAGAGTGTAAACCCGGACTGTCAAAAAAGCTAAAATTAGATCCAAAAAATGATTTTTAAAAAATTTAAACTTGCAAAAACACTTCAAGGTAATTTAAGCGCCGCAGGCTAAAATCCGCAGGCGGAATTCACTTCCGCCGAGGAAAAGAGGGAGTGTCGAGCG
>CANQDF010000036.1 GCA_947591605.1 uncultured Clostridia bacterium | reverse complement strand
TCTATCTTCATTTGAAGATTATTTTTTACCTCGTTATCGTTGTGTTTGTTATTCAGTTTTCAAGGTGCGGTTTTGCGCTTTTAACGGGCAATTTTTACTGCCTCATTGACAGCGCCTAATTATAATAACATACGCAGGCGCAGTTGTCAACATATTTTTTTAATTTTATAATTTTTTTGAGTATATATATCGGCACAAAACAAAGCGGAGCGTACAATAAAGTCCGCTCCGCCAAAGCCGATCCAAAACACACCTATTATATAGTAGAAACACATACCGTCATACCCTTACAACATCGCCGCTGTAGGCATTTACATAATAAGCCGAGGCGCAGCCGTCAACATACACCTTGTACTGCGGTACGGCTGCCAGCTCACCGCTGCCCTGCCTTTCGCTCAGGTAATAGCCCTTTTCCACCCTGTCCACGGTGGTGACCCTGAAGTCCTCCGAGATGGCCTTGGACGCCGCATAAACAGCCTCCTGAGCCGAAATTATCTTTCCCTTGCTGCCCTTATATTCCAAAGGCTGCTGATAATTAAAAACAATTTTAAGGCTGCCGTCCCTGCCTGCCCATACATTGAGATAATTGCTGAACACGGGCTGATTTTGATAATTCTGCCTGAACTCAAAAAAATATCCGTCCTCGGTTTCTCCGCTCACCCTTTGACGGTAATCGGTAAAGCTGTTGTTGAGCTCCCTTACATAATCCTCGACCGCCGCAAGTGCGGTATTGCTGTCGTTGATATTGTGATCCAGCTTTTTCTCAAAGCTTACCGAGCCTCGGGAAACCGTAAGCATATCGTTATCGCGTGAAAATATTATATCTCCGTCCTGTTCGGTGCGTCTTACACCGCTTATGGTATCAAAAAAAATCTCCTGCAGCACTATATTGTCATACTCATAGGCACGCATATACAGCTGACCCATATCGGAAAAATCCGCAGGCAGGTCGCAATTAAGGGTTATACCCTTGCGCTGCAGTACGACGGACAGTGTTTCCGCCTCCCGTGCGCCTATCCTTGTTTCACCGTGTTTTACAAAATTAAAGCCGAACAGCAGACAGTTTATCACCGCAAGAAAAATTATGGTATAATTTTTTGCCTTTTTCCACTCCATTATGCGTCTGTCGCCTCCGTATCCATTACATATTGAGCATCGCCAATATCCACTATCCATGCAAGGTGCATCACCTCTCCGCTGCCGTTATCCGCATAGGAAAGGGATATATCGTCCACGGTGGTTTCATCGGCAGCCTCCAGAGTGCTGTATACATCGTCCACCGCCGAGAGAAAATCACGGCTCGCAGTGCCCGCCTTGCTGCTGTCAAGCTCATATGCACAGCAATACCGCCTATAACGTGACACCCTGCCGCTGCTTGCATACAGCTCTATATAATCCTCCATGCCCACAGCGGTTTTAAGGCTCTCGTCCATGTACACGGGTATATTGTTGAGCTTGCAGCCGAAATACATAACATACTGTCCGTCCTCAAGCCTGTAGTCTTTAAGGTATATCTCGTTTTTTATGCCGCTGTCCCTTTCAAGCATATCAAGGCACGCCGTGTAATTTGTATAAAAATCGTTTTCGGCATTCTGTTTTACCGCACTGTAATTTGAGTACTCCATAACACCCGTGGGATAATACTTGACAACGGTGCTTTCGTCACTGTAGTTGAGTATGCCGTTTACGCTGCTGCTCCACTTGCCTGCCGGGTTGTCAAAAAACAAATTTACCTCGCTCTCGAGTGCCTCCTTGTCCTCCTGCTCGTACTGCAGCTTTGGCACCGCACGGTAGTATTTTGTTTTCTGTCCGTCCCAACGGGATATAAAAACATTGTTCCTGAATATTTCAAAGCCGTTTTGCACGCTTGATATAAGATAGATATTGCTCTCCTGCTCGGCAAACCTGAAAAGCTTGCTTATATTTGACGCTGTCGAGTTGTCGTTCATCATAAACTCTATGCTCCACATGGTTTCGGAATTGAGGAAGATAAGCCTTGCCCTGTCACTGTCGGAGGCAAGTATGACCGTATCAAAGCTTTTTATTTTTGCGGTATTGCCGTTGCTTACTCCAAAAAAGCTTTCCGCCTCGTTTCTGCCCATGCTGTAGCCGTACTCCATAACAAAGCATTTGCTTTGCAGGATGCTGTGCCAGTCGGCAGTACCCTCTGATATTACCTCGCCCCGCCGCAGCAGCTTTGACAGCGCATCGTCGCTTATGCTCTTGCAGCTGCTCCTGTAGACATTTACGCCGCAGTTGAGCATTTTGTTTTCACCCGTGTTTATGATAACACGCTTAAGTGTATAATCCGTATCCTTTTTATCGTCAAAAGCCGCAGTATTGCCTGCAAAAGAAAAAAAGTTATGGCCTGAAAAATCTTCAAACCATAACTCCGCAGTCTGATATATAGCCAAAACCATCAAAAAAGCAATTATAAAGTTTTTACCCGTACTTTTCATAAAATCACCTTTTTGCCGCAGTTGGCATTTATGCTTTACCAGCCGCTTTTTTGACCGGGCAAAGCAATATACTGTGAAAGCACAGACTTGATTGCATGACCCTTTCTGTTGATAGTTGCAGATGCCTGTGAATGCTTGTTATCCTTATCGGCAGCTATAACAACATAGTTTTTGCCCTCGATAAGGTCGACATTCTGGCTGAAAATACCCGTTGAGCCAACGGTAAGACCGTAGGTATTAACCGCACTTAAATATGTAGTGCCATCGGCATTTGCCTTCTGCTCATATACGGCTATTTCGATCTCCGCACCCTTTTCGGCAGTACCTGAAATTATCCTTGTTGAGTCAAATGTTATTTCGATAGGCTTTGAGGTATCAACGCCGCCCGTAATAGCAAATTTGTCAACAGGAGCAGCTGCCGACACAGAAACGCTCTGTGCAGTTATTATGCCCATTAAAAGTATTAAACCTGCAAATAACTTTTTCATCGCAGTACTCCTTTCTAAAATCAGTAAACATACCATTTCTCTACACAATTATATTATACACCCAATATGTTACAAATCAATTACAGTAACGTTACATTTTATTTAAAGCGTGCGCAAATGCAGCCAAATACGCTTATTAGGCGACACACAAGGAAATATTAAATTTATATTACACATTTTGGCTGTTCTCCTTAGGCGCCTTGGGGAAGGTAAGTATCATCTCTGTACCCTTGCCCTCCTCGCTTTTTACCCTTATGCTGCCTCTGTGCGCATCCATTATTTCCTTTACAATCGCAAGGCCGAGGCCGTTGCCGCCCATCTGTCTGCTCCTTGCCTTATCCACCCTGTAAAAGCGCTCAAATATCCTGCCAAGCGCCTCCTTTGGCATACCTATGCCGTTATCGGCAATGCTTACGCAGTAGTTTTTGTCGGTTTCCCTTGCACTTATCCTGATAGCAGCGTTTTCCGGGCTGTATTTTACCGAGTTTGAAATTATGTTTGTTATGGCTTGGTTGACCCTTGCGGGATCCGCCATAATATACATGGGCTTTTTGGGGCGCTTGAAGGTGATGGTCTGGTTCTTTTGCGAGGCAACAACAACATTTTGCCTTACACAGCCGTCTATCAGCTCAACAAGGTCGTCCCTTTCAAAGTTAAACTTGTTTACCTTTGTATCAAAGCGTGAGAGATCCAACAGGTCGTCCCGCAGCAGCTTCATCCTGTCCGCCGCAACGTCTATCTCCTTGAGGAAGTCCATAGCGACCTCCCTGTCGTCGATCGCACCGTCGATAAGCAGCTCGGCATAACCCTTTATTGTGGTAAGCGGAGTGCCTATCTCGTGGCTTACATTTGCAACAAACTCCTTGCGCATATCGTCAAGCTGCCTGTGCCTTGTTATATCGTGCAGCACCACAATAACGCCGTTGAGCCTGTTGCCGGCAGAGTACGGCACAAGCGTAACGGATATATATTTTCCGTCCTGGCTTACCACTCTCTCCTTGCCTCCCGGCTTTATGCAGCTCCTGTCAAGGGAGAGCTTTTCAAGGAACCAGTCAAGAGATATAAGTATATCGTCTATCTCAAGCATATCATAGCATATTTTGTTTGCGTGTATAAGTATGCCGTTTTCGTCAAAGGCAAGCACGCCGTCGGTCATGTTCTGCAGCACTATCTCCAGTTTATCCCTCTGGCTCTCCACCTCGGTCACGTTTTTACGCAGCTCCCTTGCCATGGTGTTGAAGCTGCGTGTAAGCTGACCTATCTCATCGTTGCTTTTTACCGTTGCATGCTGCTCCAGCTTGCCCCTTGCAAGCAGGTTTGCCTTTTTGGTAAGCACCGTAATGGGGTCTGTAATGGTGTTTGCAAACAGCATACCCACCGCACCCGCAAGCAAAAGCGCAAGCAGAGAGGCTATAAGTATGGTGCTTGTAACACGGTTAAGGCTCTGGCGGCTGCTCTCACCGTCCATCTGCACATAGACCACATACTCCACCTTGCCCGAGGCGTCCTTTACGCTGTGGGCATAGCTTATCCACTCCTTGACCTGACCGTTGCCGTCAGCCTCACGCTTGCCGGATACAAACCTGTCCTCGCCCGCAAGTGCGGAGATGACCGCAGAGCCGTTAAAGCTCAGGTACGAGGAGCTGTCCGTGGTGAGCGAGCTTGCTACCGTGTTTCCGTCCTTATCCAGTATATGCCCTCTCAGATTGCTCTGTGAGGGATTTGTTATCACCAGCCCCGCAAGCCCTCCGGAAAACTGCGAGGGATCGTCATACTGATATATGACCTGCTCCTCGATGTAGGCGGCATACTGCTCCAGCTCCTGCCTTGCACGCTCGTTTTCCTGTGCGGATATGCTGACTATGATAAACGTACCGCTCACAAGCATAACTATGAACACAAGCGAAAGGTACATAAAAACCAGTTTCCAGCGAATACTGACCATAAACCCTCACCACCGGTCAAGACGCAAAATAATATCCCACGCCTCTTTTTGTCATTATATAGCGGGGCTTGCTGGGATCATCCTCTATTTTTTCTCTGAGGCGCCTTATTGTAACGTCCACGCCCCTGGGCTCGCCGAAGTACTCGTAGCCCCATACCTTTTCAAGCAGCTTTTCCCTTGTAAATATCTGCGACTGCTGAGTTGCAAGAAATTTGAGCAGATCGTACTCCTTTAAGGTAAGGTTGATAAGCTCGCCTCTTTTGCGCACCTCATAGCGGTCGTAATCTATTAGCAGCTCACCGAACTGCTCCGTATTGCCGCTTGTTACCACATCGGACTTGGGTGCGTTGCGCCTTAAATTTGCCTTTACCCTTGCCATCAGTTCTCTGCTGCCAAAGGGCTTTGTTACATAATCATCGGCGCCCATTTCAAGCCCCAGCACCTTGTCCACCTCATCGGCTCTTGCGGTAAGCATAATTATGGGCACGTTACTGGTTTCCCTTATCCTGCGGCACACCTCATAACCGTCTATTTTGGGCATCATTATGTCAAGCAGCACAAGGTCGGGCTTTTCCTCCATTGCAAGGTTATAGCCCTCCTCCCCGTCGGAGGCTGTTATTACCTTGTAGCCCTCCTTTTTGAGGCTGTATGATATTATATTTACTATACTCGCCTCATCGTCAACAACCAGAACCTTATATTCCATTATATACGCCTCCCTTTATGCGGATCGGCCGTTTGCCGCCACGTTTGTAAATTTATAAGAGCTTATTAAAAAAACTCCGTTTAATACCGATTTTTATTGCATTGATCTTGTTCCTACAATATAAATTATAATACCAAAAAAAGCTTATTGCAAATATTTATTCTCTCCACGGTACATATTTAATATACTTGTAACATTCTTTTCAGCTTTTGCCGTCCATACCGCCGCTGCGGGCATAGTAAAACAGGTACTGCTGCGCATAGCCCGCATATCCTCCCCATTTTTCCGCCGCAAATCGGGCTATGGTCTTAAGGCTCTGCTCCCTGCCGTCAAAATACAAATTGCTCATTACACGCCTTACCCATACATCAATGGGAAACACGTCCCTGTGTCCCAAAGAAAACAGAAGCACACAGTCGGCTACCTTGGGACCCACGCCCTTTATTTTAAGCAGCTCTTGCCTTGCGCTTGCGCTGTCCGAGCCGTACAGGCTGTCCAGCACCACCTCGCCGCCGTCAAGGCGTTTTACCGCATCGTATATGTACTTGTTTCTGAACCCCATTTTAAGCTCAAAAAACTGCTCCTCCGTCACGCCCCTCAGACGCCCCAAGTCGGGGAAGGCGCCTCCGTCCCCGTATTTATCGCACATCGCCGCAATAATGCCCTTTATCCTGGGTATATTGTTGTTTTGCGATATTATAAACGACAGCAGACACTCATAGGGCTCCTGATTGAGCAGCCTTATGCCGCCCGCATATTCTACCGCAGACTGCATAACGGGGTCGTCTGCCGATATTGCCGCCTTTATTGCCGCATAATCGGTTTCAAGGTCAAAATAGTGCATCCATTTTTTCTCAAACTCGTCTGCTGTGCAGTCAAAGAGGGTAAGCTCGTCACCCGACTGCCTTGCACGCAGCACCCTGCCGAGTGCGGCTATACTGTAGTCCTCCTTATCAAGCCTTTCAAAGCGGAAGCACTGTCCGCACTCAAGCGTTTCGGCAAGGTCAAAGTCCCTCAGCCCCGATATTTTAAGATCGCCGTTTTCATTGCAATATTTCATAAAAACCACCTTAACAAAACAAAAAATTTATGCTATAATTAAAAAAATAACGGATATTTTTCATTGCACGACGCTCATACAGAGTTTACTTTTCCCATACAAAGGAGTGATACCCGTGAAAGAAAAAATATATACCATACCCGTCAACGAGGCATTTGACGCAGGCGGAGAGTGTCCGTTCTGCAATATGTACCGCCGCCTTGAAACGGAAAGCGTGGAATATATGCTCGGCCCCGCATATATGGAGGACGATATCCGCATGGATACCAACAAAAAAGGCTTTTGTCCGCACCATTACAGCGAGATGTACAAGCAGCAGAACCGTCTTGGTCTGGCGCTCATGCTGCATACGCACATGCAGACGGTGGGCAAGGAGCTTGCCTCGCTTATATCCGAGCGCAAGCCTGCCAAAAAATCGCTCTTTGCAAAGCACGGCAGGGAGAACGACCCTATCGCCGCCTATCTTGACACCGTGGGCAGCACCTGCTATATCTGCGACCGCATAGCCCATACCTTTGAAAGATATATCGATACCTTCTTTTATATGTGGGCAAAAATGCCCGAAATAAAGGATAAGGTGAAAAGCTCAAACGGCTTTTGCCTTAAACACTTCTCCATGCTGATAACGGAGGGAGAAAAAAAGCTCTCCTCAGCCGAATATGAAGACCTTATGAATATTATTTTACCTCTTGAGCAGGAAAATATCAAGCGTATAACGGACGAAGTTGAACATTTTACCGACAAATTCGATTACCGTCACAAGGATGAGCCTTGGGGCAACTCCCGTGACAGCGTTGAAAGAGGCATATTAAAAACAGCCTCCGAATTTGTGGGGGACTGAGGAGAACAGCTATGACATTTAAAGAGCTCAGCTTTAAAAAAAAGCTTGAACATATATGGGAATATTACAAGGTGCCCATTTTCGGCATAATTTTTGTTATTGCGGCAGGCTGCAGTGCCGCCTATGCCATTTTAAAGCCAAAGCCTGTCAACTATGCGGGCATAGCGGTATTCCGTGAGCATATATCGCAGGAGCAGACAGACGCCCTTACCGATGAGCTAAACCTTGCGTTGGGTCTGGACGATATGAACACCGTCACCGTCACAAACTTTTTCTTTGACGAAACCGACCCCGTATTCAACGTGGATATGGAGCAAAAGTTTGTCACCTTTCTGTTTTCGCTCCAGCTTAACCTCATAAGCGCACCAAAGTCCGATATGGAGGTATTTGTCCAAAGCGAATATGTTGCGCCTCTCGGAGATTACTGCACACAAGAGGAGCTTGACGCCTTTGATAAAAAAGGCATGCTGCTTTACTGCACCGACCCGCAGGACAACGAGGAAAAGCCCTTTGCCGTTTACCTTAACGACTCGTCCGTCTACCGCAAAAACAATATCTTTACATCATCGGAAGAGCCTGCCTGTATAGCCGTTGTGCCCGTTGCGGGCTTTGAGGAAAACTCAAAGGCGGCTTTGCGGCAGATATTGAAGTCCGACGCCTGAGATGACCGCAGCGGCAAAAAGCCCTGTTTTTACGGCACGGAGCCTGTGCCTGCACTGCGGCGTGGGTATTGACTTTTAGGCAAAAATCCTATATACTTATTATAGGTATATTTGACTGTCGAAAAAGTTCCTTCGGGACTTTTTCGAGGATAAGCAGAAGTATAAACAGCTCATTCCGGCGGGACTTAAAGTCCCTTGAAACTCGCTGTTTTCCTCGGCGGAAAAAGCACTTTTGGCTATGCCAAAAGCCGCCCTGCGGGCGTCCGCATTGTTTTTTTGCGGTGCACAAGTGAATTCCGCCTGCGGATCTTAGCCTGCGGCGCTTTAAGTTGCCTTGTAAAATGAGGTTTTTTCAGTCTGCGATATACTTATTATAGGTAATATTGCCTGTTATTGCAGGCAGGTTTGCACCCATTTCGTTTTATTATCTGCCGCACAAGCCTTGCGGCATTAAGGAGACTATAGATGTTCAGTACGGAATTTATTGCTTTTGACAGCTGCACACCGCAAAAGGCTGTCACAAACGATGACCTTTCCCTGCTTGTGGATACCACGGACGAATGGATATCCACCCGCACCGGTATAAGGGAAAGACGAATATCGGAGGGGGAAAACACCTCGGATATGTGCATAAAGGTAGCCAAAGGGCTTCTTAAAAAAAGCTCGGTATCTGCGGAGGATATAGACCTTATCATCGTAGCTACCATTACACCCGATTTTGCCACCCCCAGCACTGCGTGCATGGTGCAAAGCGCTGTCGGCGCCGTAAACGCCTTTGCCTTTGACGTGAGCGCAGCCTGCTCGGGCTTTGTGTTTGCGGCAGGCATAGCGGATAAATACATAAGATCGGGTATGTGCAGAAATGCCATAGTAATAGGCGCCGAAACCCTGTCCAAAATAGTAAACTGGAGGGACAGGACGACCTGTGTGCTCTTTGGCGACGGCGCAGGCGGGGCATTGCTGTCACGCAGCGAGAGAAACTGCTACATAGCGGAGGATATGCACTCCGACGGCAGCCTGGGCATGCAGCTGACAGGCGGAGAGGCAAAGGTGCGCAACGCTTTTGCCGACCCGGAGGAGCCCGACAGGCGCTATCTTGAAATGGACGGCAGGACAATATTCAGCTTTGCCACACGCAAGGTGCCTGCAAGCATACGCACCCTGCTCGAAAAGGCGTCCCTTACCCCCGACGATATAGACTGGGTAGTGCCGCATCAGGCAAACTCACGCATTGTTGAGGTGGTTGCCAAAAAGCTTGATATGCCGCCCGAAAAATTTTTTATGAATATAGCAAAATACGGCAATACCTCTGCCGCCTCAATACCCATTGCGCTTGCGCAGATGTCGGACGAGGGTCTGCTCAAAAAGGGACAAAAGGTTATCATATCGGGCTTTGGCGGCGGCCTTACATGGGGCAGCGCCATTATTGAAATTTAGCTTGTTTTGTGTTAAAATAGATGTTCGGATGTACGTTATTAAATGAGAAAGGTAATTGGTGAAATAATGAAAAGCAGATTATGTGAGATGTTAGGTATAAAATACCCTATCTTTCAGGGTGCCATGGCGTGGATAGCGGATGCGAGCCTTGCCTCCGCCGTGTCAAACGCAGGCGGTCTTGGCATAATTGCGGCAGGCAACGCACCTGCCGATGTTGTAAGAGAGGAGATACGGCAGTGCAGGGAGCTTACCGACAAGCCCTTCGGCGTTAATATAATGCTCCTTTCTCCGTTTGTTGAGGAGGTAGTGGACATGGTCTGCGAGGAGGGCGTAAAGGTGCTTACCACAGGCGCAGGCAATCCGTCCAAATATATGGAAAGGTTCAAGGCAAACGGCATACGCCTTATACCCGTTGTACCAAGCGTCGCACATGCCAGAAAGATGGAAAAGATCGGCTGTGACGCCGTTATTGCCGAGGGTATGGAAAGCGGCGGACATATAGGCAAGCTCACCACCATGGCTCTTGTGCCACAGGTGGCAGACGCCCTTGAGATACCCGTGCTTGCCGCAGGCGGCATTGCGGACGGCAGAGGTATGGCTGCGGGCTTTATGCTCGGCGCCGAGGGCGTGCAGATAGGTACTCGCTTCCTCGTTGCAAACGAGTGTACCGTACACCAAAACTATAAAAACAAAATTCTTAAAGCTAAGGATCTGGATACCGTAATAACGGGCAATATCACGGGCCACCCCGTGAGGGTAATAAAAAATCAGCTTGCAAACAGCTTTCTTGCAGCCGAAAAAGAGGAAATGGCAAAGGATACTCCGGATCTTGCACGCTTTGACCAGCTCGGCAGGGGTGCCCTGCAAAAATCCGTCAAGGAGGGCGATATGGATCACGGCTCCATAATGAGCGGTCAGATAGCAGGCATGGTCAAAAAGGAAGAGAGCTGCAAGGAGATACTTGAGGATATTATGTCGGGCTTCAACTCACTTACGGGCGGGCTTGATTAAGATAAGGAGATACTATGAAAACAGCATTTATTTTCAGCGGTCAGGGTTCGCAGTATGCAGGCATGGGCAAGGAGCTCTACGACAATTTTGACTGCGTAAGGGATATATTTGACAGGGCAGACAAGGTGCTTGACTTCAGCCTTACGGAGCTTTGCTTCGGCGAGGACGAAAGACTCGGTCAAACCGAGTATACTCAGCCTGCGCTTTTGACCATGAGTACCGCAGTAAGCGCCCTTATGAAGGAAAAGGGGCTTAAATGCGACTATGCCGCAGGGCTGAGCCTGGGAGAATACTCCGCACTTGTGGAGGCAGGCGTTATGGACTTTGAGGAGGCTGTACTGCTTGTAAGGAAAAGGGGACGCTTTATGACCGAGGCTGTACCCGCAGGCGAGGGCGCAATGTGCGCCGTGCTCAGCCTTGATGCGGAAAAAATATCGGAGGCATGCGAGGCTGTAAAGGATACGGGCAGGTGCATGATAGCAAACTACAACTGCCCCGGTCAGATAGTTATTGCAGGCGATAAGGCAGCTGTCGAAAAGGCGGCGGAAAAGGTTACCGAGATGGGCGCAAAGCGTGCCGTAATGCTCAACGTAAGCGGCCCGTTCCACACTCCTCTTTTAAAGCCTGCCTCGGATAAGCTCAATGCGGAGCTTAAAAAAATCGAGCTTAAGGACTTTAAGGTACCCGTTATAACCAACCTTACCGCAGAGGTAGTAGGCAGCAAGGACGAAGTGATCGATATACTCACAAAACAGGTTATGAACCCCGTAAAATGGGAACAATCCGTAAGAAAGATGATAGAGCTGGGCGTTGACACCTTTGTGGAGCTCGGCCCCGGCAAAACACTTGCATCCTTTGTAAAAAAGGTCAGCAGGGACGTAGCCGTATACAACGTAGAGGATATAAAAACACTCGATAAGATATGCGAAGGGCTGGGATTGTAATGCTTAAAGGTAAAACAGTTATAGTAACGGGCGCCGCCAAGGGCATAGGCAGAGCTGTTGCCGTTGCCTTTGCAAAGGAGGGCGCCAACATAGTTGTAAATTATCGCTCCACGCCTCCCGACGATACAATTGCGGCGGTCGAGGCGGAGGGAGTAAAGTGCCTTGCCGTACAGGCGGATGTAAGCAGCTTTGATTTGTGTGAAAAGCTTGTGGAAACGGCAAAGGACGAGTTCGGCAGCGTTGATGTTGTGGTAAACAACGCAGGCATAACAAAGGACACCCTGCTCATGCGTATGAGCGAGGAGGACTTTGACGCCGTAATAAACACCAACCTTAAGGGCTGCTTTAATATGGTAAAGCACGCAAGCAAGGTAATGCTCAAGCAAAAGAGCGGCGCAATTATCAATATGAGCAGCGTTATAGGGCTTGTAGGCAATGCAGGGCAGGCAAATTACGCAGCCGCAAAGGCAGGCGTTATAGGCATAACCAAATCGGCTGCCAAGGAGCTTGCGCCAAGGGGCATAACCTGCAATGCGATCGCTCCCGGTTTTATTGAAACGGACATGACAGCTGTTCTCAGTGACAAGGTAAAGGAGAGCATACTTGCCGGCATACCGCTAAAAAGGATGGGCAGCGCCGACGAGGTGGCTCGGGCAGCGGTATTTTTGGCATCGTCGGGCTACATAACGGGTCAGGTGCTCACCGTCGACGGCGGTATGGTCATGTAAATATATACAAAAAATAAAGGGTGTGCCCTGTGTACGGGCATTTTCCCGGTCTGATATTTTAAGGAGGACAAAGATGGAAAGACGTGTCGTTATAACAGGTATGGGTGCTGTGACCCCTATCGGAAACAATATTGAAGAATTCTGGGACGGACTTAAAAGCGGCAGGTGCGGTATTGATTTTATAAAAAGCTTCGATGCCTCCGAATGCAAAACCAAGATAGCAGGCGAGCTTAAAGGCTTTGACCCCGAAAGTGCGGTCGACAAAAAGGATATAAAGCGTATGGACAAATACAGCATTTATGCCTTGGCTGCCGCACAGGAGGCAGTCGAAAGCTCCGGCATCGACCTTGACTCGATAGACCACGACCGCTTCGGCGTAATAGTAGGCAGCGGTATAGGCGGCCTTATCACTATAGAGGAGCAGGTCATAAAAATGCACGAAAAGGGCCCCGGCAGGATAGGCCCCATGTTTATACCCATGGCAATAGGCAATATGGCTGCGGGCAATGTGGCAATAAGGTTTGATGCAAGGGGTACCTGTATAGACGTTGTAACGGCATGCGCAAGCTCCACAAACTGTATAGGAGAGGCATACAGAAACATCAAGCACGGCTATACGGATTATATCCTTGCAGGCGGTGCAGAGGCTCCCGTATGCAAGATAGGCATAGGCGGCTTTGGCGCACTTAAGGCTCTCTCCACAAGCGAGGATCCAAAAAGAGCGTCCATCCCCTTTGACAAGGAGAGGGGCGGCTTTGTTATGGGCGAGGGCTCGGGCGTCGTATTTATGGAAACGCTTGAGAGCGCACAGGCAAGGGGCGCAAGGATATATGCCGAGGTAGTGGGCTACGGCTCCACCTGCGACGCTCACCACATCACAAGCCCAACGGTAGAGGGCCCTGCAAAGGCAATGCTTGCCGCAGTGAACGAGGCAGGCATCGACAAGGAAAGCATAGACTATATCAACGCTCACGGCACAAGCACGGCTGTAAACGATGCAAACGAAACCGCAGCCATCAAGCTTGCCTTTGGCGAGGATACCGCAAGAAAGATAAATATAAGCTCGACCAAATCAATGACAGGTCATCTGCTCGGAGCAACGGGCGCTATAGAGGCTATAGCCACGGTGCTTGCCATCAACAACAGCTTTGTACCTCCTACGGTGGGATACAAGGTGCCCGATGAGGAGTGCGACCTTAATTACACGCCTAACACGGGTGTTGAAAGGGATATAAAATACGCCATCTCCAATACGCTTGGCTTTGGCGGTCACAATGCGGTCATCTGCCTTAAAAAGTGGGAGGGCTGATATTTATGATGTATATTAACGATATAAAGGCTGTTATCCCCCACCGTTACCCTTTCCTGCTTATTGACAGGGTAGAGGAGCTCAAAGAGGGGGAAAGGATAGTTGCATATAAAAACCTTACGGCAAACGAGGAGTTTTTTAACGGACATTTCCCTCAGGAGCCTGTTATGCCCGGTGTGCTCATTATAGAGGCAATGGCGCAGGCAGGTGCGGTGGCAATACTCTCAATGGATGAGTACAAGGGCAAGACCGCATATTTCGGCGGTATAGACAAGGCCAAGTTCAGGCAGAAGGTAGTCCCCGGCGATACACTCAGGCTTGAGGTTGAAATAGTAAAGCTCAAAAAGGTCGCAGGTATCGGCAAAGGTACGGCATATGTAGGCGACAAAAAGGTTGCCGAAGCAGAGCTTACCTTTATGCTGGGTTAAGGAGGTATACAATGGCGTTATTAAAAAACAGGTATGTTTCTCTTAACGAAACAGCGGAACCCAAGGAAAAAAAGAGTTTTTTTGCCTCCCTTTTTTCCAAAAAGGATGAAAAGCCCGAGGTAAAAGAGCCTCCCAAAAAGGACGACGATATACCCGCAGGCTCGGTAAAATGCCCCGACTGCGGCAGCATATACGATAAAAAGGAGCTGGGCTCGCTTAAAATATGCCCCAAGTGCGCAAGGTACTACAGGCTTAACTGCAAGGAGAGGATAAGACTCATTGCAGACAAGGACAGCTTTGAAGAGTTTGATGCCAATATGCAGCCAAAGGATCCGTTAAACTTCCCCGGCTATGCGGAAAAGGTAGCCTCCCTGCAGGAAAAGACGGGTCTTAAGGACGCAGTTATCACAGGCAAATGTACAATAGGCGGCTTCCCCGCTGTGCTCGGTGTTATGGACAGCGGCTTTATGATGGCGTCCATGGGTTCGGTCGTGGGCGAAAAGGTCACAAGGGCGTTTGAATATGCCACCGCAAACAGGCTGCCCATAGTGCTGTTTACCTGCTCCGGCGGCGCAAGGATGCAGGAGGGCATAGTATCGCTCATGCAGATGGCAAAGGTATCCGCAGCAGCCGCAAGACATTCCGAGGCAGGGCTTTTGTACATCACGGTGCTCACCGACCCCACAACGGGCGGCGTTACCGCAAGCTTTGCAATGCTCGGCGACATCATACTGTCGGAGCCAAAGGCACTTATAGGCTTTGCAGGCAGACGTGTTATAGAGCAGACTATCAAGCAAAAGCTACCCGATGAGTTTCAGCATGCGGAGTTTTTGCAGGAGCACGGTTTTGTGGATAAAATAGTTGACAGAGAGGCACTTCCCTACACAATAAGGGATATACTTAAAATTCATTCGGGAAAGGGCGGTGAGGAATGATGCCTGCATATGACAAGGTAAAAATTGCCCGTAAGGTATCCAGACCTACTGCTGCCGATTATATAGAGCATATTTTTGAGGGCTTTATAGAGCTGCACGGCGACAGAAACTTCCGTGACGACAAGGCGGTAATAGGCGGCATTGCTTTTTTAGGCGATATACCCGTGACCGTTCTCGGCATACAAAAGGGCAAAAATATGGAGGATAATATCGCCTGCAACTTCGGACAGCCTCATCCCGAGGGCTACAGAAAGGCATTAAGGCTTATGAAGCAGGCGGAAAAGTTCGGCAGACCCGTTATAAGCTTTATCAATACCAGCGGCGCATATCCCGGCGTAGGTGCCGAGGAAAGAGGCCAGGGCGAAGCCATTGCAAAAAACCTTATGGAAATGGCAGCGCTTAAGGTACCCACCGTTTCCATCGTTATAGGCGAGGGAGGCAGCGGCGGCGCACTTGCACTTGCCGTTGCGGACAGGGTATGGATGCTTGAAAACTCCATTTATGCGGTACTCAGCCCCGAGGGCTTTGCCAGCATACTGTGGAAGGACGCCAAAAGAGCCAAGGAGGCTGCCGACCTCATGAAGATAACCGCAGAGGATCTGCTTGAACTGGGCGTTATAGAAAAAATAATCAAGGAGGTAGACGGCGGCTGTCAGAACGACTTTGGCTTTACCGCCAACCTCATAAAGGGCAAGCTTGAGATGGAGATACCCGCACTCATGCAAAAGCCCGTAGACGAGCTCCTTGACGAAAGATATGCAAGGTTTAGAAAATTCGGAGAATTTACCGAATAAATATAAAAAATCTATTTAAAACATCTATTTAAAACGGCTCTTTGTCAAATAGTGTGGTTTTGACAATAATCAAAAGCTTCACAAGTGGCGTAGGCATGGTCTACGCCACTTTTTCTATGTGAATAAGATTAAACATAATAAGTATTCTGTTTCTGAAATGATAGAAAGAGCGATAGCCAAATGCTATTCTCTTTATTACCTTGATTTTATTATTTATGCCCTCAATCACTCCGTTGTTATAGCTGTATTTTACCATATTTATTATATATTCAGAATATTTTTCGGCTGTTCTGATAGCTGTTTTCATATAATCGGATACATTTTTATGTTCCGACATCAGAATGTTATTGAGCAAATCTTCATTTTTTGTTTTTATTGCAAAGAGCAGGCTTTGATAGAGCTCATATGTATTCTTTAATTCTTCATCCTGTGCAAGCAGATAATCAACTATATCCCGCAGGCTCATCCATTTATTGAAGCATTTTCTTTTTGCATAGTGCATGCTGTCCACTTTTCTTCGGTCTTTTAAAAGTAGTTTATAATAATTTTTCAGTTTATTATATAGTTTTTTATTTGAATTCATAAGCCTTATACGTGTTTTATTCAGCGCTCTTGCAAAATTATTTATTACATGAAATTTATCCATAATTATCTTAGCTTTGGGAAAGCACTCTTTAACAAGAGAAATATACGGGCTGTACATATCCATAACAATGTATTTTACATTTTTCCTCACCTTTAGTGAAAACCTATAAAAATATTGCTTGAGAAAGCCCAATTGCCTGTTTTCAATAATATCGATTATATTATGAGTTACAGCGTCACAGTATATAAAACTCATTGCACCGTCTGCGTCTTTGGTTGATTTGAACTCATCAAAGCAAAGAGCCTTGGGAAGATAGTTAAAATTAACGTGATAACTGATGTTATGGGAATTAATGATCCTGTTTACAGTATTATGGCTTATATTCAACCTCTTGGCAATGTCTTTTTCCGATATTTTTTCTGTTGCATGTATTATTGCTGCGTGTTTTGTGTTGTTGGAAATACAGCAGTTTTCCTCTACTATAGAGGTTTTGGCTGTAAAGGTTTTCCCGCATCCCATACATTTGTACCGTTGCTTTTTTAAGTCCAATATTGCATTGTATTCCGAGACCTTCGGAAGCTTGATGCGAGTCATTTTATAACCGTGTATGTTGATATGGACACCTCCGCAATGAGGACAAATATCCGGTTTGTTGACCAGTATACCGGTGATCACCTTTGTACCTATACCTTTTCTGTTTTCTTCTTTTATTTCCGTAAAATTTATATTTGGGTCTTTTAAATTCAGTAAATTTGATATATAATTGTTGTTGAACATAAGCTTCACCTCTCAAAATGTTTTTTTGGCTTATTATTATTTTGACATAAATCGTGAAGCTTGTGTTCTTTTTTTCAAAAAAATTTGGTGCAGTTTATTGTAAACCACACCAAATATTATAGAACCTTTAAAACATACAAAGATCCGGAGGTCGGTACAATCGATCTCCGGATTTTTTTGTTCACAATTTGTCAATATAATTTGCCGCATTTACCTATCATAGGCAAATGCGGCAGGATTCAATGCTGTTTTTAATACCCGGGTAAAGCTGTCAACCCCCTCCGCAAATACTGCATCACGGGGTATATCGGGTATTATTCGTCAAGTGTCTTTAAAACCGTTTTGGGATCCACACTTGCTTCATCTCTGCTGACGGTAAAATCAAGGTGAGTGCCAAGCGCCTCGCTGTAAGCCGACGGAGCACCTATACGGCCTATAATATCGCCCTCACATACAACCTCGCCCTCGGTGACGTTTACGTCCTCCCGAAGCTGGCTGTATGTAGTTTTCCAGCCGTTGCCGTGATTTATCATAACACTGTTGCCGTTTACCTTGTCGTATGAAACAGCCTCAACAATGCCGTCTGCCGCCGCCGCAACCTCCGTATCGGCCGCTGCGCTAATACACAGCGAGGAGTTTGTGCGGTACTGGTCAAGCGTTTTGTCATATACGGCGGTATCCACGCTGTAATCCATTACTATACGTCCCTCTACGGGCCAGCTCATCTCCCTTGTATCGTCAAAAAGGGTGTAATGCGGCTCGTCGGCAGGGGCTGCCGCCTGTGCCTGCGGTGCAGGCCTGCTCTTTGCTGCTGTGGTCGCCTCCGCTGCCTTTTCGGTAACGTTTGTGGGCTGTGTGGCTGCCTCCGTACTTATCTCCCTGTAGCTTTTAACGTCGTTTTTTGCTACCGCCGCCGCACCTGTGTTTTCGTCCGCATTAAGCTGCTCGGGCGCCGTGTTGTTTTTGCCTGCATTGTATACCGATACAACAAATGCCAGCACAAGCGCTGCAGCAACGGTGGAATAAACAGCGGGGTAAAAGCGTTTTTTATCCTTCAATTTATACACCTCCGATATTATTATTGTCTGTGATAATTTTTTTATACAGTCAATTTGCGTTTATGCGGAGGCTGTAAGGTAAATTATGTATTTTTTGAGGGATAAAAAAGCTGCCGCAAAATAAAATTTACGGCAGCTTATATTTTAAATTATCATTGGGGATATTACTTGCTCACAAGGCTGACTGTCCTGTTTGCCGCATCCCATCTTACCTCAACGCCGAGCGCCTCGCTTACAAACCTTACAGGCACAAGCGTGGAGCCGTTTACTATACATGGAGGCGAGTCAAGCATATACTCCTTGTTGTTGATATATGCTCTGTTCATATTTACGGTAAGCTTTATTGTGGTAACATTTCTGCTTGCCGTAACCGTCTTTGTGTTGGCGTCCCAGTTCATAATGCAGCCGAGCTCCTCAAATATAGTACGCATAGGCACCATTGTAGAGCCCTTTATTATCTGAGGCTCAACACCGTTAAAGTTAAGCTCTCTGCCGTCAAGTGTAACGGTTATCTTATCGGGTACCGAAGCAGGGTCTGCAATAGCGGAGTTTACGTTTCTGTCGTTTACATAGGTATACTTGTTCGCAACCGCAAAGCTCTCCGCAGCGCTGCCCTTGTCACAGTGTATCCTGAGCTTTTTGCAGCCGTCAAAGGCATTTTCCTCTATCTTTTTGCAGCTTGCGGGGATATAGATATCCGCAAGCTCGCCGCAGTCCTTAAAAGCGTTTTTGCCTATTGAGGTTATGTTGCCCGCAATATTTACCGTTTTAAGCGAACGGCAGCCCGAGAAGGTGTTTGCCTCTATTTTGGTCACCTTTGCAGGTATATTGATGCCTGTAAGGGCGCTGCAGTCCTTGAATGCGCTGCCGCCCAGGCTCTCCAGACTATTTGGGAGCGCAGCGGTCGCAAGCGACGAGCACAGCTCAAATGCAGATACGCCTATAGACTTGCAGGCGCTGTTGAGCGCAACGCTTTTAAGCGATTTGCAGGAATAAAATGCCTGGTCTTCAACCGAAGCTACAGCCTTGCCGAATTTTACGCTTGAAAGCGAATCACAGCTCTTGAAGCATGACTTTGAAACCGCCGTAAGCTTATCGGGCAGCTCTATCTTTGTAAGGTTGTCCGCACCGGCAAACGCCTGCTCGCCCAATGTGGTAAGGGTAGCGGGCAGCTCTATTGCGCCCAGCTCGTCAAAATCAACAAAGCCTGCCTTTTCAACGGCTACTATTTCGGTGCCGTTTATCTTGGTAGGTATTGATATGGATACTGTTTTTACATTTACGGGTGAAGCGTGATCCTCCGTGCTTGAGGGGCCGTTTGGCCTTTTTACGGAGCCCGTGTAGGTGCTGTACCTTATGCTTGTATTGCCGTCGCCGTAGGTAAGCCATTCCTCGGCGGCAAATGCAGACTGCATTGCAGATACAGCCATTATACCGGTAAGAAGCCCGGCTATCATTCTTTTCATAATTAAAACCTCCTTGATATTGACTTATATCCATTTAATTTTAACACATAATACCCACTGTTGTCAAAATATATTAAAAAAAGCGGCGCAGATAATTCTGCACCGCTATTTTCAAAAAACATATAATTTGAATTACTTAAGTGTAACCTTAGCGCCAACTTCCTCAAGCTTAGCCTTGCAGTTATCGGCATCATCCTTGGAAACAGCTTCCTTAAGTACCTTAGGAGCGTTGTCAACAAGCTCCTTAGCTTCCTTAAGACCAAGACCTGTGATCTCACGAACGATCTTGATAACCTTGATCTTCTCCGAACCTACCTCTGTAAGCTCAACATCAAACTCTGTCTTTTCCTCGGCAGCCTCGCCGCCTGCAGCCCCGCCTGCAGCAACAACAACGCCTGCGGCAGCGGATACACCAAATTCTTCCTCGGCAGCCTTTACAAGGTCGTTAAGCTCTAAAACAGAAAGCTCTTTAACAGCTGCAATAATTTCTTCAATAGATAATTTAGCCATTTTAAATTTCCTCCATAAAATAATAAAATTAAGATTTTGTCAGTTAAGCATTAAGCCTCTGCGCCCTCAGCCGCCTTATCGGCAACAGCCTTTATAACTCGTGCAAAGGTTGCCATAGGTGACTGGAAGCTGCCAAGCAGCTTTGAAAGCAGAACCTCTCTTGATGGGATATCCGCAACAGCGGTCATACCCTTTGCATCATAGCAAACACCCTCGATAACGCCTGCCTTAAACTCAAGGCTTTTTGCGTTTTTCATAAATTTGCTCATAATGCCTGCGGCAACTGTAGGATCCTCATAGCAGATAGCTATGGCACTTGGGCCTGCAAAGTAGTCCTTAAGGCCCTCAAACTGAGTACCCTCAACAGCAAATCTCATCATGGTGTTTTTGTAAACCTTGTAGTCAACGCCTGCATCTCTGAGGCTTTTACGCAAAGCGGTATCCTGCTCAACTGTAAGACCTCTTGCATCAACGAGTACTGCGGATGTAGCCTTTTCAAGCTTTTCCTTAATTTCGTTTACAATGACCTGCTTTTGTTCGATCTTAGCCAAAACTAACACCTCCTGTAAATAAAATCGGAGCCGTATAAAAAACCCTGCCGCACGGACAGGGAGATAAATACAAAAACTTATCCTCGGCAGGTATTCACGTTACGCCTTAAGGCACCTGCTGTCTACGGCACAATGTTAATTATACATACTTATACAATATTTGTCAAGTACTTTTTGCAGAACTTAAACTTGCAAACACTTTAGGGTAACTTAAGCGCCGTCAGCGTAAAGCCCAAAGGGCTTTAGCGATACCGTAAGGCAGGCTAAAATCCGCAGTCAGCGTAATT
>CANQDF010000035.1 GCA_947591605.1 uncultured Clostridia bacterium | reverse complement strand
GCTTTCTTCTTATGAAGCGGCACTTTTGCTAAATTTACCGTCTTCACTTTGGTGACATTTTATATTGCAATTTACAATAATGCGGTTTTAAGCTGTTTATGCTTGACTTTGGCGCCTTATTTTTATATAATTATAAAAGTGGATATATTTAACGCCGTGCGTCGGGTACGGCTAAATAAAAATATGAGAGGTTAAATTAAATGTTATCAAATTTGTTTTTATTGGCGGACGATCTTTCAATAACTTTAGGCGAGGCGGCTACCGCAGCGGCGGAAAAGGCGCCTCAGGCAGCGGAGGCTGCCACGGAGGCGGTTACCCGCGCAAATGCTTCCGGCATAGGTATGGGCGGCACCATAGGTATGCTGCTTTACATCGTCGGCCTTGTTGCACTTTTTTACTTTTTTGGCATAAGACCGCAGAGGAAGCGTGAAAAGGAGCTTAAAACCATGCAGGATGCCGTTAAAACGGGTGATTGGGTAATGACCTCATCGGGCTTTTACGGCGTAGTTGTGGATATTACCGACCAGGTATTTATTGTGGAATTCGGTACAAACAAATCAGTGCGCATACCTGTAAGGAAAAGCGAGATCATAGGCAATAAGGAGCCTAATCTTACAAATAAACCGTCGGAGGATGACGAGGATAAGAAGTAATTTACCTTTGGCTGCTCTATGATGTTTCATACGGCAGCCTTTTGATTTTTTATACGGAGGGTTTTTTATGCTGGACGCTGCTCTTTTGGGTACGGGCGGTATGATGCCGCTGCCCAACAGGTTTTTGACCAGCCTTTTGCTGAGGCTTAACGGTAAAATGCTCCTTATAGACTGCGGTGAGGGCACACAGGTCACCCTCAAACAGCTTGGCTGGGGCTTTAAAAATATAGATACCATATGCTTTACACATTACCATGCCGATCATATTTCGGGGCTGCCCGGCATGCTGCTTACAATAGGCAACAGCGGGCGTGAGGAGCCTCTGGAGCTTATAGGTCCTCCGGGGCTGAGGCAGGTTTACAGGGGGTTGAGTGTTATTGCGCCCGAGCTGCCCTTTGAGGTAAGGCTTACCGAGCTTGAAAACAGGGACAGGAACGAGCTTAAAAGAGGCGGCTTTGCCGTTTCGGCTCAGCGTGCCGAACACATGATAACCTGCTTTGCTTACAGCATTTATGTTTCACGCACGGGCAGATTCAATGCGGAAAAGGCTCTTGCCCTTGGGCTGCCCAAGCCTTTTTGGTCGGTGCTGCAAAAGGGCAGCAATGTCGAATTTGAGGGCAGGATATATACTCCCGATATGGTATTGGGGGACGAGCGCAAGGGCATAAAGCTTACCTACTGTACGGATTCACGCCCCACAGAGGGCATACGCAGCCTTGCACAGGGCTCGGATCTGTTTATATGCGAGGGTATGTACGGTGAGGAGGAAAAGCTGGATAAGGCCAAGGAGCACAAACATATGATATTTTCGGAGGCCGCAGGGCTTGCAAGGGACAGCGGCAGCAGGGAGCTGTGGCTGACGCATTACAGCCCCGCTCTTACCGACCCAAAGTATTTTATCGAAAATGCCAGAAGGATATTCCCCAACACATCGGCGGCATACGACAGAAAAGCCGTAACGCTTGCCTTTGAGGAATAATGCGGGAGAGGCATAATGTCCGAGGATAAAACACAGCAAAGCGATCATGATATAGTATTATCCTGTCTTGAAGGCAGAAAAGAGGATTTTGCGCTGCTTGTCGACAGGTACAAAAATCTGGTGTATTCGATAATTTCAAAAATGACCTGTGATACGGATGAATATGCGGATATTGCACAGGATATATTTATAAAGGTATATAAAAGCCTGGAGAGGTATGACCCGGAATACAGGTTTTCCACCTGGATAACAAGGATAACGGTGAACCATATAATAGACATGCGCAGAAAAAAGCGTATAGAGGCATTGCCGCTTGAGGACGGCGAGCAGACGCTTTCCGTGCGCCGTTCTGCGGAGGAGGAGTACATATCGGGTGAAAATTTGCGGCAGCTGGGGCGTCTTATAAACGAGCTGCCGGAGATGTACCGCATACCCCTTGTGCTGTGGCATAAATACGGTATGAGCTATGCCGATATAGCAAGCAGCCTTTCAATACCCATGTCAAAGGTAAAAAACCGCATTTTCAGGGCAAGGCGGCTGCTCAGGGAAGGCTTTAAGGAGTTTGATAAAAATGAAATGCAGTGATTTTGAAAAGCTTGAAATGAAATATATTGACGGCAGCATAAGCCCGTCGGAGCTTGAAAAGCTAAAGGCGCATATTGCGCTTTGCGAAAACTGCGCATCGGAGCATGAGGCATATAAAAGAGTGCTTGAGGGTATAGCCTATCTGCCCGAGCCCGAGCCGAACGAGGGATTTACGGATACGGTAATGAGCGCCGTTGATGCTCTGCCGCCGCTCCGCAGCAAAAAGGCAGGCTTTATATCGGTATGTGAGGCTGTATGTGCTGTATCTGCATTTATGGGTCTGTGGAATCTTACCGTGCTTAACGGATACAGATTTGCGGATGCGCCTGCGGATACCGTCTTAAGGGATCTTATAGGGCTTGTATTCAGGCTTGACAATGTGCTTGATACGGCGCTTTACAAGGCGGGTGAAATACTTGGCATTTACGGTGACGAGCCTGTATTTGGCGTATTTACCGCCGCAATCATTATACTTGGCGTTTATATGCAGCTAAGGGATACAGGTGCAAGGGCATTGAGCACAGATAACAGACGGCTTTTGTAGAGTCGTAAAATAAACGGTTTTCGGAGGCATAGGTTTATGAAAGATGTATTGATACTTGCGATAGAGAGTTCCTGCGACGAAACCGCCGCTGCGGTGGTTGCAAACGGCAGGAGGGTGCTTTCAAATGTAATATCCTCGCAGATAGCTCTGCACAAGGTATACGGAGGCGTTGTGCCCGAAATAGCGTCCAGGGAGCACATAAAGGCTATAGATAAGGTTATAGACGAGGCGCTTTTAAAGTCGGGAAAAACACTTGAGGATATGGACGCAGTGGCGGTAACCTGCGGCCCCGGCCTTGTGGGCGCACTGCTTGTGGGTATATCCGAGGCAAAGGCGCTTGCGTTTGCTGCGGGCAAGCCTCTTGTGCCCGTACACCATATAGAGGGGCATATTGCCGCCAATTATATTGAAAATGCCGTATGGAAGCCTCCGTTTATCTGCCTTGTGGCAAGCGGAGGACATACACACCTTGTACATATCAAGGATTACGGAAGCTTTGAGATAATGGGCAAAACAAGGGATGACGCAGCGGGAGAGGCATATGACAAGGTAGCCCGTGTGCTGGATATACCGTACCCCGGAGGCCCCGGCATAGACGCTCTGGCAAAGGAGGGCGATCCCGATGCAATAGCCTTCCCCAGGGTGAGGCTGGAGGCGGACAGCTACGATTTCAGCTTCAGCGGCATAAAATCGGCTGTTATCAACTATCTTAACAATGCAAAAAGAAAGGGTGAAGAGGTAAACCGTGCAGATGTTGCGGCATCCTTTCAAAAAGCGGTTGTGGATGTACTTACGGAAAAAAGCGTAAGGGCGTGCCGCAATGCAGGCGTAAACAGGCTGGCTCTTGCCGGAGGCGTGTCCGCAAACAGCTGTCTGCGTGAGAGCATAAGGCTGGAATGCGAAAAATACGGCATTGAAATGTGTGTGCCCGCACCGTCGCTTTGTACCGACAATGCCGCTATGATAGGCTCTGCCGCATATTACGAGTTTATAAACGGCAATATCGCAGGCCCCGATCTCAATGCCTATCCAAGCCTGAAGCTTGGCGAAAAATGTATAAATAAAAAAACGGACGATGTGCTCGGGCTTGCCGACGCAATATCGGACAAGATAATGAACAATACGGAATATGTCAGATATAAGGCGGCTATGGATAACCTTAAAAATACGCCCGAGCTCTATGAACGTGTACAGAACTTTAAAAAGCGTATGTTTGAGTTTATGCTTGCAAGGCAGGAGAACAGGCATACCTTTGACGAGGAAAAATATCTCTCGCAGGAGTATTTCAAGATACTTTTAAATGAGGACGCCAAAATATATTTTGAAAACGGGCTTTCGCTTATAAAGCTTTTTGAGGAGATTTTAAACAGAGCCTTGTGTAAGTGCATGCTTGATGTGTTTGCGGGTGATTGATATGGACAGGGGATATATCAAATCGGGCAGCGCAAACATATATTATGAGCTGCACGGGACCGAGGGGGATTATCTGGTGCTTTTGCACGGCAATGCCGAAAGCATGAAACGTATGAAGCACCAGATAGAATATTTTTCAAAGGATCATAGGGTCCTTGCCATTGACAGCAGGGGACACGGAGAATCGGGCTTTGGTCAGGGTACACTTAACCTGGGCACAATGGCGCTGGATGTTGAAAACGTTATAACCGAGCTGGGGATAAAAAAGGTAAATGTGTTGGGATTTTCCGACGGGGCAAACATAGCTATGCTGCTTGCGGTAAAATGTCCCGAGCTTATTGACTCGCTCATACTTATAGGCGGCAATATGACCCCGTGGGGCATGAAGCTTGGTACGCTTGCCGCAGTTAAGGCGGCTTACTACATGACTGCGGTGGCAGGCAGATTTGACGCCAGGCTTAAAACCGAGCACGAATACTATTTTCTTATGGCAAAGGAGCCGTCAATAACGGCAGATATGCTTAAAAGGATAAGGGCAAGGACGCTTGTTATAGCAGGCAGCAAGGATATGATAAGGGAAAAGCATACAAGGCTGATCGCCGAGAGCATACCAAATGCACAGCTTGATATACTTGACGGCGACCATTTTATAATATACCGTACACCTCGGATAATAAACGAAAGGGCAGACAGATTCCTTAAGGGTACGGCGGAATGAAAGGCGTATTTTTGCCGCAGATCGGCAGAAAAGAGCAGTGCAGCGGTAAATATACAATAAAATTTTTACGGAAAGCGGTAAAACTATGGACAGACGACAAAAGCCAATAGCAGTGTTTGACTCGGGCGCAGGCGGTATAAGCGTTTTAAGGGAGCTTGTGCGCCTTATGCCTAACGAGAGCTATATATACTTTGGAGATTCATTAAATGCGCCATACGGTACAAGGCCTACCGACGAGGTCAGACAGATGACGATAGACAATATATCAAAGCTTGTCGATATGGGCATAAAGGAGGCGGTGATAGCGTGCAATACGGCAACCAGTGCTGCCGTAAGACCGCTCAGGGCAATGTATCCCGATATGCCTGTTATCGGTTTGGAGCCTGCCGTTAAGCCTGCTGCGGAGTTTGCCGCAGGGGGCAGGGTGTTGGTAATGGCAACGGCTCTTACCCTGCGTGAGGAAAAGCTGCGTGCGCTTACAGCAAAATATGCCGACAAGGTGCAGATACTTCTGCTGCCGTGCCCTGAGCTTGTGGAGTTTGCGGAAAACGGCATAACGGAAGGTGACGAGCTGGACAGCTACCTAAGCGAGATAACAAGCCCCTACATAGGAGGTATAGATGCCGTTGTGCTTGGCTGCACACACTTTCCGCTTGTAAAAGCCGCCATAAAAAAGGCTGTGGGCGATGTGCCTCTTTTTGACGGAGGCGAGGGTGCGGCAAGGCAGGCAATGCACCGGCTTGAAAAATACGGTCTGCTTACCGATGCCGAGGAGGGCAGCATAAGCTTTTTAAGCAGCCTTAAGGGCAAGGAAGAGCTTTACAGAAAATTGTTTTATTCGGAGCCGGGTTAAAAGCCGTGCAGCGTAAATTAAACAGGGCTGCGGAATTATCGCTTGAAGCGATTTTTCCGCAGCCCTGTTTGCTTTACGGTTGTCGGTTTATACAGTTTGTGAGGTAATATTTCATAATTTCCCTTGTACTGTTTATTGCCTTGCTGCCATGCCCCGCATTTTCAAGTATGACCGCAACGGCTATGCGTGGATTATCCGCAGGAGCAAACGCCACAAACCAAGCGTGGTCATCTCCGCCGGGGTTTTCGGCGGTACCCGTCTTGCCTGCCACCTGTATATATCCGCTGTATCCCGTGCCCGATACCGACGAGGACGACAGGCTTGCATCCGCAGCGGCACCCGATGTCGTGTAATCGGACGAGCTTATGCTGAAGGCTGCCTCCTTTGCCGTACCCTCGTTTACAACTCCCTTCATAAGCTCGGTTATCTGCGCCGCCTCATCGGCTGTCATTATCTCGGCAAGCTTTTCGGGTATGGTGCGGTTTTTTACATTGCCGTTAGGCGAGAGCGAATGGCTCACTATATATGGCTTCATCATTATGCCGCCGTTTGCCGCAGCCGAGGTTATCATCGCCATGTGCAGCGGTGAGGCAAGTGTTTTGCCCTGACCTATTGAGGTTTCCACAACGGCGGACAGTGGAGAATCCAGCGGCAGAGAAAAATTGCTCACCGAATATTCAAGCGGAAAGTCAAGCGGCTGATTGAATCGGAAGGTGTATGCCTTTGCGTTAAGTTTTTCTATGCCCAGCATAGTGCCGAGGGTGGCAAAATACGTATTGCACGATTTTGCAAATGCCTTGTGCATATCCTCGTGTCCGTGTGCGTTTGTGTTAAAGCAGCGTATGCGTGTGGAGCTGTTGAAATATTTAACTCCCTCGCATACCATACTGAAGCCGAGATAATCCGGATCGTCGGCAAGGGCGGCAGCTGCCGTCAATATCTTGAAGGTGGAGCCGGGGGGATAAAGCCCCTGCGCTGCCCTGTTAAGCAGAGGTGAGCCGCTGCCCTCGGCGTTAAGGGTATCCCAGTCCTCGTCGACTGTGTTTGCGTTGTAGCCGGGGTAAGTGACCATTGTAAGTATCCTGCCCGTTGAAGGCTCCATTGCCACTATTGCACCCTTTGAGGTGCCAAGCAATGACGCCGCAAGCCTCTGGAGGTCGGCGTCTATTGTAAGCACAACGTCATCTCCGCTTACCTCTGTACCGGAAAAGGCGTCCCTGATGCGCTGTGTAAGCTCCGAGCTGACTGTTTCAAGCATGAAGTTGTATTTTGATTCCACACCGGTTTTTCCCCTTGAGGTATAACCCGTTATGTTGGAGAAAATATCCGAGTCGTTGTAATACCTGTGGTAGGTGCCGCTTTCGTCCTTTTGAGAGTAGGCAAGCACCTGACCGTTTATATCCAGTATGTCGCCTCTTTTTATGTGCTCCGAGGCACGGCTGAGCCTTGGGTTGTAGGAGTTTGTTATATAAAGCCTGCTGTCAAAAAGCGATACCTTGCAGAGGTAGACTATGAGCATGACAAAGAGCAGGGCATATATCCAGAATACTCTTTTTACAGTCCTTTTCATTGTGTGCGCCTCCTTCTCCTGTGCTGCTGTACGGCAGGCTTTTGGCGCTGCGTCTTATCGTCATTGTATATAATGTTGTGCATATATACCCATTGTATGGTCGCCGTTATCACAAAGCTTATTGCAATTGATGTGCCTCCGTAGCTTACAAAGGGGAGAGTGACGCCCGTAAGGGGCAAAAACTTTATATCTCCTCCTATTATTAGAAAGGTCTGGAAGGTGATAAGCGAGGTAAGGCCTGCGCTCAGCAGGGTCAAAAAGCGGCTCCTGCTGCCTGTCGAGGCACGCACACCCTCAAGAAATATCATAACAAATACAAGTATAAGCCCTATGGCAAACAGTATGCCGAATTCCTCACAGATAGCAGAAAATATAAAATCCCTCTCAACAACGGGTATGAAGCTTGCATAGCCTCTTGTAAAGCCGCTGCCCGTAAGCCCAAACGAGCCTATTGCAAAAAGCGACTGTGCTATCTGGTAACCGCCGTTTTCTATATCCGACCATGGGTCAAGCCATGCGTTTACCCTTGTCTGTATATGGGGAAAAACGCAGTATGCAATAAATGCCGCCGCAGAGCCTATGCCCAGCCCCGATATAAGCAAAAACAGGTTTGAGGTGGCTATATAAAGCACTATAAGAAAGGTCATGGCAAATATAAGCGCAGAGCCGAGATCCTTTTGAGCGACAAGGCACAGTATTATTACCGCACTTACCGCCGCAGGGCTTATAAGCTCCTTAAAATCGGGTTCATGGGACAGCGCCGATGCCAGGAAAAACACAAACAACAGCTTTACCACCTCGGAGGGCTGAAAGGCTATCGGCCCTATGGATATCCAGTTTGTGGAGCCGTACAGACTGGTGCCGAATACAAGGGTGGATACAAGCAGTGCAACGGCTGCCGCCGCATAGAGCACCTTAAAGCAGTCAAGGCGGGGCATTATGTTGAGGACAGGCGGTACGGCGATAAGCACCGCAAGCCCTATAACGCACCACATAAACTGCTTTGCCGCAAGCGCTGCGTCAAGCCTTGTAAGGGTGGCTATGCCTATATCGGCAAGGAAGAATATGCCGTTGTACAGTACGGGATTGCTGTTTTTGAAAATTTTGGAAAGCAGTGCGTTTGACAAAACTATATACAGCAGGACAGCACAGCCGAATACAAGTGTGTACCCGAATGTTTCTTCGCTGCCCGATAACAGTATTGCAAACGCCGTTATATGGAACAGGATTATCATAAGCCTCTGTACCGTAACAAAAAAGCCTTTGTTTATATCCGTGTTTTCCGATGCAAGGTTTATAATAAAGCCGCTTAAAAGAAACACCGACATATATATTATAAAAAGATATTTTGAAAGAATAATAAAAATTTCAGCCATACTCTTATCCTCCGTGTGTGCCGCTTTATACGGCATACACATATTACATAACTCCCCTGTAAAAATGTCCTCTTGTTATATTTTCGGGCCTTGCCGTTATTTTTTCTCCCGCCAGGGCGGAAATATACAGCTTTATCATGCTGCGTATCTCGTCGCTGCTTTCCGTTGTGAATATCAGCCTTATACTCTCGTTTTCCAGCTTAAGTATGTCGCCGAATTTATCGGCCGTATATATGGGGGAGCTGTTGAAAATAAGCGCCGTACACCCCGTACACTGTGTGATTATCGGGAAAGCTGCGTTTTTTTCGTCTATAAGCGTGCACTTGGCATGGGTGTCTTTCATACTGCAGTATTTGCCGCCGTGTTTATGCGCCATATGCACGCCTACCGGGCAGTGCTGTGTTGTCATAAGAGGCAGCCTGCCGTATGCAATTACCTCCGTGCCTATGCCGCAGAGAGGCTTAAGCTCCTTTAAATTGAGCTCGGGCGAGAGCGTCACTCTGCCGAAATAATGCTTTAAAAGAGCAAGGGAGGCGCTGTTGAAGGTGTTAAGCGTAAAATCCCCTATAAGCTCCTTTTTTGTGTTCATCTTATATAGATTTCGCATAAGATAGCCGTCAAGCTCCGTACTCTCCAGCCTGTCGATGTACGCTGCGTTTTGCTCCCGGGTATCGGATTTTTCTGCAGCAGGCAGCGCAAAAAACAGCCTTGAACCCATGCTGTGGGCTTTTTTGATAAGGCGTTCGGCATTTTTAATGCTGTAGGAGTCAAGCTCGCAGTAAATGTCAATATTGTCAAATTCGAGTACTGTATCGGCAAGGGTGCTGTCGTAAAGCTGCACGGCAAGCCTTGTACCTGCTGCGGATGCGGTGGACGAGGGAGTATATTCGGTGTGTACCCTCTCCCGTGAAAAATGCTCCTCAACAGCCCTTTCGAGCTTGTCACAGGCATTGCGCTTAAACTGCTTGAGCGCCGAAAGAGGCACATACAGCTCTTCGCAGCTGCCATCTTCAAACTCGATCTCAAACGGAGTGTTGCCTGTTTTTGAAAGCTGCCCCGTCAAATCGTCAAAGTGCATGGGGCTGTTTAAAGCAGCTTCGGGAACAGGGCCCTCGCATTCAATGCTTACGCCGCTTTCGTGCGTCAGCCTCAGTACAAGGGGAGCGCCTGCCCGTGCCGTCAGACCTGCCTTTACCTTTGAACGCCTTGTATAGGTACTGCAGCAGTTTTTCAGGCTGTCGGAGAGCGCCTTGTCATAGGTTTTGTAAACGAGGTCGCCCTTTGCTGTAGGCGCATCGGTTCTGACGGTGATATATTCGCCTGCCCGTGCGTCCTCCGATATGCTTGTACCGGTGTGTTTGCCCTTTGTCCATATCTCTATGCCGTCCCCTCGGCACACGCTGTCCGTAAGGTGTATTGTGCAGCTTTTTCCGCTTGTTCGGCTGACGGTGCCTATACATATGCCCGTATTTTTGGGCGAATCGGATATAAGGCTCTTGCCCGAATGCGAAAACCAGCAGCCCGTGCCGAGTTCTCCGCCCCTGTTGAATATCTGGGTGAGCCTTTTTTTGTCGTATGGTGCTACGGCCGAAGGGTTATCTGCATATTTGCGGTACATTGCGGTAACAAGTGCCACATATTCGGGTGATTTCATACGTCCCTCTATTTTCCATGAGGTGACGCCCGATCCAAGCAGTTCGCCCGTGTGCTCTATCATGCAGTTGTCCTTTGGGGAGAGCAAACAGCCCTCGGCAGCGGTACCCGATTCGCTTACAAGGCGGTAGCTTTTGCGGCAGGGCTGAGCGCAGCTGCCTCTGTTGCCGCTTCTGCCTCCGAGCATGCTGCTCATAAGGCATCTGCCCGAGTAGGAAACACAGAGTGCCCCGTGCACAAATACCTCGGTTTCGGCATCGGTGCTTTTAACCATCTCCCTTACCTCTTTAAGCGAAAGCTCCCTGCCAAGCACGATGCGGTCAAAACCAAGAGAGATAAAAAACTGTGCCTGTGCGGGGCTGTGTATGGTGAGCTGAGTGCTTGCATGAGCCGATATAAGCGGAAAATAGGCTTTTACGAGAGAAAAAAAGCCTAAATCCTGTATTATAAATGCGTCTGCACCGTATGAATACATTTTTGAGGCAAAGGATAGTACATCATTCAATTCATTGTCCTTGTAAAGGGTGTTAAGGGTAATATGCACCTTTACCCCTCTTAAATGCGCCTGACGGATTATTTCCCGCAGCTGCTCGTCGGAGGGGCTGTCGGCAAATCGGCGTGCATTAAAAGCCCTGCCGCCTATATATATGGCATCGCAGCCGCTGTTTACGGCGGCTGCGGCGCATTTTTCCGACCCTGCCGGAGATAAGATTTCACATTTCATAGGATCACCGTCTGTAAATGCCTATTTAAGGCTGTCGATAAAGCTCTTTATTTCGCTTTTGGCTTTGTTGAGCTCCTGTACCAGCATCTCGTTGTCGTTGTATAACCTGCGGTTTTCCGCCTTGACGGCGTTAAGTGCATTCTGTAGTGTGGCTGCATCGCCCTGCGGGATATTTTCCTTAAGCCCTATATAGTCGGAGTTGAGCCTGTCGAGCTTATCGGACAGAGCGTCGTTTTCCTCCGTGAGCTTTGCTATGCGGCTGTTGAGCTCGTCAATTGTTTTGCCGAGTGTTTCCTTTGCTCCGTCGGAGGTTTTTTTGTTGTCGTTTATTTGACCGGTTAACAGGGCTATGGCGGCATTTGCCTCCTTAAGCTTTACCGCAAGCTCGTCACGCTCCTTGTTTACCTTGTTGAGCTTTTGGTTGCGCTCGGCGGATTTTTTGTTAAGCTCGTTGAGTGCGTTGTTCTTTTCCGCCAGCTTGACGGAAAGGGCGTTGAGCTCCTTGTTTTTGGCGTTTATTTTTTTGTTGAGCTCGCCTATTTCTATGCTTGTATCGGATGCCTTTGCGGTAAGCTTGGTTATTTCGGTATTTGCTGCGGCAAGCTTATTCCTGAGGGCGGTTATTTCACCGTCACGCTCTGCAATTGCTTTTTTGAAGTTTTCAAACTGTATGCTGCCCTGCTGCATAGCGGTTTTGTATTTTGCAATTGCATTGTCCTTTTCTTCAATGGTGCTGTTGAGCTGTTCTATCTCGTGGGCTCTGTCCACAAGCTGATTGCTGAGGTCGCTAAGGTCGGCAAGAGCCTCTGCGGGCACGGAGGCGCTCTCCTCCTTACCCTTGCTGCGCTCCTTGAACAGATCGTCGGCAATGTTTAACGCAAGCAGTATTGGGTAGGTTTCGGTAAACTCAACACCTGCCGAGGTATGCTTGCTGAGCTCAATAAGCTTTTTGTTTATGTAGTGGGCAACGGACTGGATGTATTCCTCGCTCTCGCTGCCTGCAAGCCTGTAAACCTTTCCCGCTATTACCACTTCAACCTGTTTTTTTTGATTAGATGTTGTCATTTGCCCGGTCTCCTTATTTATGTAAAAAATTAATTTTCATAGCCTGTGCGATCCGACTTTTATGATGTAAACGAACACAATTATTTCTGTATACCGATTAATTATATCATAAAATTACCGATAAATACAGTTTTTTATTAAAAAATGAATAAAAAATTTACAACCGAACGGGTTTTTTAAAAAAATTTATAAAAAATTAAAAATTTCTCTTTTAATTTTGTCAATTTTGTTATAAAATAAAACTAGGTTATTTTTGCCTTACAGGCAGAAAAGTAAATCTTATCCCGGTACAAACGGTTTACTTTTACATATAAGGAGTGTGAATTTATGATTTCCAACCAGATTTTGCAGAGCACTATAGACGGGCTCAAAAACATTACAAGGCGTGAGCTCAGCGTTTGTGAAAGAGAGGGCAAAATTGTTGCCACTACCGAGGAGGGCATGGCCAACACAACTATTGAAAATATAAATATTTTTGTTTCCGGCCCTGCGGAAAACCAGCTTGTACAGGGCTACCAGTACTTCAAGGTTTTTGATGACAACAATACGGAATATATCGTACTTATAAAGGGTGAGGATGAGGAAACCTACCGTATAGGCAAAATTACGGCATTCCAGATACAAAACCTGCTTGTTGCCTACAAGGAGAGGTACGACAGGGACAATTTTATAAAAAACCTGCTGCTTGACAACCTGCTGCTGGTGGACATATATTCCCGTGCAAAAAAGCTGCATATTGAAAATAACGTAAAAAGGATAGTTTACCTTATAGAAACCGAAATAGATAAAGACCTCAATGTGGTTGAGATAGTAAGGAGCATCTTCCCCACAAAGCAAAAGGACTTTGTTACCGCAGTTGACGAAAAGAGCATTATACTTGTAAAGGAAATAAAGGAAAAGGACGGCAGGGAGGAGATAGAATCGATTGCCAAAACAATTTACGATACCCTTACCGCCGAGGCTATGAGCAACGTATATATAGCAATAGGCACCGCCGTTATGGACCTTAAAAACGTTTCGGCTTCCTATAAGGAGGCAAAAATGGCTCTGGAGGTAGGCAAGATATTTGAGGAGAGCAAAAACATAGTAAACTATGAGCAGCTCGGCATAGGCAGGCTTATATATCAGCTGCCCACATCACTGTGCAGGATGTTTATAAACGAGGTGCTCCACGGTGTATCCATGGATCAGTTTGATGACGAAACACTTGTTACCGTCAATAAGTTTTTTGAAAACAACCTCAATGTTTCGGAAACCTCACGTCAGCTTTATATACACAGAAACACCCTTGTGTACAGGCTTGACAAGCTGCAGAAGATGACGGGGCTCGACCTGAGAAACTTTGACGATGCAATTATATTTAAAATTATGCTTATGGTAAGCAAATATATGAACCACAAGGACAGTTTTATGTATTGATGATAAAACAGTCCTGTATAGCATTATATTCCCCTGCGGTAATCCGCAGGGGATTTTTTTGTGCGGATACGGCGGCGGCGTGCAAAATTTGTCGTTTTATAAACATAAAGGACAATAAATGTATAATGTACGCATTGTTTTTTTGTTGAATTTTTTTTTGTTAAAGCACTTGTAATTTTAATATAAATAGTGTATCATAGGTGTGTAAGTGGTTCAAAAGGGTAAAAAATGGTGCATAGTGGTAAAAAAGTGTAAAAGGAAGGTGGTTTATATGTTCACAGGTGAATATTCGCACAGTGTTGACGCCAAGGGACGTATAGTACTGCCTGCAAAATTCCGTGAGGAGCTCGGTGAAAGCTTTTACATTACCAAGGGCAATGTTACCGGCAAGGAAAACCGCATGGTGCGTGTTTACCCCGTAGACTCGTGGACGGAATATGCACAAAAGCTTGCAGCCATACCCGAATCCGACAGGATAGCAAGCAAGTACGCACGCAGCATCCTTTCGGGTGCGGTGCTTTGCGAGCCCGACAAAAACGGGCGTATACCTATACCCGAAAATTTAAGAAAATTTGCCTCCATTGAAAAGGAGGTAGTATCCATAGGTCAGTTTAATAAAATTGAAATATGGGATAAAACAAAGTGGGATACATACAACGATGACGATTTTGACGAGGCGGAGCTTAACGAGAGCCTTGCAAAATACGGTCTTTAACGGTATAAAGGAAAGATAAAATGGGTTTTGAACATATACCTGTATTGCTGGAGGAATGTATAGAGGGGCTTGCCATAAAGCCCGACGGAATATATGTAGACTGTACCCTGGGCGGTGCGGGTCACTCGCTGGAGATAGCAAAAAGGCTCTCTCCGGAGGGCAGGCTTATAGGCATAGACAGGGACGAAGAGGCTTTAAGGGCGGCATCCGACAGGCTTGCCGGGTACAAAAACGTGGTGTATGTTCACGACAATTTTGCAAATATAAAAACCGTAGCACAGGAACAAAACCTGTATGCAAGCGGTGTTGACGGATTTTTACTTGATATCGGCGTATCCTCACACCAACTTGATGAAGCAGACAGGGGCTTCTCCTACAACTATGACGCTCCTCTTGATATGAGGATGGACAGGAGAAATCCATTGTCTGCTCACACGGTGGTGAACACCTATTCCGCAGAGAGGCTTACAAAAATCATTGCGGATTACGGTGAGGAGAGATGGGCAAAGCGGATATCGGATTTTATAGTTGCCGAGAGGCAAAAAAAGCCTATAGATACTACCTTTGAGCTTGTAAGCGTAATAAAAAAGGCAGTGCCCAAGGGCGCCCGCTCGGACGGGCCGCACCCGGCAAAGCGCACCTTTCAGGCGATAAGGATAGAGGTCAACGGGGAGCTTGAAATACTCGGCTCCTCTCTAAGAGAAATGACGGAGCTGTTAAAGCCGGGCGGGAGGCTGTGTATAATAACCTTTCACTCGCTGGAGGACAGAATAGTAAAAAATGTTTTCAGAGAGCTTGAAAACCCATGTACCTGTCCAAGGGACTTCCCTGTTTGTGTATGCGGTAAAAAGCCATCTGTAAAAATAATTACACGCAGGCCTGTTACGGCAGGCAGCGCTGAGCTTGCCTTAAACCACAGGTCACACAGCGCAAAGCTGCGTATTGCGGAAAAGATAAATTAATGCAGCTGTAGGGCGCCGATCTCATGTACTGTATTTACGGTATATGCAGGCTGCGGCAGACGGCTGTAAAGGGGTGAAACTAATGCGCACAAACAACAGCGGCAGCAACGGGTACGGATCAAAGGTCTATGTAAACAATTATTACTACAACAACTCCTCGGAGGCGTTTGAAATATACACCTATGACGAGGAGGAATATTTGAGCCGCAGGAAAAAGGCAAAGCGTATAAAGCAGATAAAAGAGGAGGAAAGGGTACCCTTGAGCATATTCAAGGTAATTACAATGTCGGTCGTAATTACGGTAATGGCGGTGGGTATACTGAGCGTAAACGCAGCCAATACAAGGCGGCAGGGAGAGATAGTCAAGATGCGTGAGCAGCTTGAGGCACTTAACGAAAATAACGGGTATCTTGAGGCCAAGCTCAATGAAACTGTGGATCTTAAGCGCATTGAGGAGCTTGCACAGTCCAGGCTGGGTATGTCAAAGCCAAAGAGCTACCAGATAAAATATATCAATGTACAGAGGGAGAGCTATACTGTACAGTACGGAACCGAAAAAGAGGACAAGCTTACCTTTGCCAAGGTAATGGACGATTTGTTTAAGGATTGAGTTTAATGGCGGGCAGAAACAAAAATTACAGCGGCGGCAGCACAAAGCGTATGCCGCACGGGCAGGATGAGGACAGAGATATACGGGTACGCAAAAAAAAGCCGCCTATGAGGCAGGGCAGCAATATTGCCGTAAGAATGATAATAATAATAGCGGTTATGATATGCGCCATAGCTTATTCGGGCTTTTACCGTGTATGGATGATAAAAAACACAAAGGGAGCCGAGTACGAGGCGGCGTCCATAAACAATCAGGTAAACAAGGTAAGGGACGAAACGGTAAATCCTAACAGGGGCGACATTCTGGACAGAAATCATCAGACCCTTGCGGCAGGGAATACCGTATTTAATATTGTGCTGGATGTAAGGATACTTGCACAGCAGGACGAAAAGGTACAAAAGGAAACCGTAGAAAAGATAAACTCCATATTGGGTATTGATAAATCCGAGATAGAGTCGTACCTTGTAAAGGACGCCAACGGTACCCCCGCAAAGGATACCAACTATCTTGTTATAGCAAAAAAGGTGGATTTTACAAAGGGCAAGGCTATCGAGGCTCTCAATTACAGCTGGCTCTATATAGAAACCGATACAAAGCGCACATACACCAATACAACGCTTGCGGCGCAGGTTATAGGCTTTATGAGGGGAGATGTGTATACCGGGCTTGAAAAGCAGTACAATGCCGATATGATGGGCACCCCCGGGCGCAACTTCCGCACCTATGAGGAGGACGGCACGGTAGTTACACAGCAGAAGGATCCCATAAAGGGCAACACTCTTATAACTACGCTTGACCAGACGCTGCAGCAGTATGCCGATGAGGCGTGCAAGACCGCCTACGAAAGCTATAACCCCAATTATACCGCAACAATAATCATGAACCCACGGACGGGAGAAATATATGCAATGGCGCAGTATCCGGGCTTTAACTCAAACGACCCTATGGATCTGACGGATTTTAAGAGCAAGCCCGATCTGAAAAAGCAATGGAACGACCTTACCGACGAGGAAAGATCGGCATATGCAAACAGCGCATGGAGCAACTACGCAATATCAAAAACCTTTGAGCCCGGCTCGATATACAAGCCTATTGTTGCGGCAATGGCACTTGAGGAGGGCGTTATAACCCCAACCTCCACCTTTGTGTGCAACGGATACAAGGTGGTTCCCGGCTGGAGCGACAGGATAGACTGCCACGGTTCGGTCCACGGTCAGCTTGATGTAAAGGGCGTGCTTGCAAACTCGTGCAATGTAGGCATGATGGATATAATGGAAAAGCTAAGCCCCGAGGTATACTACAAGTATCAGCAGGACTTCGGCTTTCATCAGAAAACGGGTATAGACCTGCCCGATGAAAATGCAGCCGACAGCTCCTCGCTTATGTATACTCTTGACAAACTCAACAGAGTTGAAATGGCTACAAGCTCCTTCGGCCAGGGCTTTGCGTGTACGGCAATGCAGGCGTTAAATGCCTTTTGCGCCGTAATAAACGGCGGCAACCTTATGCGCCCCTATGTGGTATCACAGGTAGTGGATGCACAGGGTAATGTTGTAAGGGAAAACTCGCCTACGGTAGTAAGGCGTGTAATATCGCAGGAAACCTCGGATTATCTGCGCAAGGCGATGCAGGCGGTTATCAGCCCCGAGGGTACGGGTAAAAAAGGTATTATTCAGGGTTATGCACAGGGCGGAAAAACAGGTACAGCCGAGCAAAGCCCAAGGGACGGCACCACGGTCGTGCTTTCGTTTATATCCTATCTAACCGTAGACGACCCGGAGATAGTGGTAATGACCGTTATAGACAGACCCGAGGGATATTACGACGGCAGCGGCATTTCACCTGTGCCTATGCTTAAAGATGTTATGGAAAAGATAATACAGTACAAGGCAATAGCTCCGTCCGACAGCACAGCGGAGGATAACGATACATTTGAGAGCAACACGGTGCAGCTTAAGGATTACAAAAACACAAGCCTTAAAAACACCATATCCGAGCTTGTAAGCATGGGCATCGACTTTGAGGTGCTGAGCGCAAGCGGAGATACCGTTACCGCACAGCATCCCGACCCCGGCACTGCCATGGAAAAGGGCGGCAAGGTACTGCTCAATACCGAAAACAGGAGCGGCGGCGAGCTTGTTTCAATACCCGACGTAACGGGAAACAGTATTGAAAACGCACAGCAGATGCTGGAGGCTGTAGGCTTCTCCTGCTCCGTATACAACAGTGCGGAACCGGAAACGGATAAAACGCAGACATCCGCAGACGGTGAAGCCGATACGGAACAGACTACCGCCGAGGCGCAGGATAACGGCGGCAAACAGCTTACGGTTTACGAACAAAGCCCTGCGGCAGGCAAAAAGGTGGAATCCGGCACCATTGTACAGATAAAGGTAAAATAAAAGATAATAGTAAAACGCCCCCTATTACCACAGGAGGCGTTTTTATATGCTCGGAATAAAATTTTTTTACAGTACGGATTTGATATAAGAAGCGATCTCCTCGTTTTTGCAGCTTGCAAAGAACAGATCCTTGAATTTTGCGCCCGATACGGTCTGCTTTAAAAAGTCTTGATCAATGTTCTTTAAAATAGTCATCATATCGGTGTGGGTTATCTTTTTTACCTCGTCGAGTATTTTTTTGTTGCGCTGCTCGGGTACCGCTCTTTCCTTTGGATAGCCCTGACCTCCTTCGCATCCGAAGAGCTTTTCAAAGGTGTATTGGAGATTAAGCTCCGCACCCCAGCCAAAGCCCTTTGCAAAAGGAAAGGCAACGGCATTGCCGTTGTTTATCTGGGCAAACATATATCCGTCCGATACATCTGTAATGTGGCCGCAAAGCACGTTGGGGAATGAGTTAAGAGCAAGCATTGCGCCCTCACCTGTGCCGCAGCCCGTTACAACAAAGTCGGCAGCGCCGCTGTTAAGCAGTATTGCGGCGAGCAGACCTGCCTGTACATATGTAAGCTGAGCCTCGTCGTCTGCCGAATACATGCCGTAGTTGTCCACCGTGTGTCCCATAGGTTCAACCACGCTTTTGAGTGTATTGCAGATAAGCTCGTTTTTTGCAGCCTGGCTGTTTTCGTTGATTAAAGCAATTTTCATTTTAATATCACCTCATAAAAATTATTTCTTATTAAAAATATAGCTTAAACCGCCGCCGTTGTCAAGTACCGCAACCCAATCCCAATACTTGACCGATTTGTCAAAGATGTTTGATATATTAAATAAAACCGTGGATTATTGTTGAAAATGTTCCTTATAAAATGTATAATAAGATTGTTGAAATACACAGGACAGATTTTACAAGGAGGCAAATATGCTGCTGCGGAAGAAAATGGCTAAAAAAATTGCTGAAGCCGAAAATATGAAATATGCAAAAACACAGTATATAACAGGGCTTCTCACAAACAACGACAAGTTGAACGATATATTGCTCACGCTGCCTCTTTCCTCTTTTAATGTAGGTAAAAGCATAACCATAGAGGGAGAGGATATAACCATAGACAAAAATAAGTATAATTGCAGAGAGATAGGTGATGTTGTTATAAGCACGGAAGGCTCAATGGCAGTATACGACGCCTACGGGAAAAGGCTTTGCAGCCGTTTCAAGCTGAATCCGGCATCGGAGAATATTGAATTGTTTTGTGTGTGGGTAAGGCAAAACAATATTTCCGTAAAGGTCAAATCGGGAAAGCCGGAATTGATATTGCAATATGCCATACTTATAGCGGTCATAGCACTGATAGCTGTTTTAAGGATAAAAATGGGGTAAAAAAATATATTGTCATTTAAGGGGAACAACGACTGTTTCCCTCAGACTGTCAAAAAGCCCGTGGAGCAAAAGCTCCATGGGCTTTATTTTTCGGTAAGGCGGATATTCGGGGATTTTATCCTCCGTAATTATGAGTTTATTACATCCTCAGCCATCTGCATAAGTGTGTCCTCGCCGAGCTCATCGTTGCCCATTGAGAGTATGTGATAATTGATGCCGTTTTCCGTCCATATTATATTTTCGGAAATCTTTTCCTCTACCTCGCTTGAGCCGTAAGCAAGATTAATCTCGCCGTTTTTCGCCTTTTCAAGCTCCTCCTCGGTAGCCTTGTAATCGGGTGGAACAAACTTGTTGAATACCTTGCTGTAGGAAACGTCTATGCCGTTTATACTGCCCGTTACATTTTCGGGTGGCTTTACCGTTGTAGCATTATCCGTGAAGAGAGTGACCTGTACATCGCCGTTGTGGTATTCAAAGCTTATATCCTTTGTTTCCTCCATAACGCTGCCGCTTTCGTCCTTATAGCTGCTGTTTCCCGGCTGAGCCCCGCTGAGGGTAAAATCTCCCATCTTTTCGGGGTGCTTTGGCATATAATCTACCTCTTTGCTTATCTCCTCGTTGGTAGGTGCGTGGTCAATGTAGTCAAGCCAGCTTGCTCCGCTGCTTATGGAAGCCGCATAACGGCTGCCTGCCGCAACGCCTACCGACAGCACTACCACTGCCGCAGCAAAGCAAACGGCAAATTTTTTGATATTTATTTTCTTTTTCATATTCATCTCTCCTTTTAATTCTCTTGCTATGTTGTTATAGATGTTTTCACCCGGAGAATATTCTGAGGTGATCTGCTCTAAGGCTTTCTTGATCTCGTTATCCATAATAATCCTCCTTGTCAAGTACCCGGGAAAGCTTTTCCCTTGCCGTATGCAGCCTGGATTTTACCGTTCCCTCGGGTATGCCCGTTATTTTTGCTATCTCTTTTAAGGATAGACCGTTAAAGTAAAACAGCACCACAACCGTGCGCAGCTTTATGTCAAGCTCAGCTATAGCCTTGTAAAGCTCGCTGTAGCTTTGGGGCATAAATACGCTCTGCGTATCGGTATCCTCCGTGGGTATGTTTTTTCGGTCGCCCGAGGACAGACGCCATGCCGTGCGGGTGATTATGCGGTAAAAGTATGAACCGAAGGCTTTTGGGCTTTTCAGCCTGCCAAGCGTGCGTATCACCTGTATAAACGCCTCCTGAACCACGTCCTCGGCGGTGTGTACGTTGCCCGTTATAAGCAGGGCGGTGCGGTATGCCTTTGTACTGTGTTTTTCGTACAGGGCGGTAAATGCCGCCTCGCTGCCCGCCAGTATATCGGGTATAAGGGTTTCTTCGTCCATTTCTACCTCCTTCCGTCGGGTACCTCGCACTCATATGTGTGCTTTTTAGAAGCTTCTGTATATAAGAGGATCGAGAGAGAAAAAAGGTTCAAAAAAATTCGGGTTTTTATAATTTTTGGTCGCTGTCGGACGGAATATATAAAAGTATGTCTTCTATTCGGCAGCTGAGTATGCGGCATAGGTCGTTGAGCGTGGTAGTGGTTACGGGCTTGTTTTTCCGCAGCTTGTCTATTGTTGCCGAGGATATGCGGTGCTTGTTTATAAGCGTGTATGTGCTCTCGCCCGAGGCTTTAAGGGTCTTCCAGAATGGTTCGTAAACTATCATATTATCACTCCTGTTATTTACAAGGACGGGCTGCCTGCAAAGCTTGTTTTGTACAGACAGCCCGTTTATCAGCCTTTAATAATATTTATTATGGTATACACAGCCGTTATCATGGATTCGACACAGACATATTCATACGGACCGTGAAAGTTATGTCCGCCGGTAAAAATATTGGGGCAGGGCAGACCCATAAAGGTGAGCCTTGCGCCGTCCGTGCCGCCTCTTATAGGCTCGATAACGGGTTCTGCGCCTGCTTTTTTTATTGCATTTACGGCTCTTTGCACGGGCACGGAGTCCTTGTCTATTATTTCAGCCATATTCAGGTATTCGTCATACATGGTAAGGACGGCGGTGTTATTCCCGTATTTTGCGTTTATCTTGTCTGTGATATTCTCCATAATTGACTTGCGGGCTAAAAAGGAGGTCTTGTCAAAGTCCCTAATTATGTAGTCGAGGTGTGCCTTTTCCACATTTCCGTTTATTGAGGTGAGGTGAAAAAAGCCCTCATAGCCCTCTGTTTTTGCGGGTATTTCGTCCTCGGGCAGCATGGAGTTGAATTCGTTTGCCACAAGTGCGGCATTTATCATTATTCCTTTTGCATCCCCCGGGTGGACACTCTTGCCCGTAATATCTATTTTTGCTCTTGCGGCATTGAAGTTTTCGCAGCTTATCTCGCCTGCTCTGCCTCCGTCCATCGTGTAGGCATAGTCACAGCCGAAGCCGCCGACATCAAAATAATCCGCTCCCGCCCCTATCTCCTCGTCGGGTGTAAAGCATATGCCTATTTTGCCGTGCTTTATCTCGGGGTGCTCGGTTATATATTTTGCGGCTGTTATTATTTCGGCAACTCCTGCCTTGTCGTCGGAGCCGAGCAGGGTGGTGCCGTCTGAGGTTATAAGCGTCTTGCCCGTATAGTCGAGCAGGGAGGGAAACTCTGCGGGTGAAAGCGTAATGCCGTTAAGCACGATATCCCCTCCGCTATAGTTTTCGGTTATAACGGGCTTTATGCCGTATCCGCTGCAATCGGGACTGGTGTCCATATGTGCAATAAAGCCTATAGACGGCATATTATCGGCATTTGCGGGTGTAGATGCGTACACGTAGCTGTATTTGTCAATTTTTACGTTTTCTATACCAAGCTCCGCAAGTCTTGCGGCAAGCAGCTCGGCAAAAAGGGACTGAGCCTCGGTTGAGGGGGTTTCGGTGCTTTCGGGGTCGGAGGAGGTGTCTATCCGTACCAGCTCGGTAAAAAGTTCGGTTATGTATTTCTTCATTATATAATGCTCCTTATAATAAATTTGTGATTTAAGTATATCATATACATAGGGATAATTCCAGCCTGTATGCAGACTGCGGCAAAACAATTTTTTTTAAAAAAGTTATTGACATTTCCATAAAAATATAGTACGATATATCTTGCCGTTGGAAAAAACGCATTTATTGTGCAGAGGTGTCCGAGTGGTTTAAGGAGCCGGTCTTGAAAACCGGTGACTCCGCAAGGGGCCGTGGGTTCGAATCCCACCCTCTGCGTCTATTTTTTTGTAGAGCATTTGGAGAAGTACCCAAGTGGTTGAAGGGGCTCCCCTGGAAAGGGAGTAGGTCGTGAAAGCGGCGCGAGGGTTCAAATCCCTCTTTCTCCGTTCTGCCGTAAGATAACTCTGCGGCACTGTTTTACACCTGTTCGACAATGAGCGAGTGTAAAATACAAAAAATAAAAAAAGTACTTGACAAGCGGCGCTTATTGTGATAATATAATTAAGCTGTCGCAAAGAGAGCGGCTGAGCGTAGGGCGCAAAAAGCGGAGCTCGGCAAAGAGGCGAACATTGAAAACTGAATAATCGGAAAAGAACAAATACTCAAATCCCAATCAATTCAGAACGCTGATTAGTTCAAGGAAAAAATAAATTTATTTTTTCAACAATAGCTCAGCGTTCAGAACGCTGATAAGTTTATTTTAAAACAGTTCAGCGTTCGGAACGACGATAAAAAAATATCGGAGTTCAAAAAAAGCAAAGTAAGTCAGCAGAAGAAGAGCTGCAAGCTTTCAAGATTTTATTCGAGAGTTTGATCCTGGCTCAGGATGAACGCTGGCGGCGTGCCTAACACATGCAAGTCGAGCGAAGATA
>CANQDF010000034.1 GCA_947591605.1 uncultured Clostridia bacterium | reverse complement strand
TTCTTCTTTTACGGCATTGTTTATACCGTTATCCAAACGTACCGCAGGAGCAATTTCATCAGAGCTTTGTGACCTTGTCCCAACTTGGGACGAAGATGGAGCAACATTATATTCCGAATTATCTGTTTTTTCACGGTCTGTTTTATATCGGCTTTGCCTTGCCTTTTTAGGCTTGTCCGAGGTTGGCTTGGTTTCGGAACGCTCGCTCTCGCTCTTTATGTACCTTTGGGTATTGTCAATGACCGAAGATTTTTGACTGTTGTCCTTAACAACATTATTTAATGTGTCATCTTTTATAAGATTGTCGGAAGTCTGATTGCTTATTATATTTCTATCGGTTCGTTCTTCTTTTACGGCATTGTTTATACCGTTATCCAAACGTACCGCAGGAGCAATTTCATCTGCATAACCTTGTTGCTTTGTCCCAACTTGGGACGAAGTGGAAGCAGCATTATATTCCGAATTGTCTGTTTTTCCCCGGTCTGCCTTATATCGGCTTTGCCTTGCCTTTTTAGGCTTGTCCGAGGTTGTCTTGGTTTCGGCACGCTCGTTCTCGCTTTTTATGTAGCTTTGGGTATTGTCAATGAGCGGGGATTTTTGACTGTTGTCGGTAACAATGTTCCTTGCTGAATTATCGTTTATAATTCCGCTGTCGGTTTGACCTTGTAATATATTCCTGTCAGCTCTTTCGGCTTTAACAGCACTGTTTGTGCCATTACCCAAACGCATCGCAGGAGCAATATCATCTGAATAACCTTGTTGCTTTGTCCCAACTTGGGACGAAGCGGTATATCCTTTTATGCTCTCTTCAACCGATGATTTATCGGTGTGAAAGCTCTGAGTGCTGTTATCCTCTTTTACCGCCGCTCTTTCATTGCCAGATTTTACAGCCTGTAAGTTATCCGAATCTTGCACAATACCAGAATTATCCGATGTGCTGTCATTGCCGTACTTGTATGTGTTTGAATAATCCGAAAAAGAAACATAGCTGCTTGTTTCGTACTTCTTACGTTTATTTTCTTCTTCATCTTTCTTATTCAGCAGCTTATCAGCCGCTGTTTCTTCGGATACGGCTTTCTTTTGACTTTCCTCTATGCTGCGACTGTTAATGCTTTCGGCGCTATCCTTGACTTTGCTTGTATTGTCGCTTGATTTGATAACATCCTTACTCATATTATCACGCACCTTGCTGTTCTTTCTGCTGTTCCACAACCTCGTCAAGCTTAGTTGTTATCATCTTATAAAGTCTTGTATCCGAAGGAAACTTATCCATAAACGGAATAATTGCGTTTCCTGCAAAAAGCAAACCTTGTCCTGCCGGTGAATTGGTCACAAAACTTAGCTGATTATTGGAGATATTCAAAAGTGCCGCAAGCTTCTCCCTGTCATCACCGAACTGGTTTAACATCATAATAAACTCGGAATTAAACAACATCTTGCTTGCAAGCTCATTTTCAAGCAAATCATTTACATTCTGGGTTATTCCCGTACATATACCGCCGTACTTTCTTGCACGCTTCCAAAGTGATGCAAGGAATTGAGCAGAAAAAGGATTGCTGAAAAGAAGATGTGCCTCATCTATGACTATCCACGTTTTTCTGCCGATAAGTCTGTTAGCAGTTACCCTGTTCCATATCTGGTCGAGAATAACAAGCATTCCAAGTGTTTTTATCTGGTCACCAAGCTCTTTTATATCGAAAACAACAAATCTGTTGTTTACATCAACATTAGTACGGTGAGCAAACAGATTAAACGAGCCTGTTGTATACAGACCGAGAACCTTTAAAAGATTAGCCTTTTCCTGCTGCAATTCGGGTGTTTTAACCTTTTCAAGCTCTTTGCAGAAATCTACAAGGGTAGGCATTTGAGCATTGGGATTTTTAAAGTAATTCTTATAGGTTTCCGTCAGAGTGCGGTCAACAAGGGTACGTTCCGCTCCGCTTAAGCCCGTACCGCTTTCCTTATTAACAATTACATCCAAAAAAGAAAATATAAAATCGGTTTTAAATGACAGTGGATTGCTTTTCACCTCATCGGTATTGTCATCGTTTTCATCTCCGCCCGAATAATCCATTGTTATGTCCAATGGATTAAAATATGTATCCGTATCGTTGGATATTTTGATAACCGTTCCTCCAAAATTATTACAAAGTGTCAGATACTCGCTTTCGGGATCTATTACCAAAACCTCATCGTCAACAGAATTAAGCAGTATGTTTATAAGCTCTCTTTTGGTGGCAAATGACTTACCCGAACCGGGAGTGCCTAATATAAATCCTGCCGGATTTTTCAAGCCCTTGCGGTTAAAGAAAATAAGATTTCTTGACAAAGCATTTATGCCATAATACATACCATCGCTTTCAAAAAGCTCCTGTGTAGTAAACGGTATAAATATTGCTTGTGCGGCTGTTGTAAAAGTACGCCTTATCTTTATATCATTTTTGGCAAGCGGCAGTATTGCGTTAAGTGCTGTTTCCTGCTCGCAGGCAATCGGCATAAGCTCACAGCCTAAAGACCGTGTAACACTACGCAGTTTTTCAACATTTTGCAGCATTTCATCAAGTGATTTTGCAGAGGTAAAAACCATTATTGCCCCTTGAAAGACCCTTTGATTTTTATTCTGCACATCATCAAGGAAGTTTTCCGCTCCCTTATGTGCTTTTTTTAAATGTGCCGGTATCATATCGGGGTCGTTACCCTGCTGCAAAAGCTTTTGCTGCCGGTTTACAATATCTTGCTCCATAAATGCCATTTTGGTTTGTATCATATTGAGAGCAGAGCTATTGTCCATACTGTTTGTATGTATTGCAATAGTAGTGTTACAGGGTATCTCAAGCAGCTTGTTGAGCAACCTGTCATTCATATCCGTAGGATATTTTTTTATCATAAGTACCTGTCCGAAATAATCTCCAAACTCAAAGTATGTTTGCTTATTATCGGGTCTGAAATCGAAAAAATACGGTGCAATAATATCCTTTGTGGTAAGACCCGTACCTATTAGTTCATCATAGTCAAACCGCAAAGGCTCCGATGGATTTAATATGCTGTTCATATGTTCCAGTCTTTCAAGTCCGCTCATCAGCATAACATCACATCCAAGGCTTTTAAATCTACTTGTTAAATCAGTTTCGACTCTTGCCAGAGCCGAATACGCAGCATCGTAATTTTCCGCTTCCAAGCCAAATGTTACAAACTTTTCCTGTATTATACTGTTCTGACCCTGCAAAGCTTTATTCAAGAGCATTTCATTATATTCCTGCCTTAAATCATCCTTGCCGTCATCACGCATTTTTAAAAGCATTTGCTTTTTAAAATCATCCTTGTCAACTCTTTTGTTATGCACCGTTATCTGCACATTTATATTTGGGTCAAAATAATTGAGAATCTCGCAATAGGTTGAAAATATATCAATTTGTTCATCCCTCTGAGCTACTTGATAATTGATGTCGGAAAATTTTATCATTTTTGAATAAAAATTGTTTCCGGACAAGCATATACCGCTTTCATACATCTTTTTGTATCTCAATGTATCCTGACAGCTTTTCGGAGCAGCCTCTGCTTTAAGCCGTTTTTTCTTCTTTTGGTTTTTTCTTTCTATTTGCTCTTGTTGCTGCTTTAAGGCTCTTATACGCTGCTTTTCTTTTTCTTTCAATGCTTTTTTCTGTGACTTCGATAAGTTCATATTCGTTTGGCTCTCTTGTTTTGGCTTTGCCTTTTTTGGATTTATCAATCTTCTTTACCTCCTTATCCTTTTTATCCTGCTCATCCTCCGCCGATATTTCATCGGAAAATTGGCGGTATCTTTCAATCTCATCGGGATAATAATTTTTTTCGGAATCTGTTTCGTAGCCTCTTTTACTTTTGGCAAACATAGCATTTAGCCTTATTTTTAAAAAGACCTCAAAAGTATACCCGTCCTTTTTTATGAAGCCTACACAAAAGGCAGGAGCAACGACTGCCATTGTTGCATATGTGGCAACATCCTCATTTATGTTTTTTAACAATAAAAATGTCGGTATTCCGCATAGCAATGCTATACTGCCGCATATCATCTGCCTTATCGACAATCCTGCAATAATACTTTCCTTGTAGTCCTTGATTTCATCCGGTATTCTTACTTCAAGTGCCATTTTTATTCCCCCTACATAGCGTTAAGTATCGACTTTGATATACTTCCGCTCTTAAATACGGATATAGCAAGTACGCATGTCCATCCCATTATCGGTATCAGGCATTTGCTGATAAGCTCTACGGCATTTGTACCGCTTATAGATGTACATAGGCTGTTTATATTGTTGACCGCTATTTTGTTGTAAAGGAAAAAACATCCAAGAATAATTGCGCTTTGCATTGAGATAGCTGCAAAGCCTTTTAAAAAGTTGAATGCAGTCTGTTTAAAATCCGGGCTGGGAAGCGTAGCAAGCGGAATCGGTGCAAACATAAACATAACAAGCATTTCAAAAACTCTGAAATTTATAGTTACGTTCATCGCCATAACAATGCAATGTATCATTACCCATATGATTGTTATGATCAGTGATATAAAAAGCTTTTGTATAAGACCTAACCCCGTTATGGTAGACATTATACTGTCTACAGCTGTACCCGGAGTTATTGCCGTAACGTTACCTGCACCGGCAGCCCCTGCGGCGGTATTGATCCCGTTTGCAATCGTCAGCATAAACTCCTGTATTCCAAGCAGAATTTTATTTAAATTGCAATATAAAAATGTGAATACTCCCCATTTCATTAAAACGGTTACAGGTAACTTAAAGCCGCTTAGTCCGCTCTCGCCTTGCACCCTGTCAAGCAGTGCAACAAGCTCCATAAGCATAAAAAGAGATAATAGTGATGCGCCAATGGCAAAGACGGTATCTTTCATAATGTTTTGTACCGAAGTAAATACTGCCGATGTTGTCACACCTGTTGGGGATGTGGTAGAAAAAAACTCCTTCATCGGCTGTAAAAGACTGTCGGTTGAGCTAAGACTGCTTGTAATATTCAGTATCTCTGAAATCATTATTTTAAGTCCATCATCGTTCATATGTTTCATCTCCTTTTCTCAGCTTCGTCCCAAGTTGGGACGAAGCCGAATGATAAACCGTTATCAACAAATATAATAATTGACGGTTTGTTCGATAGCACCTGTTGCTGCAGCATCCATACTAAGGCTTATATTCGCTATAAGTCCGCCTGCGGCAACAATAACAGCGCCACCTACTATCTGCCATACAGCGCCGCCGATACCCGGTCCGTTGTGGTCTTTTATAGACATACCAAGCTGAACAAGTCCCCAGACAGCCCAAAGACCACCGCCTGCAATGGCTGCTTTACTCAAAAGACTTTGTGCACTTGTAAGAGCACTGTTTGCTGTCGTAGCATCACCCTCAGCATATACAAGCATACAGAACATCAGGCTGAAAAGCAGTGTCATAAAAATGAAGCTTGCTGCTTTGCCTGTAAGATAACTGTGTATTTTTTTGTTACTCATCAAATTTTTTTCCTTTTTCGTTTTCATCGGTTTATAATCCTCCTAAAATTTTATTATTAACGTACATTAAGGCGTGAGCATCAAGTAATATCCGGTGGATCTCTTTGGCAGTACATATTAAGAGCCTCCTTTCTTTTTAAAACAAAAAAGCCATTCCTTGGCGAAACGGCTTTTCAGACAACGGGTTCGTTATGTAATTATATTATTTCAAAACGGATTTGTATTGCTTGCCAATAGTAAGGGGCATATTCTGTACAGCTAAAAATCTGTTCCGGGGAATAATAACCGCTCGGCAACTCTGCTTCATATCCGCCCCTATCAATGTATGTTTCACCATCATTGCAGCAACCGTTCCAGAGATTGAAAGCAAGTCGGGTTGTTTTCTTACTTGTTCCTGTCTGCCACGCCTTATCTAATCCCTCACGCTTGATACAATCATCACGGAAGTCGTAAACTCCTCCTATATGTTCACAAAGTACGGTATCAAGTGAAAGAAGATACGCAAGTGAACGGTGATAGCAATCAAGATACTTCATTCGGCTGCATATCGTTTTATATGTGTTTTCGTGAGTTTCATCTCTAAAAATCATCGTTTATCCTCCTGTTCAACTTTTTTCTGCCTCTGCGGCTGCCACGGTCTTGTTTTTTGCATTCTTCCGGAAACATTTCCGTTATTTTTTCGTAAGTCAAGTCGGTAAAATCCAATCCCGTCAACTCATAAAATATCTTTTGAGCTTCGGGATACGGATTATCTATAAAAATATCGACATAAATTTTTTTAGGGCTTCCGTTTTCGTGGTTTTCTTTTGATGTACTGTATGAAATATTGTATTTCTCGCACAGCTTGGGGAAAACCACCGCAAGGGCAGCTCCATTTGCAAAAATACTTTCTTGGGAATGTTCGTATGCCCATTCATCAAGCTCCTTAACAGTGTCAAATATTATTGGTTTCTTTGTCATTATCATATCCTCCCATATTTTACTTCGTCCCAATTTGGGACAAAGTAATTATTGCTCTGCAAAAAGAACATCAAACTCCTTTGCTTCATCGTCTGACAGCAGATGATTAAAAAACTCTTCAAAATCATCTTTGTTGTTTTCCTCGGATGCTTCTTCTCTTTTTTGCTCCAATTTAGCCTTATACAGATTTATATCAAAATAGTTTTTATCGTTATAATCTGCGGACTTTTTGAAGTTTGGATGAGCCTTTATATCAAATTTCTTTGATTTGAAAGGTCGCAGACCTCTTATAAACAGGATGCACTCGCTGTTGTCAAGTCTGCCTACTTCATCAGCAGTTATAAGCTCCCTGCCAAGTATCTGGTCTTGTAAGCTGTAACTTCCTTGTGCTCCCTTCGTTTCGCTGCTGCCTCTGTGGTCAATGGTTGTTTTTCCTATCCTGTCGGAAATCGACTTCATTGTCTTTTCCTCACCTGAGCCAAGGAAAAGAGTGGTGTCACAGTTACCTACAATCGTTCCGGCATTTTTGTCGTAAATGCTCTCTATCTGAGCCATATTTTGTACAATGACGTTTACGGAAATTTCCCTTGACCTTATTGTTGCTATAAGTTTGTCAAAATTGGGTATTTGCCCGATATTAGCAAACTCATCAAGCAGACATCTGACGTGTATAGGCAATCTGCCCTTGTATTTATTGTCCGCTTTGTCGCAAAGCTCCTTAAAAAGCTGCGAATACATAATTGCTGCCAAAAAATTAAAAGTAGGCATTTTATCATCAATGATGATAAACAATGCTTGCTTTTCATCTCCTAAAGTACCAAGCTCCATTTCGTCAAACATTGTCATATCTCTGACTTGTTTTACATCAAACGGAGAAAGGCGCACACCACAGGAAATAAGTATGCTCTTCGCAGTTTTGCCGGCTGCAAGCTTAAATTTTTTGTACTGCGATACAGCAAAATGGTCAGGCTGTGGTGGAAATATGCTCGGTTCTATGCCGGATTTTATGCAATTTTCCTTATATTCGTCTATACTGAATCCATATTTTTCAAGATAGGCTACAGTACCGATTTCCAATTCCTCAAAACGATAATCTATTTCGTTCATAAAAGTTTCATCTTCTTCTCTGACTTCCATAGAATTTATCATTGTTGTAAGGGTAGCGAAGTTCTGTTCTTCTTTTGGAAGTTCGTAAAACATATATCCGATGAGAGCTAAATATAACATCTTTTCGGCATTTTCCCAAAACGGATCTGCTGCGGTCTGACCTTTCTTACTTGTGCTTGTCATAAATAGGTCAACAAAAACCAATATATCCTTTTCGTCTTGAATAAATCCGAAAGGATTATAGTGCATTGATTTGTCAAAATCTACCGTGTTAAATATCTTTATCTTGTAACCGTTGTCCTCAAGCATTTTTCCGACTTCAAGCAATACTGTTCCTTTTGGGTCTGTAATAACGTAACTTGTGTGCATTTGCATTAGATTAGGTTTAAGATAAAACCTCGTTTTACCGGAACCCGAACCACCAATGATGAGAACATTAAGATTTCTCATAGTCTTTCGTGTATTAAGACTTAATCTCTCGGTCATCGTCAGTAATACATTGTTTTGGTAATTACTGTCTTTATACTTTGCAATATCGGCAGGGGTTCCCCATTTAGCCGAGCCGTGCTCCTGTCCTTGCAGATAATTCTTTTTGTTGAAAACCTGATATATGACAAAAAGAAAAAAACCAAATGCTGCAACGCCTCCACCTATCAGACTGTTTTTATCAACAGCTATGTAATATGGCGGTTCAAACGCTTTTGTTATGTTATCGGATACATCTGTAAGTTTATCCAATGCCGTTTCGGCAGATGAATTAAAATACATTTCCGTTCCTCGGTCAAATGTATAAAAGAAAAGGCAGCCGACTATAACTAAAAATACAATACTTGATTTTTTCATTACCTTTAGCTCCTCTCTTTAACGTTTCTATGTTTGAGTGGCTGCTGTCTGTTGTGTTCTTTGCTGTTCTGCTTAGTCTGAACTATATCCTTGACCTTTCTGTATATATTATTTTTTATTGAGTTTTTAGGCTTTAACTGCTTTTGCATTGCTTCTTTAACAGCCAATTCAAAATTACCGGAGTGTTTGGAATGACCTATAAACTGACATTTGCCATTACTCATAGATTTAATGGCATAAGCTATATTATATTTTTTTAATTCAATAGCTACAGCTTTGGCAGTATCGCTATCCATTGGTTCCCCGAAAGGCATAACACTGTTATCGAGCTTTATTAGCTTTTTCTCATTAACTTTGCCTGTTTCGGCAACATTATGATATATGTTTTGTGCCACATTATCTACTGTGTTGCTTACAGAAATACCTACCTTTGAAAGCAATTTTGAAAGCAACTCTTTAATGACTCCTTGTCCCTGTTCTTCTAACATTTATGTTTTCCACATCCTTTTAAATTAAATTTGCATAAAACATTAGCTTTGGGGATAAATAAATCCTTTGTATCTACGTCTTTTTTGATTTCCTCCTATATTCTCATCAACCTTTTCAGATAAGTCAAAATCATCAATGTTTGATACCGATGAAATTTCATTTTGCGCAAATGATATTATCTCATCATAATTTGTTCCGTCATCATTACTTGACAAAATGTTATTCAACAGTTCTTTAGTTTTCTTAAGGTTATCGGTAGCAGCAGCATATTCTAAGATAAACTCGGTATCATCATCGGTAAGGAAGTACTCCGAGCATTCATAACGTTCACCTGTGCTAAGGGTATACAAGCTGCTTATTTCTTCAGCATATTCAGGAAATTCTGTTTCGTAGTTGATAAGCCTTATTAATATCTTAATTTTGTCCTCTATTTTTTCTTTTTGCTTTAAAATATGTTCTATTTCATCAGTAATGAGCAGTTCTATATCAAACAATCTTATCGCCTTCCTCCATACCTCTTTATATATTTATAGATTATTATTATAAATTTTTTTATTTTTGATTTAAATTATTTTAGTTTTTTATATTAGTTTAATTAATATAGTTTTCCGTTCAGTTTCTTCACTACAAGAAGTTCATTTTCTTTACTGACTGTTGTCAAGTTTATTTACCGCAAGTTGTTTAGTTTTCTAACCGCAAGATGTTAAATTATTTAACTCCTTGTTGTCAAATTTGTTGACATCCTGCTGTTTGGTTTCTTCACTGCAAGAAGTTAAGTTTTTTAACCTCTGTGAATTTAAGCTGTTTTCGTGCGATTTTTTCTTGTAACTGTTGCTCTTTTCCAATCCAATATTTAGCAATGATACGAGTAATTCGTTATTTTCAAGTATGCAAAAATATTTTTTTGCGGGTATACCTTTTAACTTAGCCTTGATAAGACCAATTTCTTCCAGCTTTTTAGTGGCGGAGGCTTGTTGAAACTTTGAAAGAGTAGTGCTTTCCTGTAAATCTGCAACAGTAGAGTAAAAATATCCCTCTTCATCAAGCAAATTTTTCTGTTGATAATAATTGCGCTTTGACAACAACGTTTGATATATAAGCGCTTCATCACGACCTATAGCGTGAGCAAGTAACCTATTAGTTACCATAGTGTTGTAGCTTGCAAATGCTTCATATAGACCATTTAAGCCTATATAAGCCGTTTCTTTAACATCGTTCAAAATTTTCACCCCCTAAAATAGATTTTCAAAGTTATTTATAACCTTTTTAACATCTCTCTTTATTCTCTTTGCCAGTTTTTCATCATCTAAAGCATATCTAAGAATGTAATCATCGCTTATACCTGCTAATATGTTTTTTACTTCATCAATCGTTTCAAAACGATGATCCGTCATTGTTTCGGATACTAAAAGAACGGAACGCTCGTGTAAGCCCATATGATTTAATGCCTTTGGCATATAAATTTTATCTGCCTCCAGTAGAAACATAATTTTTTCAATGCAGTTTTCTTTGCCTGATTTGACATCCGGTTCTGTCATAGTTATTTCTCCTCACCTGTTATTTTAATAAAAAAGGAGTAACTCAATGTTATATCAAGTTACTCCAAATCAACTCTTGTTTTTCGGTTGACTGCATTTCTGTATATTTAATTGTCTGTTACATTGTCAAAAGCCCGTATTTATCAGTGTTATCCTCTTTCCCATAGTGGCAAGTAAACCATGTCATATTTTTTAGGAAATATCTCTTTTGCTCTATAATTAGCTACTAGGTATATAGCCAATTTACATTTTTATTTGCATATGTTTACCCAAAACTGCACAACATTCAGTAAAAGCAAGTTGTTGATACTGAGCATCTATATCTTCTGCACTTTTAAGGAAATCATCTAACTTATTTGCACAATCAATCACCTTCCATATCTGCTGATTATGATACTGTTGTTGCATTTGCTGCAGTTGTGCCTGTATCTGCTGCTGATTAAAAATATTATATATTTGATTTTGATTAAACATTTTACCACCTCATTTACAACAATAAGTTTCTATTTCTTTAACATTAACTTTTATCATAACCGCATCATAACTATTCTGGTCATGATGTGATCATTAATTTTATTATGAATAATATTTTTGATTTTTACTTTTTGACTTATACGACAATGTAATTTTATCTGTTATAAGCTTTATAATGTCTTAATCCTTAAAAGCAAGGAACTTTTTTAAATATATGTCCCTGTTTTTTAATTTATTTCTAACCATATAATATCACCTCTTTGTAATAAATATAACACAAACTTTTGTTCTTGTGAAGTTTATTACATTAATACAGAAAACTTTACAAAACTTTTATATACTCCCACTTATTCTTTGTATTGTCCGAGGTTTTATATATTATTCCCACTCTATCGTTGAGGGTGGTTTTGTAGTAATATCATACACTACTCTATTGACATTTTTCACTTCGTTTACAATTCGGCTGCTTATCTTAGCGAGCACATCATAAGGTATTCTTGCGAAGTCGGCTGTCATGAAGTCGGTAGTGGTAACACCCCTTAAAGCAAGGGTATAATCATATGTACGGCTATCACCCATAACACCAACGCTCCTCATGGAGGTAAGCACAGCAAAATACTGGTTGATATCCTTATCCATACCGGCATTTGCGATCTCCTCACGGAAGATATAGTCCGCATCCTGAAGTATGGAAATTTTTTCCTCCGTAATGTCGCCTATGATCCTTATTGCAAGCCCGGGACCGGGGAACGGCTGCCTCCACACAAGATAATCCGCAAGCCCCAGCTCTATGCCAAGCTTTCTCACCTCGTCCTTGAACAGCAGGCGCAAAGGCTCCACTATCTCCTTGAAATCGACATAGTCGGGCAGACCGCCTACATTGTGGTGGCTTTTGATGACCGCCGCATCTCCGCTGCCGCTCTCTATAACATCCGGGTAAATGGTACCCTGTGCAAGGAAGTCCACCTTGCCTATCTTTTTTGCCTCGTCCTCAAAAACACGTATAAACTCCTCGCCTATTGTCTTTCTTTTGGCTTCGGGTTCCGTCACGCCTTTGAGCTTGTCCAGAAATCTGTCCTTGGCATTGACACGCACAAAATTTATATCCCAGCCATTAAACGCAGCCTCTACCTCATCGCCTTCATTTTTACGCATAAGACCGTGGTCTACAAAAATACAGGTAAGCTGGCTGCCGACAGCCTTAGAGAGCAGAGCCGCAAGCACGGAGCTGTCAACGCCGCCCGAAAGGGCAAGCAGCACCTTGCCTCCGCCTACCTTCTGTCTTATCTCCTTTACAGCTGTCTGAGCATAATTGCTCATACTCCAGTCGCCGCTGCATTTACATACTTCATAAAGAAAATTTTTGAGCATATCGGTACCGTTTTCCGTATGCATTACCTCGGGATGATACTGTATGCCGTAAAGCCCCGCCTGCCTGTTTTCCATAGCAGCAACGGGACAGTCCGAAGTATGCGCTACCGAAACAAAGCCCTCGGGCAGCTCGCTTATGTAATCCGTATGGCTCATCCATGTGACCGAAGCAGGTTTAAGGCCTTTAAACAAAGGCGACGAAAGATCAAACTCGGTCTGAGTCATTCCGTACTCGCTGCTGTTTTCGGCAGCCTCCACCTTGCCTCCGAGTGTATACGCCATAAGCTGACAGCCGTAGCATATGCCGAGGATCGGTATGCCGAGCTCAAATATCTCCCTGCTTACCTTTGGTGATTCGTCAAGATAAACGCTGTTTGGGCCTCCCGTAAAAATAATACCCTTGGGTGCAAGCCTTTTTATCTCATCAATGCTTGTTTTGTACGTCTTGACCTCGCAGTACACATTGCATTCACGCACTCTGCGGGCAATAAGCTGGTTATACTGTCCGCCGAAATCAAGTACGATAACGGTTTCATTCATAGGTATTTCCTCCATATAAATTTTGCAAAATATTTTTAAATTAAAATTTTTTCTTAGGTTTATTATAAGACAATAAAAAGCATTTTTCAACGCTCAATATCAGCCCTTGCGGAACATACGCCTCGGAGTAAGGTCATTGTAAAAGGCTTTAAGCATAGCCTCGCTGGGCTCTATTATAAACCTTTTGCGCTTTCCCTTATAGGCGGCAACAAATACATATGTATTACCCAGTATATCGCCGCTGCCAAAATCCTCACAAGGCAGAGAGCTGTAAATTGCAAGATGCTCCTCATCGTCAACATGCGCCATTATCTCTATCTCCGCCACATTTACACTTAAAACGGTTTTACGCTTGGAACGGTTTTTTATCACATCAACATCAAAGCTGTCTTCCGTGTACGAATATTCGTACTCCATGCTAAGCTCCTGTATTTTTAGATAAGCAATGAAAATTACAATGCCTATAAGTATAAAAGCAAGCAGTATAAATGCGGCGCCGAGCCCCTCGTTTTTATTGGAAGCCGTGGCGCATATCTGCCACATAAATATTGACACAGCCACAGCTGCGGCAATAATGCGCACCTTCTTTTTTCTGTCTGCCTCGGAATAATTTTTTTTAATAAGCTTTTCACTGAAAAAATCTCTCATTTATTTCACTCGCTTATCCTTTCCTCCTCAAAAGGCTCACTGTTTTCACCCTTATTCTTTTTAAAGCTGAAGCTCAGCTTGTTTGCAATGCCCGGCACCATATCTATGAGCTTGTTTACGGCATTCTGGTTTTTTATGTTTACAAGCTGAATATCTCCGTCCTTGTTTATAACTATTACAGCCGCAGGAGATATTTTTGCGCCCAGACCGCCTGCACCGCTCTCCTTTTTATCCTTGTCCGCCTCGTTTTCGGAGGAGCCTGCACCTACGCCAAAGGCAACATCAACAAGAGGCACTATTATCATATCGCCTATTGTTATAGGCTCGCCGACAACTGTTTTGGTAGAAACAAAGTTTTCCATTTTGCTGAAAAGTGTTTCAAGGTTTGAATTAAGGTTACTCATTTGCTCTCATCCTTTCAATTTCATTAATATATTCCAAACAGGTTTTTCAAAAACCATTTTTATACATGGTATCATCAGAGCAAGAACCGAGGTCTTGCCGCTTATGCTTGCCCTTGCCTCCAGATATTCACCGCCGAAGAAGCCCTTTATATTAAGCCTGAACGGCAGAAAAGCCGCTGCCGCCGCACTTCCTCCGAGTATCATGCCCGTTACGGACGGGTCATCCAAGCCAAATATCACATCAGCCTGCGCATGCTTTATGCCGATTGCGTGTATAAGGCGTTTAAGCAGCCTTTTTAAAGGCTCGTAAAGCTTTTTAAGCTCATAATGCTTATAGTAGTATATAAGCCTTTCCGGCAGACTTTTTTCCTCATCGGCTTTACCGAAGAGTTTTTTCTTTTTGGTTTCGGTCTTATTTTTTGCCTTTTTCGGTTTTTTTTGCTTTGATTTGACTGTCCTTTTATTTATCGTCTTATCGGAGGGCTTTTCAGCCGCCCCTTCTTGCCGATCGTCCGCCGCCTTTTTTTCGGTATCGTCCTGTGCTTTGGCAACCGATTTGGGTTTAGCCTTGCCTGCCCTCGCTTTTTTTGCAAGGGATAAAAACGGTACCTTAAGCGTATAATCAAAGCTGTTGTTTTTTATGCCGAAGTCCACCCTTACAAGCCCGAACAGCCAACTCACAAAACCGTTTCCGTTGCCCCTGCCGTCCTTATATTCTCCTCCGGCCTCGTATTTTATGCCGCATACCGCAATAACGGCAAGCAGCACAAGCACTATTGCAATAACCGTAAGCACAAATATACCCGCAAACTTAAGTACTGCAAGCATGGTCATAAGCAATTTCATTATATCACCCGCATTCAGTGTGTATATATGCTATACAGAGTTTTTGTTATAATATTCCTTAATACCGGAGAGATCGCTATGTACCTTAAGCCATGATTTGAACAGATCCACAACCGCAAGCCTTGCCGAGCCTCCGCCGCAAAGCAGTGCAATGACCGCATAGTCACGCTTTTGGCTGTGCTTTTTAAGCAGCTCACATATGCTTAAAATTTCAAGCATACCTACGGTTGCGCTGCACACACATATTGCATACACATCATCGGTCGGCTTACCGTTTTTAAGATCTTCCAAAACATTTTCTCCGATATTATTGCCAATATATAGTTTTTTATAGTACCTCACAAAGCATCACTCTTATTTTACATAAATATACTCAAAATCGGCATAACCGCCCCTGTTTGTATTTTCGCAGTTGACGCAGTATATGCCAAGCCTTGCGCCTACCCAGCTCTTTCTTGAAACGTTGTAGGCAAAAACGGTATCGAGTGCGGTAAACATCTCCCCGTCAAGGCTGTAAAGCATTGTTATATTGCCGGGATATTCCATATTGAGCCTCAGATATATTGTCTTTATATCGGCTATATCAACAGCCTCCGACACCGTTTCGGACATATCGGTACCCTCGGAGGAATCGTATTCGTAGCTGACCGCCTTAAGGCGCAGACTTCCGTTTACCCTTTCCAGCTTAAGACCGTAATAATTTCCTCCCGTTATTACAATGCCGCAGGCATCTCCGTCGTTAATATTAATATCTATTTTTATATCCGCCTGTATATTGGGTGAATGCACAAGCTGACAAAGCATACAAGGCGTATCGGCAAGTATGCCCGTTTTGCTCTCAAACGGCAGGGCAAAAAGCCTTAAAGCGTTCCCTGTAAGCTTGTATGCGCCCTTTGGCTCATGAGCCTGCCACTGCCACTGCAGCCCAAGCTTATCCGCTGAAAAATCATCGTCCTCCAAAGGCATCAGTATTTTACTTTCAAGCCCCTCGGGCTTGGCATATTCCAAAACAGGCTCACCCACAAAATCGTTATTGGTATCAATACCCATCTCGGGCCAGCCGTCCGTCCACCTTGCAGGCTGCAAATGCGTGACCCTGCCGTAGGTTTCCAGATCCTGAAAATGTATGAACCAACTCTCCCCGTTTTCAAGGTCGACAAGTCCTCCCTGGTGAGGGCCGTTTATCGGGGTATCTCCCTGGTGCATAAGTATCCTGTGCTCATACGGGCCGTATATATCACGGCTCCTTGCAGCCATCTGCCAGCCCGTCCTTACACCTCCCGCAGGGGAAAGTATGTAATAATATCCGTCCCTTTTGTACATTTTGGGGCCCTCTATGGTAGGATGGTTTACACGTCCGTCAAACACCCTTACTCCGTCGTCGAGCAGCCTTGTGCCGTCATCACTCATTCTGTGCAAAAACAGCATGCTCTTCAAGCCGCAGCGTGACCTTGCCACACCTCTTATAAGGTAGGCGCTGCCGTCCTCGTCCCAGAACGGACACGGGTCTATCCAGCCTTTAGCCTCCCTTACAATGACGGCATCGCTCCATTCACCGAACGGATCCTCCGTGTTTACCATAAATATGCCCTCATCGGGAGAAGCAAAATATATATAAAATTTGTTGCTGCGGTACCTTATTGCGGGCGCCCACACTCCTCTGCCGTGCTGAGGCACATCATAAGCGGCATAAGGCATCCTTTTTATCGCATAGCTTATTATCCTCCAGTTGACAAGATCCTTGGAATGCAAAACAGGCAACCCCGGGAAATATGTAAACGAGGACGCCGTCATAAAAAAGTCGCCCCCTACCCTTATCACATCGGGATCCGAGTAATCCGAAAACAATATAGGGTTTTTGTATCTTCCGTTTCCGAGGTCGGCCGTCCATTTGCCCTTTATATTTTTATACATTGTACAACCTCCTAAGCCTGACCTTCGTTTTCAAAGACCTTGTCCCTTGTCATAAGGTCGTAAACAGCCTGTTTTACATCCTTGCCGTTGTGGAGCACCTCATTTATCTCATCGGTTATAGGCATTGACACCTTATATTTTTTGGACAGCGCATAAGCCGCACCTGCATTTATAACGCCCTCAACCACCATGTGCACCTCTTCAAGCGCCTCCTCAAGGCTTTTGCCCCTGCCGAGCAGCACGCCTGCGTGCCTGTTTCTGCTGTGTACGCTTGTACAGGTAACTATAAGGTCGCCTATACCCGAAAGACCAGAAAATGTTTCCTTTTTGGCGCCCATTGCAACACCCAGCCTGGATATTTCCACCATGCCTCTTGTCATAAGCGCCGCCTTTGCATTGTCGCCGTATCCCAAGCCGTCCGCAATACCTGCGGCAAGCGCAATAAGGTTTTTCATCGCACCGCCCATTTCAACGCCGATAAGGTCGGTGGTGGTATATATCCTGAACATTGATGTCATAAAGGTATCCCTTATCTCCTCGGCAACCGATATATCCTCCGCTGCCGCAACCACCGCAGTTGCCATCCCCTTGCCTACCTCCTCGGCATGGCTGGGGCCCGAGAGCGCACCCACCCTGCACTGAGGTATTACTTCCTTTATCACCTGTGACAGCATCAAAAGGCTTTCCTCCTCAAAGCCCTTTGCAACGCTTACTATTATAGCTCCGTCCTTTACACGGTCCTTAAAGCGCTGTGCCATATTCCTAGTAAACTTTGACGGGGTGGAAAACACAAACATATCCGCACCGCTCACGTCCTCGTCCTTATAGGTTACCTCTATATCGGGTGAAAGCTTTACCCCCGGCAAAAACTCGATATTTTCATTATTGGCAATTATACTCTCTGCCTCCTCCTTTTTAAAGGACCAGAGAATAACCCTGTTGCCCGCCTTTTCAAGCTGCACCGCAAGCGCCGTGCCCCAGCTGCCGGAGCCTATTACCGCAACCGTTTTCATAGCTTAATCATCCTCCTTGACGCTTTCGGTCTTTTTTCCGAAGCGGAATTTGTTTTCGTTGCCGTGTATCAATCTTTCTATATTGCTCTTATGCTTAATATACGCAAGTACGCACAGCACAAACATAAGCACGGTACTCTCCGTGTCAAAGCCCGATACAAGCATAAGCACGGGGTAAACAACAGCCATTGTAAGGGATGAGAGCGAAATGTATTTTTTTGCAATAAAAACCGCAAAGCCTATTGCATATGTAATCAACGCAAGCTTCAGATCAACGCAAAGCATAAGCGCAAGCGTGCAGGCAATGCCCTTGCCCCCTCTGAAGCCCATATAAAACGGAAAGTTGTGTCCCAGCACCGTACCTATGCCGCCGTATATACCAGGCAGCAGCAAAGCGCCGTTTACAAAGCTGCCGCCTCCGTCAAACAGGACGGAGCAGACCGTATAGGACAAAACCAATTTGAAAAAATCTATTATAAACACCACAATGCCCGCCTTTGCGCCGAGCACCCTTGAGGTATTGGTAAAGCCTGCATTGCCGCTGCCGTAGTCCCTTATATCTATTTTGCCTACAAGCTTACCAACAATAAAAGCAGACTGTATACATCCGAAAGCATAGCCTATCAAAAGGCAAAAAAATCTGTTTATCAAAAGCATAGCTTAGTCCTTTCTGTTTCTGGCAATAAAGTGTATAGGTGTACCCGCAAAGCCGAATGCCTCCCTGAGCTTATTTTCAATATACCTTTTGTAGGAAAAATGCAAAAGCTCGGTATCGTTTACAAAAAGCACAAATGTAGGCGGCTTTACCGAAACCTGCGTCATATAATATATCTTAAGCTGACGTCCCTTTTCCGCAGGGGGCTGGTTCATAGCCATAGCCTCAATAAGCACATCGTTTAACAGCCCTGTGGAAATACGCATACAGTTATTTTCATACACGGTGTTTATCAGCTCAAAAATTTTGCTTACACGCTGACCCGTAAGCGCCGATATAAATATCTTGGGCGCATAGGGCATATATTTAAGATCCCTGTCAAGATCCTCCGAAAACCTTTTCATGGTATGGTTATCCTTTTCAACGGCATCCCATTTGTTTACCGCAAGTATGACAGCCTTGCCTGCCTCATGGGCTATGCCTGCAATTTTGGCGTCCTGGTCGGTGATGCCCTCCTGTGCGTCTATCATAACTATTACAACATCGGCACGTTCAACAGCCGATACCGAGCGTATAACCGAATATTTTTCTATATTTTCCTTGACCTTGGAGCGGCGGCGCATACCCGCCGTATCTATAAAAACATACTTTTGCCCGTTATAGGTATAGGGTGAATCGACTGCGTCCCTCGTAGTGCCCGCAACATCGCTTACAATAACCCTTTCCTCACCCAAAATGCGGTTTATCAGCGAGGATTTGCCGACATTGGGTTTGCCTATAACAGCCACCTTTATGGTGTCGTCCTCCTCGTCTGCATCGCTGCCCTCGGGGAAGAGCTTTACGACCTCGTCAAGCAGATCTCCGAGACCTATCATCTGCCCTGCCGAAACACCCATAGGGTCGCCCAAGCCAAGCGAATAAAATTCATATACATCCATACTGTACTTTGCAAGGTCATCCACCTTGTTTACCGCAAGCACAACAGGCTTGCCTGCTTTGCGCAGCAAATTTGCCACCTGCATATCCGCATCGGTAACACCGGTGCGCACATCGCCCACAAAAACGATGACATCTGCCGCTTCTATTGCAAGCTCCGCCTGATTATACATAAACTTGAGCATCATATCGTCGCTTTCGGGCTCCAGTCCGCCCGTATCTATAAGTGTAAATTTATATTGCAGCCACTCTGCCTCCGCATATATCCTGTCACGGGTAACGCCCGGAGTGTTTTCCACAATGGAGATACGCTCCCCTGCAATGCGGTTGAACAGCGTGGACTTGCCCACATTTGGTCTGCCTACGATAGCTACTATGGGTTTTGCCATATTTTAATCCTCCAAATCTATTATACGGCGCAAAAACTCGGCGCCGTTATCCGATGATACCACCAGCTCAACACCGAGGGCCTTTTCAACATCGGCAATATCCGTATCGTCCAAAAAAAGCGTTTCAACATCGGCTCTCAGGGCATTTTCGGGCACAAGCAAAAATTTGCCCAGCTTTTTGCCGCTTAACGCCTTTATTATATCCGAGCCCGTCATAAGACCGCTTACCGTTATGGTACTGCCAAAATAATTATTTTCTATAGGAAAAACATCAATATGCGTGGACGGGAGCTTTTCCTTTAAAGCCTCCGCAAGCGAGCATATAAAGTCATACGACGCCCTGCCCGTTGCAATCGAGATAGTACGCTTTTTATTGTCGGCAGGCGTTGCCTCCAGCTCCTTGTAAAATTCGGTTTTCATAAGGGTTATCATACCCACGCCGTTTTCAAGCTGAGGGTAGCCCTCATAGCTTTCATTGTCGGGCAGGGGCAGACCTGCCGTTATATAAAACTCATCGCCCGCAAAAACAAAGCGTGTTCCCTTTTCCGTCAAAAGCCTGCGCTGCCATTCCTCTATCTGTTTTATTACAAGCAAAGCGCTCTCCCTGTCGTAAGGCGTTATGGGGTAAAGCCCTTCCCTGAATTTGGTCATACCGAAGGGCACGACCGACATACACCTTGCAGGGTCTATAAACTCACTCAGCTCTTTTATACTTCTGTCGAGATAATTACCGTCGTTTATCCCCCTGCACAGCACTATCTGAAAGTTCATTTCTATTTTATGCTCCGCAAGCTTTTTTATCCTTGGCATAAGGTTTGCGGCATTCGGGTTTTTAAGCATAAAAACCCGCTTTTCGGGGTCGGTCACCTGCACCGAAATATTAATGGGTGACAGGTGGTAAAAAATCACCCTGTCAAGATCCTCATCGCTCATATTTGTGAGCGTAATATAATTGCCGTGCAAAAACGAAAGCCGTGAATCGTCGTCCTTAAAGTAAAGGCTCTTTCTCATACCCTTGGGGAGCTGATCTATAAAGCAGAATATACATTTGTTTTTACAGCTCATCACCTTATCCATAAGCCCACGCTCAAAAACTATGCCCAGATCCTCATACTCTTCCTTGTCTATCTCCAGCAGCCATTCATCTCCGTCGGGCTTGCGTATACCCACCTCGATGTATTCATCCTGTATGAGGTACCTGTAATCAAAAACATCATGCACCTGTTTGTTGTTTATATCCACAAGCACATCGCCCGGCTCAATGCCCATTTCCTCGGCAATGCTGTCGGGTTCAACGCTTATAATAACATTATCCATGCAGAACACCTCCGCAGTCCGTTTTCACAGGCTTATCATACCTGCCATACTCCCTCTTGCATTGCCCGTAAGCCTGTGAGAGTAAAACAGCTCGGGGTGACATTTTGTACACATACGGCTGTTTTCTATATTTTCGGCTCTTACACCCGCCTCCCTGAGTATCTCCTCGTTTATGGCGTGCAGGTCTATATAATACTTGCCCTCGTTTGCCTCATCCTTTACTATATGCCCCAAGCTGCATGACATTGAGGCAAACTCGTCGGCAACCGGTTTATCCACCTGAAAGCAGCAGCGTGCAATAGCAGGCGCAATACAGCAGACAAGCTTATCCGGCACTGTGCCGAACTCCCTCTGCATAGCTCTTACGGTAACTGCGCCTATTTTAAGCACTGTACCCCGCCAGCCGCTGTGTGCAATGCCTATTGCGCCGTTTTCGGCATCGTAATAGAATATAAGCACACAGTCTGCCGAAAACCCCGTCAGTACCACATCCCTGCTGTTTGTAATGACTGCGTCGTAGCCCTCCTCGGTTCTGGGCAAAAACAGTCCCCTGCCCCTGTCCTCGGGATAGACCCTAAGCACATTGTCGGTGTGTACCTGCCTTGTCCATACGGTATTGCGGCTGTCGACACCTATAGCGCCGCAAAGCCTTGAATAGTTTTCCGCAACGTTTTCCCTTTTATCCTCACGAAACGCAAGATTAAGGCTCTCGTAGCAGCCCTCCGACACACCGCCCACTCTGGTGGAAAAGCAGTGTCTTAGCCCGGAGAGCTTATCAAAGGTAAAATATTTTACTCCGTTTTTTTCGTTAAGAACCATAAATGCCGACAAATCAGGCAATAAAGGCAATTCGGGGACAACGGCGTCAATACCCGTCCTGCTCCTTGCTCAAAATGCAGCCTTTATGTGCCTTATTTCCTTTCCGATAATTTCTATAACATCAAACCTGATATCCGTATTGTACTCGTTTATCCCGTTGGCGGCAAGATAATGCTGTGCGGTGCGTCTGATCCTGTTCTGCTTGTAAAAGCCGACAGCCTCGGCAGGTGTGCCCTTGGATAGATTACTGCGGTATTTTACCTCCACAAAAACATAGGTGCCGCCCTTTTTTGCAATAATATCTATCTCTCCCGACGGCGCATAATAATTGCGCTTTTCTATGGTATAAAAACGCCGTCTGAGGTATGCCGCCGCAATATCCTCGCCCGAAGCGCCCGTCCGTCTGTTATTCACTTGCATATCCTCTTGTAAAGCTGCGCCTGTGTATTTTGCACAGACCGTACTTTTTAATGCCCTGTATATGCTTTGCCGTGCCGTAGCCCATATTGTTTTCAAAATCATAGCCGGGGTATTCCCTGCTGTATTCCTTCATCATTCTGTCACGGGTGACCTTGGCTATTATGCTTGCGGCGGCGATGGAAATGCTTTTTGTATCTCCCTTTACAATAGCTGTCTGCGGAGTATCCACGCAGGGTATGGTCACTGCGTCCACAAGCAGCATATCGGGCTTTACTTCAAGCCCCTCCACCGAGGTGCGCATAGCCCTGTAGGTAGCCTGCAAAATATTTATATCGTCTATCACCTCGTTGGTTTCAACGCCTATGCTTATGGCTATCGCCTTTTCCTTTATTACCTCATAAAGCTCCTCCCGTTTTTTTGGCGAGAGCTTTTTGCTGTCATTTACACCGTATATAAGGCAGTCACGAGGCAGTATCACCGCAGCGGTGACCACGGGGCCTGCAAGCGGGCCTCTGCCCACCTCGTCAATGCCTGCGATATACCTCATACCGTCCGCATAGCAGCTGTTTTCATACATGGAAAGGGTTTTGAGCCTTTTTATTTCGTCAATATATGCCTGATAGCGTTTTTCATAGCACTCCGCAAGCCTCCTGACGCCGCTCCTTTCATCCGCCTTAAGTGCGGAAAGCATTTGGGGTATCTCCTGTATGGACACGGAGTCAAGAGCTGCCTTTATTTCACTGATACTGTTCATTAAATCACCGCCGATTGATATGATCTTATCCGAAACTGCATATATTACCATTATACATAATTTCGGTTAAATTTTCAATAACAATTGGACAAAAAAGCGAATATGATGGATTAAAATTCTATAAAGAGGCAGTTTATGGAAGATAAGCTGGAACTGATAATTGAGTGTACCTCTGCCCTGCCCGAGGAGCTTTGCAGGGTAAAGTACATGCTGCCGCTGATAGGGTGTATGGTGGTTGAGATAAGTGCGGAAAACCTCGACAAGCTGAGTGCGGTAAGCAGCATAAAATCCGTACACCGCATACCGCATATAACCGCACAGATGAACAAGGCGAGGTCGGCGGTATGCGCCGAGCCGGGCAGCATCACGGGCAGCGGCATAACAATAGCTTTTCTTGATACGGGCATAAGCCCCATACGGGACTTTGGCGGCAGGATAGCGGTATTCAAGGATTTTATAAACGGCTTTGCCTCGCCCTATGACGATAACGGCCACGGCACGCATGTAGCAGGCATAGCCTGCGGCAGCGGCAGCCTGTCCAAAGGCAAATACAGAGGGATAGCCCCCGGGGCACGCATAGCGGCATTAAAAACGCTCGACCGTGAGGGCAAGGGCAGCGCAGCCGACATACTTGCGGGCATACAGTGGATATACGACAACAGGGACAGATACGGCATAAGGATAGTAAACCTGTCCATAGGCACGGACTACACCGCCCTTGACGATCCGCTTGTAAGGGCGGCGGAGGCGCTTTGGGACGCAGGCATAGTGGTGGTAAGCGCAGCAGGCAACAACGGGCCTGCGCCCTGCACAATATCCTCACCGGGCATAAGCCGCAAAATAATAACCGTAGGTTCAAGCGACGATGAGGGCGAAACCCGCATATGGGGCGCCTCGCTCAAAAATTTTTCGGGCAGGGGGCCTACACCAGACTGTATAATAAAGCCCGATATACTTGCCCCCGGCAGCGATGTGGTATCGTGCCTTACGGGTGACGTGCGCCGCCCCGATATGAGGATAACGGAAAACCACCTCATATTAAGCGGCACCTCCATGTCAACGCCCATGGTATCGGGCGCCGTTGCCGACCTTTTGGAAAAATATCCGTCACTTACGCCCGATGATGTAAAATATATGCTCAAAACCTCGTCTGTTACCCTCGGATACCCTAGGAACAGGGAGGGCTGGGGCATGCTTAACGTTTCGTCATTATTATCACAGGAGGTTTGCCATGTCAGAGCTTAACAAAATTTACGAGATAACCCAAAGCCTCTCCTCGCCCGAGTCCGTGGGCAGCGAGCTGAGAGAGCTGTCTGCGCTCATATCGGAGCACCTTGCCTCAAAATACATCTCTCCCATAAATGCGGTGATAGCCTCGCACAGACAGTACTGCACCACTCACCCCGTGCGTGAAACAAACCTGCTTGCCGCCCTCAAGCCCTTTACGAGCAAGCCCGACGGCATAGACAGGCTGATAGATATGTTCAACACCGCAAGGCTTATAAACGACATTGTATACGGGGGTCTTGCTGCGATACGCAGTACCTCGGACGGGTGCGTAATGACTGCCGCCATAACGGACAGCGCCGTACATCCTGACGGCATATACGAGATAGACGAGGGCTGCATAAGCGCAGGCACAAGCTGCACCGACAGCACGGAGGGGCTTTGTCCTGCGGCGCTTGTAATATTGCTTTTGCTGCTTGCGATCGGATGAGCGCCTCTGCCCCGTGTACACCTGCACACAAAAAACCCGCTTTCGCAATGAAAGCGGGTCAGAATGACAAAAAACCTAAAATCAGATTCAAAAAAATGACTTTTTAAGAGTTTAAACTTGCAAAAGCACTTCAAGGTAATTTAAGCGCCGCAGGC
>CANQDF010000033.1 GCA_947591605.1 uncultured Clostridia bacterium | reverse complement strand
GCTTTCTTCTTATGAAGCGGCACTTTCGCTAAATTTACCACCATCACTTTGGTGACATTTTATATTGCAATTTACAATCCTGCGGCATTTTCGATAAAAAAGTTGTAATTGTATGTATTATGTGTTAAAATAAAAATGATACATGCAAGGCATACCTTGCATACTCAACGGCCCGCAGGCGGGCAATATTATTTATCTGGAGGTTATATTTATGAGTGGACATTCCAAGTTCGCCAATATTAAACACAAAAAGGAAAAGAACGATGCAGCCAAGGGTAAAATATTTACCGTAATAGGCCGTGAGCTTGCCGTTGCGGTAAAGGCAGGCGGTCCCGACCCTGCAAGCAATGCAAGGCTGCGTGATGCCATAGCAAAGGCAAAATCCAACAATATGCCAAACGATACGATCGACAGGAGCATAAAAAAGGCAGCAGGCAACCTTGACGCCGTAAACTATGAGTCCATCACCTACGAGGGCTACGGCCCAAGCGGTGTTGCCGTTATAGTTGAGGTGCTTACCGACAACCGCAACCGTTCGGCGGCAAATGTCAGGAGCGCATTTACCAAGGGCGGCGGCAATATGGGCAACAGCGGCTGCGTAAGCTTTATGTTTGACGAAAAGGGTCAGATAATGATAGCAAAGGACGAGGATAAGGATATAGACCCCGAGGAGCTTGAAATGGCTGCCATAGAGGCAGGCGCCGAGGATATAACCGAGAGCGATGACGGCTTTGAGATAATAACCGCCCCCGAGGATTTTTCTGCGGTGCGTGAAGCACTTGAGTCGGCAGGCTTTATCCCCGACGAGGCAGAGGTAACAATGATACCTCAGACCTATACCGCTCTTACTTCCGAGGATGACATAAAAAAAATGAACAGGCTGCTTGACCTGCTCGACGATGATGACGACGTTAAAAACGTTTATCACAACTGGGATGAATAAGCATTTCCAAAGGGAGGTATTTATATGAAAAGATCCATAAACAGGGTAACGGCTGTTTTGCTCTGCGCATCGGTTTTGTCCGCCTCCGCATGCTTTAATGTAAGCGGAGAGGAAAACCTTATTACCGAAAGCGGCGGCTCCTTTGAATACGCATATGTAAAATGGAATGCCGCAGGCTCCGCCTCCGTTGAATACAAGGAGGCAGGCACGGATACTTACATACCCGTTAAGGACAGCGAGCTTATAAGGGGCAACAGAGCGGATATACCCGGTCTTAAGGGCAATACCGAATATACCGTTAAGGTGACCGCAGGCGGCGTTTCGCAGGAGGTTACCGTAAAGACAAAAAGCTACAACCGTGACGGCTACGCCCATTTCAATAGATCCGGCATAGGCGCATACAATGACGACGGCACTCTTAAAAGCGACGCCGATGTCATTTATGTCACCAACGAAAACAAAAACACGGTAAAATACGGCTCGTATACGGGCATAGGCAATATACTTAAAAACTCAAACAAATTGACCAAGCCCCTTGCCGTGCGCTTTATAGGCAAGGTGGATACGCAGACAAGAGATGCCGACGGCTCCAAGACCACCGACAAAAACAACGGCATAGTTGCTATAAACGGTCTTACCGATAGGGATATGGGCGATGATTCCTACTTTAATATGTGCGATATGTCATCTCCAAAAAACATTACCCTTGAGGGCATAGGCGATGACGCACTTATTGAAAAATGGGGCTTCTGCCTGGATAAAGCGTCCTCAATCGAGGTAAGAAACCTCAGCTTTGCAAAATATCCCGAGGATGCCATAGGCATAGAGGGTGGCAGCAGCAGCCATTCCCGCAACATATGGATACACAACAACAGCTTTGAGCCGGGCTATAACGCCTATGACCGCACGGACGAGCAGGACAAGGGTGACGGCGACGGCTCAACGGATATAAAGTATGCCGATTATATAACCGTAAGCGGAAACTACTATCACGCCTGCCACAAAACCTCGCTTATAGGCGGCGGTACAAGCCATATGCAGGACTATATAACATATTCGGGCAACTTCTTTGACGAAACCTACGAGCGTACCCCAAGAGTGCGCAATGCGCATGTGCATGTATACAACAACTACTATAAGGGAGTAACGGGCTACGGCATAGGCGCCTCTCACAACTCAAAGATTTTCTCCGAGGCAAACTATTTTGAAAACACAAACGTGCCTATTACAATGGGCCCTGTCGGCAGCGACAAATACGGCGGTACGGTAAAGTCCTATGCGGACGTTTTTGAAAACTGCACCAACAAGGGCAACCCCGACAGCGCAAAGGAGGTTTCCTACGTTGAGGCAAAAACCCGTGACGAAATAATGACCATAGCCAACCCCAAAAGCGGCGGCGACTCATATGACAACTTTGATACGGACAGCTCAAAATTTTATACGGGCGCTTACAGCGTTATGAGCGCAGCCGAAGCAAAGAGCTATGCTGCCGAAAATGCGGGTGTACTTAAGCTTACCCCAAACGGAACGATTAATCCTAATCCGGTTGACCCTGATCCCGTCGATCCCGATCCCGTCGATCCCGTTATTCCGGAGGGACTTATATACGGCGATGCAGATAACAGCGGCACACTTACCTCAAACGACGCTGCCTATGTATTTAAAAAGGCTGTTGACCCCGGTATATCCACTCCTCTTGAAGAGAAGAACGGAGCCGCTGCTTCCGTTTACCTTGATGTAAATGCAGACGGAAAGATAAGCGCAAATGACGCTGCCGAGATACTCAGCAAGGTTATTGATCCGTCGCTGAGCTTTGCAGCCGAAAAAAAATAACAATTAAAAAACGATAAATAAAAAACGGCTGCCGCAATACAAATTGCGGCAGCCGTTTTAATTTGAGATCATGCAGTTTAAATCTGCAATTATTTATTCGCTTATCTTTGCGGCATTTACCTTTACGCTTGGGCCCATAGTGGTAGTGAGAGTAACACTCCTGAGATAGGTACCCTTTGCAGCGGAAGGCTTAGCCTTGATGATAGCGCTCATGAGAGTCTGGAAGTTATCCTGAAGCTTTTCGGGGCCGAAAGAAACCTTGCCCACGGGAACGTGGATAATATTTGTTTTGTCAAGACGGTACTCGATTTTACCTGCCTTAATCTCTTCAATTGCCTGAGCAACGTTCATAGTAACAGTGCCTGCCTTTGGGTTTGGCATAAGACCCTTAGGACCAAGCACACGGCCTATACGGCCTACAAGTCCCATCATGTCCGGTGTAGCAACTACAACGTCAAAATCAAACCAGTTTTCACCCTGTATCTTTGCTATCATATCCTCTGCACCTACATAATCGGCACCTGCCTTTTCCGCCTCGTCTGCCTTTTCGCCCTTGGCAAAAACAAGCACACGCACGGTTTTGCCCGTACCGTGAGGCAGAACAACCGCACCTCTTACCTGCTGGTCTGCGTGACGGCTGTCAACGCCCAGACGGATATGAGCTTCAACTGTTTCGTCAAACTTAGCGGAAGCGATCTGTGGTATAAGTGCACAAGCAGCATCCACATCATATAATGCAGCTCTGTTTACGAGCTTTGCCTTTTCGAGATATTTTTTTCCTCTTTTCAAAATAGTTCCTCCTTATGTGGTAATATCGGGAGATCTGTCCCTCCCACCTAACAGTCCCGCAAGCGGGACGACCGTCAGTTATGATTAGTCCTCTACAACAATACCCATGCTTCTTGCGGTACCGCTGATCATGCTTATTGCGGATTCAAGTGTAGCGGCATTGAGGTCGGGCATTTTCTGCTCGGCTATCTTGGCAACATCTGCCTTTGATATTTTTGCCACCTTGGTCTTGTTTGGAGTACCGGAACCCGACTCGATCTTGCATGCCTTTTTGAGAAGAACGGCAGCAGGAGGAGTCTTGGTGATGAATGTGAAGCTCTTATCCTGGTAAACAGTGATAACAACAGGGATTATAAGGCCTGCGTCCTTGGCTGTCCTCTCATTGAACTCCTTGCAGAAGCCCATGATGTTTACACCGTGCTGACCCAGAGCAGGGCCTACAGGTGGTGCAGGTGTAGCCTTGCCTGCAGCGATCTGTAATTTAATGTAACCTTGTACTTTTTTTGCCATTTTAACGGCACCTCCTATAATGTGGTAATTAGCGGGATCTTCCCTCCCACGGAGAGCAAAGCCCTCCTTTTGCGGTTAAATAAGCAAATGCCTCACGGGGACAGATGCCTTTACAGGGGCTGAACCTGGTTAAAGCTCAGCTCCATTGGGGTTTCACGCCCAAACATAGACAATTTTACAACAACAGTTTTTTTGCTGATGTTTATTTCCTTTACTACGCCAACAGAGTCGATAAAAGGGCCGCTTGTAACAAGCACGCTTTCGCCCTCGGCAATGTCAAGGTCGGCAACGGTAAAGCTTTCGATACCCATAGACATGACCTCGTCGTCGCTCAGCGGTATGGGCTCCGAGCCCGGACCCACAAAGCTGGTAACACCCCTTGTGTTGCGCACAACATACCATGTATCGTTGTTGTAAAGCATCTTTACAAATACATAGCCGGGGAAGGTCTTTCTCTGTACTATCTTCTTTTGACCGTTTTTTATCTCTACCTCGTCCTCTACCGGTACCGCAACCTCCTGTATAAGGTCCTGCATACCGCGGTTTTCCACCGTTTTTTCAATGTTGGCTTTTACCTTGTTTTCATAACCCGAGTAGGTATGTACAACATACCATCTTACTTCTTTACCTTGTTCAGACATAAACAAACCTCTTTTACAAAAAAGACTTAGGCGGCAACCAAACTCATAAGTGCATCATATCCCTTTGTAAGACCTGTGTCTATACCGAATATAAGCGCACCCATAACAAAACACAATACAAGCACAATAACGGTCTGTCTAACGACCTCCTGCCTTGTGGGCCATGATATTCTCTTGTATTCCGCCTTATGTGCCGCATACCATTTGTTTAACGAAAAACCGTCTTCCTTTTTTGCCTTGCCGGTTTTGCTTTTCTCAGGCTCGGAAACATTTTTTTTGGTTTCTTCCAATTTGCATTACGCCCCTTTCTTAATAAAGGTGTTGAGAATTACTTTGTTTCTCTGTGTAATGTGTGCTTACCGCAGAATTTGCAATACTTTTTGGTTTCCATTCTTTCGGGATGTACCTTTTTGTCCTTCATAGTATCGTAATTTCTCTGCTTACAATCGGTACATGCCAAAGTGATCCTTGTTCTCAAGACTTCCACCTCTCTTTTTATCTCATTAACAAAAAACCAACGCAGCCGCCGTTAAAATGCGTGCATGCCGTGAACCGTGGCACACAAAAAAAAGACGACATGCGCCTTTATCATAGTACCACAACAGGGGGTATATGTCAACATATTTTTGCAAATTTGATCCAAATAAAAATATATGGGACTGCCGCTGTTTTGCGGCAGTCCCTTTAATGCCTTAAGGCTTATTTTGCGGTCGTATAGGTATAGCCTTCGTTTATGGTCTTTGTAAGCACCTGCGAAGCATCGGAGGCGGTTATCTTTCCGTCGCCGTCAACATCGCATATTTTAAGCACGTCCTCTGTACTGTTGTTTTCCATAGCGTACTTAAATACCATTGCCGCATCGTTAGATGTTATCTTGCCGCTGCCGTCCGCATCTCCGCTTGCAGCCGTAACAGGAGGAGCAGGAGGATTTGGATTGTTTCCGCTTGAAGTAAAGCCGATATAGTATATCGCTATCTTGGAGCCGCCCGAGTAAACGTAGCGTGTTTCTCCTGCCTTTACATCAAAGCTTACAACATCGTAGCTTGCTTCATCTCCGCCCTTTGTAACGAGCACCTTGCCCTCGCCGTCTGTTATATAGGTCGTCTTGCCTGCACCGGTCTTTGCAGCTATTGTAAATGTGCCGTCCGAGCTTGGGGTAAGCTTTATATAAGCGCCGGTAGCAGGTATCCTGTCAGTCGACAGCTCACCCTGTGGGTTTACGCCGTCCTTGTTTTTAGGGTCGCTTGTGCCTTGTATAAAGTCGGCAAGCTCATATGTTTTGCCGTCGGCATCGGTAAATGTAACTGCACCGTTTTCCTCACTGCCTGACTTAAAGGTTTCGCCGAATACCGCAATATCGTTATTTTCCGTATTCTTGGTGATGTCCCACATTATCTCGTCCGACAATACATCGGTATCACCGCCTGCGCTCGTGCCCTCGCCTGCATACTGTACATAGTATATTGCAAGCTCTTGCTTTTGGCGCTTTATAGTGTTAAGACCCGCCTTTACGGGGATAGTAAATACATCGGTCGTACCCGGTACAAGATAATCATAAAGTGTATACTCATGATTACCGTCCGCATCGGTTATGATTATTTTGTCCGAAGCCGATACGGGATCCTTCTTTGCACTTATTACCATTGTAACATCGCCGTCCATAGGAGCATCAAAGGAAATAGAGCCTCCCGAGTTCATCTTTAAGGCTGCCGCAAGCACGCTGCCGTCATACTCCTTATGGTAAGCATCCTTCTTTGCATCTCCCCAGTCGTCGCCCGTGATGTCAAAGAATTCCTCTGTGTTTATATCCTCGGTCGGATTCCATGTATACAATGCTCCCTTGTGCTTGAGCACTACGGTAACGCTTACAGCCGTATCCGCCTTTGCCGTAACGGAAGCAGGATTTATGGAAACAACGCTCCATGCAGGCACGCTTACCGATACGGGGTATGCCGTACCCACTTCAATATCGCCTGTAAAGGTATCGCCGCTGCCCGTAAGCTCCGTATCGCCTATTTTGACAACAGCCTTTTCGGTATTGAGCTCGTTTGTTTCCCCCGCAGCCCTTGTAAGCTTAACGGTGACCTTGCCGGTTTTCTTTTCAAGGTGTACGGGTGTAGCCGCATCCGTAGTCTTTACAACAACGTCTATGCTGCCCGTAGGTGCGATAAAGTCGCCCGTATTTGTTATAACTGCCTTATAGGTGCCTGTCTTTAACTGCTTTTCCGAGCTGTATATTCCGCCGCCCTTGCCTGCAAGCACGGTTCCGTCCGCAAGCTTTATATCGGCTCCGTCAACAGGCTCATCGTCCTTGCCGCCCGTAAGGCTGACAACGGCATAACCGTCAACGTCCTCTTTAAGTATAACGCCGAGATATGCCTCACCGCCGTTTTCCTCTATAGGACGGCTGTCTATAACAAAGTTGGAATAGCCCTCCTTGGATACGGTTACGGTGTATGCAACACCGAGCCTTACCTTGTTGGCAATGTAACTGCCGTCACCGTTGTTTGTAAAGGTTAGTCCTGGTGCCGTAACGGATGCATCCGTTATACGCTCTATCTTCTCGTTTGTTACATCTACCTTAAGAGTACCCCATTCGGTAACGGGCAGCTCCTTCATGGTGCCTGCGTAGGTCTTTACAAACTCGGGTACCTCATCTGCAGGGAGAAGATCCCTTACGTCTGAGCGCTTGTTTGTGCTGTCCCAATAGAACTGAGCGGGATTGGTATCCCAGTTTGTCATATCGCTGCCGTCGGGGAATTTAAGTCCGTTATCTCCGGGGCCTGCCTGATCCCTTGTTGCTGCATTTACGGTCTTGCCTGCTGTTTTGCCCTTGTTTTCGGTATTGCCTGCAAGAATATCGCCGTATGTCTTAAGATAGGAAGTAGCCTTTCTGCTGTTGTAAGGGTTCTTTACATTTTCAAAATAGTTGTTCTCGGTAAAGGCGTTTGCCTTGCCCCTTATATCCACAACAACGCTTGAACAATGGCTCTTGCCGTTGCCGCCGCCCGTCATGGAGTCGGAGAAGTAAGTGTTGTATATATGCAGGTTGCCGCCTGCCGCAAGAGGCTGCCTTGAATCAACATCCTCATACCAGTTGTGGTGCAGGCTCATATAGAACTGGTCGTTGCTGTCACCTGCGCCGAGGAGGTTGGTCTTATGGCACTTTATATAGTGGTTGTAGCTCATTGTATAGTACTGACCTCTCTTGAAGTCCAGAGAGCCGTCACCCTCTCCCTTGTCGCTTTCTGCAGGGTTAGCGCAGTAGCCGGGATAAAATACATTGTTGTGTACCCATACTCTGCGTATAGGGGAGGTTATTGGGTCGTCACCCTGGAAGCCCAGAGCGTCCTCGGTGTAATTTCTGAAGGTAAGGTTTCTTACCTCAAAGCTCTCGCCCGAATCCGCAGGACAGGTAGAAGTCTGCGAGAAGGTAAAGCCCCAGCCGTCTATCTCGGCATCATCGCCTATACCCTCAATGGTGATATTCTTTGCATACTTGCATACCGCAAGGTTGCCGTTGTCGCCCTTGGAGCCGCCAAGCTCGTTTGTTTTGGTATTGTAAGGCGTAAGGTTTTTGGGTACGCCCACCTTGCCTACAAACCTGAATATGATTGGGTGATTGTCCTCGCTTACCACCTCGTAAACAAACTTGTGGTTGTTGTTGAGGATATTGCCTATGCCTGCCGTTTCCCTTGTCCATGTGGCACCGGAGGATGATGAGGCATAAGATACGGGAGCGTGTCCCTCGTAGCCGGGTATCTCCACCGTATCCTTATTTTCGTCGGTAACATAAACTATAACGGCATTGTCCTTGGGAGTACCGTCATTGTTGTATGCGCCTACGCCGCTGTTGTACTTCCAGTGAGCATAGCCCGAACGGTCAAAGTCGTTTACCTGTATTCTGGAGGCGGTATGCTTGGTACCCTTTGAGTCGGTTATCTCAATATCGTACATGCCTGCCGACAGACCCGGTATATCCACACGTCCGAAGCCCGGTGTATTGTCCTGCCTTATAAGATATTTTGCGTCATCGCCCGAAAGATAGGTGTATTGAGATGCCGATGAAAGCTTGTAGCCTACCTTTACCGCCGTACTGTCCGGATCGCTGTCCGCCCATTCGGCGTAGAGTGTTTCGTACCAGCCCGCCGCAAGTGCGGGTGCAGCCGAAACGCTTACCGTGTTGAACGCCGTACCGGAGAACACCATAGCCGCCGTAAGCACCGACGCCAACACACGTTTAAACTTTTTCATTGATGAAAAACCCCTTTCTTTATTATTTTCGGAGCTGTTCAGCCCCTTTTATATAACGGGAATGACCCGATAATATATTACATTAAAAAGACAAGCCTGACATTATGTAAGCCCCGTCTTTTAAAAAAACCGCTCACCTACAAGATGAGCGGTCATTATAAAAGCTTACTCTTATATCGCTTATATTATATCACTTGCTGAGGTATTCGTCAATAGCGGCAGCAGCTTTTTTGCCTGCGCCCATTGCAAGTATAACGGTAGCTGCGCCCGTTACGGCGTCACCGCCTGCGTATACTCCCTCACGGGTGGTAAGACCCGTTTCCTCCTCGGCTATGATACAGCGGCGCTTGTTTACTTCAAGGCCCGGTGTATTGGAGCTGATAAGAGGGTTAGGTGAGGTACCGAGGCTCATTATAACGGTATCCACGTCCATTGTAAACTCGGAACCCTCTATAACAACAGGGCTTCTTCTGCCGCTCTCGTCGGGCTCGCCAAGCTCCATCTTAACGCACTTCATACCGCATACCCAGCCGTTCTCGTCCACGAGTATCTCTGTTGGGTTGGTAAGGATATCAAATACGATACCCTCCTCCATAGCGTGGTGTACCTCCTCAACTCTTGCAGGGAGCTGCTCAAGAGCACGCCTGTAAACTATATGGCTCTCGCTGCCGAGCCTGAGCGCAGTACGTGCAGCGTCCATGGCAACGTTGCCGCCGCCTACAACAGCTACCTTTTTGCCTATCTTAACGGGTGTATCGTAGTCATCGTCAAAAGCCTTCATAAGGTTTACCCTGGTAAGGAACTCGTTGGCGGAAAGAACGCCGTTTGCATTCTCACCCGGTATACCCATAAACTTTGGCAGACCTGCGCCCGAGCCGATAAATACGGCATTGAAGCCCTCGTCCTCAAAGAGCTGGTCAATGGTTATGGTCCTGCCTATGATAACGTTTGTTTCTATCTTTACACCAAGCTTTTTGATGTTTTCCACCTCTGCCTTAACTACCTTTTCCTTAGGCAGACGGAACTCGGGTATGCCGTATTCAAGCACGCCGCCTGCTTTGTGGAGAGCCTCAAAGATGGTCACGTCATAGCCCTTCTTAGCAAGGTCGCCCGCACAGGTAAGGCCTGCGGGGCCCGCACCTATAACGGCTACCTTTTTGCCGTTAGGCGCCGATGCCGAAGCGGTGGAAATACCGTGCTCACGGGCATAATCTGCCGTAAATCTCTCCAGCTTGCCTATCGACACAGGCTCACCCTTGATGCCGAGCACGCACTTGCCCTCGCACTGGTTCTCCTGTGGACATACACGTCCGCACACTGCAGGCAGTGCGCTGTATTTTGCAATTTCAACAGCAGCGCCCTCAAAATCGTTATCCTTTATATGTGCAATAAATGCAGGTATATTTATGCCTACGGGGCAGCCCTGCACACAATGCGGATTTTTGCAGTTAAGGCAGCGTGTTGCCTCCTCCTGCGCCTCTGCCTCGTTATAGCCGAGGCATACCTCGTCAAAATTTGTTGCTCTTACCTTTGGATCCTGTTCACGCACAGGTACTCTCTTCATTCTGTCAGCCATTATTTGTCACCTCCGCAGCCGCAGCCACCGTTTTTATGGGTAGCGCCTTCTTCAAACCTGAGCTTGGCTCTGCCTTCCTCCGTTTTATACATTGCCTGACGGCGCATAGCCTCGTCATAGTTGATAAGGTGTCCGTCAAACTCGGGGCCGTCAACACAGGCAAACTTTACCTCGCTGCCCACGCTTACACGACAGGCGCCGCACATACCCGTACCGTCTACCATAATTGGGTTTACGCTTACTATTGTAGGTATGCCCAGCTCCTTTGTGAGCATGGATGTAAACTTCATCATTATCATAGGGCCTATTACAACGGCATGGTTATACTCCTTGCCCTTGTTTTTAACAAGGTCCGAGAGCAGATCCGTAACACGTCCGGGTATACCGTAGGAGCCGTCGTCGGTGCCCACATAGAGGTTGCCTGCTACCTTGCCCATAGCCTCCTCAAAGATTATAAGGTCCTTGCTCCTTGCACCTATTATAACATCTGCGGCAATGCCCTTGCTGTGCAAATATTTTACCTGTGGATAAACGGGAGCTGCGCCTACGCCGCCTGCAACAAAGATTATCTTTTTTGCCTTAAGCTCCTCGTCGCTCATCTCGCAAAGGTCGGATGGTCTGCCGAGAGGGCCTACAAAATCGGCAACACTGTCGCCCTCCTCATAGCCCATAAGCTCCATTGTGGATTTGCCCACAGCCTGAACAACTATGGTAACCGTACCCTTTTCGGCGTCGTAGTCCGCTACGGTAAGAGGTATACGCTCGCCTATTTCGGTCGTCTTGACAATTACAAATTGTCCGGGTAATGCCGACTTAGCAACCCTTGGCGCTTCGATCTCCATAAGGTATATGGTATCGGTCAGCATTTGCTTTTTTACGATTTTATACATTATTATCCTCCTTTATCGGTATAAGACGCCCTGCCGTTTTATGGCAAAAACATCTATATTTTTGATCCGCAAATTACAGTATACAACATTTTTTTTGATTTTTGAATAGTTTTTTTAAAAAATTTATATTCCAAACTTGTTTTTTTATTACTTTTTACACATTGCACAAAAAGCTTGTCCGATAAATTTATATCTTGCATTTATTGCACAAATATAATATAATGAATAAATTACTATGACACACAGTATACATTAAAAGTATTTTTTACCGCCTGCGGAGGACTCAAAACCATGACGGAACTGCTCACAAAGCTCTTTATTAAAAACAAGGACAATATACTTGACCCCCGTGTGCGTGCCCGGTACGGGCTTTTAAGCGGCATAACGGGCATAGTATGCAACCTGCTGCTTTGCATTGTAAAGTTTGCGGCAGGCGCCGTGACCCGTTCCGTTTCGGTAACGGCGGACGCATTCAACAATCTTTCGGACGCAGGCTCGTCAATAGTCACTCTTATCGGCTTCAAGCTTGCGGGCAAGCCCGCAGACAGCGAGCATCCCTACGGCCACGGCAGATACGAATATGTATCCGCACTGCTCATATCCGTAGTTATTATCGCAATGGGCTTTGAGCTTTTAAAAACCTCTGTGCTTAAAATAATAAAGCCCGAGCCTGTACTGCTAACCGCCTTATCGGTGACTATGCTGCTTATATCGATAGCTGTAAAGCTCTGGATGTGCCTGTTCAACAAAAAGCTCGGCAATAAGCTCGATGCAGGCGCAATGCTTGCTGCCTCGGCAGACAGCCGCAACGACTGTATCGCCACCTCGGCGGTGCTTGCAGCCCTTGCATTTGAATATTTTACGGGCATAAAAATAGACGGATACGCAGGAGTCTGCGTTGCCGCTTTTGTAATAAAATCGGGCATGGACACGGCAAGGGAAACACTGCTGCCCCTGCTCGGACGTGCCCCCGACCCCGTTTTTTTAAAAAATATAGAAAATAAGGTGCTCTCTCACAATGAGATACTCGGCATACACGACCTTACCGTACACGATTACGGCCCGGGGCGTATGTTTGTTTCGCTCCATGCCGAAATACCCTGCGATATGAGCTTGCTTGACGCACACGGTATTATAGATGCCGCAGAGGAGGATATAAGCGGTCTTTTCGGCTGCGAGGTCTGCATACACATCGACCCCGTTGTGCTCAACGACAAGCGCACGCAGCAGCTCAAGGCAGAGGTAACAAAAATAGTTTCCGAGCTGGATGCAAGGTTCGGCATACACGACTTCAGGGTGACGGACGGGCCTCTTAAAACAAACATAATTTTTGATATAGTAATACCCTTTGGATATAATATGTCCGACAAAGAGGTAAGAGATCATTTGACCGAAAAGATCTCGCTTATCGAGGGCGGGGATTATTCCGTTGTGATACACATAGACAAGGCGGTTCTGTAAAAAGATGTTTAAAGCTGCGTATATCGGGCAATACTTGATATACGGAGATGATCAATATGAAAAGCTTTTTTATGCGTCTTGCCGCCGTAACGGCAGGCATTGTTATGATAATTGCTGGCTCTGCAATAGGCTACCGTTTTTTTGACGGAATAAGCAAGGGAGCCCCAAGGGTGTATGCCACACCTGCACCCGCACAAATACAAAGGGTGGACGAAAATACCACGGTAAAATATATCTACAACTATACCGATGACGGAGAACAGACCTTTTACGAGGAGCCTGCTCCCTCCTACCTTTACGGTTTGGATACCGACGGCGTAAAAAGGGCGCTGAGGGGGTATGAGGTATGCGAGCTTAGCGAGGATATGCTCGTTGTGCAAAAAAACATACAGGGCAGGAGCAACGCACATTACTCCATAGGCGAAAAGGACGGTTACGTTGCCGTATTTTTTGAAAACGGCATTTTAAAGGAAAAAACCGCAACGCCCGTGGACTCGCTCGACCCGTCCGTAAAGGCGGAGGTGGTAAGAGGCATAAAGGTAGACGGCAGCGAAAAGCTTGCTGCATATCTGGAGGAGATCGAAAGCTGAACCGTCATTTATGCGGTAAATGCCTGCGGGTATTGATTTTACATCTTTTGTGTGTTATCATATCCGGGTAAGCACTTGTTAAATTAAAATATATTTACCTATAAAAATGCAAAGGAGAATATCGTATGAAACTTTGGGGCGGCAGATTTACCAAATCGACCGACAGCTTTACGGATCACTTTCACAGCTCCATCAGCTTTGATTCAAGAATGTACAAGCAGGATATACTCGGCAGCTGTGCGCATGCCGATATGCTGGGCGCATGCGGCATCATACCCGTGCAGGATGCCAAGCTTATACACAAAACTCTGCTTGAGATACTTGCCGATATAGAATCGGGCAAGGTCACCTTTGACGAAAAAGCAGAGGATATACACATGAATATAGAAACAATACTTATACAAAGGATAGGCGACGCAGGCAAAAAGCTGCACACAGGCAGGAGCCGCAACGACCAAGTCGCCCTTGATATAAGGATGTACCTAAAGGAGCAGATAACGGATATAAAAGCGCTTATAAAGGAGCTTATCCGTGAGCTTAACGACACGGCACGCCGCAGCCGTGACATCATCATGCCGGGCTACACACATCTGCAAAACGCTCAGCCTGTGACCCTTGCGCACCATGTGCTTGCCTATGTTGAAATGTTCAAAAGGGATTACGAGAGGCTGTGCGATACATATAAAAGGACAAATGTAATGCCGCTCGGCTCTGGCGCACTTGCCGCAACCACCTATCCCCTTGACAGGCAGGCAGTCTGCAAAGCGCTTGGGTTTGACGGCATCACCCTTAACAGCATGGACGGCGTAAGCGACAGGGATTTTGTAATAGAGCTTTTAAGCACTCTGTCAATAATAATGATGCACTTAAGCCGTTTTTGTGAGGAGATAGTGCTGTGGAGCTGTCAGCAGTTTAAATTTATCGAGCTTGATGACGCTTACTCCACGGGCAGCTCAATAATGCCCCAGAAAAAAAACCCCGATATGGCGGAGCTTATAAGGGGCAAAACGGGGCGTGTATACGGTCACCTCATGGCAATGCTCACCGCAATGAAGGGTCTGCCCCTTGCCTACAACAAGGATATGCAGGAGGACAAGGAGGGCGTATTTGACGCCGTGGACACACTTAAAATGTGCCTGCCCGTATTTACCAATATGCTAAGGACAATGACCGTTAAAAAGGACAATATGTACAAGGCTGCAAAGGGCGGCTTTATGAACGCCACCGATGCGGCGGACTGGCTTGTAAAGCACGGTGTACCGTTCAGGGATGCACACGCCGTTATAGGCAGGCTTGTGCTTTACTGCATAGACAAGGACAAGAGCCTTGACGAGCTGACAATAGATGAATATAAGGCGGTATGCGATGTGTTTGACGAAAGCATTTACGAGGCTATAAGCCTTGAAACCTGCGTAAATACACGCACCGTTGACGGAGGCCCTTCGAGGGCATATACCGATAAGCTCATCGGATTAAATGACGAATATCTTAAAAACCTTGAATAACTTAAAAACATACTTGCAGGAAATGCACACATTTCCTGCATTTTTTACCCCTGCTTTTGACAAAGAGCCTAAAGTGCTCATCGGTATAAATATTTTATGCTGTTTTTTTCTGCGGCAAAAATTATTTTACAAAGCCATAAGCAAGGTTCCTGCTCCGATTAAAATACAGCCGATTATTGATTTTGCCGTAAATTCTTCATGCAGAAAAACAAATGCCAACACAAGCGTAATTATTACAGACAGCTTGTCCACCGGCACAACCTTTGAGGCATTTCCTATCTGCAAAGCCTTGTAATAACATAACCATGAAGCTCCCGTAGCAAGTCCGGACAAAATAAGAAATATCCAACTTTTTTGACTTATCATTTTTATTCCGCCTTGTTGATTTGTAACAAACACCATTCCCCATGCCATAAAAACAACAACCATGGTTCGTATTGCCGTAGCAAGATTAGAGCCAACGCCTTCAATACCAACCTTTGCCAATATTGATGTTAATGCAGCAAAAACCGCCGAACCAAGTGCCAACAAAAACCACATAGCCGTTCCTCCCGAAAAATTTTATGCTTAATTGTGTGTTTTATTATATCAAAGCAGCATTTATTTTTCAAATTTTTTTGAATAATTTATTTTATGGTGTTGATATTATGTCGATTTTGCGTTACAATATAAAGAGGTTTGTACAAATGGAGGAGCATATGAAAAAAGTTGATCTTATAGTACCTTGCTACAACGAGGGCGAGGTAGTCAATATGTTTTTTGATGCCGCAAAAAAGGTAACGGACCGCATAAACGGCTATGAATTCGGCTTTATTTTTGTGGATGACGGCAGCATCGACAACACTCTGGAGCTGCTTAAGGCAATTGCGGATAAAAATAATTGTGTAAAATATATTTCCTTTTCACGCAACTTCGGCAAGGAATCGGGCATGTATGCAGGGCTTAAAAACACCAAGGCGGACTATGCCGTTATACTCGACGCCGATCTGCAGCATCCTCCCGAGCTTATAGAGCAAATGCTTAAGGCAATGGAGGAGGGCTACGACTGCTGTGCGGCAAACCGTGCCACAAGGGACGGCGACCCGGCGCTGCGCACCTTTTTTACAAGATGCTTTTACAGGTTTGTAAACAAAATATCCGAGGTGGATATGCCGGACGGCGCAGGCGACTTCAGGATGATGAACAGGGCTATGATAAATGCGGTAATAGCCATGAGCGAGGTGCAGCGTTTTTCAAAGGGCATATTCAGCTGGGTAGGCTTTAAAACCAAGTGGATAGATTTTGAAAACGTGGAGAGAGCCGCAGGGCAGACCAAGTGGAGCTTCTGGAAGCTGTTCAAATATGCGCTGGACGGCATAACGGCGTTTTCCACCTTTCCGTTAAGGATAGTTTCTTATCTGGGCGTACTGGTATCGGGTTCGGCATTTATCTACCTTGTCTATATTATCATAAAAACACTTATTGCGGGCAAGGATGTACCCGGCTACGCATCCACCATAACGCTTATGCTTTTTATAGGCGGCATAATCATTATGTCCTGCGGGATACTGGGCGAATATGTTTCAAAAATATATATGGAGGTCAAAAACCGACCCGTATACATCATAGGCAGCACCAATATCGAAGAGCCCGAAAACGACTACAGATAAGGGAGAAAAACATGATAGCGGAATTATTCAGTACAGTTGTAAACAGAGAAACCATCAGCTACCTTATATTCGGCGTGCTTACAACAATAATAAGCATTGTATCCTATGAGGTCGTCAAAAGGCTGCTCGCACGCAAAAAGGGCGTAACGCCCCTTATTATAAACATTTCAACCGTGTCAAGCTGGATAATAGCAGTAGGCTTTGCCTTTATCACAAACAAGCTTTTTGTGTTCCGCTCCGCATCAATGCAGGCGGATGTGGTGCTGCGTGAGGCGGTGTCCTTTGTGGGCGCCAGGCTGCTTACTCTCGGCTTTGAGGTGGTATGGATGAATGTAACCACCTCTGTACTTAAATGGAACGACAGCCTGTGCAAAATAGGTGCGCAGTTTGCCGTTACCGTACTCAATTATGTATTCAGCAAACTATTTATATTCAAGTAAGGAGAACCGACGATGAAAAACAAAAAATATGCTTCACGCAAAAGCATGGATACAGACGTTCAGCCCGCAGCCAACGAGAGCTTATTTCAATCCTCAAGGTTTGTGCTGCTCAGCTTTTTGCTGACGGCGCTCATAATGCTGCTGACATATATTTTAAGGGATGTTTATCCCTTTGGCGACCAGATCGTGCTCAAGGTAGACCTATACCACCAGTATGCGCCGTTCCATGAGGAGCTCAGGAGCAGGATACTCAACGGACAAAGCCTGTTTTACAGCTGGGAGGGCGGCCTAGGCAAGGAGTTTTTGACGCAGCTTGCCTACTATACCGCAAGCCCCATAAGCATACTTATACTGCTTTTTTCACAAAATTCGCTGCCCGAGGCTCTGGCGTTTTTCATACTTATTAAAATAGCCTTTTCAGGCGCTTTTTTTGCCTACTACCTCAAAAAAAGCTTTGGCAGGAACGATTTAAGCATTGTTGCCTTTGGAATTATGTATGCCTTTACAGCTTACCTCACGGGCTATTACTGGAATGTAATGTGGCTTGATGCGGTGGCTCTTTTCCCTATTGTGGCATTGGGCATAGAAAGGCTTATAAAGGAGAACAGTCACCTTACCTACTGCATATCGCTTGCGCTTGTAATAATCATCAACTTTTACATCGCCTTTCTTGTATGCGTATTTTCGGTGCTATACTTCCTTGCGGTGCTTTTTTCGGTGTATGATCTAAAAAAGGACAAAAAACTGATATGGTCAAAAATGGTAAAGTTTGGCATAATATCGCTTATAGCGGGCGGTATATCCATGTTTCTTACCATACCTACGGCTATTGCGCTTTCACATACGGCAACAAGCGATACCAGCTTCCCCAAATTTCAGTTTTACGAAAACGTATATCAGCTCATAACAAACCACTTTGCAGGCGCAAGACCCGTTGTGCTTGCACGAAACGAGGACCTGCCAAACGTATACAGCGGCGTTATAACAATGCTGCTTTTGCCCTTTTACTTCTTTAACAAAAAGTTCAGCTTTAAGGAAAAGGTGCTTTTTGGCGTACTGCTTTTGTTTATGCTGCTTTGCAGCTGTATAAAACCTCTTGATTATATGATACACGGCTTCCATTTTCCGTCCAACCTGCCTCACAGATATACCTTTATATACAGCTTTATACTTATTGTGCTTGCATACAAGGGTTTTACAAATATCAAAAGCGCAGACTTCAGCATAGTGTATATGGCAGCTGTTGCATACGGGCTTATAATGCTCTTTACCGAATATGTTATAGTACCGGGCAACAACGATATAGACAGAGTGCTCTCGGACAGCGACATAATTGTAAACCTTGTGCTCATGGCAGTATATATAGCGGTGCTCTACTGCTACAAGGGCTCAAAAACAAAGGCGGATATAAAAACCGTGCTTATTGCGGCTGTTGTGTTTATCGTTGCCGAGTGCGCATTTTCAAGCTATCAGGGTCTTGACAGGACGACCTCAAGAGAGGCTTATGTAAAATATATAGATAATGCCGACAAGGCTGTAGATTACCTTGACGAAAAGGAAAACGGGGAGTTTTACAGGACAGAGTTCAGACGCTTTACAACCATAAACGACGCAGCGCTTTACCACTACAACGGTTTTTCGCAATTCTCATCGCTTGCGCCCGGCGGCATATCAAAAATGATAGGCAGCCTCGGTATTGCCGCAACAGGCAACTCATACAGGTATTACGACCCAACCTCGCTTGTGGATGCAATGTTTGACCTTAAATACGTTATGAACAAGGCGTCGGAAAACGAAAACTCGGACGGCTCCGTAACCTATGACGGAGAGATAAAAAACGAAAGATACGAGTACCTCGAGCAGTTCGGCAACGTCTGGATATATCAAAACCCCCGTGTGCTGCCCCTCGGTTTTATGGTAAACAAGAATATAGAAAACTGGCAGACGGAGGACTCAATGCCCTTTGATGTGCAAAACGACTTTGTGGAAAAGTCAACGGGCATCACAAAGCCTATGTTCACACAGGTGCCTCTTACAAGCTTTGACTACACCTATATGAACATAACCGACAAGGAAAGCGAAAATGTCTATAAATACGAGCTTACCGACCCTGCAAACCTTTCTCTGGAGCCTACGGTCACCGTAAAGATAAGATCCGATAAGGATCAGTATATGTTTGTATATGTGGACGCAGGCAACGCAAAAAGGGTAAAATATGTTACCGACTCCGCAAATGAGGACAGAGAGCTTTCCGCAGGCAAGAGCCTCTTTGATATAGGCCATGTTAAAAAGGACGAGGAGATAACCGTATCCTTTGCCCTCACAAACAAGGGCGAGTTTGAAAAAACCTACCGCAGCAGCGGCACGGTAAAGGTGTATGCGGCAAGCTATGACGACGAGGTATTTAACGAGGCATACGAAACACTCAGCAAAAGCCCTTACAACATAACCTCCTTTGAGGATACAAGGATCGCAGGCAGCATCAATGCACCCGAGGACGGCATTATGTTTACCTCTGTACCTTACAGCAAGGGCTGGAGCGTGACCGTGGACGGCAATAAGCAGGAGCTTGTTTCAATTGCCGATGACGGCGTGATAGGCGTTGAAATGCCAAAGGGCGAGCATGAGGTGGTATTAAGCTTTAAGCCGCAGGGCTTTGGGCTTGGCTGTATAATATCGCTTGTATCACTTGCGGCAGCCGTTCTGGTAACAAAATTTGTATACAAAAAAAATAAAAAAGAGCCCGAGGCGGCTTAAATAAATGAGGAGGTATTTTAATGAAAAAAATTTTAAAAACGGCTCTTATATCGGTATCCGCTGCCGCTTTGTCGGCTGCTGTGACCATCAGCGTATCGGCAGCCCTCGGCGATGCGGATCTGAGCGGCACGCTCACCTCAAACGATGCGGCGCTGGCATTTAAGTATGCCTTAAGCGATGTGCAAAGCGAGGATATGATAAAAACAGCCGATGTTGACGGTGACGGAAAGGTCACATCAAATGATGCTGCACTTATACTGGATAAGGTCATCAAGGGCGGTAAATTTGACTCAAGCGAAACTGCCACACAAACACCGACCGAAACAGAAACACAAACAGAAAAACCTACGGAGAACACCACCGCAGCTACTACGGAGGCTACCACTCAGGCAACAACGGAAGCCTCATCGGAAACCACTACCGCAGACATCTCGGACGGAGTTGTTGTGGATAACTTTTCGTCCCTTAAGAGCGAGGCGGCAAAAAAGAACAACAAAATATACATAAAAGGCACAATTATGTGCAATGAGCGCATACAGCTTAACGAAAAAAATGCAAACACACAGTTTATAGGCATTGACAACGCCGACGGCACCGCAGCCGTGCTGGACTTTGCACCTCTGCGTGACAGCCTTACAAGCAGAGGCTCGTCAGGCTCGGGCTTTACACTTTCGGGCAGCGGCTATACCTTTAAAAATGTCATAGTGCAAAATGCGGGCGACTGCGGCATAAGGATAACGGGCTCCGACAACCTGTTTGAAAAATGTGTGTTCCGCTATAACAACAACTCGGGCGTATCCGTTACAAAGGGCGGTTCAAACAACACCTTCAGATATGTTGACAGCTACCGCAACGCAGACCTTGTACCCAGAAACGGTGCCGATGCGGACGGTTTTTCCGTAAAGATAGGCGCAGGCGACAACAACAAATTTTACAACTGCCGTGCTTGGGAAAACAGTGATGACGGTTGGGACAGCTACGATAGGTTAAGTGACGGAGGACGCTACATAGGCTCCGTTTACTATGAAGAATGCGTCGCTTGGAACAACGGCAACCCCAATGTATTTACAGGCGAGGACGACTATGCAAACGGTGCTCCTCTTGACAAAAACCTGCTCTATATACAGGCGGCAATAAAGGCAGACCCCGATTTTGAAGCAAAGTACAACGCACATACGATAACCTCATGGCCTAAGCTCACGTTAAGGCTCCTCGGCGGCTCCAACAGCTACAACAATATACACAGCACGATGTGGGCAGGCAACCCCAACGGCTTTAAGTTCGGTTCGGCGGAAACACCTAAATCCTCCTACAGATACATTAAAAACTGTATAGCCTTCGGTCACAAAAACACTCCAAACCAGGTACCCGCAAAGGGCTTTGACCGCAACAACGGCAGCGCATCCTATGATATAGTAAATGCTCTCAGCTTTGACAACGGCCAGAACTACTGGATGGATACCATGGAGCCAAAGAGTATGCAGGGAGTATTTTACAGCTTTAACAGCGGACAGGAGGACGCCGCAGGCAGCCTTGAGCTTACCGTACCCGATGCGGCAAAGGAAGCACAAATACGCTCCGAGGTGCAAAGCAAGGTACAATATATACTTGATAACGTAAATGCAGGCAAAATACCCGGCGAGGTAATATTTAACGTTTTCGGATAAGCAATTTAAAATGCGGGGGTGCTGCAAAACAACACCTCCGCACTTACTTTTGGCTGAAACAAACAGGACAGCTTTTAAACGACTGTAAAGCCGTTTTTAAGCTGTCCTTTTTTAAAAGAAAAACCCGAAATGCCGTTCCCATGTTTTGACACCTAGCAAAGCTAGGTGGGTTACCGCAGCTGGCAATCTGCCCTCCTCTGCCCAAAGGGAATTATCTTGAGGCCCGGCATATGCTTCACATATAGGAATCCCGTATCAATAATGTAGGTTCAAAAAGATGGGTTCGCGTACATTCCAGGAATTTTCCGCATAATCAATATTTGTTTTCTTGTATTGATTATACTATATTATCTTACGTTTTGCAATAGTGTATACCAAGAAAAATTTTCATAAATAATAATGTTCGGACAAGCACGCTGCCGGGTATAAGCAAATAAAGCAATTGTTTGCCGTCCGTATCGTCAAAATTATGCACTCAGTGTCTGTATCGCCTATGTTTACAGTATAGACCGATTTTTGTTAAATTCGTCAAAAAGCAGCCCCGGCTCTTCCGCAAGCATAAGAGAGGACATAAGGCAGATGCCCGCCGCTCCCGCCTCCGTTGTACGAGCCGCATTTTGCGGTGTAATGCCGCCTATCGCATATACGGGTATATTTACAAGCGAGCATACCTCCCTCAGTGCCTCGGTTCCCCTCGGCGCAAGCCCTCTTTTGCAGTCCGTGGGGAAAATATGCCCGTAGGTTATGTAGTCGGCTCCCAGCTTTTCCGCCTCGGCAGCCTCGGAGGGGCTGTGTACGGAAATACCCATATGCGCAAACCTGCCGTATCCGCCTTTTTTGGCAAGCCAAAGCGGCAGATGTATACCGTCTGCGCCTATCTCCCCTGCCGCAGCAAAAAACGTATTGCAGATAAGCGGCACACCGCCGCTGCGGCAAATATCCAGCACCTCTCGGGCAAGCGCCGTGTAAGCCTCCTCCGACATATCCTTTTCCCTTAAAATAATATACTTTGGCTTGGCGGATACAATTTTTTTAAGCCGAAAAATAAAATCACCGCAAAGCTGCCTGTCAGTCACACATATAATATCCATATTCTCACCCCTGCTTTTACAATAATTTTAGCACAGCATATCGTGCTTTGCAAGTCAATGCTGTTTATGCCGAGCCTGTGCAGCTGAGGCAAAGCTTTTGCTGCGCTGTGTTTTTTCAGCTTATCATATTGTCAAATACCTCCTCCACCCTTTTGTTTTTGTCGCTTACGGACATCATTGCATACATTCCCCTGCTTTTAAGCAAATGCTCCTCTGTCTTTTTCCTCTCCCGTGTATCATATTTCCATGCGTTTACAATACCGTTTGCCTCCGCCTCAAGAGCCATCTCCGCATTTCTCAGATAATCGTGGTTTTTTGCCTTTAATATTATGATCTCATCGGGGCAGCCGTCATCCTTGGAGCTGTACACCAGCCCCGCCTCTATCTCGTCGGGCGAAATACCGTATTTTGAAGCCGCCTCAATATCGGTAAGATCCTCACAGTATGCCTCGTCCAGGTCCGCAGCAAAGCTCACCGCACTGCCCAGCTCCGCAACCGATACGTTTTCGTCCTCGTATTTTCCGCAGCCTGCAAGCAGCATTACGGGCAGCATGACACAAACAAGTTTTTTCATAAATTACCTCCCGACAATTTATAATATTTACTCATATTTTCTGCTCTTGTGAAAAAAATATGTATACAACCGAAGCGGAGGTTAAGACGTTAATTTTTCGTTTCGTTAATATAAATAGGGGCGCTGCAAAACAGCGCTCCTCAGCGTGTCGAAAAAATCGACACGCTTGCAGGAAATGCTTGCATTTCCTGCATTTTTTTACAGAGTATAAAGAGATTCGCGCCTCGCTATCGCTCGACACTCCCTCTTTTCCTCGGACGGGCAAAGCTCGTCCTGCGGATTTTAGCCTGCGGCGCTTAAGTTACCTTAAAGTGTTTGCAAGTTTAGGCTCTTAAAAATTTGTTTTTTATCTATTTAAGGTTTTTGACAGTCAGATAGAGTGCTGCAAACAGCGCTCCTTTAAAGCCTGTTTGCTATGTTTATCATAAGCTGTTCAAGGTAATTTACGCACTTGACGGCGTTGTCCCAGTACTCTCTTGTGGTGACAACACCCTTGCCGACAAGCACCTTCATAGCCTCGTCATAGGTCGTTATCTTCTTTCCCTCATTCATAAAGCTTCCCTCCGATCTTGTTTGGGCAGGATCGTTATAAACGTCCTGCAGTTTTCTCTTGAAGTTGTTCCACGCAGTTATGTTATACACAAACGGTGCAGGGCATATCTTGTGCGTAACATCGTAATGTCTTATAACATTTGATGCGGGTATATCGTATTTTTTCATAAGCGACTTTACAAGCTCCGCCGCATTTGCGACCGCTGCATCGTCAAAGTAATAACTGCCCCTGCTGTCCCTGTGACTGCAAAGCTCCACACCTATGCTGTTGTCGTTTCTGCACTTGCTGTGATAATACTTTATGCCGCCGCAGTGCCATGCCGTGTCCTTGTCCTCAACGCTCTGCCACACCTCCACGGAGTCTACAAAATAGTGCGCCGATGCGTTTCTGCCTGCTCCGGCAAAATAATTGCAGTTGCCCCTTGCGCTGTCGCCGTCGTTTGCCGTATAGTGTATTACTATATATTTTATGGGGCTTTTTCTGCCCTTAGTATAGTTGCTGCTGTGTGCGGGCAGTTTACCCATTTTTATCATCCCCCTCAAAAATACTTTTAAGCTTTTTTATTATAAAGCCCACAAAGTTTGTTTTCAGCCTGCTAAGTATATCCGCAAGACCCTCCGGTATATTGTCGTTAAGATGATACTTTACTATATTCTCAACTATGCTTGCACCCTCGCATATGATAAAATAAAGCGTTACCGTATATATCAGCCAGCCTGTCCCAAACGTCCACTCGCACAGGTACATAAGGGAAATTATTATAAGCTCTGTCAGCTTGCCCACTGCACCCCATCTTGCATTACAGCTTTTCCACTCGCCTTTTTTTATCGCTCCCAGCCATCCGAGCAGAGTATCGGCAGCCATAAAGCACATAAGCAATATGACCGGCCTGCAGCTGTCACCCGGATGCTTTAATACCGTTGCCGCAATGCCGCCTGCCGAAAGCTTTGTAAGCTCCGTTTTAATATCCATAAAACTCCTCCTTTTTAGATTTATTATTTTGTGCCGACATATTTAAGCGGTATAGACCCCGTCTTTGCCTTGTAATAAGGTGTAAGCGGCACAAGTCCCTCCGCCGTCTTAAGATATATGTTTTGTTTTGCCGTTTTCGCAAAGCCCCATATCCACGGATAACCGTCATTGTTATTG
>CANQDF010000032.1 GCA_947591605.1 uncultured Clostridia bacterium | reverse complement strand
CATAATTATCACCTCAATATAATTATACCATATATATGTAAAAAAGCCCAGTACTTTTGAGCTTTTTTGACAGTCTGAGGCTGCGTAACCTATGGTTACGCAGCCTTTTTTGTGCGTGTCGAAAAAGTCGACACGCTTGCAGGAAATACCTGCATTTTTTTTACAAAGTACAAAGAGATTTGTGCCTCGCTATCGCTCGACACTCCCTCTTTTCCTCGGACGAAAAGCACTTTTGGCTATGCCAAAAGCCGCCCTGCGGGCGTCCGCATTACTTTTTTGCGGTGCACAAGCAAAGCTCGTCCCCGTGGTCATGCTAATTTTCCCAAAGGGAAAATTACGCTGACTGCGGATTTTAGCCTGCGGCGCTTAAATTACCTTGAAGTGTTTTTGCAAGTTTAAATTCTTTAAAAATCATTTTTTGGATCCGGTTTTAGGCTTTTTTGTGTCGAAAAAGTCGACACGCTTGCAGGAAATGCCTGCATTTTTTTACAAAGTACAAAGAGATTTGTGCCTCGCTATCTTTCGAACATATCTGCAAACTCAAAAACACTGTTCCAGTACTTATCTCCGCCCACAAAGGCGGAAACACCGTGCCCTGCTCCGTGTACGAGCATAAGCCTCTTGGGCACCCTTGCGGCGGAGTACAGCTCAAGTGCATTGTCGGTGGGTACAAACCTATCCCTGTCGCCGTGGCAGAACATCAGGGGTACGCTGCATTTTTTTACCTGGCGCAATACCGAGGCATCATCTATGGAGAGCCCCATTGTTTTTCTGCATGCAGGTCTGAGCCAGCATAACACCACATACGGTGGCAAATGCAGCATTCGCCTTGTTCTGTAGGATATTATATCCTTCAGCGAGGTATAGGAGCAATCCGATATAACGCAGCGCACACCGCTCATGTGTTTTTCTCCCGCTGCCATCAATACGGCGGCGGCGCCCATGGACACACCGTACAGCACTATTTTTGCATTTGGATCGTGCTTTTTTATAAGGCTGCACCAGTTGTATATATCATACCTGTCCTTCCAGCCCCAGCCTATATATTTGCCCGAGCTTTTGCCGTGGGCACGGAGATCGGGCAGCAGTACGTTGTAGCCCCGTTCATAAAAACGCTTTGCGGCATACAGCATAAGCGTGCCGTCACAGCCGTAGCCGTGCGCCACAACAGCCCACCTGCCGCAGCCCTCATCGTTTATAAATGCCTGTGCGTAAAGTGCGGCGCCGTCCGTGCTTATATGCCAGCTCTCGTGCTTAACGCCTTTTTGCCAGGCATCTATGGCATTTTTTTCTCTTTTTAGGGCGTCGTTCATGCGGCGCTGCTCCTTATCCAGGTTTACAAAGCCTGCAAGGCACATTTTGTTGCCCCTGCACATGCTGATGCCGAAAAGCCCCCTTGCCGCACCGTAAAGAGCCGCTGCCGCAAGCGGTAAAATAAAAAGCCTTTTCATTTTATTCGCCCTCATCGGTATTTTCGGTTTCAAGCACCACGTCAAAAATACCTATCCCCGTTTCGCCTGACTGCGTTTGCGCAAGACTGTTTTCTCCCGGTGACATACCTATGAGAAAGTCCTTTTTGACCCTTTTTTTCTTTTCCGTAGTTAATTCCCCCCTTGTAAAAAAGTGACGTACAAATTGTACGCCACTTTGAGCAGGCTATAGATGCAAAATTACTTGCCTGCCATCTGCTTTTCCTGCTGCTCTATCATCTTTTTGACCATATAGCCGCCTACATAACCGTTCTGAGCGGATGTAAGGTCGCCGTTGTAGCCCTGCTTAAGAGGTACGCCTATCTCGTTTGCCACCTCATACTTGAATCTGTCCATTGCCTCTCTTGCCTCGGGCACGTTTACTCTGTTAGAATTTGAAGAACCTGATGAACTTGACATATTTATTTCCTCCTGAATATTAGTTTTATAATCACGAATTAAGCGCTGCTTAAATGTGTTTACAGTTATTATTATCCCGAACACGGTTTTTTTTAATCAGCCAATTTTTTGTATTTTTCGGTGCGGCTTGGGCTCGGTTTATCTTAATATAATAGGTAAAAAAAATTTTCTGCCGCAATTTGCCGGCATTAATAGAAAATAATTTCGGTTTAGCCTTGATATTTTGGAACATTAGTGCTATAATATCATTACAAAAGAGAGGTGTACATTTATGGGCGCAGAAAGGACATATATCGCTATCGACCTTAAAAGCTTTTACGCCTCCGTTGAGTGCGTGGAAAGGGGTCTTGATCCGCTGAAGGCTCATCTTGTGGTAGCCGATACCTCAAGGACGGATAAAACCATCTGCCTTGCGGTTTCGCCTGCGCTAAAGGCATACGGCATCCCCGGCAGGGCAAGGCTGTTTGAGGTGAACAGGCGTATTGCGGAGATAAAAAGGACGACGGGCAAAACCGTAGATTATATTGCGGCGGTGCCCCATATGAAAAAATATATTGATGTATCGTCATTTATATACGGCATTTATATGCGTTACATTTCCCCCGAGGATATACACATTTACAGCGTGGACGAGGTGTTTATAGATTATACGGGCTACAAAACGGCATACAAGCTTACGGCACGGCAGTTTGCCGCAAATGTGATCAAGGAGATATTAAGGGAAACGGGCATAACCGCAACGGCAGGCATAGGTACAAACCTGTACCTTGCCAAGGTGGCAATGGATATTTTTGCAAAGCGCTTCCCTGCCGACAGGGACGGCAGCAGGATAGCCGAGCTTGACGAGAATACCTATAAAAAATATATGTGGCAGCATACCCCCATAACCGATTTTTGGCAGATAGGCAGGGGGACGGCAAAAAAGCTTGAGGAGCTTTATCTGTATACGATGGGTGACATTGCAAAGCAAAGCCTGATAAATGAGGAGCTGTTGTACAAGGTCTTCGGTATAAACGCCGAGCTTATTATAGACCATGCGTGGGGTATAGAGCCTACGCTTATGGAGGATATAAAAAATTACAGGCCTGCGGTAAATTCCCTTTCGTCGGGACAGGTGCTCTCCTGCCCCTATCCGTTTGAAAAAGCCCGTGTGGTCGTTTTTGAGATGGCGTACAGCCTTTCGCTGGAGCTTGTGCGCAAGGGGCTTGCCGCAAACGGCATAACGCTTGACGTGGGTTATGATAAGGACAATATGCAAAACGGCTATTCGGGCAGGATACACATTGACCGCTACGGCAGAGCCGTGCCGGAGCATGCACACGGTTCATGCCGTTTTAACGAGCCCACAAGCTCCGCAAAGCGTATAACGGAGGGTACGCTTGCTATATTTGACAGGACTGTATCCGCCTCTCTTACGGTGCGCAGGATAACCGTCAACGCAAACGATGTTGTATACGAGGACGGTATCGCAAAGCAGCTGGATCTGTTTTCGGACGCTTACGAGCAGAAAAAGGAAAGGGATCTGCAGCTTATGGAGCTTGATATCAAGGGCAGGTTTGGCAAAAACGCACTCTTAAGGGGCATAAACCTTGTAGAGGGCGCCACAATGACGGAGCGCAATAAACAAATAGGTGGGCATAAGGCGTAAGGAAGTGATTTTTTGGATTATTCGGATATAATGGGACAGCACCGCCCCGAGCACAATGACGATGATTTTTCTGTCCGTCACCCTAAAATGCGCAGGCAGGACAGAGCAAAGATCTTTGCTCCGTTTGCCGCCCTCAGCGGACACCGTGAGCAGGCAAAGGCGCAGGAGCATGCCGAGGAGAGCATATATTAAAAAGCATAAAAAATCGGTGTTTTCTATCAAATATATAAATATTTTAGTGGAAAACAGTTACTTTTTGTTGTAAAATATATGTGTGAGAAATATATCGCAGTAAAAAAGAAAGCGTGCTTAAAATGGGACAGAAAAAAATCGATATGACATCGGGACCTATAATGAAAAATGTATTTCTTTTTGCCGTTCCGATCATACTGGGAAATATACTGCAGTATCTGTATACTACGGTCGATACATTGGTCATAGGCAATTACGGGGGCAAGACCTCTCTGGCGGCTGTGGGCACAAGCTCTCAGCCCGTGGAGGTGCTTTTGTGTATTTTTTTGGGTATAGGTACGGGCGTATCCATACTTGTTTCGCAGTATGTGGGGGCAAGGGATATAAAAAGGATGCGCAGGGCAGCGGATACGGCGGCATTTTTTGTGTTTGTATGCGGTATCCCTCTTTGCGTAATAGGTTATTTTGCCGTGCCGTTTATATTGAGGTGTATGGGCGTACCAAAGGATACATGGGACGCTGCTTTGATATATACAAGGATAGTGTTTTTGGGCGCCCCGGGCAATATCGGCTATAATATGAATGCGGGCATACTCAGGGGCATGGGTGACAGCAAGGCGTCGCTCGGGTTTTTGGTGGTATCCTGTATAACCAACATTGTGCTGGATCTTTTGTTTGTTGCCGTGTTCCGCATGGATGTGGGCGGCGTGGCGCTTGCAACCACAATTGCAATGTATTTATCGTGGTTTATCAGTATTGTTTACATAAGGAAAAAATTTCCCGAATTGGAGCTGCCGTGGCTCCCCAAAACATTTGACGGCAATGAATTAAAGCAGTTTATTATGATAGGCCTGCCTATCGGGTTAAACAATTCACTGTATTCTCTGGGGCATGTTGCGATACAGACGCTTGTAAATGCGCAGGGCTCTGCCTTTATGGCAGGCGTTTCCGTTGCGGGCAGGGTCACGGGTATGTCAAATATAGCCATAACAGCGCTCTCCTCCGCAGCTACCACCTTTTCGGGTCAGAATTACGGAGCGGGAAATTTTGACAGGCTGAGAAAGGGCTATATCAAAATACCCGTTGTATCGGGTGCGGTCACACTGGCGGCAGGGCTTTTGGTGCTGTCGTTCCGTATGTTGGTTTTGCGGATATTTACAAGGGATGAGTCGGTGCTTATGTATGCGGACAGGTATGTCACGGTGCTGCTTTTATCGCAATGGTTTTATGCCATATTTAACGGTATAATATGTATTGTAAACGGAGTGGGGCTTATACGCTATACAACGGCGGTCAATATACTTATGCTCTGGGCGGTGCGTATACCGAGCGCTTATATTATAGACCGTTATTTTGACGGAACATATATTATGCTGTGTTTCCCTATCAGCTTTTGCTTTGGCATGATAATGATGATAGGATATTATGTATTCTCCAAAAAATGGAAGGATATTATAAGCACGGTATCTTGACGAAAGGATGATGTAAAATGAAGTGGGGCATTATGGCAACCGGGACAATTGCGGCAAAGTTTGCAAAAACCGTGGCGGAAATGGGCTCAGAGGGCGAAGTGTTGACAGCCGTCGGCTCGAGGGACCTGCAAAGGGCACGGGAATTTGCCGATACATACGGCATAAAAAAAGCATACGGCTCCTACGAGGAGCTTGCCGGGGATACCGAGATAGAGGCTGTTTATATTGCGACGCCCAATAATATGCACTTCGACAATGCGATGCTTTGTCTTGAAGGGGGAAAGCATATTTTGTGCGAAAAGCCTTTTACAACAAACGCAGATGACGCCGAAGCTCTGTACAGAGAGGCGGATAAGAGAGGTCTGTTTATAATGGAGGCATTTTGGATACGTTTTTTGCCGCTGTATGAAAGGCTTTTGCGGATGACAGAGCGGTCGGAGCTCGGCAGGCTGCGTCATGCACGGTGCGATTACGGCTTTATTGCAAAGGGCGCAAGGCTTGAACGCAAGCTGAGATCAGAGCTTGGCGGAGGTGCGCTGCTAGATATAGGCATTTATAACCTTGGCTTTTTGCATATGCTGATGGGTGCGCCGGAAAAAATAACCTCCGATGTGCATTTTAACCAATACGGGACGGACGATTTCAGCATATTGCAGCTGAGATACCCGGGAGGGAGGACAGCCCAATGTATGCAGAGCATAGGCTTGCAGACGGAACGCCGTGCAGCGCTGTATTTTGACAAGGCGGCGGTTTATCTGCCGGACTTTCAGGCGGCGGTTTCGATGACGGTAAAGCCCGTGGACGGAGAAGAATACACCGTTGAATGTCCGTTTGACATAAACGGGTTTGAGTATGAAATAAGGGAAGCCTCAAGGTGTGTAAGCTGCGGAAGGACCCACAGCGATGTCTTCAGACCCGAGGACAGTGCTGCGGTTTTAAGAACAATGGACGAAATACGCAAAGCGTGGAATATGAAATTTTCGTTTGAATAAGAGAATGCCGTATTGCAGGCAGAGCTTTACATATATAAAAACAGACCCCTGTTCACGGATACGGAACAGGGGTCATTTTAAATTATAGCTTGATTCTTTTTAATTTCGGAGCCCGGTGAGGCTCGTATATTTTATTTTAGTGATCAGGGCTGCTTGCCGATGTAAGCAAGGATACCGCCGTCTACATAAAGCACATGTCCGTTTACAGCGTTTGACGCATCGGAAGCAAGGAATACAGCAGGGCCTGCAAGCTCCTCCGGCTTTAACCACCTTGCGGCAGGTGTTCTGCCTACGATAAAGCTGTCGAAAGGATGCCTTGAACCGTCAGCCTGTCTTTCCCTCAAAGGAGCTGTCTGAGGTGTTTCGATATAGCCGGGTCCAATGCCGTTGCACTGTATGTTCTGGCAGCCGTATTCGGAGCAGATGTTGCGTGTAAGCATCTTAAGGCCGCCCTTTGCAGCAGCGTAAGCGGAAACCGTTTCACGGCCGAGCTCGCTCATCATCGAGCAGATGTTTATGATCTTGCCGTGTCCCTTTTTGATCATGCTTGGGATAACAGCCTTTGAAACGATAAAAGGTGCGTTAAGGTCAACGTCGATAACCTGACGGAATTCGGCAGCTGTCATATCGCACATAGGTATACGCTTGATGATACCTGCGTTGTTTACAAGGATGTCGATAACGCCGACCTCCTTCTCGATCTGTGCAACGAGAGCGTTTACAGCCTCCTCGTTTGTAACATCGCAAACATAGCCGTGAGCTGTGATGCCTGCCTCCTTATAAGCTGCAAGGCCCTTGTCTACAAGCTCCTGCTTGATATCGTTAAAAACGATAGTAGCGCCTGCCTTTGCCATACCGCTTGCAATAGCAAAGCCGATGCCGTAGGAAGCGCCTGTAACGAGAGCTACTTTGCCCTCTAATGAAAAGTTTACATAATTGTCCATTAGTCCGTACCTCCATAAATTATTAAGCTTTTTAAACTTGTCACTATTATATCACAAAAAAAGGAAATTGTCTATATTCATTGTGATAATTGTACAAAAAAAATATTGTATTGAGCAATAATATAAAACTTTTGTAAAAACTTAAGTTTCCACTTGATTTTTGCTGCAATTGATGGTACAATTTAAAAATAATAATAGTTAATTGGAGAAGTATATCATGAACGAACATATGGATGAAACCTTTGAGATAGACTTAAAGGAACTCTTTGAGCTGATAATTGCAAGGATACGCCTTGTTATACTTGTGGTTATTATGTTTACCGTTTCGGCGTACCTTATAAGCGAGTTTGTAATTACGCCCAAGTATCAAGCCAGTGCAAGGCTTTATGTAAACAACAACAAAACCAGCGTTTCGCAAAATGTTACACTGACAGACCTTAATACGGGCAGGGAGCTGGTTCCCCTGTATTCCGAGTTTATAGAGAGCGATACGGTGCTTGAGCAGGTGGCTGCGGCAGTTTCAAACGAAACAAATATGCCCTTTGACGCCGACGAGCTCAGGAAGATACTCTCCAGCGGTGCGGTAAACGATACGGCGCTTATTGAGATAACCGTAACAACACCCTCACCGGAGGTTTCGCAGATAATTGCAAACGCCGTTGTGGATATAGCTCCCGACAGGATAACCGAGTTTATGGACGGCAGCTCCGTTAAGGTGGTTGATTACGCAAAGCTTCCCGAGGAGCCTGTTTCCCCCAATGTTATGAAGAATACTTTGATAGGCTTTGTACTGGGTATTATAATAAGTATAGGTATGATTTTTGTTATGGAGCTTATGGATACCCGCGTTAAAAACGAGGAAGACCTTAAAAAGCTTTTGGAATATCCCGTTATAGGCATTATTCCCGAGATCAGTGTTGAAGAAAATGCGGGCGAAGCGGCTACTGCCTGACGCCTGACGGAAAGGTAAATATCTCTTATGTTTGGCAAGAAAAAGATAGATGAAAAGGAACAAAAGAGGCAGCTTGCCGAAACCAACAGAAAAAGGCTCATAAACGCCCAAACGGGCTTTGATGTGCGTGAGGCGTATAAGGAGCTGAGGACAAACATTATGTTCTCTCTGCCGGGCGACGGCTGCAAAAAAATTCTCTCTACAAGCTCGGTTGCTTCGGAGGGTAAAAGCACAACAAACTTTAACCTTGCTATAACCGTTGCCGAAACGGGAGCCAAGGTAATACTTATAGACTGCGATATGCGCCGCCCCAACATAGCAAGGCTGCTTAACGAAAAGGGCGACAGGGGCCTCTCCAATGTGCTTATTAACGATTGCTCTCTCAGGACAGCGATCTTTAAAACAAAATATGAAAATTTGGATGTAATATTTTCCGGTAAAATACCTCCCAATCCTGCCGAGCTTTTAAGCTCCGACAAGATGGTGGAAACGGTCGATAAGCTTGCCGAGGAATACGACTATATATTCTTTGACACTCCGCCTATCAATCTGGTTACCGATGCGGCGCTTATCTCCAAACTGACGGACGGCGTTGTAATTGTCACAAGGCAGTATTACACCGACAGAAAGCTGCTTTTGCAGGCTGTTGAAAAGCTTAAATTTGTCAATGCCAAGATAATCGGTCTGGTTTTAAACGATGTTGTTTACTCCAAGGCAGGCTACGGCGGCTACGGCAAGTATAAGTACGGCGGCTACTACAAGAGGGGCTACAAGCGTTACGGCTACGGATACGGCTACGGCAGCTACGGAAGCGACGAGCCCAAAAGCAGTAACGAATAACAAAAACAGAAGGCGATTCAGGTTTGATAGATTTTCATTCCCACATATTACCCAAGCTTGACGACGGCAGCAAAAGCACGGATATGTCGCTGGAGATGCTGTCAAAAAGCTTTGATTACGGTATAGATGTGATGGTGGCAACACCTCACTTTTATATAAAGCACAACACGGTGGATAATTTTATCTCACAAAGGAGTGCGTCATATAATGCCCTTATGGGCAAGGTAAAGGCATACGGCGCCGATTTGCCCGATATTGTGTTGGGAGCCGAGGTATATTACTTTGACAGCCTTTGCGCTCTCCCCGATATTGAAAAGCTCTGTATAACCGATACAAAATATCTTCTGTTGGAGATGCCCTTTGCACCTTGGACAAGTAAGATGGTAGGTACGGTTGAAAAGCTTGTGTATGACTGCGGCATAACTCCCGTTATGGCTCATATCGACCGCTATCTGGAGTTTCAAAAGCACAACAGCTACATTGATGATATAATGGGCTTAGGTGCGGTCATACAGATGAACGGCGAGTACATAAACGGGTTTTTTACAAGGGGCAGTGCCCTAAAGCTTATTAAAAACGGCACAGTCAGCCTGCTTGGCTCGGATTGTCATAATCTTGATACAAGAGCGCCCAACCTGGATAAGTCTTTTAGGATCATCCGTGATAAATGCGGACAAAAGACTCTTGATAAAATAGATGCGTGCGGACGTGAGATACTGGGTATCTGACAGACGTATGCCTGCATATGACCAAAAGAAAGGTAGATTTGCTTGGCAGATCCTAAAAAGAAAAAAAAGCCGCACACAGCCCTTAAAATATTTCTGGGCTTGCTGCTTGTTATAATAGTTGGACTTGCTGCCCTTGCTTTTTGGCAAAGGGATAATATATCGGCGTTTATAAAGGCGCAGAACACCTCAAGCGAGGATATTGCAAGCGAAATTGCCGATTCAAAGGCAGTGGTTCAAAAAGAGATTGAAAAATACAATATACCCATCCAAAGAGATTTTACTCTCGAGGAGGAAGAAGCTATACGCAAGGGTACCATGACCGTTGAGGAGGCTGTAAGCAGGCTTATGAGCCCTGCCGAGGCACAGGATGCTGCGGAGGCTGAAGCCCAAAATGACGGCGGCTCCGACGGGAACAACGGCGGCACGGACGCCGCAGCGGCTCCCGATGAGGCTCCCGCACAGCCGGAGCTTACACCCGAGCAGCAGATAGTTGCAAAGTATCTGACGGAAATGTATTCCCTTAAGGCTTACTATATAGGTCAGCTGGGTGTTGTTGAAAACGACCTTAAGGCGCAGTATAAAGCGGCTAACGGAAACATAAAAAATTCCGCCGCAATAGCCAAGGTGGTACAAAGCAATATGGGCCGCATAATCAACATGGAAACAGAGTGTGACGGCAAGGTATATGCGGTGCTTGACAATATGAGGAATGAACTCCTCGCCATAGGGGCAGACACAAGCATTGTCGATGTGGCAGAGGATTCATATATAAATGAAAAAAGTCTTAGGAAATCCTATTACCTAAGTCTGTATAATTAAAATATATAAATGGGAGGAAAAAAGAAATGAAAAGAAAAGTAATATGCATGGCTCTGGCTCTTACAATGGGTCTTAGCATGGCAACACCTACATTTGCAGGCTACGGCACAGGCGATGTAAACGATGACGGTATTATTACCGCCGCTGATGCCGCTTCTATTCTGCAGTATGTGCTTGACGACACCTTTGAGGGTGGTCCTGCTCCCCTTGTTGAACCTTTCTACAAGGAACAGGCAAACTACAACGGTGATTATCAGCATGACGAAAACGGCAAGCCTCTGGATAAGGAGCTTATATCGGCAGCCGACTGCGATGCTATACTTAACGATGTACGTACAGGCTTCACGGATGTAGTTTTACGTGTTAAGGGCCCCGGCAACACAAACTTTACCGTAAATGCGACCGACAGCAGCTCCAGCGGCGTTGATGAGGTTAGTATTAGGAAGCCTAAGGCTGTTGACGAAGCAGACAGGCTTATGCAGGACACCCAGAATGTTGTTACCGAAAGGAATGTAGACAGACTCAACAACTTCCTTGACAAGCTCACCTTTAAGGGTGCAAATATCAGGGAGGAAAAGGGTTGGAACAAGTTTGCTGACGCTGTAGGCGGTCTTGTTGATGATCAGGCTGCATTTGACGCTCTTAAGGATGCCGTAATGCAGGATAAGCTCAACACTGCCGCTGATGTACAGACAGCTTACGATAACGTAAAAAAGGCTTTCCCATCCGAAAAGATGACGGAAGATAAGGTTAAGGAAGCAAGCGAAAAGGTTAAGAATATCACAGGCGACGACTTCCTTAAGGTAGAAATACTTGATCCCGAAACCAACGAGGTTATAAAGACAATGGCAACACAGGATGTTATCGATGTTGTTATAGAAAATAAGCTTTATAACTACGCTGATGTAACGGTTCTTCAGCTTATCAATATCTTCGGCACAAACGGTCGTGTTACAGTTTCCAATCCTAACACAGGTATGGTTAAGACATTTACTTATGCGGCTGCAAGAGATTAATTAGGCATTTTATGGGGGTGTTGTTTTGCAACACCCCCAATATTTTTATCGGCTGAGCAGCACCCCGTCTGTTAGGCGGCGTACGGTTACTTTTTGTTTGCAATAAGCCGTAAAGTAAATTATGGAGGGAATCTATATGAAAAAAATATTAAGCCTTTTGCTTGCCACTGTTATTGCGGCAGGTATGTCGGTATCGGCATTTGCTGCGGATGATGCGGCAACGGTACAGACCTCGCCCTTTAAGGACGTGGATACAAAGACAGAGCAGGGCACAGCAATACTTAAAATGTACGAGCGCGGGTACCTTGCAGGCTATGAGGACGGTACGTTCCGTCCAAACGGCTATGTTACAAGGGCGGAGCTTGTAAGAATAATTAACCAGACCTTTGGTTTTAAGTTAAACGAAGAACTTAATACCGCGGATTTCAGCGACAACAATAAGAACGCATGGTATTATGCCGATGTAAGGACGGCACAGCAGATGGGTTATATAAGCGGCTTTGGCGACAACACCTTTAGGCCTGCGGATAACTTTACACGTCAGCAGGCGTGCGTTGTGCTTACACTGCTCACAAATGCGCCTGCGGCAGAAAAACCCGTGACTGTTTCGGATGAGGTATCTCCATGGGCGGACAAATATGTCAAGGATGCTATCGCATCGGGTCTTTTCAGGCTTGAGGCAAACAACACCTTCCGTGCGACCATGAATATAACAAGGGGTGAGCTTTGCGTGGCGCTTGCGGGCTTTGTCAAGGAAGAACAGACCTCGGAGCAGCAGACGCAGCAGACCGTTTCCTCGGAATCTACCGAAACAACGACCGTAAAGAGCTCGTCTTCGTCATCCGGCGGCGGTGGTGGCGGCGGCGGAAGAAGCTCCGGCTCCTCAAACAAGGAGATCGGTACGGAAACCACAACGGCTGCAAAGACGCCTTCTTCGTCTTCAAGCAATACAGGCACAACAACGTCTGCCAATAAGGAAACCTCTACGGAAGCCACTACACAGAAGGCACCCGAAAAGACTACGGAAGCACCTACGGAGCTTACGACCTCGGATACGGTGGATGTCGATCCTACCCTGCTTTCAAGCGTAAACCGTACATCAAGAATAATCAAAAAGTATGTTATACCAAACTGCACGACGGATCTGCAGAGAAACGTTGCAGAGGATATAGCATCCGCAATGGATTCGTTCTACAGTGATCAGAGCTTTGATGTCCAGTCGGCAGCAAACGGGGCTATGGACAAATATCACTCAATGTCACAGGAGGAAAAGGATGCCTTTAAAAACCTTGTGGCAAGCTATTGCAGCGCTACCGACCTGATAAAGCTGAGGGATACGTTCTTCCCCGGTCTGAGCGCCTGATAAATGAAGCGGCTTAAAATAATACTGCCCATACTGACAGTACTGACGGTCGCATTTATATGGGGCAACTCTCTTATGCCGGGAGATATGTCCTCGCTTGAGAGCAATTTTATATTTGAGCTTTTGCGCAGCCTGCCGGGCGGCAGCCTTATCACCGAGCATTTTGTGAGGAAGGCGGCACATTTTACCGAATATATGCTGCTTGGCATACTGTGCTGTGCCGATTTTAAGGCATACGGCAAAAGCGGTTTTGGGTATGTGTTGATTGCGCTTTATATATGCCTTGTTACCGCTGCCGCAGACGAGAGCATACAGCTTTTTACTGCGGACAGAAACGGTGCCTTGCTTGACGTATGGCTTGATCATGCGGGCAGCATTACGGGCAGTGCGGCGTTCCAAACAGTATATGCGGCGGTAAAAAGCAGGCACGGCAATACTTCTGCCAAAAAAAGCACTTGACATATATATGCTGCTCTGCTAAAATGTGAATAATCAAATTATAACGGCTATGAATGAGCAACGACAACAGGCTGTAATTTACAGAGAGCCGCCGGAGGCTGTGAGGCGGTAAGGAGGTCTGCGGGTCTATCCCTCAGGAGCCGCTGCCCCCAGACTGACAGGTAAGGGCAGCCGGGTCGTCCCGTTACAGACATAGGCTTCCCCAAGGGGAGCTGCCGAGCGGTATGCAGCAATGTATGCCGAAATAAGGGTGGTAACACGAAATAAACTCGTCCCTGATGTTTTGTCGGGGGCGGGTCTTTTTTATACAGATACTTACCCTTGCGCTGCGGCAGCACAAATTGCCTTATCAGGTTATTGCAATAAAATACCGTTTGTTGTATAATAAAAGTAATATGTGCTTAGGATGCGGTCACGGTATACCGCAGAGCATATCAAACAGCATACAATAAGGGGTCTTACCCCAAAACAGGAAGGTGACTAAATGAACAGACATGTATTGTCAATACTGGTTGAGAACCAGGCAGGTGTTTTGAGCAGGGTTACGGGCCTTTTTTCAAGGCGTGGCTACAATATTTCAAGCCTCAGTGTGGATGTCACGGAGGAGGCGGAGCGCTCACGTATCACTGTAGTGGTATTTTGTGACGATATGATAATTGATCAGATAAAAAAGCAGGTAGACAAGCTTGTGGACGTTATAAGGGTCGTAGAGCTTATGCCCGACCATGCGGTATTCAGAGAGCTGGCGCTTATAAAGGTATCTGCCGACAAAAAAACAAGGGTGGAGCTTTTCAGCATTGTCGATACCTTCAGGGCAAAGGTAATAGATGTTGCCAGTGAAACCATAACCATAGAGATAACAGGCGACCAGACCAAGATAGCGGCGTTTATAGCGGCTGTTGAGGATTACGGCATAAAGGAGATAGTAAGGACGGGTCTTACAGGCCTTTGCAGGGGCAATAACCCTATAAGGAAGGACAGGCTTTTCCAGTAATATACCGCTGTGCGGCAAAAATGTTTATAAGGCTTTTGCCTTTATAATAAATTTATCTACATTATTTTTTAGGAGGCAATAAAAATGGCAAATGCAAAAATTTTCTATCAGGAGGACTGTAACCTCAGCTTATTGAACGGCAAGACGGTCGCAATCATCGGCTACGGCAGCCAGGGTCACGCACATGCTCTTAACCTTAAGGAGTCGGGCGTGAACGTTATCATCGGTCTTTACGAGGGCAGCAAGAGCTGGGCTAAGGCAGAGGCACAGGGTCTTAAGGTAATGACAAGCGCAGAGGCTGCAAAGGCTGCCGATATTATTATGATACTTATCAATGATGAAAAGCAGGCGGCTCTCTACAAGGAGTCCATAGAGCCTAACCTTGAGGCAGGCAATATGCTTATGTTTGCACACGGCTTCAATATCCACTTTGGTCTTATCACACCTCCAAAGGATGTTGACGTTACAATGATAGCTCCAAAGGGCCCCGGCCACACCGTAAGGAGCGAGTACCAGGCAGGCAAGGGCGTACCTTGTCTTATAGCTGTTGAGCAGGACGCAACGGGTCAGGCTCAGGATATAGCACTTGCTTATGCACTGGGTATAGGCGGCGCAAGAGCAGGTGTGCTTGAAACCACCTTCAGGACAGAAACCGAAACAGACCTCTTTGGCGAGCAGGCTGTACTTTGCGGCGGCGTATGCGCACTTATGCAGGCAGGCTTTGAAACACTCTGCGAGGCAGGCTACGACCCAAGAAACGCTTACTTTGAGTGTATCCATGAGATGAAGCTTATTGTTGACCTTATCTACCAGAGCGGTTTTGCAGGCATGAGATACTCCATCTCCAACACAGCTGAGTACGGCGACTATGTAACAGGCCCTAAGCTTATCACAGACGAAACAAAGAAGACTATGAAGAAGATACTCTCCGATATTCAGGACGGTACCTTTGCAAAGGAATTCCTGCTTGATATGTCAAGCGCAGGCGGTCAGGTACACTTCAAGGCTATGAGAAAGCTTGCTGCCGAGCATCCCGCAGAGGTCATCGGCGCAGAGATCAGAAAGCTTTACAGCTGGAGCGATGAGGATAAGCTTATCAATAACTAATATAACCGACAAATTCAACCGACAAGTAAGTCCCCTGCCTCTTTAGGCGGCGGGTACTTACTGCTGTGTTTGGTGGGAGTTCGAATATTATTGTAAAGCGCCGCAGGCTAAAATCCGCAGGCGGAATTCACTTCCGCCGAGGAAAACAGCGAGTTTCAAGGCGTGCACCCGAAAAAACAATCGGGACGCTCTGTAAGGGCGGCTTTTGCCGCAGACAAAAGTGCTTTTCTCGTTAGAGCCGCCGGAACGAGCTGTTTATACTTCTGCTTAGCTTCGAAAAAGTCCCAAAGGGACTTTTTCGACAGTCAGGGGCGGCTTAAACGCCGCCCTTATTTTTAAGGAGGTCAATGTGGAAAAGGTAACGATTTTTGACTCTACATTAAGGGATGGAGCGCAGGCTGAGGGTGTATCCTTTAGTGTAGAGGACAAAATAAAAATAGTAAAGGCTATCGACAAGCTGGGCTGCGCCTATATAGAGGCAGGCAACCCCGGCTCCAATCCCAAGGATCTGGAGTTTTTTGAAAGACTTAAGTCGATAGAGCTTAAAAACGCAAAAATAGCTGCCTTTGGAAGCACAAGGAGAAGGGGTATTTCACCCTCGGAGGACGGAAATGTGCAGGCGCTGCTTAGGGCAGGCACACAAACGGCTGCTGTTTTTGGCAAGTCGTGGGATTTTCACGTTACTGATATAATCAATGCCACTCTCCGTGAAAACCTTGAAATGATATACGATACAATTGCCTACCTCAAGGAGCAGGGCATGGAGGTGGTTTTTGACGCAGAGCATTTTTATGACGGCTACAAAAACAACCCCTCGTATGCGCTTAAAACTCTTGAATCCGCTGTACAGGCGGGTGCGGACTGCCTGTGCCTGTGCGATACAAACGGGGGCACCTTTCCCAATGAAATTTATGACATAACAAAGCTTGTTGTGGAAAAATACGATGTACCCATAGGCATACACGCACATAACGACTGCGGTATGGCTGCTGCCAACGCAATAATGGCAGTGCGTGCAGGGGCAAGCCATGTGCAGGGCACTTTGACAGGCTTTGGCGAGAGGTGCGGCAATACCAATCTATCCACCGTTATACCCGATTTGCAGCTTAAAATGGGCTATGATTGTATCCCGCAGGAAAATATGGCGGAGCTTACGCACATAGCCAGGGAAGTAAGCGAAATAGCCAACCTCAAGCTTAACGACAGGGAGCCTTATGTGGGCAGGACCGCTTTTGCGCACAAGGGCGGTATGCACGTTGACGGTGTGAGCAAAAACAGCAAAAGCTTTGAGCATATAGACCCGTCGCTCGTCGGCAACGAGAGAAAGTTTCTTACAAGCGAGGTGGCAGGCAGAACTACCATCCTGTCCATGATAAGGAAGATAGCGCCCGATATAAACAAAAACTCTCCCGAAACCGTTAAAATAATGGAAAGGCTGAAGGAGCTGGAGTATGAGGGCTATCAGTTTGAGGGTGCAGAGGGCAGCTTTGAGCTGCTTATAAGAAAAGAGCTGGGCAAGTACAAGCCGTTTTTTGAGCTGGACACCTTTAAGATAATAGGCGAGCACCCCACGGAGGGCAGCATACGCACAGCCTCCGCCATGATAAAGGTAAGCGTGGACGGCAAAAAGGAGATAACGGCAGCGGAGGGCGACGGCCCCGTAAATGCACTTGACAAGGCGCTCAGAAAGGCGTTGGAGGTGTTTTATCCCACTTTGTCGGAGGTACATCTTACCGACTACAAGGTAAGGGTGTTGGACAGCACCTCTGCAACGGCGTCAAAGGTAAGGGTGCTTATAGAATCTTCGGACGGCGTTGAGAGCTGGACAACGGTGGGCGTATCCAAGGATATTATAGAGGCAAGCTGGATAGCGCTTGTGGACTCTATCGAATATAAGCTTATAAAAAATATAGAAAAGAAATATAAACAATTTTTATAGGAGGAAATAACTATGGGCATGACTATGACTCAGAAAATTTTAGCCTCTCATGCAGGGCTTGAGAGTGTTAAAGCAGGTCAGCTTATCGAAGCAAAGCTTGACCTTGTACTCGGCAACGATGTTACCACCCCCGTTGCCGTAAAGGAATTTGCCAAGATAGGCGTTGACAAGGTGTTTGACAAGGAAAAGGTGGCTATAGTGCCCGATCACTTTACACCCAACAAGGATATAAAATCGGCAGAGCACTGCAAAATGGTTAGGGAGTTTGCACACGAAAAGGAGATAAAGAACTATTTTGAGGTAGGTCAGATGGGTATAGAGCACTGTCTGCTGCCCGAAAAAGGCCTTGTTGTGGCAGGCGATGCGGTTATAGGCGCCGATTCCCACACCTGTACCTACGGCGCACTGGGCGCATTTTCAACGGGAGTAGGCTCCACGGATATGGCTGTTGGTATGGCAAGGGGCGTTGCCTGGTTCAAGGTGCCCGGCGCACTTAAGTTTGTGCTTAAAAACAAGCCTGCAAAATGGGTAAGCGGCAAGGACATCATACTGCATATTATCGGTATGATAGGCGTTGACGGCGCACTTTACAAATCCATGGAGTTTACGGGCGACGGCATACGGTACCTTACCATGGACGACCGCTTTACAATTGCAAATATGGCTATAGAGGCAGGCGGAAAGAACGGCATTTTCCCCGTTGACGAAAAGACGCTTGAATATATCAAGGAGCATTCCGCAAAGGAGCCCGTTGTTTACGAGGCTGACGAGGATGCGGAGTACGATGCCGTATACGAGATAGATTTATCGGCGCTTCGCCCAACGGTTGCATTCCCACATCTGCCAGAAAATACAAAGACCATAGACGAGGCAAAGGGCCTTGACATAGATCAGGTCGTTATAGGCTCCTGTACAAACGGCAGAATGGAGGATATGAGGATCGCAGCCTCCATACTTAAGGGCAGAAAGATAAACCCAAATATCAGGGCTATAATACTGCCCGGTACGCAGAAGATATGGCTGCAATGTGTTGAGGAGGGTCTTGCCAAGATATTTGTCGAGGCAGGCTGTGCATTTTCAACACCTACCTGCGGCCCATGCCTCGGCGGACATATGGGCATACTTGCAAAGGGCGAGAGAGCTCTTTCCACCACAAACAGAAACTTTATCGGCCGTATGGGACATCCCGAGTCCGAGGTTTACCTTGCAAGCCCCGCAGTGGCTGCCGCATCGGCAATAACGGGTAAGATCACAGACCCCGATGATCTTTGATATAGGAGGACACAAATATGAAAGCATGCGGAACTGTTTTTAAATACGGCGACAATATAGATACGGACGTTATTATCCCCGCAAGGTACTTAAATTCGTCCGACCCAAAGGATCTTGCTGCACACTGCATGGAGGATGCGATACATTCCACCGTCAATTTTGTTGAAAACGTAAAGCCCGGTGACATAATGGTAGCGGAAAAGAACTTCGGCTGCGGTTCTTCCAGAGAGCATGCGCCAATTGCCATCAAGGCAAGCGGTATTTCCTGCGTAATTGCAAAGACCTTTGCAAGGATCTTTTACAGAAATGCAATAAACATCGGTCTGCCCATACTTGAATGTGATGCGGCTGCCGAGGATATAGAAATGGGCGACAAGGTAGAGGTGGATTTTAACACGGGCGTTATAACCAACCTTACCAAAAACAAGACCTATCAGGCGGAGCCTTTCCCCGAGTTTATGCAGGAGATGATGGCTGCGGGCGGTCTTGTTGAGCAGACAAAGGTAAAGCTTGGGCTTAAATAAATAAACAGATAAAGCAATATAGAAAGGATATGAGTTAAAATGAATTTTAATCTTGCTGTAGTTGCAGGCGACGGTATCGGCCCAGAGGTCATGGCGCAGAACATACTTGTGCTTAACGAGGTGGGCAAAAAATTCGGCCACACATTCAAATATACCGAGGTAAAGGGCGGCGGCTGCGCCATTGACGAGTTTGGCGAGCCTCTCCCTCAGCACACCATAGACGTATGCAAGGCAAGCGATTCCGTGCTGCTTGGTGCGGTAGGCGGCTGGCAGTGGGATACCCTCCCCGGCAATATGCGCCCCGAGAGAGCGCTCCTCGGATTAAGAGGCGCTTTGGGGCTTTTTGCAAATCTGCGTCCCGCTACACTGCACGATGCTTTAAAGGACGCATGTCCTCTTAAGCCCGAGCTTGTAAAGGACGGCGTTGACATTATGGTGGTGCGTGAGCTTACGGGCGGTATGTATTTTGGCGAAAAGGGCAGAAAGCAGACCGATATGGGCGAGGCTGCCTTTGACGTTGAACAGTATTCCGTAAAGGAAGTTGACAGGATAGCAAGGGTTGCTTTTGATATAGCTATGAAGCGCAGCAAGCACGTTACAAACGTGGATAAGCAAAACGTGCTGGAGTCGTCCAGGCTCTGGAGGAGCGTTGTGCTTGAGGTTGCAAAGGATTATCCCGAGGTAACGCTCGATCACCTCTATGTTGACAATGCCTCAATGCAGCTTATTATGCGCCCTACTACCTTTGATGTAATTGTTACGGGCAACATCTTCGGCGATATTCTCTCCGATGAGGCAAGCCAGATGACAGGCTCCATAGGTATGCTCCCATCGGCAAGCCTCGGCGAGGGCAGCCTCGGTATGTACGAGCCTGTACACGGTTCTGCACCAGATATTGCGGGCAAGGATATTGCTAACCCAATAGCTACCATACTTTCCGGCGCTATGATGCTCAAATACAGCTTTGGTCTGCTTGACGAGGCAAAGGTGATAGAAGATGCCGTTACAAAGGTGCTTAATGACGGCTACAGAACAGGCGACATTATGTCCGAGGGCATGAAGCAGGTCGGCTGTAAGGAAATGGGCAAGCTTGTAATAGAAAGACTTTAATAGAAATTGCACGGCGTATACGGTAAACCTCCTTGCGCTTAAAGAGGCGCTGCGGAGGTAAACCGTACCGCCTTACCAAGCGGCTGTGCGGTGTATATGGTGATTTGAGTAAAACATATGCACGGCGTATATAACATGCGGTATCGTTTTAAGTCGGCGGCGCTGAGGCGAGGGGTGCCGTATGTTCCGGCAGCGCCTCTTAAGTGCAAAGGAACACTACGGTGACCCGAGCAAAACAATTGCACGGCAGCACGGTAAACCTCTTTGCACTTAAGAGGTGCTGCAGAGGTATACCGTACCGCCTTACTAAGCGGCTGTGCGGTGTATACTGTGATTTGAGCAAAGCAGATGCACGGCAGCACGGTAAACCTCTTTGCACTTAAGAGGTGTTGCAGAGGTATACCGTACTGCCTTACCAAGCGGCTGTGCAGAGTATACGGTGACCCGAGCAAAACAACTGCACACCGCAAAATACAAATATTAATAGACCGGAGTATAAAATCAATTGACTATGAAAAAATTTGCGGCTTTATTACTGGTGTTTACAATTATCTTCTCTAATACGGTATTTGCCTACGATCCTCCGTCGGGCTGGGCTTTGAACGATGTAAACGAGGCGAGAACGCTGGGTATTGTGCCCGATTTTCTCATGGGCGGATATAATTACAGCATTATACGGCAGGAATTTTGTTCCCTTTGCGCAAATACTCTAAGGGCATGGGGGATAACCGAAAAAGGCAATATTTCCGTTAGGTTTTCCGACCTTACGGGGGATAACGACGTCGACCCGGATATTCTTTTTTGTGCATCGCACGGTATTGTTTCGGGCACGGGCGGCGGCAAATTTGAGCCCACAAGGTACATAACAAGGCAGGAGGCGGCAAAAATGATTTGCAGTGCATACAGAGTACTGCTTGAAAGCAAAAAAGAGCATATGCCGCCGGAGCTTTCGCATCCTCATGTTTTCAAGGACGGATATAAAATTGCTTCATGGGCAAGGGAGGATATATACACCGCCTATCATACGGGCGTTATGCAGGGAGATACCAACGGCAGCTTTGACCCCGAGGGCAGCTACACAAGGGAGCAGGCTATATGCACCTTTTTAAGGCTTTACAAATTAAAGGACGAGCCAAAGATAATACGTGAATATTATATGGTGGGCGAGTGTGAAAAATATTTATCCTCCTACAACGGCGAATGCAGTTTGGATATGTACTCCTTAAAAGAATATACGGAATATGCTCCCGAATACATAGACGAGTATTTTGGGCATTACACTGCGGATGAGCTGGGCTATGTCTATCCCATAGGCAGTGATTATATGACGGTTGTTGCCTCTGTGGGCGCAGGGGTAGGCAGCAATATCATCATAAACAAAAACATGGATAATGTGCTTTCGGGCGCAGCGCTTTTTACCGAGGTGGACGAAATAGATGGCGACAGGGCTTTTGTACACAATAACTTCGGCAGAGAGGTGTATGACCTTAAAACGGGGCAAAAGTCGGATACGGCAGGCTCGGACTATGTTTTCGGCATAGGCGGCGGAGTATATGCGGCGTCATACAACAAGGACGGCGAGGACAGATATGCCTATCTCAACAATAAGCTTGAACGCATTACGGATATAAAATACATACATGCCGATACAACGGTATTAAATAATATGTTTGCAGCCGTCACACCGGACGGTACGGTGGATGTGCTTACTACCGAGGGAAATATATTGACCTCAACAAAAATTGACTTAAACACGTATTGGGTATATAATATATATGGTACAAACCTTATCCTGCAAAACAAAAAGACATTAAAGGACGATATTTTCAGGGCAGGCAGCAGGGAATATATAAAGGGCTTTGACCGTGCCGAGTTTATGCCGGGCGGTGAGATAAACGTTTATTCGGGAGGCAAGGGCAGCATACTCGATATAAACGGCAGGCTTAAATTTACCTTTGAGCAGAAGGGCTACTCCGACATTATGAGCGGTATCGGCGTCAAATACGACGGCTTTTACTTCGGCTCGGCTGACAAGGACGGAGGAGCGCCGTACGATGTGCTTGACAGGGACGGCAACCCTCTTGTAAAGGGAATAACGGACAGATTTCTTGAAAGTGACGGCGGCGGTATGTTCTGCGGTCAAAGGGGAGATTACGAGCTGATCGTATTCGACTCCCACGGCAAGGAATACGCCGATATAAAAACAGGCCATGCCATAGAGGACTGCTGTTTTATAAACGGTCTTCTGAGGGTGACATCCAATAACGGCATAAACACCTACTACTTCCCCAACGGGGAGGATGCGGCATTTTTGAATGTCAAAATACAAAACTGAAAATACGGCTTTTGTAAAAACGTGATCAAATCGGAAAAAATCCGATACCAATATAAAAGGCGCTGCAATATCCCCATGCGGATATTTTTCGCCGACAAAATACAGATCAGGAGGAATAAATATGATTAGTGACAGAGTAAAAATCGGTCCCGATAAGACACCCCACCGCTCACTGTTCAAGGCGATGGGCTACACGGACGAGGAGCTTGCAAGGCCTCTTATAGGCGTTGTAAATGCGCAAAGCGAGATAATACCGGGTCACATACACCTTGACAACATAGCAAAGGCTGTCAAGGCGGGCATACTTGCGGCAGGCGGCACACCCATAGAGGTACCTGCAATAGGCGTCTGTGACGGCATAGCGATGGGTCATATAGGCATGCACTATTCGCTGCCCACAAGAGAGCTTATTGCCGATTCGGTAGAGAGCCTTGCAAAGGCTCATGCCTTTGACGGCCTTGTGCTTATACCAAACTGCGATAAGATCGTCCCCGGTATGCTCATGGCTGCCGCAAGGATAAACATACCTGCCATAGTATGCAGCGGAGGCCCTATGCTTGCCGGTACAATGGGCTGCGAAAAGCTTTCCCTCTCAAAAACATTTGAGGCGGTAGGCGCTTACGAGGCAGGCATTATCGACGACAAAAAGCTTAAGGAATATGAGGATAAGTCCTGCCCGAGCTGCGGCTCCTGCTCGGGTATGTATACGGCAAACTCTATGAACTGCCTTACCGAGGTTATAGGTATGGCGCTGCCCGGCAACGGAACAATACCTGCTGTGCTTGCGGACAGGATAGCCCTTGCAAAGCATGCCGGCATGCAGATAATGAAGCTTGTGGAAAAGGACATCAAGCCTCGTGACATTATGAACGAAAAGGCCTTCAGAAACGCTCTTACAATGGATATGGCTTTGGGATGCTCCACAAACTCCATGCTGCATCTGCCTGCCATAGCACACGAGGCAGGCGTCGAGATAAACCTTGACCTTGCAAATGAGATAAGCTCAAAAACACCTAACCTCTGTCACCTTGCGCCTGCGGGCCCCAACTATATAGAGGAGCTCAACGCAATAGGCGGCATACCTGCGGTAATGAAGGAGATAAGCAAGCTGGGTCTTTTATCTCTTGACAACCTTACCGTGACCCTTAAAACGGTCGGTGAAAATATAGCGCCTTTTGAGGGCGCGGACGGCAAGGTAGTAAGAAAGGCGGATGACCCATACTCGGCTACGGGCGGCATTGCCGTGCTGAGGGGCAATATAGCACCCAACGGCTGTGTTGTAAAGAGGAGCGCCGTAGCGCCCGAAATGCTCAAGCACAGCGGCCCTGCAAGGGTATTTACCTCGGAGGAGGACGCTATTAAGGCTATCTTTGGCGGAGAGATTAAATCGGGTGATGTTGTTGTCATTACCTACGAGGGTCCAAAGGGCGGCCCCGGTATGAGGGAGATGCTTTCGCCTACCTCCGCACTTGCAGGCATGAAGCTTGACAAGGAGGTAGCGCTTATAACGGACGGACGTTTCAGCGGTGCGTCCAGGGGCGCAAGCATAGGTCATGTTTCGCCCGAGGCTGCGGCAGGCGGCAATATCGGTCTTGTAAAAGAGGGCGATATAATAGATATAGATATTAACGGCTGTACCATAAATGTAAGGTTAAGCGATGAGGAGCTTGAGGAGAGGAGAAAAACTCACGTTATACTTGAGCCCAAGATAAAGACAGGCTACCTTGCCAGATACGCAAAGCTTGTAAGCTCTGCGGACAAGGGTGCGGTTCTGGAATAATAAGGAGGACAAATAAATGCTTTTAAACGGTTCTGAAATACTGGTTGAATGCCTCAGAGAGCATGGTGTTGACACTATCTTCGGCTATCCCGGCGGTGCGGTGCTCAATATATATGACGCTCTTTACAAGCATCAGCACGAGATCAAGCACTACCTTACCTCCCACGAGCAGGGGGCGGCTCACGCTGCCGACGGCTACGCCAGGGCTACGGGCAAGGTAGGCGTATGCCTTGCAACAAGCGGCCCCGGTGCCTGTAATCTGGTAACGGGTATTGCAACGGCTTACATGGACAGTGTACCAATGATAGCAATAACGGGCAACGTAGGCCTGCCCTACCTCGGAAAGGACAGCTTTCAGGAGGTAGATATAACGGGCGTTACCATGCCTATAACCAAGCACAACTTTATAGTAAAGGATGTTACCAAGCTTGCGGATACGGTAAGGCGTGCATTCTTTATTGCAAGAAAGGGTCGTCCCGGCCCCGTGCTTATCGATATAACAAAGGATGTTACATCTGCTGTATGCGAGTATGAGCCACAGGCTCCCATCCCCATACAGACACGCATAGAAACCATAACCGAGGAGGACGTATCTGCTGCCTGCGAGCTTATCAGGTCTGCAAAAAAGCCCTTTGTGTATGTGGGCGGCGGTACGATAATTTCGGGCGCTACCGATGAGATAGTAAAGTTTATCGAAAATCAGGATATGCCCGTTGCCACCTCTGCCATGGGTATAGGCGCAATACCTGCAAGCCATCCAAAGAGCGTGGGTATGATAGGTATGCACGGCACAAAAACCGCAAACCTGCTTGCAAACGAATGCGATCTGCTTATTGCAATGGGCGCACGCTTCAGCGACAGGGTAGCCACAAACTTTTCCAAGTTTGCGCCAAACGCAAAGGTGCTGCATATAGATATTGACCCTGCCGAGGTAAACAAAAACATTATGACGGCACAGTCGGTAATAGGCGATGTAAGGGAGATAGTAAAGCGTCTTAACGAGAGGCTTGCTCCCACAAAGCGTGAGGAATGGAACAAGACAGCGGAGAGCTACAAGGAGGAATTCCCCATCAAGTACCACGATGAGGACGGCACTCTTAAGCCACAGTATATTATGGAGCGCATAAGCGCCCTTACCAAGGGCAAGGCGATAGTGGTTACCGAGGTAGGCCAGCACCAGATGTGGGCATGTCAGTTTATAAAGACGGAAAAGCCACGCCACTTCCTTACCTCGGGCGGCCTCGGTACAATGGGCTACGGACTGGGTGCAGCCATAGGCGCAAAGGTAGGCTGCCCCGACAAGGTGGTATTTAATATAGCAGGCGACGGATGCTTTTATATGAACAATATCGAGCTTGCTACCGCCGTTGCAAACGATATACCTATAATCGAGGTTGTAATAAACAACCACGTTTTGGGTATGGTAAGACAGTGGCAGGATCTCTTCTACGATGCAAGGTATTCCAACACAAACCTTGACAAGGCAACGGACTTTATCAAGCTTGCCGAAGCATATAAGTGCCTTGCCTTTAACGTTACAAAGCCCGAGGAGGTAGACGATGCCATACTCAAGGCTATAGAGAGCAAGCGCCCATGCGTTATAAACTGCGAGATAGGCAGGGATGAAAAGGTATTCCCTATGATACCTGCGGGCAAGGGCTGTGACGATATGATAACCCTTGACGATTATGATGAAATGAGCTGATAAGTGATTGCGGAGGGGGCTTTTTGCCCCCTCTTGGGCGTGTCGAAAAAGTCGACACGCTTGCAGGAAATGCTTGCATTTCCTGCATTTTTCTTTCACAAGGGATAAAGAGATTCGCGCCTCGCTATCGCTCGACACTCCCTCTTTTCCTCGGACGAAAAGCACTTTTGGCTGCGCCAAAAGCCGCCCTGCGGGCGTCCGCATTACTTTTTTGCGGTGCACAAGCAAAGCTCGTCCCCGTGGTCATGCTAA
>CANQDF010000031.1 GCA_947591605.1 uncultured Clostridia bacterium | reverse complement strand
TGCTTCGCAAAATCTCCACCTTACCCTTGACAACTTGCTTTGCGAAAAAGTGTAACCAATCATTGACACTTTAACACGGGCTGCCGATAAAAATTGTAATTATGGCTTGACTTTTGCCTTAATATATATTATACTTAATAAGTCGTTAAAACGGCAGCTTGCTTTAAACAGCGGTGTGCTGCTATAGCTCAGTAGGTAGAGCGCAGCATTGGTAGTGCTGAGGTCACGGGTCCGACTCCCGTTAGCAGCTTAGTAAGTGTCGGTAAAGTCGGCACGCATGCAGGAGATGAACACATCTCCTGCATTTTTTTGCGCATTTTGGATATGTTAAATGTGTTTGCATATATTATGCACACGGCTTGATTTTTGTTAAATATTTATCAAGGCTGTGAGCCGATGCTGTAAGGCTTAACATAAATTAACAAAAAAATATTAAGATTTTTAAAGCTATTGACTATTTTATATAAATAGTTTAAAATATAATCAACAAAATATATAAAGGAGGATTTTAATGAAAAGGGATTTAGTTAAATTTGCTTGTGCATCTCTGGCTACAGTAATGCTGTTTTCCTGTACATCCGTGTACAGCGGCTTAAACCTTGCCGGAGTTAAGACCATACAGGCTGCATCTGCAGCGGAGGTGGGCATCACGGATGCTCAAGGTTGGCTTGAGAGCGCATGGGTGGAATGGAAACCTGTAACAAAGGAAAATGTTTCTTATTATACGGTGTCCTATTCTAAGGACGGAAAGGCCTATACAAAAATTGACGATGAGCTCATAAGGATGTACTCTGACGGCCATTGGAGGGCAGATATCGTAGGTATTGCTGCAGGCAGTTATACAGTAAAGGTAGATGCATATAACAGCAGTAATGCAGCCGTAAACTCCGAAACAGCAAACATTACCGTATCGGCGTATGACAGGACGGGCTATACGTTCAGCCCAAGCTCTAATACATATGACTCTTCCGATCCGCTTCAGTGCGGCGGATATAAGGGCGACGGTACTCCAAAAGCAAATGCTGATATACTTTATATCACAAGTTCGGAGGATGTTGAAAATGTTGAGCTTGATGGCGTAAAGGGACTTTCAAACATACTCCAGAGCAGAGATAAAAGGTCAAAAACCCCTCTTATCGTAAGGATCGTGGGTAAAATAGCCTATGTTCCCCCCAAGGATGAAAATGGAAACAAGCTCGAATCTCAGCTCAATAGTAGCGGTTACATACAGGTAAAACCAAGTAAAGAATATACAAATTACAATACAACTATTGAGGGTATCGGCTCTGATGCTACCATAGACTTTGGTATTCTCTTAAGAAATGCAGGCAATGTCGAGATAAGGAACCTTGCAGTGCATGATTTTAAAGATGACGGTATCTCGCTTGATACATCTAACTGCAATATCTGGCTGCACAACAATGAGTTTTTCTACGGTGTTCAGGGCAGCGGCGATAAGGCAAAGGGTGACGGTTCGTCCGATATTAAGAATGATTCAAAGTATGTTACGCTGTCGTACAATCATTACTGGGATGCCGGTAAATGTTCGCTTTGCGGCATGAAAGACGAAACAGGAGATAATTTTATAACCTATCATCATAACTGGTTCGATCATTCCGATTCCCGTCATCCAAGGATAAGAACAATGTTTGTACATGTGTTCAACAATTACTATGACGGTAATGCAAAATACGGTGTTGGCGCTTCCGGCAATTCAAATGCGTTTGTTGAGGGTAATTATTTTAGAAACTGTCATTATCCTGTGCTTCAGGGCAGTGTAGGCAACGACTATGATCCGGCAGGAAGTTCAAAAAGCAATTCTTCCAATACGTTTGATGATGACGATGCTTCGATAGGTGCAATAAAGCTTTGGAACAATTATATGGAAGGCGCTACCTTTACTGCAGGCAAGGACGGAGAAACAGCAGCCGACAATGACGGTTGTGTTGCAGTATCCAGAGATCAGAAAATAACATATACGACTAAAGCGGGAGCAACTTATAGGAATGTTGATGTTTCGGATGCGTATATACAGAGCCTTGCAAATGTTATCCAATCACCTGAGGATGCAAGGGCAACAGTACAGAAATATGCAGGCAGAACAGGCGGTACCGATTTTGCCAAGGCAACGGGCTTTGCTTTTGTAGCTGCGGACGATACAGATTATGAGATAAACACAAAGCTCAGGTCGGCACTTACAAACTACTGCAGTGATAGTCTCTCAAGCAGTTTTGTTATAGCATCCGTAGGCGGTTCTGTTGACGGAAGTATAGTACCTGTTGAGCCGGAACCATCAACTGAAACTACCACCGAGGGAGGAACCAAGGAACCTGTCAGCGAGGAAACGACCATAGGCCTTGTTGCACTTGAAGAGGGTACATATGCAGCAGCGGATATTGTTGCAAATGAAAATGCGGATAAATTCAAGATAGACAACAACAAGGCAAGTACCGCAGGTCAGCTTAAGATTGACACGGGCTCGGTAATTTTTGCGGTAAAGGACGGCGCTCATGTTGTTATCAACTATAAGTGCGGCTCCTCGGATTCATCAAAGAGTGCAAGCATATCTTGTGCCGGTCAGACGGGAAAGATGCTTGCTGGCTCCAAGGGCGACAACCCTGTTACCGACGCTTTGACGCTTGACCTTAAGGCAGGAGAGTATAAGATAACCGCTACACAGTCAGGCGGCACTCAGGCACAGATAATAAGCATTATTGTTACCTACGGTGGTGTTCCCGGTCCGGATCCCGGCCCTAATCCTAATCCGGATCCCGATCCCGATCCTGTTGCGGCTGACGGCGATGCGGACGGCAGCGGTAAGGTAACATCAAACGATGCGGCAATAGTATTCAAGTATGCTATGACCAATAACAGCACTGCTGCAGCGCTTGAAAAGTGTGACGTTGACGGCGACGGAAAAATTACCGCAAGCGATGCGTCACAGGTTCTCTCAAAGGCTATTGACGAGAAGTATGTTTATACGTCCGCAAAATAAGCTCTTATGCCTACAATAAAAGCATAAAGGCTTGGACGGATAAAAGAAAGAGTTAAAGGCTTTTCTTTTAAATATTTATTTTTGATGTGTTAAGGGCTGCCGCTGTAATTTGCGGCAGCCCTCAGACTGTCAAAAAACCTAAAAATAGATCAAAAAAATGAATTTTTTAGACCCTAGACTTGCAAACACTTTAAGGTAACTTAAGCGCCGCAGGCTAAAATCCGCAGGCGGAATTCACTTCCGCCGAGGAAAAGAGGGAGTGTCGAGCGATAGCGAGGCACGAATCTCTTTATACTCTGTGAAAAAATGCAGGAAATGCAAGCATTTCCTGCAAGCGTGTCGACTTTATCGACACGCTGAAGCTGCCAAAATTTTAGGCAGCTTTTTGTTTTATATATTATTTAAAGGTTACCGTAAAAATGCCTTCTTTGCCGTAATCGCCTACCACAGAAACGCTTGTAAGCCCTCTGTCCTCGGCAGCCGCTTTAATATCCTCGGCATCGTAAAGGATATATCCGCCCTCTGTTTTAAAGGTTATTTCCCTAATGCCTCTGTTGAGCTTGTCGTTAAGCAATATAAGCAGATCCTCACGGTTTGATACCACAAGATTGTTATAGCTGTAATAGTTGAATCTCAGACCGCTGCATTTTATGTTGCTGCTGTCAAGCCTGTGTGTTTTTGAGATCTCGGCATCCGACAGATTGAGGTAATTGTAATATATTTTTCCCGGTTCATCGGGTACGGGGTCATCGGACGTAAGGTCGACATTATAATATTCCCCGTTTAATTCAACTATGTTCCACTGGTGCCTTACCCCGTCAAGCTCGCCTGTGGCAAGATAGCATTTTATGCCGGACATACGGCAGAGCAGCATAAATGCGTTGGAGTATGCCTCGCATACACCCTTGCCGTCAAGCAGTAGCCCCGTTATTGAATGTGTGCGTACATTGTTTGCGTTGGGGTTGGTTGCCGCTTCAATGTCGTATCTGTAGTTTGCCGCCAGGTAATTGTGTATAGTCAGCTCCCTTTCGTAATATGACATATCGGGTGTAATTATGCTGTCGTGTATCTCCTGCGCCTTCATAAGCGCCGCAAGCTCTTCCCCTGTGAGTACGGACATAAGCGACTTGTCGTTGTATGCGGCCACTATCCTGTAATTGGGCGAGTAGGAAAAGGTATAGGTTATGGCGGCGGTATCGCCTTTTATAACACCCTCTGCGGAAACGGATATATCATAGTCTGCAATGGTGTTTATGTTGTATACGCTTTCACTGAAATCCTTGATATTAAGCGTTATGGATTCGGTTAGGTTGGCTGTTGCCGCATCTATTGCCGCATGCCATTCGTTTGTGGAGTTTATTGTGCCCGGCTGCTCGTATCCCGTTTTAAGGTTTCCGTTTGCGGTATTCAAAAGACAGCTGCAAAGCTCGCCTACGGTTTTAAAGGCAGGAGAAGCATAAACCGAGCTGCAAAGCATGGATGCCGCTATTGCCGATGCAAATGCCGTTTTATAATATTTTTTCATATACTACTCTCCTTTACGGAGGAAACATATGCAAGCTCTTCTGCGTTAAGGCTGCGGTATTCTCCTCCCTCTAAGCTTTCGTCAAGTTTTATTTCGCCAAAGGCAATACGCTTTAAGTATGTAATTTTGCCTCCGAGAGCCTCTATCATGCGCTTTATCTGGTGGTATTTGCCCTCCGTGACGGTGATATATGCTTTTATGCGGTCCTCGGTAAGAGTATCGATACTTATCGATGCGCTTTTGCATACATAGCCGTCGTCAAGCGTTATACCCTCTTCAAAAACAGATACTATATCGGGGGTAAAATGCCCCTCTGCCTCGGCATAATAGGTTTTGGATATATGCTTTGACGGGGAAAGCGTGCTGTGAGCAAAATCCCCGTCGTTTGTTATCAATAACAGCCCTACGGTGTCCTTGTCAAGCCTGCCTGCGGGGAAAAGCTGCATTTTGCTGTACGGCGGACGGAGCAGGTCGATGACCGTTTTGTCCTTTTTATCCTTAGTGGCGCTTATTACCCCTGCGGGCTTGTTAAGCATAAGATATATATATTTGCTGTAATATACCTCGGTGCCGTTTACACATACGTTTGCGCAGGTATCTACCTTTGCGGAGCAATCCTTTGCGGTTATGCCGTTTACCGTGACTCTGCCCGTTTTGACCAGCTTTTTTACCTCGCTGCGTGTGCCGGCGCCCGAGTCGGATAAAAATTTATCAAGTCTTATAAGCGGCATATTTTCCCTCCGTGTGCAGATATCTTTATTACTTATATGTTAACCTTTTAACGGTAAAATGTCAATTAAAATTAAGGTGTGTTATCAAAAATTTTTGCAAAAAGCGTATGTACAAAATTATCGTTTTTTGGTATAATCATTTTAAAGGCAATAATGTCGTTACAAGGCATAAAGCCTGCTGTATAATTTAGGAGGAAAGAAAAATGTCAGTAATAAATGAAAATATCCGTGTGGAAAATGACGGAACCATAAGCTTTGGCAACTACGAGGTTGACAAAAAGCAAAAAGTTGATGATTATAAAGTAGGCGGTGATCTTTACAGCCTCAGAACACATAAGGATGTAACAAGGCTAGAGAAAAACTCAAAGCTGCTTATTGAAACCGTGCCGGGCGCAGCCGTACACAGGTTCAGCTTGGGCAATGCCTTTGTTGCCTTTGATGCAGAGGGCTGCGGCGATACAAGCATAACACTGGAGCTTGAGAGCGCTACCGAATATACCGTTTATGCCGACGATGTAAACCTGGGCAAAATAAAATCAAATGTAGTGGGCAAGATAAATTTCAGTGCCGAGCTTGACAGCAAGCCAAAGAGCTTCAGGGTGGAAAAGCACTGATAATTAACAGAGATCATGGCAAAAATAAAGACTAAGTATATATGTAACAACTGCGGCTATGAAACCGTTAAATGGCTTGGCAAATGCCCGGACTGCGGCAGCTTTTCAACTTTTGAGGAGTCCGTATCGCTGCCGACCGGTTTAGGAGGGGGCACAGCCGATACCGCAAGGGCTGCAAAGCCGTGTAAGCTTGAAAATATAAAGCCGCTGCAAAACGAGAGAACAACAACAGGTCTGGCGGAGCTTGACAGAGTGCTTGGCGGAGGTATAGTGCAGGGTTCCATAGTGCTTGTGGGAGGCGACCCGGGCATAGGCAAGTCCACCCTGCTGCTGCAGATATGCAGTGCGCTTTCCGCACAGAACAAATCGGTGCTTTATGTATCCGGTGAGGAATCGCCGCAGCAGATAAAAATGCGTGCGGACAGGCTGGGTATAGTGTCGGACTCTCTTTCGGTGCTTTCCGAAACAAGCTTTAACATAGCAGAGGCTACCGTTGCGGCTGAAAAGCCCGATCTGGTCATAATAGATTCCATACAGACCATGTATATAGAAGAGCTACCGTCGGCACCCGGCTCGGTAACACAGGTGAGGGAAACCACATCCCGCATAATGCACATTGCCAAAAGGGATAATATTTCGGTAATAATAGTGGGGCACGTTACCAAGGAGGGCTCTCTGGCAGGCCCCCGCATGCTTGAGCATATGGTAGACACCGTGCTGTACTTTGAGGGGGAAAAGCGTGCAAGCTATCGCATACTGCGTGCCGTAAAAAACCGTTTCGGCTCCACAAACGAGATAGGTGTTTTTGAAATGTGCGGCAAGGGCTTAAGAGAGATAGAAAATCCGTCCGAGTTTATGCTTAGCGGCAGGGCGGACAATGTGCCCGGTACCGTAATAACATGCAGCATGGAGGGCACCAGACCGCTTATGCTGGAGGTGCAGTCGCTTGTAAGCTATACAAGCTTCGGTATGCCCAGGCGTATGTCAACGGGTATGGACTTTAACAGGATAACGCTGCTTATTGCCGTGCTTGAAAAGCGTGCCAATCTTCAGCTTTCAAACTATGATGTTTATGTGAACCTCACGGGAGGCATAAGGATAGCGGAGCCTTCGCTCGATGCGGCGGTGGTGCTTGCAATAGCCTCTGCTTATACCAACAAGATGCCCGATAAGGGGCTTGCGGTGTTTGGCGAGGTGGGTCTTACGGGCGAGCTGAGGGCTGTTGCCATGGCGGAAAAACGCATAAGCGAGGCGGCTAAGCTCGGCTTTACAAGGTGTATAATGCCGCAGGCAAACCTTAAGGAGGCGTCGGGCGTTAAGGGTATAGATGTAATAGGCGTTAAAAGCGTTGACGCTCTGTTGGGGGCGGCATTTTAAAAAGTACTGGACATTGGTATTGTTTTGGTGTAAAATGTATATGATTATTAATTGTTTCCGACAAAAACAGATTTAACGTCGGATAAATTTTTTAAATTATAAGTGCAGCTTAGGAGGAAATTATACAATGGCTACTTTGTATGAGCAATGGTTTGGCACGGCATATAATCGTGACGGAAGGATAAACAACAGGCTCTGGAACGATTATCTGCCAAAAGAACAAAAGATATATGAGTATATCTTAAGCGAAAAGGTTACCGAGGTAAAAGGCACCGTTAAGGAGCTTGCGGAAAAGTTTGATATAAATCCCGTATATGTACTGGGCTTTGTTGACGGCATAAACGATACTCAGGATCCAAAGATAAAGCTTGAGGATATGACCGAGGATACCGAGGTATGCGTCAGCATAGATTTTGAAAGGCTCTATAAAAAGATGGTGGAGTATAAGGCGGATCATCTTTACAGCCTGCCACAGTGGGATAATATATTTACCGAGGACGAAAGAAAGGCCTTTTATAAGGAGCAGAAAAAGTCCACGACCATAGTAAAGGACGCCAAGATCGGCAGAAACGATCCATGCCCTTGCGGAAGCGGCAAAAAATACAAGTATTGCTGTGGGGCGGCGAAGTAATTTTGGAAACTCTTATTGCTAAGGTAGACGGTGAAAATCCATATAATGACAAGGATGTACTGGATAAGGCTGCCGATATAATAAAAAACGGCGGCCTTGTGGCATTTCCTACGGAAACGGTTTACGGGTTGGGAGGCAATGCGCTTGACCCCGATTCTGCCCGCAGGATATATGCCGCAAAGGGCAGACCGTCGGATAATCCGCTTATTGTGCATATTTCGGATATAAGTGAATTAAAGCCTCTTGTAAAGGATATATCTCCAAAGGCACATATGCTTATGGATGCTTTTTGGCCCGGCCCTCTTACCTTGGTTTTTGATAAAAACGATATTGTACCGGATGAAACAACGGGCGGTCTTGATACCGTTGCGGTCAGATTTCCCGAGAATAAAACGGCAATTGCTTTTATAAAAGCCTGCGGAGTGCCCGTTGCGGCGCCCAGTGCCAACATATCGGGTAAGCCCAGCCCTACCAGAGCCTCGCATGTCGCTTTTGACATGGACGGCAGGATAGATATGATAATAGACGGCGGCAGCTGCGAATTCGGGCTGGAATCCACCATTGTTGATACTACGGGAGGGGACTGCTGTCTTTTGCGTCCCGGCAGCATCACAAAGGAAATGCTTGAGGAAACGGTCGGCAGCATTTCGGTAGACAAGGCTGTTGTTTCCGCCCTCCGAGAGGGAGAAAAGCCAAAAGCCCCCGGTATGAAATATACCCATTATTCCCCAAAGGCGGATATTACTATAGTACGGGGAGCTTTGGATAAGGTCAAGCGCTATATTGCGCAAAAGGCGTCCGAGGACAGTGAAAACGGCTTTAAAACAGGCATAATTGCAACCGTGCAGACGGAAAACGGCTATAAAGGGCATACGGTGCTTGTTATAGGCGACAGGACGCATCCTGAAACCATAGCGGCAAACCTGTTTAAAATGCTCAGAAAGTGTGATCATCTGGGTCTTGATAAGGTATATGTCGAGTATTTTGATGAGGAAGAGCATGGTCTTGGTATGGCTATAATGAACAGGCTTAAAAAGGCAGCGGGATACAATATTGTGGAATTGTAAAATACGGAGGTTCGTTCTTTGAAAAAGGTCATATTTGTGTGTACGGGTAATACCTGCAGAAGCCCTATGGCGGAGATAATTGCAAATAAACTGTGGAACGGCAGGGCGGAGGCGCTCTCGTGCGGCTTTGGGCCGTCGGGTCTGCCTATAAGCGCAGGCTCCGTAAAGGCGCTTGAAAAAATAGGCATTGAGGCGGGAGAGCATTATTCGGTTGCCGCAAAAGCCGAGGAGCTTTTGGGCTGCGATCTTATCCTTACCATGTCGGGCTCTCACAAACGTGAGATATTAAGGGCGATGCCTCAGCTGACGGACAGGGTATATACACTATGCGAATATGTCGGAGAAACGGGCGATATACCCGACCCTTATATGATGGGGCAGGACGAATACGATAAATGCTGCGGTAAAATATATGAGTGCATAAAAAAAATAGATACAGATAAATTGTAGACAATATTTTCGGGAGTGAACGTTATGATAGCCATAGGCTGTGACCACGGCGGTCTGGAATTAAAAAACGAAATTATAAAATATCTTGAAGGCGCAGGTGTAGCATATAAGGATTTCGGCACAAAAACGCCCGATTCGGTGGATTATCCCGTTTATGCAAAGCTGGTTGCAAATGCGGTGGTCTCGGGTGAGTGCGAAAAAGGCATACTTGTTTGCGGTACGGGTATAGGCGTATGTATAACTGCAAACAAGGTAAAGGGCATACGCTGTGCGCTGTGCCATGACGTGTTTTCCGCAAGGGCAACACGGGAGCACAACGACTCAAACATACTGGCAATGGGCGGCAGGGTCATAGGCCCGGGTGCCGCTGTGGAAGTGGTTAAAACATGGCTGGGGACAGAGTTCTCCGGAGATGAAAGACATATAAGGCGAATTTCCGTGATAGAGGAGGAGTGAAACAATGAGTGAATTTTATGTAATTGAACATCCGCTTGTGCAAAACAAGATGGCTATGCTCAGAAATAAGGAAACAAACAGTAAGGAGTTTCGTGAGCTGGTAGGTGAAATTGCCTCGCTTATCTGCTATGAGGCGGCCAAAACTCTCCCTCTTAAAAATGTTGAGGTAGAAACGCCACTCGGCACGGCACAGTGCAAGGAGCTTGAAACCCAGATGGTGCTTGTACCCATACTGCGTGCGGGCATAGGTATGACGGATGCCGTTATAAAGCTTATACCAAATGCAAAGGTGGGTCACATAGGTCTTTACAGGGATCCTAACACCTTTCAGCCTATAGAGTATTTCTGCAAGCTGCCAAATGCAGAGGATGATATGGAGCTTTTTGTGCTGGAGCCAATGCTTGCTACGGGAGGCTCGGCGTCGGCTGCAATAAGCTTTATTAAGGAGCGCAATTTTAAAAACATAAAATATATCTGCCTTGTTGCAGCCCCCGACGGTGTAAAGAGGCTTCAGTCGGAGCACCCCGATGTGGATATTTATGCGGCTGCCTTTGACAGAGTGCTCAATGAGCAGGGCTTTATTGTACCAGGGCTCGGTGATGTAGGCGACAGAATTTTCGGAACAAAATAAAATTGCTTGTCGGTATCCGAGGCAGGGCAGCAGGTCTGTCGCCCCGTGATTTTTTATATGACGGAGGATTGTTGTATGTCACACAATTGGTTGCTGTATATGGCTGCATTTGCGGTATCATTTATAATAGCCCTTGTTACCACCCCGTTTGCAAGACGGTTGGCGGTTAAATTTCATGCGGTCGATTTTCCCAGATCCAGGGGTATGAATAAGGAGCCTGTGCCAAGGATGGGCGGTATAGCAATTGTACTTGGCTTTATGAGTGCCGCTGCATTGCTCTCGCCTTTTGTTAAGGAGCTGCATACGGTGCAGTTTATAGGCTTTGTTGCGGGTGCGCTTATAATAGTCTGCGTGGGTATGCTTGATGACGTTTATGAGCTGGGGCCCAAATTCAAGTTTTTTATTCAGATAGTTGTGGGCATTATAGTGGTTGCCACAGGCACAAAAATAGATGTTATAATGTGGCCCTTCTGGGAATACATAAAGCCTTTTGCGGCGCCTATAACGGTTGTATGGATAGTGGGGCTTATAAATGCGGTAAACCTTATCGACGGCCTTGACGGTCTTGCTGCGGGTGTAACCAGTATTGCCTCCATTTGCCTTATGGTGCTGTGCATTGTTTCCGGCAGTGAACTGGCAGTGGTGCTTACCGCAGCCCTTGCAGGCTCGTGTCTTGGCTTCCTGCCAAGAAATTTCAGCCCTGCGGAGGTATATATGGGCGATACGGGCTCTACCTTTTTGGGTTATGTGCTTGCGGTGTGCTCCTGCATAGGCGTGTTCAAAAGCTATGCGATACTTTCGATTTTGCTTTCCGTGCTTGCTATGGCTCTGCCTATATGCGATACTATTTTTGCCATGGTCAGGAGGGCTGTAAATCACAAGCCCATAATGATGGCGGACAGAGGCCATCTGCACCACAGGCTTGTGGATGCGGGATACACAAACAAGCAGGCTGTTATAATACTGTACGGTCTTAGTGCCGTAAGTGCGCTTATTGCGGTACTTATAGCCGTTCGGGATATAAGGGCTACGATTGTTGTGTTTTTCTTTTTTATAATTTTAATGCTGATGCTTTTTGTATACAAAAAAAGGATGTAATTTAAAGAAGGGAGAGGTCTGCCTATGATAAAAGCTTTAAAAAGAGGAGGAGCCCTCCTCTTTTCCGTTTTACTGCTTACAGGCTGTACGGGTACTGCGGGCGTAAACACGGGAGAGGACGAAGCATATACCTCCGATGCGGATACCGCACAGGCAAATGATGACGGCAGTGTTATGCTTAAAATTGCAGAGCTGCATGTTGCGGAGCATCCTATAACAAAATCACTGGTGGCTTTTGCCGATGAGGTTGAGGAAAAAACAGAGGGCAGGGTAAAGATAGATGTTTGCCCGGCGGAGCTGCTCGGCAGTGAAACAGAGGCTGTTGAAAAGGTGCGCAGCGGTTCGTTGGATATGGCAAGGGTAAACAGTGTAATTATGTGCGAATACAGCGCAAACCTTACCCCTCTTGCCTTGCCGTATGTTTTTGAAAGCAGGGAGCATATGTGGAAGGTCGTCAAGTCGCCTATGGGCGATGAGATCCTCTCAAACCTTGAGGGCTGCGAGGGTCTTGCGTGGATAGAAAACGGAGCCAGATGCTTTTATTCCTCTACCCCTATATATTCTCCGGAGGATATGAAGGGCAAAAAGTTCAGAGTCCCCAATTCAAAGCCGATGTATGCAATGCTTGAATATTACGGTGCAACACCCGTTACCATGGAGCTTTCGGAGGTTTACGACAATATTGCCGATAACAGCATACGGGGAGCCGAAAACGATATAATATCATATGATTATTTTGCAAACAGTGTTGTGGCAAAATATTATGTAAAAAATAATCACAGCTATGCGCCTGCCATGCTTATAGGAAGCAGATCCATCAAGGATAAAATAGGCGATGAGGATTATGCCATACTGCTGGAGTGCGCCAAGGATCTTGAGGAAATATCCGTAAAGAAATGGGATGAGGACGAGGCGAAGCTCGTTGAGGATATGAAGGAGAGAGGGGTCCAGATAATAGAGCCTAACGAAGAGCATATGCAGCAGTTCAAAGCCGCTGCGGATGCCATATATGCCAAGTTTCCGGAATGCGCAGAGCAGATAGAGCAGATACGCAGTATGAAATAAGGGGTGAACATAAATATGAAAAAATATATTTCTGTCCTGCTGACGGTCATAACCGTATTTTCGTCAAGCATAGGGGCTTTTGCGGGGGAACAGCTCACAAAGGGAGAGTATGCCGATATATTGGTGAGCTCGGCAAAGGATTACAATAAAAATGTAAAGATCGGCGATATAATAAAAGGCGACGGTGTATCGGATACATCATCAAAGCCGCTTACAAAGCTTGAGGCGCTTGTTATGCTCAGAAGGGCGTTTGGCAATTTGCCCGCACTTAAAGGGGAACGGCTCAGGATGGCGCCTGAGTCTGCCTCCTACACCGATGTGCCCGTATGGGCTGCGGAGGATATTGACGCACTTTCAAGGGCAGGAGTCCTCAGCGAGCCTGATGGTGAGCTGGGAGCAAGCGATATTGTAACAACGGATTATTCCGACAAAATGCTTGCAAGGATGTATGCTCTTTATGCCTCAAACCCCGGGGATGATTTTTACGCATGGGCAAACCGCAGGTTTTTGCAGGGCAGCATCCGCAGCGGAGTCAGCTCGGAGTCCGTCTTTGCGGATATGTCGTATGCTGCCGGGTATGAATTGTCCGATATACTTGCGGATATACTTGTCAAAAACCATAAATCGGGTTCGCCCGAGCAAAAGATAAAGGATTTTTACCTTACGGCAGCGGATAAAAATACGCGTGAGGAGATGGGCATTACACCCATAAAGCCTTATCTTGACAAGCTGTATGCGGTAAAGACGGATAAGGAGCTGCTTGCTCTTTCAAACGAGATCGCCAAGGATACCAGTATAGATCTGTTGACAGGCTTCAGCGCTGTTGAGGATGTCGATAATGTCGGAAGATATTTGCCTGTTTTTGATACATATACCGCAACGCTCGATAAAACGGATTATGACGAGGGCAGCGAGTCGCTCAAGGCTTTTGTGGATTATATGGAAACCGTATTTGAGCTTGCAGGCAACAGCAAGACGGAGGCAAAGGAAAAAGCCGCCTCTGTTGTCAGCTTTGAAAAGGAGCTTGCAAAGCATTCAAAGTCCGAGGAGGACTATGTGGATATAAAAAGCAGATATTCACTTTACACGCTTCCGCAGCTTAACAGCATGTTTGCTTCTGTCGATCTTAACAACATCGCACAGGTGCACGGTTTTAATATAAAAGGCAAGGTAGCGGTTTACGACCCCGAGGCTGTTAAGTTTGTCGGCTCGTATTTTGACAACAAGCATACGCAAACCCTTAAAAACCTTGCCGAAATATCGATACTTTCCTTTTACTCCAATCTGCTTACGGAGGATTTTTACCGTGCGGGCAATAAGCTGACAAAGGCGCTGTACGGCTACGATCCCGAAAACGATATTCAAAACGATGCGTTCAACGCCACAGTGGAGATAATGAGCGAATATCTTGGCAGGATATATTACGAGAGAAACTTTGACAAGGCCGATGAGGAAGAGCTGAGGCAGATAGTCAACGGCGTTATATCCGCCTATAAAACAAGGATAAACGGCTCTTCCCTGAGCACCGAAACCAAAACCAATATTATAAACAAGCTTGACGGCATGGATATAATAATAGGTATGGGTGATGACGGCATCAATTTTATGGATAATATAACCATAAAGGGCAAAAAAGACGGCGGTACATATGTAGAGAACACCTGCAATGTTTTAAAGGAATCCGACAGACTGCTTGCGGACCTGGTAAACGGCGATGCGTCCTTGGATGAAACCTATTTTTCGCCTTATACCGTAAATGCTATGTACGTTCCGTTTGAAAACGCTATTTTGCTCCCTGCGGGCATACTGCATGAGCCGATGTACGACTCCGAGGCGTCCCCAGAGGAAAATTACGGTGCGATGGCATATATAATAGGTCATGAGATAAGCCATGCCTTTGACACCAACTGTTCCAATTACGGAAAAGACGGTGAAGATGCCGAGATATGGACAGACGATGACAAGAAGTATTATGAAAAAATGGCAAAGGATACAGAGCTTTATTTTGACGGTGCGGAAGCAGCCACGGGTCTTGAGGTAAACGGCAAGCTTACTTTAAACGAAAACCTTGCCGATATACTGGGTCTGCGTGCGGCGCTTGATGCACTTGAGGCTGTTGATAAAAACCCCGATTACAAAGCTTTTTTTGAAAAATATGCTTCTATAATGCGCTTTGCCACATACCGTGAGGTGTTGAGCGACGACCTTAAATACGACAATCATTCACCCGCAAACATAAGGGTAAATTATGTTGTGCGCTGTATGGATGAATTTTACACAGCCTATGATGTTGCCGAGGGCGACGGTATGTATCTGCCCGAGGAGGACAGGATAGGCATAAAATAAACTACACTTAAAGCCGATACATATGGAGGAAGATATGGTTTTTTTTGGCAAAAATAAAAAGAACAGAGATACGGTGCAGCCGCCCTTGGATGAAAATACGGAAACGGCGGCCAATGTGACGGAGCGTGCCGACGAGGAGAGTGCCGACAAGGCAGGCGGCGAGGCTGTGCCTTCGGTCAAGCTCGATCTTAAGGACAAGGCTGCCGTAGATAAAAGGCTCAGGGAGATATATGCCATGGACAGCCTTTATATCATACTTACAATGGGCATTGCAGACCTTGACAGGGGCTACAGCATACCTATGGTAATAATGCCCTCCGAAGGGGAAAGGGTAATACTCATTTTTACCGCTTATGAAAAGGCAAGGAAATATGCAGAGGAAAGGCGTCCTATGGCGCTTGACGGAGTTGTGCCCATAGCCGAGATAAAAAAATCGGACAAGCTGCACAATATTGATGTTATATGTGCAAACGCTGCAGCCCTGGGTATTACAGCCGTCAATTTTGATGTTGACGATGAAAACGGCTTTGGCTGCAAGCTGCCTTATTTTATGGAGCTAAACGGTATGAGCGGACAGGGGCAGGTAGTGTTTACCAAGGAGGAGCTTGAGCAGATAAAGGCAAACGGCAACAAGTTCAAGCCTCGGTTCAATGCTATGCCGATAATTGATTTTGAAAACCCTTACAGGCTTTTGCAGTCACGAGCCGACGAGGTGGAGGAAAATGTGCTTGCCGAGGACGGACTTGATTGGGCAAGGGAAAACGCAGCCCTGCATGAGCTGTGTTATACGGCAAACAGTCTTACGGCAAAGGCCTCCGACGGAGCGGATGAGGAAACGGCGGAAAAATACCGCAGCATTGTTGACGGTCTTAACGAAATTATATTTGACAAACTTGCGGAGCTTGACAGATGGTATACCGTTGCCGATAAACAGACGCAAAAAATATGTATAAAGGACGGTATAGTATACCTCATATACACGCCTCGCTACGCAAACAGGATGGCGCCCGGGCTTACCCAGTTATCACTGCCGCCGAGTGTTGCGGAGCTTAACTACCTTATAGGAGATGAAAAGGTCGAAAAGGTTGCGGTGACAGACGGGCCAAAAATAATGCACATAATTGACAGGTCGGTATTCGGTTTTTGATATAATGCCGCTTTTTGTATGACAGCCGCACAAAAAAGGTATACTGCTTTTTTGGCGGCGGGCATAAGTATTTTTGCCCCTGCGCTCACATATCATTATAAGAGGTGATTTTGTGGCCGATATAATGACAATGCTTAAAAAAGCGATAATGCCTATGGGCAAAACAATGTATATATACGGAGGAGGATGGAACGAGTCCGATACCGGAGGAGGGAGAGAGGCTTTAAGCTTTGGGCTTTCTCCGGCGTGGGCGCCGTTTGCAAATACCCGCAGCGCCGATTACTCCTTTAGGGATTATGATTATAAAAAGGACATATCGGTAATACATCTGGGGCTTGACTGCTCCGGATATGTGGGCTGGGTGCTTTACAATACTATGCGTGACGGCAGAGATTATGTTTTTAAATCTTCCGAGGCGGTAAAGCGCCTTTCCAAAATGGGGCTTGGCAGGCGTATACCCCGTGAGGAGGTCAAACACCGCAGGGCGGGGGATATAATGAGCTCCGCATGCTCCTGCTGCAGCCATGTGTACATATGTATAGGAGAGTGCAGTGACGGCAGCCTGGTGCTTATACATTCAAGCCCGTCCGGGGTGCAGCTTTCGTATACACCGTCACCGGAGGGGGAATGCAGCTCCGCTGCTGCGGATACGGTAAAAAAATATATGTACGGGTATTATCCGAAGTGGATGGAAAGGTTTCCCTCAATATACAGAGATACCAAATATTTAACACACTATGAGCAGTTAAGCAACACATTTATGACAGATAAATACGGGCTTAGGGATAAGGATCCCGACAAAATACTGAAAATGATTTTCAACGGATGAATAAATTGTATACAAATTTTGTAAAATCTTGTAAAAATTTATGCAAAATGTATAAAAAAATAATAAAATAGTTTGTGTATTTTATTATTTTAACCATTTTAACAAAAAAATTAACAAATAAAAAAATTTTTATGTACTTTTTTTTGAATATATGATAAAATAAATTAAACAAAATTTGCAAACACCTAATAAATATTAAATAAGGGGGGACGGTATGCCGAAATATAAGTACACTGCAGTAAATGCAGACGGAAAAAATGTTAAGGATACTATTTTTGCCACCAATATGGCAGAGTTTAACGCCGTATTGAAACAAAAGGGTGAATATGCGCTTTCTGTTAAGGAAATTGTTGAGGGCGATACAGGCTCTCACGCAAATGCAAATGCACTTAAAATGAAGGATCTTGCTATCCTTTGCAAGCAGTTTGCAACAATGCTTGGCGCAGGTATCACAATTGTAAAAAGTCTTGATGTACTCTACCAACAGCAGGAGAAGGAAAAAATCAAGGGTATACTGCTTAAGGTGTACGAGCAGGTACAGGTAGGTAAGAGCTTGTCCAAGGCGCTTGCCAGTACGGACGGTGCCTTCCCCAACTTTATGGTAAGTATGATAGAGGCGGGCGAGATGTCGGGTTCCATAGATAAGATCATGGAGCGTCTTGCAGAGCATTATGAAAAGCAGATGAAGCTTAAAAACAAGGTATCCTCGGCAATGGTTTACCCCATACTGCTGATAATAATCGGTTTTTTGGTTGTGTTTGGTCTTTTCCTGTTTGTTATACCAAACCTCATGGGTATGTTTGGTGACCCCGAGGATCTGCCTGCGCTTACAAGGTTCCTTATGAATGCGTCAAACTTTACGCAGCAATACTGGTACCTGATCATAGGCTTTGTAATAGTTGTTGTAATAGTATTTGGTGTATTTAAAAACACAAAGATGGTTAAAAACATTTTTGACAGACTTTGCCTGTTTACACCTGCTGTAGGCAAGCTTTATGCTATAGTTATGTCGGCTAATTTCTGCCGTACAATGTATTCGGTTTTCTCAAGCGGTATGTCGCTTATAACATCACTTGAGCTTACAACAAACGTACTTAATAACTCCGTTGTTACGGAAAAGATGTCGGGTGTGCTTGACGAAATACGTTCGGGCGGTTCCCTCTCGAATGCACTTCATAAAACAGAGCTGTTCCCACAGATGATGGTTACAATGATCAACGTAGGTGAGGAAACAGGTGCGCTTGATGATATTCTTTCAAAAACAGCGGATTTCTACGATGTTGAATCCGATGATGCTATACAAAAGCTTGTCAGCATGCTTGAGCCTATTATGATCGTTATTCTCGGCGGTCTTGTAGGTACCGTTATCATCGGCGTTATGCTGCCTGTATTCGGTATGTATGAAAATGTTGCCTGATAAAAAAAGTATAGAAAGGTGTGACGATTTATGGCAAAAAATAATGCAAAGGCTCCGGCTAAGTCAAAGACCATTGCAGTTGATATAGGAAGTAAAAATATAAAAATAGTAAGGGGTACTTTAAACAAAAACGGTACGGTAAATATATCGGATGTTATTATTGAACCTACCCCCGAGGGCTGTATAGACAACGGATACGTAAAAGGCCAGACAGACCTTAACCTCTTTCTGCGTGCCCTTATAGGCAAAAATGAAATGAGCAAGTGCGACGCCCATGTGGTGGTAAGGAGCTCGGATATAGTTGCGAGGGAGATCTCCGTGCCATCGGTAAAGGGCGGCAAGATGCGCAAGCTTATTGAAAACGAAATAGTAACCGTTTTCGGCAACACGGCAGATTATTACACCGATTATGTTGCAACGGGTACGGAGGTAGTGGATTACAAAACAGTACATAAGCTTTATGCCTATGCCGTACCAAAGGAGATTGTGACCAGCTATATGGATGTTATCAACTCGTCCGACATAAAGCCTGCAATTTTTGATGTACACAGAAATGTTATCTCAAAGCTTGTTTCGGGCAATGTTTCCATCAACCAGGAGTCCATAGCGGGCAAGACGATACTGCTTGTGGATATAGGTGCTTCCTACATGGATATAGATCTTATAATTGAGGGTAATGATGTATACAAGCGTTCAATATCCATTGCGGACGATGTTAAGTCCAGCGAGGATACAACAACCTCCTCCGATTCCCTTGAGGATCAGATAGATGCAATGTACAACAGCGGCGAATCCGTATACGAGGGCTATGAGGGCTATGAAGGATACGAGTACGACAGCGGCGGGGACGATTATATGTACGGCTCGAGTTCCAGAAGCAATATATCCCCTGTATTTTCAAGAGCAAATGAGGAAATTTACAAAATTATGCAGTTTGCTTTGCAAAGGTATGGCAACAAGCCTGTTACCAACATTTATTTATACGGCGGCAACTCACGCTTACAGGGTCTTGACCAGTATCTTTCAACTACGTTGGAGGTTACTGTGGACAAGGTATGCAGTATTTCAAATATAGAGGTCAGCTCGGATGTTAACCTTGCAGATGTACTTATTGCTGCGGGTGCTCTTATAAGAAAGTGAGGTATGCGGTATGAACAATAATTTAAAAAAAGACCTTAACCTCTTTGCTGCCATAGGCAGGGAAAGAGGTATAGGCGCCATAGACTTTGAGCGTACGCTTAAAAAATGCCTGGTGGTATTTGCCGGTATATTTGTAGTGGTTCTGGCTGTTTTACTTATCATCAACGGCAGCAAAAAGAGCAAGATAGATAACCTTAACGAGTCGATAGAGGCTCTCCAGGACGACCTTAAGGAAATCGAGCAGTATAAGCTTGAGGCGGAAAGCCTCCAGGCGGATATCGACAGGTTTAACGAAGCAATTGCCGAGTTTAACGGTACACAGAGGCTTACTGTTGAGGATATACAGAATGTTGCAAAGTGTATGCCTGCAGGTTTAAAGCTTCAAAGCTTCTCATTCGGCGGCAGTACTATCAGTATGTCGGTTTCGGGTACAACAGAGCTTATGATAGCGGACTTTGCGAACAGCCTCAGAAACTCGGAAACAATTGATAAAAATGCCACTACCGAGGAGGACTATCATAAAAAGAACTTTAAGTCCGTTACATACACAGGCGTAAGCAAGGGTACGGATAACTCCTATACAGGATCTGTATCGGTAGAGCTGAACGACATAATTGTTGAAACTGAGGAAACAACCGCTGCGCCTCCCGCTGAGGCTGCAACAGCGGCGGCAGAGTAAAGGGGGATATTAAGTATGAATAAACTTGGAGCAAAAGAAATATTTTTGATTTTGATAGTTATTAATTTTCTCCTTTACTATATGGCATATATGCTTGTAGTTTCACCCATGTGGAGCAAAAGTAAGGAGTACGATACCCAGATAACCGATCTTACCGCCAAGTATGAGGAGGATAAATCGGTGGTTGATTCAAAGGATACATATATCTCTACGATAGATACCTTAAAGGCGGATAAGCAGACGCTTTTTGAAAGCAGCTTCCCCGATGCCGATACCGAAAACATACATGCTTACATTGTAGACAAGGCTAAGGAAACGAGTGTTACAATACAAAATATATCCATGAGTCAGGATATAAAAACAGCCCAGGGTGAAAACGGAGAGAAGGTTCCTACCGGTTTAAAGAACGATACCATCAATCTGACAATTGACGGTTCATATGCAAATACCATTAAGTTTATAACCGATATACAGAATGTGCAAAAAACCTCCTTGCTTACCGCAATTACTCTTAGTCCGTCAGGCAAGGGCAACTCTTTAATTTATAGCATCCTTACCGTGGATAAGGGCGAGGATATAGTAGATACCACTCTTGACCATCAGTTTGGTCAGCCTTTGGGCGATACGGTACTCTTTAAGTAATAAATTAATATAATACAGTATTGGCTACCGGGTCTATTCCGATAGCCTATACTGCTAATTGTAAAAAATTATAAAGTAAATGTGTTCAACAAAAACAGGGAGTGATATTATGAAAAAACAAATAAGCTTTTTCAGCACCAAACATCGGCTGCTGAAAAGCTTAGGACGTATTATGCGGGACGAGAGAGGCAGTATTTTGGCATTGGTGCTTGTGCTGTGCTCTGCGCTGCTTATAATTATGTCCATGCTTATTACATCGGTAGTTGCAACTACGGATGTAAATAAAAATGTAGATTACAGTGAAAACGCATACCTCGCAGCACGCAGCGGTATTACCATGCTTGCCGAGGCAGGTGCGGACAGCAGCTTTGCCGGCAATATAATTGCGTCTGTAGGTAATTCCCAGCCGATAAAAATGGATTTTGGCAGCGAGGGCAGATGTGAGGCATATGTAAAGGATGCCGGTGACAGCCAGGATGCAAACGGAGTTATTTATAAAAACGTAAAGGTAGAGTGTACGGGTTATTATGGAAATAACAGCTTTAAGCTCACCAGATTTCTTAAACTCAAGCAAAGCGGTTCGTTACAGAACAACGAGCTTAAAACCTGTGCTTATCTCCACTATGGTGACGGCGATATGTATATCGACGGCGGTATAGAGGGAGATATTATCATAATGGGTAAGGGTCACCTCTCAAATGCCAAGGCAAACGACGACCACCATATGTACAATGTAACCTGTGCAAACGAGCTCGAGGTTTACAACAGTGCGTGCGAGTACGATGTAGTTGCAATAGGCAAGTACCTTGTCCTCGGTGAAACAAAGGTACATAAAGAGGTTTATGTAGGCGCAGACAAAAGAGATGAAAACGATGCCGATACAGGCGAGTTGAATGATGATATTTATTGCTATCTTCACGGCTCTAAGCTGGAAAGTATCCTGCGCTGCGAAGGCGTTACCATTATCGGCGGTGATGCATCCATCAATGACAGCAACGCAAAGCGTGACGCAAGCGGCAATATAATACAGGGCGACGGTGCAGCAGGCAAGGGTGCCAACAATCCCGACCAGAATGCTATCTTATCGGGCGGTGATCTTTACCTGGGCTACAATATACAGGGAGAGAATTTTTCGGGATATCATACGGGAGATTCCTATAAAAATCCTGCGTCAACGGTAAATACAATGGCAGGTCTTACAGGCGGCGATTCAGCTTCCCAGAGAATATACGGCAGTGTTGTTTCCGGCGGAGATGTATATATTGCAAGTACTGCCGAGATATTCGGCGATATAACCTGTAAGGGAGATCTTACAATTTCTGCTAACTGTGTTATACACGGCAAGATCTATGCAGGCGGCAATGTACACATAACAGGTTCCGTAAATGCTTCCCTGTCACAGGTATTCCCGGATTCACGTATTATACAGGCAGGCGGAACGGTTACAATGGATTCACCAAATATTCATAAATCCGACTTCGGAACAGATTATGAAAACCTTTCCGCAGTACCGGATTATTCCGTATACTTTAACGGCACGGACTTTGTCCAGGCAGCCGCATACTTTAAGGATAAGTACAACTCGGCTCCAAAGCCTACCACCAATATACCTACAGGTCTTTACAGCCTGCCAGAAACAAGGCAGACCTCCGATCCTCAGGTAGTGGAAAAACAATATCTTTGTAACTGGTGTGACGAGATGGTAAGAGATATGACCCAGTTATGTACCGGTAATAATTGTCCACAAACCGATGAGAACAAAAGCCTTGGATATTGGGTATGGGATGATGTATCAAATCCTTGGTGGCCACATTGGGAACATAAGCAGCATATGGGTCTTAACCAACATCAACCCCATATGAAGTCATATGATCCTCCTCAGTTTGAAACGGTTATTAATTCCGTAGACCAGATGCACATTACCTCAAATGCAAGACTTGTGGGCGATTTTAACTTTACTGCCTCAAACCAGAAGCTGTATATAGATACATCGCCTCAGCCGGGTGACGGTGAAAACCCCGCAACACCGGGAAACAACATAGATATTCTGCTCCAGGGCAACATAACTCTGGACAATGAGGGCGGTATTTTTGTAAATGATTACGGCGGACAGTACCAGATAAGGATATTTATGACAGAAGGTTCGTCAATAAGGATGAACTACGGCAACGGCGGTGCGCATAAGGGAATATATGTTATAAGCGATGCCGATAAGGACATTGATATGTCTGCTTTGCCTTCAAACGCCAACGCCAACTGTATAGATGTGACCAAGATACCTCAGCTTTACTTCTTCGGTCAGGAGGGAATCAACAATATAACTCTTGATGTAGGCAATTACGGCTATATACCGGGCTATGTGCTTATGCCTTTTGTAGATGTTGAGGCGGGCTCAAATGCTCACGTTTATACAACAGGCTCCACGGTCGGTCACGATGTGAATAATCCAAGCCAAAAAACAGATGTAAACTATCCGTTCTTTTACGGTATGCTTATGTGCAACTCGCTTACATTTAATGAGGGTACCAATACCTTTATCAAATACGACTGGCGTCTGGATGAAACGGTTGAGGATGCAGACGGAGTAATGCAAAAGTCGGAGGCGAGGAAGAAGTTTGACAGTGCCCTATCAAGGGACGCCGTTATGACGTTTGTAAACAGCAGCGGTGATTCGAGCGGCGGTACGGGCGGTACACCTACCGTACAGTGGAACGTAGAAAGCTGTTATTAATAAAGGGGGTATTTCTTTGAAAAGATTAATAAAATCAAAAAATGGTTTTACTCTCGTAGAGGTAATTATTGCGGTTGCAATTTTTACCATTTTCAGCATCTCTATGGTATCGATAATGTATTCGGTAAGAAACTCCACCCTGAGTAATTACAATACCAAGCCTAAATACGAGGATCACGTAGGCGTTATGGATCAGCAGCTTAAAACGGATGTTTCGGGCGTTGCAGGTGACAGTATAAATGTTGAGGTCCAATTTCCAAACAGTACCTCGGTCAATGTACCGTCCAAGGTAATAAGGGACAGTGAGCTTGCAAATGTATCTATAGTTAAAAAGAATTAAACTAAGCGGAGGCATAATAATTATGAAAAAATTAATGTCTTTAAAAAACAATACAGGCTTTACCTTGGCGGAGGTGCTGGTAGTTATACTGATCATGGGCGTTGTAAGTACGGCTGCGTATCAGTTTTTCAGTGCAACAAGCTCATATATGAAATCTGTACAGGTTTTGAACGATTATCAAAATATAACTACCAATGTAATATATCAGCTCAGGGTCGAGCTTGCCGATTGTGCCAATGCCGAGTCCTTTGCGCTGGACAGCGTGGATGACACGGGTGCGCCTATGTATAATGCGGCAAGCATGGATCCTGCATACGGATATATTGTTTCCGACCCTGTTAAGGTAGACCCTGCCGACGGAACACTTTTGGGCGGAGGCGCCACTGTAAGAGGTCTGGCTTATGACGATACGGGTGCTGCCGTAAGGCTGCCCGACGTAAGGATCGGCGATGTTGACGTAAACAGGTCTTATCGTGTAAGTATAACCTACAGGACAGAGGACAGCGGCAATACCAACGTTGGTGCAAGCATAGTAGTGCCGGAGCTGGACACGGCTACCGGAAACTACAAGCTTAAGGAGGTTTACACTCAAAGCACCAATATAATGCTGCGTTCGGGTGTAGGTCAGAGCGGCCAGGACGCTTTAAGGTATAAGCTTGCTGTGGCAGGATGATGTATTTAAAATAATACAACAAAATTGTGGTTTTGCCTGTGGTTAAACGGTACAAAAGCATTGGGTTATTATTTTTTGGTGTACTTTACAGCCATGGGCAAAAACATTTTTAATTTAATTTTGGCTGTTTTTTATGGCAAATAAGGTGTGTTTACAGCATACCTGTATAAAAGTTTTATCTTATAAGGAAGTGATTTATTATGGGAATGCCAAATCCGGCACAAAAAAACGTACCGATAGGTAAGCTTTTGCTTATGAACGGTCTTATTACGGTCGATCAGCTTGAATATGCCCTTAAAATACAAAAGCAAAAGGGTAAAAAGCTCGGTGACACTCTTATTGAGCTTGGTTATCTCCAGGAAAAGGACTTAATGAAGATATTGAGCTCACGTCTTAAGGTGCCTTTTGTCGAAATCGGAAAGGTGACCGTAAAACAGGAGGCATGCAACCTCCTTACAAAGGATTATTGCGAAAAACATATTGTTTTGCCTATAGATCTTAACGAAAAGGGCATTGTTGTTGCTACAACAGACCCCATGAACTTCTTTCTTGCAGATGATATAGCACTTAAATCGGGTAAAAAAGTCAGGTTTGTAATGGCAACACAGGCGGATATCGAGGAGCATATCCCCGAATGCTATGCAAACGAGGAGGCAAACGAGGCTCAGGAGAGTATCAACGACGAGTTTCAGGATATCTCCGAGATGGAGGATATTGCAGGCCTTGAGGAACAGCTTAAAAGCGATATTGATAATGCGCCTATCGTTAGGTTTGTTAATAACGTTATTGAAACGGGTGTACGCTCGGGTGCCAGTGATATACATATTGAACCTCAAAAAAATGTTGTCCGCATCCGTATGAGAATTGACGGTCAGCTTGTACAAAAAATGGAGATAAACTCCGCCGCTATGGCTAACCTTACCACCCGTATCAAGATCATGTCCGGCATGGATATTGCAGAAAAGCGTATCCCACAGGACGGCCGTATAGAAACAAGGGTAGACGGCAGAAATATTGACCTGCGTGTATCCAACCTGCCAACCGTTTACGGCGAAAAGATAGTTATAAGAGTTCTGGGCGGTATCGGTACCGTCCTCTCGGTAGATCAGCTCGGTATGAGCGAGAAAAACCTTGAGTTTTTCAAAAGCATCATAAAGACGCCTAACGGCATTATACTTGTTTGCGGCCCTACAGGTTCCGGTAAGTCAACAACTCTTTACTCGGTACTTGCGGAGGTAAACGACTCTACAATTAACACTATCACCGTTGAGGATCCCGTTGAGTATAAGCTTGACGGTATCACACAGGTACAGGTTAACGCTAAGGCGGGCCTTACATTTGCGGCAGGCCTTCGTTCTATCCTGCGGCAGGACCCCGACATCATCATGATAGGTGAGATCCGTGATAACGAAACTGCACAGATAGCGGTTAAAGCGGCTATCACAGGTCACGTTGTGCTTTCCACCATACATACAAACTCAGCCGTTGGTGCTATTGCCCGTCTGGTGGATATGGATATCGAGCCGTACATGGTTGCCGATTCCACCGTAGGCGTTATCGCACAGCGTCTTGTTAAAAAGCTTTGTCCATATTGCAAGGAGAAATATATTACTCCTCAGGATGAGATGGACTTCCTCGAGATAAGCGAGCCTATGGAGCTTTATAGGGCTGTCGGCTGCAAAAACTGCGGCAACACAGGCTATAAAGGACGTATGGGTATACATGAGGTATTTGTGCTTACCAGCAAAATAAGGGCTATGATCAATAAGGGTATCTCTGCCGATGAAATAGAGGAAGAGGCTATCAAAAACGGTATGGTCACCCTGCGTAAGGACTGTATGGAGCATGTGTTCAAGGGAGAAACATCGGTCGCAGAGCTTATAAGAGCTACCTATTCTGTATAATTCGGAGGTTTTTACAAGTATGATTGAAGTAATGAAAGACTTGCTTACAATAGCAAGAGAAAGCGGCGCAAGTGACCTTCATGTTACGGTCGGCGCTTGCCCAAAGATGAGGCTTAATGGTGAACTTACCGATATTGACAAATATCCTGTAATGACGCCTGAGGATACAAAAAGTATTCTTTACTCTATTTTATCGGAGTTTCAAGTTTCCTATCTTGAAAATATGGGTGAACTGGACTTTGCTTATGAGGATGATACGGGTACCCGTTTCAGGGCTAACGTATTTAAGCAGAAGGGCAATATCGGCGGTGTATTCAGAGTTTTGCCCTCCAAGATACTTACATTGGAGGAGCTTGACCTTCCGCCTGCGATCAGAGGCTTTTCCGCCCTCAGAAAGGGTCTTGTGCTTGTAACCGGCCCTACAGGTTCCGGTAAGTCAACAACGCTTGCCGCTATCATTAACCAGGTAAACAGAATGAGGCGTGACCATATTATCACAATCGAGGACCCTATCGAGTATGTGCATCATCATCAAAAGTGCCTTGTAAACCAGCGTGAGGTAGGTACGGATACACTCTCGTTTGAGAATGCCTTGAGAGGCTCCCTCCGTGAGGACCCCGATGTTATCCTCGTAGGTGAGATGCGTGATAACGAAACTATCTCGGTTGCACTTACCGCTGCCGAAACAGGTCACTTGGTTTTTTCAACACTGCATACAATAGGTGCTGCGTCAACCATCAACCGTATTATAGACTCCTTCCCACCACATGCAAGGCAGCAGGTGCGTACTCAGCTTGCTATGGTACTTGAGGGCGTTGTTACCCAGCGTCTGGTACTTAAAAAGGAAGGCAAGGGACGTCTTGCGGCACTTGAAATACTTGTTATGAACGATGCTATCCGCAATATGATAAGGGAGGATAAAACTCACCAGATATCTTCTACAATGCAGACAAGCTCTTCGGCAGGTATGCAGACTCTGGACTTCCATCTTGCACAGCTTGTTAAGGCTGACAAGATCAGTATGCAGACAGCGGTTTCAAACTGCCTGGATATAGGCAACTTCAAGAGATATATGGCAAACAACAACGGCATAAATGCCGCAGATGTGCCACAATAAGGTTTTATACATAAGCATACAATAAAAAAATCCCTGTTTTGAGGTGACCCCCAAAAGTTGGACTTAATGGCGTAGCAGTTTAAGGCTGCTGCGCCGTTTTTTATGCTGCCATG
>CANQDF010000030.1 GCA_947591605.1 uncultured Clostridia bacterium | reverse complement strand
ACGTCGGTCAAAAGCAATAATGTAGTTTTCCTCCTGTACCTGCAGGATATTGATCGGTTCATTTTTAGCCGTTTTGTCCGGATACATTGCCAGTATCTCATCCACCAGATCCGCCGCAAGCCCGGAATCCTGCTGGAACAGCTGAACCACGCCGTCAATAGTTTCCGTTTCCCCGTTTTCGTTTCTGAAGGAGGTATCAAAGGTCGCTATTTTCAGATTTGGGTATTCCTTCAACACATTCGTCAGAAATTCCCATGAATAATCCTCTCCGCCGTGTGACACCAGCAGTCCGTCATAACCGTCTTTTGCACATTGCAAAATTCTGTTTTTCCATTCCTCGTCGCTATCCTCGCAGAAAAAAGTATCCGCCTCCATGCCTAGAGCCTCCGCCGTATTTTTAAATGACTCCGACCACAGCTCAAAAATGGGCGAGGAAGACATATACATGACATACGCTACTTTTTTGCCTTCCACAGGATTATTTTCCTTTGGTGAGCAGCCTGCCGAGCAGACTGTTATCAAGGCAAAAGCCATAAATAATGTAATTATTTTTCGCATTTCCAACCTCCTTAACGGTTCTTTAAGTATTATGCAGACTCATCTGTTGTTAAGGCAAGCCTACATTGTTTATTCATCGTTATTCACTTACTGTCTTAACAGCATCTGATCTGTTTTATGCCGCAGAAGCAGCAGCATATCAAGCTGATTTGAATCAATAACCGGACCGTTTTCCCTAAACAACAGCAAGAGTTCTCCTCGGTATTCCTTTTCGCTCAGATTTGTATATTGTTTTGCAAGCTCATCCAACCTTTGCCTCAATTCGGCATTTGTATCCAATTCCCGGTTGAATTTTGCAGCGTCCTCAAAAAAAAGTTTTTTTCAAGGTCATTTCATATCAAATTCCCTCTCTGCAATTTTCCGATTTACTGATTTTCCCCCGCTTTAAAAATCCCGTCCGCATCAAAGGACTTCGCCGCATAATATGTCATAAAAGCCCATTATCTCTTGCAAGGTTTTCAATGCTCCTGTCGTAGGTCGCCTCCGCCTCTTTTGAAAAGAAGCAGCCCGGAACACCCTCATTGTTGTCACGGTGGTGTGCCACGCAGGCGCAGCATTTGCCGTGACGTGGACAGTCATAAGTACATGGGCAGGGTCTGTTGTTGTCACAAGTGTTCATAAATAATTCCTCCTATTTTTTAATATATATTGTTTAATTCTCCGTTTCGACACTCCCAATTGATATAAAAATCATCTTATAGATGGCTCTTCAAAATAAAACTTAAGAATTATGCCGAAAATGCAACAGTCCATTCTACATAATTCTACAAAATATATTATATACCAATATTCATAGCTTTGCAATATGGCTTTTACGCAAAACTAATCTTTGATTGTTGAGGTACAATAGATAGGTAACACGAAAATAAAAAAGCAAGGTTCAACCTTTTATGGTATAATTGAGTTTGCCACAAAACAAAATACCAAAGGAGAACCTAATACTATGTTATCACAAATAAAGTGCTTTCGTCAACGCATGATTAAATATTTAGAAAATCACACTGTAACAGAAACGGCGATCAGATTCAGAGTCAGTCGAAAAACGGTGTATAAGTGGCTTAAACGATATGACGGGACATTGGAGAGCCTTGAAGATCGAAGTCACAAGCCCAAAAACAGTCCCAGATCGCATACCGATGAGGAACTGAAACATATAAAACGCTGCTTAAAAAAGCACAAATGGAAAGACCTTATTTTAGCATTTCAAGAAATGAAAGAAAAGTATGGATATACTCGCAGTTACGGCGGTTTTAAAAGAATTGCTGCAAAGCTCAAGAAAAACAAGCCTGCAAAGCAAAAAAAGAAAAGAAAGCCTAAGCCATACAAACGAGCAGACTACATAGGTCAGAAGATACAGATAGATGTTAAATTTGTACCAAGTTACTGTGTGGTTAACGGAAAGAAATACTATGAATATATAGCTGTAGACGAGTGCAGCTGGTGGGCATACAGGCAGATGTATGATGAACATAGCACGCACAGCTCATATAAATTTCTTATTGAGCTTATAAAACATATTCCGTTTCCGATAAGAGAGATTCAAACGGACAACGGAACGGAATTTACAAATGCGCTGTTAGTTGTGAAAGCAAAGCATAAAACGATGTTTGAGGCTGCATTAGAGCAGTTGGATATAAAATATCACAGAATAAAGGTAGCTACACCAAGGCATAACGGAAAGGTCGAAAGACAAAACCAACAGGATGAGGAACGATTTTACAGACATATGAAAATGTATAGTCCGGAAGATGGCAGGAAACAGCTTGCTGTGTACCAGAGGAAATCTAATAATTACATAAAAACCTGTTTAAATTTTCAAAGTCCCAACCAAGTTGTTGAGAAATATCTCGGAGTAATGTAAATATAAATAAGGCTTTGAGCAGTAAAACTGCTAAAGCTTGATCCAATTATATCATATAAGAGTTTGTCAAGGTCAGGTAGTATTTTGCTTCGCAAAATCTCCACCTTACCTTTGACAACCTACTTTTTAAAAAAGTGTAACCTATCATTGACACATTAACATTGCTATGCCTTGTAAAACAAATGAATAATTTGACATAATTTATTTATTTATGTTATAATTAAAAAAATAAAAATAAGCGGAGGGGTTTCATGTATAATTTAAGTTTAACTGCGTGTAGCTTTTATTTTAAAAAGACAAATTCAAAGGAAAATACCAATATTTTAAATCTGAATACTCCGTTTGATATAGAATTAAAAGATGACATCAAATACCATTTTAAAGATTTGTCAGAACTATTTATTTCTTTTTTTGAAAATCATAAAACACTAATTAAGAATGATAATAAACAACAGTCTTTTCGTTGTGAATATGATAAGAAAAATTATCGTGAGACAGACTCGTTTCGAATGTATTGTGTTAAAATTCTTTCAGGAATTTATGGCAGTTCTTCTGACATCATTGATGGTAATACTGAAAAAGTTCAATACGAGAAAAAATTATCGGATATAGATACTCGTCCATTTTACTTAATGATCATTTTTCCAAAAGACAATGAAAAAGTAACTGTACAAAAAGGAATGTTTTTATTCCAAAATGTTGGACAGTTTGGTGTCAAAACTATTACGACAACTTTAATGCAAAAGTTTTTTTCTGATAAATTCGGCTTTACTCTAAAATGCAACACAATTGCTTCGGATTTATTTGTAAGAAAAGTTATTCGTAAAGATAGTGTAAAAAAACTTTTAATGATAAAAAATGTTAAATCGAATGATATTGCAGATAATATTGGTGTAGGTTACGGTTCTGAAATTAGAGAAATCAGTAAACTTTGTTTTAACGAAACAATGTGGTCAAAGATAATGGATAAAATTAGATTTGTATCTGGAGGAAAATATAATTTATTTGAGTTTGAACAGCAAGAATATGATAATTTAAAAGTTGTAGTTGATATTGGAGGTAGGAATCGCACAATTAACCTTCATAATCTTGAGAACTTAAGCATCATTGAAAGTATTCCTGATAATATAAGAATGGCAAATGGGCATCCAAATTTACCTATGCTTATTGAATATTTTCAAAAAGTGGCTACCGAATACTTAAAGGAAATGGTATTGCATATATCTTAAATTAAGGAGGGAGGAATTTGTGAGTACAATTTCAGCTACTTTATTAATAATTGGTTTTGTTGTTTTATGTTTGTGTTTATGTGTGAAACATAGCAATTTTTTGGATATTAGTGAAATTTTCATTCAACACTTTTATGTGTTTAAAGGAAACCCTTTACAGCTAATAGGTATTTTTTTTACACCTATGTTGCTAACTGTTGGGCTTGTTGAAATTAAATATATTGATAAAGATATTCTTAGTAATCTAAATATAATTCTTTCAATTCTAACTGCTATGTTTTTATCTATTTTAAGTGTTTTATGTTCTTTTAGCAAAAAAGAAAAAAATGAAAATTATGGGCAATTATTGAAAGAAACGTTTAATACAACTATATTTGAAATAATACTTTGTTTATTGTTGCTTTTTATTTCATTTATCGTATTATTTATCAATGATTTTAAAGAAACTATTGCTTTAAAAATAACCAGTGGTGCAATTTATTATCTAACAATGATAGCTATTTTGAATATATTAGTTGTCATTAAAAGAATTAAAGTACTTTTTGATAATCAGTAAAATTGTTATGCAATAGAGTGCCTTTTTTGAAAGTATAAGCATAAATGTCATATAGGTGATTTTTATGTTCTGAATAACACATAAATCAATGTAAAATTAACATCTACTGCATAACATCACATAATAGGTCGCAAGCGGTGTAACCGCTTGCGATCCCTCTTTATCGTATTGTTTGTTGATTTTGTATGCGTCTTACAAAGCATTTAATTAAGCTCAAGGGAGTTTATCCAGCTATTCACCTCATCAGAGGATGCGCCTGCGCCGAACCGTTTGCCTTCAAGCCAATTTGCGCCGTCTGTAAGGATATGAATATTTTCCGCACTTGAGCCTATGGGGCTGCTGCCCGATGTACAGAAGGGAATAATCGTTTTGCCGTTAAGGTCATAGCTTTCCAAAAATGTATAAATTATCTTTGGCGCCTGACCCCACCATATGGGGTAGCCTATAAAAACAGTATCACAGCCGTCCATATTTGCAGCCGACCCCGCAATTTTGGGGCGGGCGGTATTGTCGTTCTGCTCCCTGTTTGCACGGCAGTCGGTATTATAGTCAAGGTCGGCGTCCGTATAAGGTGTTTCGGGAACTATTTGGTATAGCTCTCCGCCTGTCACTGCGGCGATCTTTTCCGCTACAGCCTTTGTGTTGTTTGTTGCGGAAAAGTATGCCACAAGTACCTTTGTGCCGCTGTCGGGTACGTTTTCATCGGCTGCGGCTGCTTCGTCGTTTTCCTCCGGTTGTGTTACATCTTCCGCAGAAGCCTTTTCCGATACGCTCTCCTCCGAAGAGATCTCCTCGGATGTATTTTGTGTGTTTTCGGTATCGGCACTTGAGTCACAGGCGCAGAGTATAAAGGCAATAAGCAGCACCGATAATATTACCGATAAATATTTCATTGTCATTTCTCCTTATTTCAAATTGCCGTATTGTGCATCGTCAACGGGTTCAAGCCACTCGTTTGAGGTGTTTTCGCCGGGGATCTCAATTGCAAGGTGAGAGAACCAGCTGTCGGGTGCGGCTCCGTGCCAATGTTTTACGCCCGCAGGTATATTTATGCAGTCACCGGGTTTCATCTCAACGGCTTCTTTACCCCATTCGCAGTAATATCCACGGCCTCCTACGCAAATAAGTATCTGTCCGCCGCCCTTATCGGCGTTGTGTATATGCCAGTTGTTGCGGCAGCCGGGTTCAAAGGTCACGTTAAATACCCCTACCTGTTCCTTGGATACCGGTGAAAGATAGCTTTGACCGATAAAATATTTTGCAAAGGCATCGTTGGGTTCGCCTATGGGGAAAAGGATAGTGTTTTGATATTTGTCCTTTTCCGTCTGCTCCGTTTCCTTTTCGTCCCATACGTCAAGGGCAAGGCGGAATACTGCCCAAGCCTTGGGCCAACCCGCATAAAAGCCGACATGGGTAACGATGGCGGCTATCTCCGCTTTGGTCACGCCGTGAGCCTTTGCGTTTTCCAGATGATATGTTAAGGATGAATCGGTTATGCCCGATGACATAAGCGCAACAACGGTAATAATGCAGCGTGTTTTAAGATCTATATCTCCGTTGTTCCAGTTTTCGCCGAAGAGTATATCATCGTTAAAATGTGCAAAGTCGGGGGCAAAGCCGCCAAGCTGATCTCTGCCTGCTGTCTGTGTTATTTTTTCCATATAAATTACCTCCTCATATGTTAAGGTCTGCAAGCCAGTTTTTTATTGTATTTATATCGGTGTTGCTGTTCATGCGTTTTCCGCCGCACCATTTTGCATCGGACGAACAGGAGAGCTTTAAAATGTCGTTGGTTTTTCCCATGCCGCTGCCTCCCGAGGTGGCAAAGGTGACAATATTTTTACCCGAAAAGTCGTAGCTTTCAAGAAAGGTCTGTATTATCCTTGGCGCCTCATACCACCATATGGGGAAGCCGATAAAAACAGTGTTGTATTGCTCCATGTCCTTTACCGCAGAGGAGATCGCAGGACGTGAGCTTTTGTCATTCATCTCAACACTGCTGCGGCTTGTTTTGTCTGTCCAGTCAAGGTCGGGGCTTGTGTAAGGCGTTTCGGGCACTATCTCAAAAAGATCTGCATTTGCCGCCTCCGCAATAGTCTTTGCAAGCTTTTTTGTGTTTCCGCTTGCCGAAAAATACACCGCTAAAATTTTACTCATGATATAACACTCCTTTTTGTTTTTTATACTACATTTCCTGCTTTTTGTTTTCCGTTTTGCGCCATAACGCCTGCAAGAGCGTGAGGGACATAAAGCTCTTCAAGATAAGCTGTTTCCTCCTCCGTCAGTTCAAGATCCGCAGCCCTTACAGCACCGTCTATGTGGGAGAGCTTTGTTGCGCCCACAACGGGAGAATCCGCTTTTGTCAAAAGCCATGCCAGAGCTATCTCTGTCATGGATACGTTTTTGCTTTGGGCAAGCTCCTCAACACGTTTTATTATTCTTCCGTCCGCCTCGGCGGTCGCATCATACTTAAAATGTGCATAGGAGTCCTCCTCAAAGCGCTTTGTTGTTTCTCCCGGGTGCCTTGAAAGCCTGCCGCTTGCAAGTGAGCTGTAGGGCGTAAGTGCAATATTCTGATCCTTGCAGAACGGCAGCATTTCCCGCTCCTCTTCCCTTGCGATAAGGTTATAATGGTTCTGTACGGATATAAATTCCGTAAGGCCGTTTTCCCTTGCAAAAAAGTTTGCTTTTGCAAGCTGCCATGCAAAGCAGTTTGAAATGCCTATATATCGTGCCTTTCCCGAGCTTACGGCTTTATGCAGCCCATCCATTATCTCCTCCATAGGCGTGTGATAATCCCACATATGATAAATGTACAGGTCAACATGATCCATGCCAAGGTTGTTAAGGCTGCGGTCAAGGTAGTTTTTAATATGCTGCTGTCCGCTGATGCCGTTGTCTATCTCCTACTGTGTTCTGGGTGTAAATTTTGTGGCTATGACGTAATTGTCACGCTTTGCAAAATCCCTCAGCGCCTTTCCCACATATTGCTCGCTTGTGCCGTTTTGATAAACTATGGCGGTATCGTAAAAATTTATTCCCTTATCCAGTCCGTATTTAATTATTTCTCTTGTATGTTCTTCGTCTATTGTCCAGCTGTGCTGTCCCGTTGAGGCACTGCCAAAACCCATACAACCCATACATATGCGAGAAACGTTAAGCTCCGAGCTGCCAAGCTTTGTATATTTCATAATTCCGACCCCTTTTTTATAAAGATTTGCCCAATTGATAGGCTTCCTGCATATGTATGCTGCCCGATGTCATTGCAGGTGAACCGCAGCCTGTGCCCAGTATCATACCCGTATCGGTGAAATTCATATATCTGCAAAGCTTTTTGTAATGCTCTGCAAGATATGGCATAACATCATCATTTGAATCCCATGCGGCGGCAATGAGAGCGGTTTTTAAATGCTTTGAGGAAAGCCTTGTCGTGTAGCTGTAAAAACGGTCTATAACCGCTTTAAGCTGCGCAGACATACCAAAGTAATATACAGGCGTCACAAATACAGCCATATCTGCCGAAAGCAGAGCCTCTTTTATCTGTACGACATCGTCTTTTTGCGAGCAATCTCCGTTCATACCGCAAAAGTCACAGCCTATGCAGGGGTTAATGTTCATATGTGCGGCGTCAAGCTCAACTATTTTATGGCCTTTTTCGGAGGCACCTTTTATAAATTGCCCTGCAAGCATATTTGACGAGCCGTTTTTATGCGGACTGCCTTTTATTACAACAATTTTCATTTTCTCGTTTCCTCCTTTGATAAATTATGTTTAGCCGTTTACCCGTGCCGTGTGCCAAGAGGCGGTCGGGGCAAATGTTCTTTATTGTTTACCTATTTTAACAAATTAAGTATACAGCGGTATATAATTTCATATATCGACATAAAAACATAATCCACATTTGCCGCTTCCATAGCTTCCCTCTGTTTTTCGGTAACCACGGCATACGGATATATACCGAACATAAAAGGGAAAAATACATATATGAAATTTTGCTTTTCTCCGTCTGTCATCTGCGGGAAAAAACTGCTAAGGCAATTGTACACTGCCTTTATTGAGCTGCCGTATGCCACCTTCATATCTGTCAGATATTGTATGCGGCTGTTTTCCTCCATATCGTAATGGTTCATAGACAGTATTTTTAAAAGCTGGGAACGCCTTTCGAGAGAGTGAGCTATTTTATCGGCAAAGCTTTCCGCCGTAGGCGTTTCACAGGTTTCCGCAATATTTTTAAGGTCGTCTGTCCAGTATTCATACTCTCTTGTAAGGAGCGCAAGGAATATTTCTTCCTTCGTCTGAAAGTAGTTATATATAGATGTCCGTGTAAAGCTGGTGACCTCTCCTATCTCTTTGATGGTTATTTCCTTAAAGTTCATTGTCTTATAAAGCCTTTCGCAGGCATTTACAATTTCCTCTTTTCTTGCATTTGTAAGTTCGGGTGACCCTTTTGGCATGGTATATCTCCTTAGTTCGGTTGGTTGTTTGGTAAAAAAATAAATTTTTTATATGCAGGCTTTTGCATTGACATCGTGTCAGTACAATTATTATAGCAATATTTTGACATAGTGTCAATATATTATCAAAAAATTTTGGGAAAATATTTGACCGTCGGGTAATTCCAACGCCTATTTGGGCGGCAGATAAAAAAATCGCCGCAGATGTGTATCTAAGCGGCGAAAAAATATATTTATCGGTTTTTGCCAAATGCTACCGTGACGCTTGTGCCCTTGCCTTCGGCGCTTTTTAAGGTTATTTCGGCGCCATGATAAATTGCGCCGTGCTTTACAATAGCAAGCCCCAGGCCCGTACCGCCGACTTGCTTGGAGCGGCTTTTATCCACACGGTAAAAACGCTCGAAAACGCGTGCCCTGTGCTCGGCGCCTATGCCTATGCCGGTGTCACGGACGGTGAGATACGCTGTTTTATCCGTGTCATTTACAATGACGTCAACCGTTCCGTTTTCTTTGTTATACTTAATTGCATTGTCGCAAAGATTGTAAATCATCTCATCAATAATTTTGCGAACACCGTATATCTCGGCGCCGCTGCCTATTAAATTCAAGCTGATGTTTTTCTTTGCCGACTCGCTTTTAAGTCGGTCTAAAATTTCGGCGGATAATTCGTATAGGTCAACGGCTTCCATTTCGAGCGGAATGTTTTTTTCGTCAAGCTCCGAAAGCTCTATAATGTCGTTTACAAGAGAGATCAGCCGCTGAGTTTCGTCATAGATCGATTTTGAAAAATCCGCTGCCGTTTCCTGCGGGATGTCCCCGTTTTTCATAAGCTCCGCAAAGCCGGAAATAGAGGTGAGCGGCGTTTTAAGCTCATGTGACACGTTTGCCGTAAACTCGCGGCGCATCTCGTCACGCTTTGAAAGCTCCGTGATCTGCTTTGAGATCGTGTGCTTCTGGTCGGATATTTTTTTCAAAAGGGGTGTTAATTCTTCGTATGTTTCGTTGTTTTCGGGGTTTTCCAAGTCCAGATCGTTTATCGGTTTTACTATTGATTTTGATACCTTTGACGACAGCACCGCAGTGATTATCAGCACAGCTGAGAGAATGAGCAGAATTGGCTGTAAAAGCCCCATAACGATAGTAAAAACGGTGTACTGATTGGTTGAAACACGTAAAATGCTGCCGTCGGACAGCTTTATTGCATAATAAAGCGTTTTCTCGGTCAGCGTTTTGGAATATCTGACGCTCATACCCTTGCCGGTTTCCATAGCCTGCTTAATTTCGTCACGCTGTGAGTGATTATCGAGCGACAATGTATCTGCCCGATTGTCAAAAACAACAGTACCGTCGTGGTCGATCAGAGTTATTCGCCTGTCTGTATCGCCCAGGCTCTTAAGAAAGGATACGCCCTCGTTTTCGACAGCCTGTGCAATATAGCCTGCTTCGCTTTCAACCTCGGTGAGGATTTGATTTTCAAATGTGTCAAATAAAATACCTATTATAAACACTGCTGAGGCAACAAGCGCAAAAAGTGTTGTAAAACATGTGAAGCGAAATATTTTTTTGTTCACGCTCTTCACCCGCCTATCTTGTAGCCGATGTTTTTAACCGTTTTGATAAGCTCGCCAGCCTCGCCGAGCTTTACACGCAGCTTGCGTATATGCACGTCCAGCGTCCTGGACTCTGCGTAATACTCGCCCCATACCTTTGCAAGCAGCGTTTCACGCTCAACTACGTTCCCGTCCGCCTCCAGAAGCACCGTAAGGAGGGAATATTCCTTATATGAAAGCTCCACGTTTTTACCGGAAACCTCTATAATATGCTTTGCGGGGTTCACATATAAACTGCCTATTTGATATATCTTTTCACGCAGCGCTGTTTTCTCGTATCGGCGCAGTACGGCACGGACGCGTGATATAAGCTCGGTCATGCCGAACGGCTTTGCAATATAATCGTCCGCACCCATATCAAGACCCGTTACCTTGTCAAATTCGCTGCCCTTAGCGGTGAGCATAATAACAGGGATATTGGCTGTGACGGGGTTTTTGCGAAGACTTTTCAGAATTGACAGCCCGTCCTCGCCGGGGAGCATGATGTCGAGCAGAAACAATTGCGGCACGGCAGTGCTGAGTGCATCCCGAAGATCATGCGGTGCATCAAAGCCGCACACGTCAAAGCCCTCACGTTCAAGCGCATAGCTTACAAGCTTTCTTATGTTGTCGTCGTCCTCGAGAATGTATATCATTTGCAATTCCTCCCACATACATTATACACCCTATCCAATGCGTTTTCAACACGGACGTTTGTTGGTTATGGAGTAAATGACCCACTCCGCAATATTTTCCGCATGGTCGCCTATACGCTCAAAGTACTTTGCGATCATAAGCAGATCGATCAACGCCTCTGCGCTGTCCCTGCCTTCACGCACGGCTTCTATAAGCTCATTTTTAACCTTATCAAACAGCGCATCAACAGTGTCGTCCTGACCTATAACGGATTTTGCGAGCAAAATGTCTTTTTTTACAAACGACTCAACGCTGTCCGTTACCATCTTTATGGCTGCGCTTGCCATTTCCGTTATATGCGTTTTGTTTACCGGTGCATTATCCCTGATGTGCTCTACAATCTCCGTAATATCCGTTGCTTGGTCGCCGATACGCTCCATGTCGGAAATCATTTTAAGTGCGGACGATATTACCCTTAAATCGGTTGCCACAGGCTGCTGCTGCAATAAAAGCCTCATACAAAGCCGCTCTATATCGCGCTCCTTTTGGTCTATCTGCCTGTCCGCCTCGAGAGCAGTGTCGCGCATATCGCTGCTGCCCTCCTCAAGATACCTTACGCAGCCGCTTATAGCCTCCTCGCACAGTGCGCCCATTGAGGTAAGCTCGTCGTTAAGATGTATCAGCTGCTCGTCAAATTTATTTCGCATTATCCGAACCTCCCCGTTATATAATCCTCCGTTCTCTTGTCGGCAGGCATAGAGAACATCTTTTCCGTATCGTCGTACTCAATTATTTCACCCAGCAGAAAAAACGCCGTCTTATCCGCTATTCGCGCAGCCTGCTGCATATTGTGCGTGACGATTACTATAGTGTATTTTTCACGGAGCTCTGCTGCCAAATCCTCTATTTTTGAGGTAGAAATGGGGTCGAGCGCGGATGTCGGCTCGTCCATTAAAAGTATCTCCGGTTCGACGGCGAGCGCCCGTGCGATACATAACCGCTGCTGCTGACCGCCGCTCATACCCAGTGCGCTCTTTTTTAGCCTGTCCTTGCATTCGTCCCATATTGCCGCCTGCTTTAACGACTGCTCGACAATTTCGTCGAGCTTTATGCGCGATTTTATCCCGTGTATTCTCGGTCCGTATGCAATGTTATCGTAAATGCTCATAGGGAATGGGTTTGGTTTTTGAAATACCATACCTACGCGTTTACGCAGCACGTTTACATTCATATCCTTGTAAATATCCACTCCGTCAAGGGTGACCTCTCCTTTGATATGACAGCCCTCAACAAGGTCGTTCATGCGGTTCAAGGTCTTTAAAAATGTAGATTTGCCGCAGCCCGACGGCCCGATCAAAGCGGTGATCCTCTTTTCGGGTATATCCATGTTTATACTTTTAAGCGCATGATGCGCATTGTACCAAAGATCGAGATTTTGCGCCTTTAAAATATCAGCCATGTCAATTTTCCTTTCTCCTTAGTTTTTTGGCTGCGAGCTTTGCTGCAAGGTTTATTATAAGTGTCAGTATCAGCAGTATGGCAGCAATTGAAAATGCTGTATCAAACTCGCCGCGTTCCTTTGCGTACATATACAGTGCTACCGTGAGCGTAGAGCCTGCCTTGCCCGGCATTACGCTTTCACCTATACCGAGTATTTCGTTTGCCATGCCTGCCGTAAACAGCAGTGCCGCGCTCTCGCCGACAATTCTTCCTATTGATAAAATGCAGCCCGTAACAATTCCGTCAATTGCCGACGGCAGCACCGTTGTACGTATCATATGCCACTTGCCTGCACCCAAGCCGAGTGCGCCCTCGCGGTAGCCGTTGGGGACGGTTTTAAGACTCTCCTGCGTAGTTTTTATAATCGTAGGCAAAGTCATGACGGCAAGCGTCAGCGCACCTGCAATAAGGCTTGTACCCAGCGAGAAAAATTGTACAAATATCAGCATTCCCGCAAGTCCGTATATAATCGACGGGATGCCCGACAGCGTTTCAGCCGCAAGCTCTATTATCCGCACGATCCGTTTGTTTGTTGCATACTCGTTAAGGTAGACCGCCGCACCCACCCCGATAGGCAGCACTGCTGCAAGCGTCATTATTATTATGTAGAGAGTGTTTAAGATATTTGGCAAAATTCCTGCCGTGTCGTTTATAAGGCTGGGCTTTGATGTGAGCAGACCGAAGGTTATATGAGGTATGCCGCGCACTAGAATGTAGCCTATGATCCCTGTAAGCATAAGGCACATGATCCCGGCACATATGTACACAAGCACATTCAATACGGCGGTTTTTACCCTGCGCTTTTTAGATATTGCGCTATTCATTACTGTCACCCCGTTTCACGACGAAATTAAGTATAAGATTTATTATCATAATGAACACGAACAGCACGAGTGCGATCGAGAAAAGAGCCTGTCTTTGAAGCCCCGATGAGTACGACATCTCGCTTGCTACCGCAGTTGTGAGAAAGCGCACGCTTTGAAAAAGCTTAGGCATATTTGCGACATTTCCCGCAACCATCATAACCGCCATGGCTTCGCCTATTGCTCTGCCTATACCGAGCACCACTGCGGTGAGGATCCCGCTTTTTGCTGCGGGCAGGACTACTTTGAAAACCGTTTCCGTCTTTGTTGCGCCAAGTGCCAATGATGCTTCCTCATACTCCTTGGGTACGGCTTTTATTGCCGTTTCCGATACGGAAATCACCGACGGCAAAATCATAACAGCAAGTACTATAATAGCCGAAAACAGATTTGCACCGTCAGGCAGATCGAATATTTCACGCACGAGAGGGACTATTATTATCATGCCCAGCAAGCCGTATACCACCGAAGGTATGCCCGACAACAGATCCACCGCCGTCCGTACAACGGCTGTGCTTTTTCCGACGGACATTTTTGCAAGATACACCGCACACATAAGACCTATCGGCACACCTATCACAATTGCGCCTGCCGTTCCCAAGACGGAGGTCAATATAAACGGCAGTATGCCGTACTGCGGTTGGGCGGCGGTTGACGCCCATGTTGTGCCGAAAAGAAAGTCTGTTATGCCTATTTTGCCTATCGCAGGGATACCGCTTATTACCAGAAATACAGTTATCACCAGAACAAATGCGACAGCCAGAAATCCGCATAATGCAAATACGGCATTCATGGCTTTTTCGGGTACATCGATTGATTTTTTCAAATTTTTCACTTGAACCACCTATCTCTTTACGGGAACAGCACCCGCTTTTTCGATCATTTCGTCCGCTGCCACGCTCAAGGCGTAATCCATAAACGACTGCGCCGCCTCTGATAACTCCTTATTTTTTGGAGTAACAAAAACAAAATTACGCTGGATTTTATACGTTCCGTTCTGTATTGTTTCGGTTGTCGGTGTTACTCCCTCAACCGACAGCAGCTTTACGCTGTCTTTGACCGACGCAAGCGATGCGTAGCCTATTGCATTTGGGTTTGAGGAAACCGTCTGCACCACGTCGCCTGTCGAAGTAAGCTCCTGTGTGTATTTGCACGCATCCTCCGTTTCCGTTATCGACTCAAATCCGTCACGCGTACCCGAAGCCGCCTCGCGCCCTATTAAAACCACAGGCGCATCGGAACCGCCAACCTCGCTCCAATTTACAATTTCGCCTTTGTACAGCTTTCCGATCTGCTCGATCGTCAAATCCGACACGGGATTTTGCGGATTTACTATCATTGCGATCCCGTCGATCGCTATTACCTCCGAGTCAAGTGTTTCCGCCTCCTCTGGCTTTAAATCACGGCTTGAAAGCCCTATGTCGCATCGCCCTTCGCTTACCGCCTGTATACCGGCACCCGAACCTGTGGGGTTGTATGTGATCTTTGTGCCGCTGTTTTCGGACATATACGCCTCGCTCAAATAACCTATTACCTTTTCCATTGAGGTCGAACCGTCCGTAGATACCGTCTGCGCCGTAACGTTCTCGGTCGGCGATGTTCCTCCGCAGCCTGCAAGAGCCGCCGATATACCTACTGCAAGCAGCGTTGTTATAAATTTTTTCATTAAAATTACCTCCCTTAAATTATCGTATCTGTGATACAATTAAATATTAGCATGGGCGATGTTAATTCCGAAAGTACGGTTATGTTAATTGTATGTTAAATTTTGTTTTTTGATAGAAAAATAAATTCCGAGCCGTAATATATTATGAAGTACTTCAAGGGCGGCGGCAGTGTACGGCAGCGGCAGTCTTGCCGCAGAGGCATATCCCACGGCGGGATACGGAAAGCAGGTGATAATTTGGATATAAGCGACGAAAGGCTTGCAGAGCTTATTGCAGGCGGTGACGAGGCGGCGTTTGAGGAGCTTGTAAGGCGTTTTGGCACCCTTATAAGGTCTGTTGTGCGCTTTCACCTAAGGGATCTTGCAATGTGGCAGGACGACTGTATAAACGATGTGCTTTTGCGCCTATGGCAAAATATGGATAGGTTTGACCCTCAAAGGAGCACCCTTAAAAACTGGGTGGGTGCGGTGGCAAAATACCGTGCGGTCGATTACAAGCGCAAGTATTGCGGAGGGCTTATGAGTGGAGAGCCGAGCGACAATATAAGGGATACGGGTGCGGATATCGAGCTTATGAGGCAGGAGCTGAGGGAGGAGATAGACTCCTTGCTTGAAAATCTTTCTGCCGAGGACAGGGAGATATTTATCAGGTACTATCTTATGGATGCCGATGTGGAGAGCATAGCCGATAAATACGGCAGGAGCAGCGCATATATCTATAACAGGCTGTCAAGGGGCAGAAAAAAGCTTAAGCGGTTGTTTTGGGGAGGTAATTATGAAAAACGCATATGATTATCTTAACGATGTAAGGATGGACTTTGATATTTATGATGAGGAGCCTATAACGGAGGAGGAAGTATACAAAATGTCAAAAATAAGCAAAACCGAAAAAAAGGGTTTAAAGAAGAAAGCTTTAATAATAGGCGCTGCCGCAGTGTTTGCCGTTGCCACGGGCGTGATGGCTGCCGACGGAAATATAGGCGGCATAATAAAGACTATCACCCTAGGGAACAACATATTTGTGCAGACCGATCCCGAGGCGGCGCATCCGCTGCCCGAGGAGCTGTACGGCAGACTTTACGACAAGCAGGGCAATATTGTTACCGCCGTAACGGAGGACGGACTTGACAGCCTGTATGACGAAAACGGCAAGCATATAGACAGTGACCGACTTATGGAGATATTCGAGGACGCTCTGGGCGATGAGGCGGACTTCTATGAGGAGGATGAAGCTGATAAGGTCACTTGGAGCAGTTTGGAGGAGGCGCAGGCTGCGGCGGACTTTGACATAAAGCAGCCGGGATATATGCCCGAGGGCTTTGCCTTTGAGAGTGCACATGCCTACAAGGATAAAGAGGGCAGCCTAAGCGGACTTTATGTAAATCTGGATTACAGCGACGGGAACGGAAATGTTATAACCGTTATGGAGAGGCTTTTGAACGAGGAAACCGCCTTTAAGATAAGCACCGACGGAGAGATGGAGGAGGTGCTTATAAACGGCATAAATGCTGTGATATTAAACGGCAGAAATATAAATTTTGAAACGCAGGACAATATTTCGGTAAGTATACACGGCGGAAATATTGCAAGGGATGAGCTTATCAAAATAGCGGAAAGCATTGTATAAAAATGAAGGCTGCCGAAAGGTATTGACAAACTGCGGACGGTTTGCGCAGCGATAACCGAAAAATACGGAGATCGGACTAAGAGCCCTATCTCCGTATTTTTGTCTGTTTTGTATAGATTTTGTTTTTAACCTGTGTTTTTTAATTGTTGTCGTCCTTTTTGCTGCCTCTGATACCTACTTCAAGGTTCATCTTTGCAAGATTGTCCTTGAGCTGTATATCGGCACGTTTGTTTTCCATATTATAGTAGTCAAGCACACCTATATTGCCGCTGCGCAAAGCCTCTGCAATGGCTGTAGGCACGAGAGATTCCGCCTCTACTACCTTTGCACGCATTTCCTGAACGTGAGCCTTCATTTCCTGCTCGGCTGCTATAGCAAGGGCACGTCTTTCCTCAGCCTTTGCCTGAGCTATCTGCTTGTCTGCCTCAGCCTGCTCTATCTGGAGGTGAGCGCCGATGTTTCTGCCGATGTCGATGTCGGCTATATCAATTGAAAGTATCTCAAATGCAGTGCCGAGATCCAGACCCTTGCCAAGCACGCACTGTGATATGCTGTCGGGGTTTTCCAGCACCATTTTGTGAGTATCGGATGAGCCTACGGTGGTAACGATACCCTCGCCTATCCTGGCTATGATCGTTTCTTCACCGGCACCGCCGACAAGCCTTGCTATGTTGGCACGCACGGTAACTCTTGCTATTACCTTTACCTCTATACCGTCCTTTGCCACTGCGGATATCCATGGGGTTTCGATTATCTTTGGGGTAACGCTCATGCTTACCGCCTCAAATACGTTGCGTCCCGCAAGGTCTATTGCAGCGGCACGCTCAAAGCTGAGGTCAAGGTTTGCTCTGTGCGCAGCTATAAGCGCATCCACAACGTTGTCTACCTTGCCGCCCGAGAGCCAGTGCGACTCAAGCTGGTTTACGGATATGTCAAGCCCTGCTTTTGTACCCTTTATCATAGGGTTGATGATCCTGTCGGGTCTTACACGCCTGAGCCTCATACCTATCAGTGAAAAAAAGCTTACGTTTACGCCCGCAGCTGCAGCGGAAATCCACAGCCTTAAGGGGATAAAGCTCATTATCACGGAAAAGATTATAACTACAACAACGACTAAAATAAAAATAATTGCTTCCGGCATAATATACCTCCCATTAATTGATTCTTCTTACATAAAGTTTATTTTCGTACTCACGCACAACAAGCACCTTTTCGTTTGCCCCGATAAATTCACCGTCGGAGTATGCCTCAATATAATTTTCGTCAATGCTTATATTGCCGAAGGGCTTGAGGGGTGTGCGTGTAATGCCTTCCCTGCCTATATAGGAACGCAGCGTTTCGGCATTGTTTTTATCCTCGTTAAGTGTTTCGTTAAGGATAATGCGGCTGTCTTTGCCATGTCTTTTGAAGTATTCAAAGGCAAGGTAACCAAGCAGCGCAAGTATTGCCGCCTCGGCAAGCACTATAAACGGACCGAACGGCACAAAAATTATAGTGATAAGTGCAGATACCACTACGCATATTATGCCCGATATGCCAAAAAAACCAAAGCCGGGCACAAAAAATTCCGTAAGCAGCAGTAAAGCTCCGCATATCAAAAGCACCAGTGCGATATACTCCAAATTATTTCCTCCTTAAATTTTATTTGACAGCTTAATTATAACATAAAATACGCAAAAATTGTAGTATAAATTTAAAAAAAATATACAGCGTGAAAAATCAAAGCCCAAGGCAGAAAAAGGCGTTAAAAGCAAGGCTTCAGCCTATAGGGCGTTTACTGCTTTTTAAGCACAAAATTACCGCTTTTGGTATCAAGGAGGCATTTGCCTCCGTCCTTAAGTGAACCAAACAGTATTTCGTCAACAAGTATGGGCTTTATTTCCGAGCCGATCACCCTGTCAAGCTCTCTTGCACCGTAAAGGCTTGTTATGCCCTTGTTTTTGAGGAGAAGCTTTGCGTCCTCGCTTATGTCCATAAATACATTTTTCTTTGCAAGGGCAGAGGCAAGCTCGTCCAGCTTTTTGCCAGATATATCAAGCGCCATATTATCATCCATTGCGTTGAATACAACTATCCTGCTCAGCCTGTTTATGAATTCCGGCTTGAATGTTTTTTTAACGGCGTCATCTACGGCGCTTGTGTTGTATTTTTCTCCGCCAAAGCCGATGGTCGTTTTGCTCATTTCGCTTGCGCCTGCATTTGATGTCATGATAATAATGATGTTTTTAAAATCCGCCTTGTTGCCTTGGTTATCCGTAAGCGTGGCATAATCCATTACCTGGAGCAGTATGTTGTATATGTCGGGGTGAGCCTTTTCTATCTCGTCGAGCAAAAGCACCGCATGCGGAGCCTTGCGCACCTCATCGGTGAGCAGACCGCCGTCCTCATAGCCCACATAGCCCGCCGGTGAGCCAATAAGCTTTGCAATGGTATGTTTTTCTGCATACTCGCTCATATCAAAACGTATAAACCTTATGCCCAGCTCATCGGCAAGCGCCTTTGCCGTTTCGGTTTTGCCTACGCCCGTAGGCCCCACAAACAAAAAGCTTGCTATAGGCTTGTTATCTCCGTTAAGACCTGCCTTGGAAAATTTGACGGCGTTTGCGATGCCGCTGACAGCCTCCTCCTGACCGAATACCCTTGCCTTGAGGCTGTCCTCAAGCGCAGAGAGCCTTTCAAGCTCGGTTTTTTCAACCGACTGCTTTGGTATATTGCATATTTTGGAAAGCACCTCGTCAATAAGCGCCCTGTCGACAACATTGCCGTCTGCGGGGTTGAGCTTGCGGTATGCTCCTGCCTCGTCTATGAGGTCAATTGCCTTGTCGGGCAGATAGCGGTCGCTCATATACTTTGCGGATACCTCTGCGGCATATTCAAATACATCATCCGCATATTTTACACCGTGGAAGCTCTCGTATCTTTCTCTCAGCCCACAGAGTATCCTTACGGTTTCTTCACAGGACGGCTCCTCTACGGCGACGGTGCCAAAACGCCTTAAAATGCTGCGTGACCTGCCTATTGTCTTTTTGTACTCGGCAAAGGTGGAGGCGCCTATAAAGCGTATTTTGCCCTGCGTAAGGTAGGGCTTGAGCATATTGGATACGTCAAAGCTGCTGTCGCTTGTGGCGCCCGCACCCATTATGTTGTGTATCTCGTCAATATATACTATGGGCTTTTCCTCCTCGGAGAGGCCGTCCATTATCATTTTAAAGCGTCTTTCAAGCTCGCCTCTGTACTTTGTGCCGGAAAGCATGGTGCCCATATCTATTGAATACATATGAGCCCCCTTCAATATATCGGGCACCTCATCCTTTTCTATAAGCCTTGCAAGGCCGTAGGCAATTGCTGTTTTGCCGACACCCGGCTCTCCTATGTGTATAACGTTGTTTTTATCCATCCTGCAAAGTATCTCAACCGTGCGTTCCAGCTCTTTTGTTCTGCCTATAAGTGGGTTTGTATCAGCACAAAGGGCATTCATATCCTCAACGTAGTCCTCCCATGCAGCCCCCTGCTGCTGTTCCTCTGCGCTGTGCACCCTTGACTTGTCGTGGGAAAGCGAGCCTCTGGACATATTGCCCAAAAGCTCCACAAGGTCGACGCCCTGTCCCCCGAGATAGTATATTGCAAAGCTGTCCTCAAGGCTCATAAGCCCCGCAAGCAGATGGCTTATATCCGCCGACTTTCTGCCGCTTGCGTATGCCTTGTTAAGGGCGGTGTTTACCGTCAATTTAAAGTCGTTTGACATTTCCACTTTTATGTCCCTGTCCCTGCTTTCGCAGCTGGCGTCCAGAAATTTGGATATATCCTCCCTGAGCCTTTTTATATCTCCGCCCAGATACTCAAAGTGCTCCTCAAAGTCGTAATCGTAGGACAGGGCAAAAACTATGTGCTCGGCTGTGGCATACCTGTCAAGACGTTCCTCGGCAAGCCCTACAGCCGTACTTATTACATCCTTGAATTGTCTGCTGGTTTCCATAAGATCCTCTCCCCTTTGTATTTACTCCGACTGTGCCGTTACCTTAAGCGGGTAGCCCGCCCTGCGTGCCATATCCGTTGCAGCCGCTGCCTTGGTAAAGGCAATATCCCTCGTGTAAATGCCCACTACCGCAAAATCGCTCCTGTGTACGCTCATCATAAGGCCGAATGCCTCGTTGGGGCTTTTGCCGAATATCAGCTCAAGCACTTCTACAACAAAATCCATAGGCGTAAAATCATCGTTAAAAATGAGCACCTTGTACATATTGGGGCGTTTAAGGGCAGTGCTTTCGTCAAAGCTTGTATCTTCCCTAAAAGGCATTGGTGTTCAGCCCCCTTTCCATCATTTGCATATATTCCTTATATGAAATATATCTGCCGCCCATACTTTCCAGATGGGGTGTATGAAACTGGCAGTCTATAAATTCAAAGCCAAGAGCCTCCAACCTTTGCGCAAGCGAGATAAGCGCAAGCTTTGAGGCGTTTTCAGCCTTTGAAAACATGCTTTCGCCAAAAAAGCACCTGCCTATACATACGCCGTAAAGCCCGCCTGCAAGCTCGCCGCCGAGCCATACCTCGCAGCTTGAGGCGTAGCCTGCCTTGTGCAGTGCGTTGTATGCAGCCTCCATATCATCGGTTATCCATGTACCCGGGTCAAGCTCACGCATAATGCGGCAGCTGTGTATAACAGCCGCAAAATCGGCATTAAAGCTTACACGCATATCCGTTTTTTTAATAAACTTTTTCATTGACCTTGAAATTTTTATTTCGCCGGGTATGATAACAAACCGCTCGTGCGGACACCACCACAGTATAGGCATACCTTTGTTATACCACGGAAATATGCCTTTGGTATAGGCGTTTAAAAGTCTTTCCGTGCTAAGATCGCCGCCGACAGCCAGAAGCCCGTCCTCCCCTGCGCTCTCCGGAGGAGGGAAAGATTTGTCCGTACTGCCGTCAATATATAAGGGCATATATAAAAACCTCCGTAAAATCTCATTATTTTGATTATTCGACATTCTGTCCGTCCAATCCTTGCATATTTTTTACAAAATATTTGCATAGATACAAAAAGTGTGATATAATAAGAAACTGTTTACAGTAAAAGCATATCGGATGTACTTGAAAACTGCAGATTTGTCTGCATAATTTTAAGCGCATCGGACAGCAGCTCCGATATACATTCGTCTTTTAATAACGGACGGCGGTGCGGGAGCGGCGGTTGCGGAGGCATAACGCAATCGGGTTTTATTTATGTAACAGCCGCATAATGCGGCATATAAATCCAGTTAGGAGGAGAAAAATGAGTACCGATACTTTAAAAGTTTTAATTGCAATGGTCAGCTATATGCTCATTGTTATAGGCATAGGTCTGTTTTTTGCAAAAAAAGCCCAGCAAAACAGTGAAAACTATTTCCTGGGCGGCAGATCGCTCGGACCATGGGTAGCTGCCATGAGCGCCGAGGCGTCGGATATGAGCGGATGGCTGCTTATGGGCTTGCCCGGTCTTGCATACTGGTGCGGTCTTGCAGACGCATTCTGGACAGCATTGGGCCTTGCGGTGGGCACATATGTAAACTGGCTTATAGTAGCAAAAAGATTAAGGCAGTATTCCGCCGTTTCGGGTGATTCCATCACAATACCGGATTTCCTTAGCAACAGGTTCCATGAAAAGAAAAAGGTGATACTGGCAATCTCGGCAATATTTATACTGGTATTTTTTACGGTATATGCCTCAAGCTGCTTTGTTACCTGCGGAAAGCTGTTTTCAAGCCTGTTTGATGCCGATTACCATTTAATGATGATAATAGGTGCGGTTTTTGTTGTGTTCTACACGGTACTGGGCGGCTTTCTTGCGGAGAGTGCGTCCGACTTTATGCAGGGCGTGGTAATGTTTCTTGCGCTTGTGTTTATAGTTACGCTGGGCGTAGCAAACGCAGGCGGCATTAGCGAGGTAATAGCAAATGCAAAGGAGATACCCGGTTATCTTTCGCTTAACTCGCTTGCAACTCCTCAGTTAAACGAGCAGGGCGTACAGCTTGCTTCGGGCGGTGCTCCCGTGTTTGGCGAGCCTGCACCCTACAGTGTGCTCAACATGGCGTCCATGCTTGCGTGGGGCTTGGGCTACTTTGGTATGCCACAGGTGCTGCTGCGCTTTATGGCTATAAGAAAGGTATCCGAGCTTAAGCAGTCCAGGAGGATAGCTACGGTATGGTGTTTCATTTCACTTGCTGCAGCCGTATTTATAGGCTTTATAGGCAGGAGCCTCTTCCCTTATACGGATATGCTCAATACCAAGAGCCTCAGTGAAAACATATTTATCGTGCTTTCGCAGTCAATGCTGCATCCTCTTTTTGCGGGTGTTGTTATGGCGGGCATACTTGCGGCAACAATAAGCTCTTCCGACTCTTACCTGCTTATTGCGGCGTCTGCATTTGCCAAAAATATTTTTGAGGGCATCATCAAAAAGGATGCCGACGACAAGGCGGTCATGATGGTTTCAAGGATAATGCTGCTCACAATATCTCTGGTGGGCATAGTTATTGCATGGGATGACCAGAGCGTTATATTCTCGCTTGTTTCCTTTGCATGGGCTGGCTTTGGAGCCGTATTCGGCCCTATTATGCTCTTCTCGCTCTTCTGGAAGCGCACCACAAGAGCAGGCGCTGTTGCAGGTATGATCTCAGGCGGCGTGATGGTGTTCCTTTGGAAGCTTGTCATAAGCAAGCTGGGCGGATTGTTTGCAATATATGAGCTTCTGCCTGCATTTATTGTTTCCTGTATAGCTATAGTTGCGGTATCGCTTGCAACAAAGGAGCCATCCAAGGAAATTTATGACGAATTTGAGGCGGCTGTAAACTATAAGGAATAATGTTTGCAAGCAAAAGGGTTAAAAAAGAGAGCCGTTTGCATAAATAATGCGTAAAATTAAATGGCTTTATACTGGGAAAGGCATTTTCTGCGGGAAATGTCTTTCCTTTTGCTCTTTATCGGGTATGTGCCAAGAAACGGTGCTTTGACAATGTATTTGTACGATAAGGGACAAAGCGCAAAAACAATATGCACATATAAGGAGCCTCGGTAAGACCAAAAAATTTACTAAAGTTATTGACTTTTTTGACAAAAGATTATACAATATAATAGTGTTTCTGTGGCAGGCAGAGGTAAAGTTTTTTACCGATGTACGGAGTCCGCACATTATGTCTGCCCGTGATGTATTTTTACATCGGCACGGCTTTACATAGTCGCAGTATGCAAAAGCCCATTATTGCTGCTGCTTTTATATATTTGTAAAGTGATCGCACATTGAAAATTGAATAAGGAGGTGTCTAGACTGAACAATGTAATAACTATGCTTGTAATTGTGTTGCTTGTTGCTGTGTTTTGCTTGATTATTGGTTTTGTTATAGGACATGCCTACCGCAAAAAGATAGCCGAGGCGGCTATAGGCTCTGCCGAAAGAGAGGCGGAAAATATAAAGCTTGAGGCTATGCGTGAGGCTGAGGTAAGCAAAAACAAAATCATCCTTGAGGCTCAGGAGGAAAGCTTAAAAGCCAAAAAGGAAGCCGAAAAGGAATACAAGGAGCGCAAGAACGAATTACAGCGTTTGGAAAAACGTTTACAGCAAAAAGAGGACGCTCAGGATAAAAAGAGCGAATCTCTTGATAACCGTGAACAGCAGCTTCAGCGCAAGATAGAAAATATCGAGGCAAAGGCTGCACAGGCGGATGCTTTATATCAAAAACGGCACGAGGAGCTTGAGCGTATTTCAGGCTTGACAGCCGAGCAGGCAAAGGATTATCTGCTTGATACCGTCAAAAACGAGGTACAGCATGAAACTGCCGTATTGATAAAGGAAATGGAGCAAAGGGCAAAGCAGGAGGCAGACAAAAGGGCAAAGGAGATCATTGCCGGAGCCATACAGAGGTGTGCTGCCGACCATGTGGCGGAAACTACGGTTTCGGTCGTATCGCTGCCAAGCGACGAGATGAAGGGACGTATTATAGGACGTGAGGGCCGCAATATACGTACACTGGAGTCGCTTACGGGTGTTGAGCTCATAATTGACGATACTCCCGAGGCGGTAATTTTATCCTGTTTTGATCCAATGAAGCGTGAGATCGCAAGGATAGCCCTTGAAAAACTCATAATTGACGGCAGAGTACACCCTGCCCGTATTGAGGAAATGGTTGAAAAGGCTAAAAAAGAGGTTGAAACTTCCATAAGAGAAGAGGGAGAATCGGCTACCTTTGAAACCGGAGTACACGGACTGCATCCCGAACTCATACGCCTGCTTGGTAAAATGAAGTTCCGTACCAGCTATGGACAGAATGTGTTAAGGCATTCAATTGAGGTGTCCCAGCTTTGCGGGCTTATGGCTGCCGAGCTCGGTGTTGATGTTACACTTGCAAAGCGTGCGGGTCTGCTGCACGACATAGGCAAGTCAATTAATCATGATATAGAGGGCTCGCATATAGAGCTTGGTGTTGCACTTTGTAAAAAGTACCATGAGTCTGCACTTATTGTAAATGCCGTGGAGGCGCATCATGGTGATGTGGAGCCTCAGAGCATTATAGCGGTGCTGGTACAGGCTGCGGATGCTATTTCGGCAGCAAGGCCGGGTGCAAGGCGTGAAACCCTTGAGTCCTATATTAAGAGGCTTGAGTCGCTTGAGGCGATTTCTAACTCGTTTGATGGTGTTGAAAAGTCATTTGCAATTCAGGCAGGACGTGAATTGCGAATTATGATACTGCCCGAAAAGGTCAGCGATGACCAGATGACTATTCTTGCCCGTGATATCGCAAAAAAGATAGAAGCGGAGTTGGAATATCCGGGTAATATAAAGGTAAACCTCATCAGAGAAACTCGGGCTGTTGAGTTTGCTAAATAAAAAGCTTGGTTTTTGTCGGTTTGTTACGGCGGATTCGGTTTAAAACTTGGCATACGGCTGCACAGGGCTAAAACCTGTGCAGCTTTTTTAGTATACAATCAAAAACGGCAGATGCAGTAAATATGCACCTGCCGTTTTAGCGTGCCGATTTTATCGACAAGCGGCAGGCGCTTTAGACAAAAGTTTTGATCACGGCAATTTATATCGGATATTATATATGAAATATTCGGTATTTTTTTATATATAATTTACATAGACAAATACAAACAAAAATGATAAAATAAAATAGATTATTTTACTAATATATATAAAATGTCTGGCTAAAATTATTTGGCAAACCATATTTTTGGCGGGGTAATTGCCCATGATAGGGGGGATAAATTGAGATGTTTACTATTGAGGTAATTGTATGTTGCGCTTTCTTTTTTGCAATTCCGTATTCGCTGTGGATAATATTATATTTTCTTTTTTCAAAACCTAAGTATTATGGCATTAAAAAAGTTTATGATATGTTAATTATAAAAATATTGCAAATGATATTGATTATTATAAGCTCTGCATATCTTTGTGACAGAATCTTAGGTGGCTTAGAAATACGATCGGGATTTCATTGGAGTAAAGTTTTGTTATATTTTTTAATGTTTTTTTGGCATTCACCTATCGGAATAATTACTTCTTTAATATTTATTTGGAGATTTAGAAATGTAAGTGAAAAGAAAATATGGTTGTTTACTACTGTTCCGATAATAGATATAGTTACTATAATTAAAATAATATATTATAGGGTGTGTCAAAATAACAAACGTTTGAAGTAAGTTTTCTTTACAACAAAGAAGATTTGATAAAAAATTGCAAATACACAAATTACCCGGAAATTGACCATACAGGAAATTGTATAAGAGATAATTATGATTCATGTATGAAGCATGGTCAGACTTTTAATTATTGTCCTCCAAATGACAATGTATTTTCAGTAGTTGCGACCGGTCATTATTTTTTTGATATGATGCCTTATTATTGGTGGTTGAATTGTCGTGATGTAAAAGGAGATATTAAATTATGCCAGTAGATTTTGATGAAATTTTACTTGTGCCGTTCAATTGGTTAACTGATAAAATTAGTTTTTTTTTAATATATAATCTGCTGGTTGTTTGTATTACCGGCATAGCATTTCTTAATCTCTTATTAAGAAAAAAGAAAATGTCTTATATAGAATTAAATAAAATAATTAGTTGTAAAATTATACAAAACGTCATATACATAATATATAATGCTTATTTACTAAACAGATTTGCTGGCGGTATAGGAGTTACTGGTGGAGGTATAATTGCTGCAATACAGTTTTTATTAGTTTTGTTGCCGTTCTCACTTCTTGTCGGTACGATGTATACCCCTATATCTTTTTTGACTTCACTTTATTATATCAGAACATTTAAGTTAAAAAATATAATGCTATGGTTTGTAACAACAATTCCCTATTTGGATTTGGTGATTCCGCTTATTTTAAGAGCTAAACAGAAAAATACAAGGATATAACACTTTTGAAATATGTTCTGCCTCTTTATTAAAAACTATGGTCATTTTTATTTAGACGTACTTACATATTTGTGGTGGAATAATTGTTATGATCCGGATAAAATAACAAAGGGTGAATAATATATGATAAAGTACTATTCGATTTTGATTTTTTGTGTTATTTTAGTTCCAATTGCTGCAATAATCTCTGTTAATTTACTAAAAAAATATTTTATCTTAGATTTAGTAAATAAAATATGGATATGTAAATTAATCCAAGATTTAATTATAGCCTTTTATGCTATTTATATTTGCCACGGAGCAGCAAATGCTTTAGATACCATTGCTATATGGAGTGATTATTTAGAATTTTTAAAAGTACTATCCCTTTTATTTATTCCAATAGGTATTGTAACATCTGTTTATTTCATTAAAGAACTTGCTATGCAAGATAAATTAGGATTGTTTATATTTACAATTGTACCTTTTGTTGATATAATTATTTTATCTGCTATTCTGCTTGTGAAATATATATCAGAAACTACTAATAAAATATTTAAACATCATAAATAAAAGGTTTCGTAACAATTCGTTATATACTCCATATAGTAATACTATCTTCGCTATTTTTGATGTAAGTATTATTGCGAAAATATATTTTCGGTCACAAAGGGTGATCCAAAACAGGGCGCAAGCCCACATCCCAAGCTCCAAAGTGAACACATTTGGCGTTCACTTTGGAGCTTGTTTATTTGTGAATATTATGAAACTTGTCATCTAAATATATCATAACCGAAATATAGATATGATTCTTTAAATATTCTTCAACCTAATAGCTTATAAAACTCCTATTATTCATATTTATTTTATTAGCTAAATTATAAAAACAATCCTTTAAATTTAAAACAAGCACATTTTGGTAAAATGACATATTTTTATTGTTAATTTCATACTCTGTTTTTTTAGTATGGGAGTTTTACCTGTACCTGTTCTTCCAAAAACTTTTGCAAATAAAAACAAACCCGATCTGCGGAAATAATCTGCAAATCGGGCTTATTAAACAGTGCCCAGAGCCGGAATCGAACCAGCGACACGAGGATTTTCAGTCCTCTGCTCTACCAACTGAGCTATCTGGGCATATCCAACAACAAATAGTAGTATACAGCAAAAAAAGTAAAATGTCAAGCACTTTTTTAACCGATAATTAAGTTTGTAAATTGCAATATAAAATGTCACCAAAGTGAAGACGGTAAATTTAGCAAAAGTGCCGCTTCATAAGAAGAAAGCCATTTAAGTTTCTTCCTTGGATATTTATTTATCCAATTCTGAATGAATCTG
>CANQDF010000029.1 GCA_947591605.1 uncultured Clostridia bacterium | reverse complement strand
GTCTATGTTGGCATAAATATATACGCTTGAGGACCCGCTATGCGGATAATTTTCCGTTTCCGAAAAATCAAGGTCATCCTCAAAGGTTATATCCAACATATCGTCCGGACTGCCGTAATTTTTTTCGTTTAAAAAATCCACCCATTCCTTGGCGGAATGTATTGCTATTGCCGACATATCAATTACCTCCCGTATTTTCTGCAAAAACTATCGTTCCCTCCGGCAGAGCCTCTGCCTCCGATATATCCTTTACCACCGCAAACGGATACATCACCGTCAGCACATCGCCCGTAAGCTGATATATGCCGTTGTCGTTTATCACTATGCCCCGTTCCATGCCGTCGGTTTTGCTCCTGTACACAAGCCGTCTGCCCTCTCCGGGCTTGCTTCCGTCGGTGCTTTCGCTTACTATAAGCAGCATTACATCACTTTTCCAAACCCTGTCGCCCGATGACATTTCAAGCTGCACCTTAAGGGTGCCGCTTTTTTGCGTAAAGGCATCGCCTATATCCCATATAACGGCACCTCCGCTGTCGGTAACCGTCTGACTGAGGCTGTCCGAGGTGATCCTGCATACAGCGCCTTCCATCGGGACGGTATCAAAATCGAATATTACTCTGTCCGCACCGTTTGTATACTGCTTTACATTTATTATCCTCGGTTTTGGCGTCCTGCCGTTAAATTTGACCCGCATATTTTACCCTCCTTTCGGTACCGCAGATCATTGCCGTCATTGCGTAATCAGATCGGACATATCCAAGCCTACCGATATCAGCCCGTTTATAACAACACCCGTTAAAGGCTTTCCGTCCCGGTCTATACATCTGCCAAGGTCGGTAACGGCAAGGCTGATGTCCTGCTCGGGCTTTTTCTTCACAAAAACAACAACGGAATTAAGCCTGATAAGACCGCTGTTATCCATGCACAAGCCGCACTCCTTTGCTGCAATCATGCCCGATTCTATGTCCACACGCACTATACGCCCCTGGCAAACATATATCTCACTGCCAAGAACCGATAAACCCGAACCCCAGCCTGTTGTAAACGGCGTATCCTTATTTATTGTAATAAATTTTGTACCCCTGGGCATGGCTGCCTTAAGTGCTTTTATGTCCTCCGCCGCACTGCCCAGACCCAACTGCTCCGCCGTAACCGAGTGAGGGTTTTGCTTATCCGCCATGTGGGTATCTATCTTATCGGCTGCGGCGTCCAGACCGTCTGCGTTGTTTTTAAGCTCCTCGTCAATTGTGGTGTAATTGTCGTTAAAGTCGTCAACGTTGTAATAATCCTCCTGTGCAGGCAGTATCAGACTGTAATTAGGCGTTCTTGTACTCATAAAATTACCTCCTTTTTATTGTTTTTTGTACATTAATGCCTTAAAGCTTGTATTCACCTCCTTTTTAAGAGCATTAAGCTCCGTTTAAAACAGATTTTAATATTCCTAAACTGCCAAATACTGACATACAAAAGCAGATAGCGAAAAATAGGAAAAAAAGTAAATGGAAAAAACTGGTAATTTATCCTATATTGTGATATTATAACCTTAAAAGCATATAAGCCGATAAATTTGCGGCAAATATTAAGCCTTGGTGCCGAAAATATCGGGCTTTGCACCGCAAAAATAATTTATTTGACTATAGGGCATAAACCTTGTAAAATAAAAGGAGGTATACAATATGATGAATCTTGCACTCAACACCGGCAACGAGATCGTCGACATAGAGCTTGACAAAATACTGCCAAACCCCTATCAGCCCCGCCGCAGCTTTGAGCGCAGCGCAATGGATGAGCTTGTACGTTCGGTACGCAGGTACGGTGTTATACAGCCGATAGGCGTAAGGCTTGCAGGCAGCGGCTATGAGCTGGTTATGGGGGAGAGGAGGCTGCGTGCCTCACGTCTGGCAGGGCTTAAGTACATACCCGCCGTTGTGCTTGACATAAGCGACAGGGACAGTGCCGCCCTCAGCCTTATCGAAAATATGCACCGCAGGGAGCTCAACTATCTGGAGGAGGCGGATGCAATGCACTCCATTATGCAGGACTTTGGCTGCACGCAGGAGGAGCTTGCTCACATACTTGGCAAGAGCAGAGCCACCATAGCAGGCAGGCTGAGGCTTTTGCGCCTTTCGCCCGATATAAAGCAGATGCTTATTAAAAACGAGCTTTCCGAGGGGTATGCAAGGGCGCTTTTGCGTCTTAGCAGACACGATGCGCAAAAAAACGTGCTTGAACAGGTAACACGCTACGGGCTTAACGTAAAAAAAACAGAGGAGCTTATCGACAGCACCATAAAAAACAGCGGAGAGATAGGCATAATAAAAAAGCACCCCCGCATAAAGCTGTGCTTCAGGGATATAAAGCTTTTTACCAACACCCTTAAGCAGGCGGTGGAGCAAATGAACAGCTCGGGCATGGAAACCGAGTACGAGATAAAACAATCCGAAAACCTTTATGAGATAAAGATAAACATTAAAACGGCGGTAGATGACAATGCTTAAAAAAATTTGGGTAAACAACACAGAGGATAAAAACAAATGCTTTTCGATACGAGAGGAAGTATTTACCCGTGAACAGGGCATACCACACGAGCTTGATATTGACGGCAGCGACGAGGAGGCATATCTTTTGCTTCTGACCGTAAACGACCGTCCTGCCGCCACGGGCCGTATTACAGCCTGCGGCAGCGGCTATGCCATAGGCAGGCTGGCAGTGCTTGACAAGTACAGGGGCAGGGGCTTAGGCTCCGAGGCTGTACGCTGTCTGTGCGGCTATATATTTGACGAGCTGGGATATAAGGTATGCACCGTACACGCACAGCTGCATGCGGCAGGCTTTTACAAAAGGCTTGGCTTCAGGGCTGTAGGCGATATTTTTACCGAAGCGGGCATTGAGCATATCACTATGGTTAAGGAGGCGCAGGGCTGATGGATCTTTCGATAGTTATAGTCAACTTCAACACAAAGGAGCTTACAAAGCAGACCATTGACGCTGTTTGCTCCACTACCGAAAATATCGAATACGAGATCATAGTTGCGGATAACTCCACCTCACCCAAGGACAGCTACTACAAGGACGATAAAAGAGTAAAGCTTATTTGCGGCCTGCCAAACAACGGCTTTGGCAACGCCTGCAACATAGGCGCCGCAAAGGCTCTGGGCAGGTATGTGCTCTTCCTTAACTCCGACACGCTTATGCAGGACGGGACGCTGGAAAAATGCGTTAAATACCTCGATGAAAACCATGACGCAGGCTGTCTGGGCATAAAAACGCTGCTGCCCGACGGCACCTTCGATCACGGCTGCAAACGGGGCTTTCCCACGCCGTTTAACAGCCTGTGCTATGTACTCGGTCTAAACAAGCTGTTTCCCGAGAGCAAAAAATTCGGCGGCTACACCCTCTCATATTTAAGCATCGACCATACATGGGAGGTAGACTCCGTGAGCGGCGCCTTTATGATGATACCCCGTGCCGTTTTTATAAAAACAGGCGGCTTTGACGAGAGCATATTTATGTACGGAGAGGATATAGACCTTTGCCTGCGTATAAAGCAGCTTGGCTTTAAGGTAATATACTTTGCGGATGGCTTTATGATACATCTCAAGGGTCAAAGCGGGCTAAACACCAAAAACAAAACCGTGATAAAGCATTTTCACAACGGCATAAGAGTATTTTACGATAAATATTACAAGGACACCTGTCCCTTTATAGTGACCCTTATGATGCACGCAGGCATAAATATACACCATTTTATTGCGCTTATAAGGGCGTTTGTTCTGGGAGGGAGATTATGATAGATATTCTGCTTGCAGCCTATAACGGCGAAAGGTACATATCGGAGCAGATAGAATCGGTGCTTGCGCAGGACTGTGACGACTTTACCCTGCGCATATGCGATGACTGCTCCACCGACAGAACACCGGATATAATACGCCGCTATGCAAAGCGGCATCCCGGCAAAATAATTTTTACACAAAACGAAAAAAACTCCGGCTGTGCGGCGGAAAATTTTTTTAAGCTGCTCTACAGCTCGGATGCCGATTATATAATGTTCTGCGATCAGGACGATGTCTGGTTTAAAAATAAAATAAGCCTGAGCCTTGAATTAATGAAAAATACAGAGGCTCTCTACGGCAAGGATATGCCTGTACTGCTGCATACAGACCTCACCGTGACCGACAGCGAGCTGAATGTAATAGCAAGGTCGATGTTTGACTATCAGCACCTTTGCAGGGACGAGCGCAGTGCAGCGCACACTGCGGTGCAAAACACCGTGACCGGCTGCACAATGATGCTCAACCGCACCCTTGCCGACAGACTGCGCCATACGCCCGTATCCGTCCCCGTACACGATTGGTGGATAGCGCTTTATACAGCCTGCTGCGGCAAGACCGTGTTCTGCAACGAACCCACGCTCTTTTACAGGCAGCACAAAACAAATATATGCGGAGCACAAAATATGTCCGACATACGCTATATTACCCAAAGGGCGGCGGAAAAGCAGCGCTCCTCGCTTATGATAAAATACGGCTACAGACAGGCGGCGGAAATGGCAGGCTTTTACGGCAGCGAGCTGGGGGAGGAAAACTGCGCCCTGCTAAAAGGCTACGGCGAGCTTGAAAAAAAGCCGTATTTAAAAAGGCTTGCATATGTTTTACGGCACGGGCTGCTTAAAAGCGGCATAGCAAGAAAGCTGGGTCAGCTTTTGTATTTATAACAGAACGGAGGATATTATGCTTACAGATAAATGTATAAGGATCGTAAGACAGGGCGGCATAGGCGCATTGTATGCAAAGGCGTCAAACAGAATAAAATACAGGCACCGTGCCGCCGAATATATGCGTGTTAACGGTATTTCCGCATATGAGCTTGCAAAGCAAAAGGCGGTCGTATATCCGCATGAGATACTGCTCAGCATAGTTGTGCCGCTCTACAATACACCCGAGATATACCTGCGTGAAATGCTGCAAAGCGTCCTTAAGCAAAGCTACAAAAACTGGGAGCTTTGCCTTGCCGATGCAAGCGATGATGACAGTGCGGCACGTATAATAAGCGAATATGCCGACAAACGCATAAAATACAAACGCCTTGAAAAAAACTTCGGCATTGCCGAAAATACCAACCTTGCCGCAGAAACGGCATCGGGAGAATACATAGGTCTGCTTGACCACGACGATGTTATCTCGCCCGATCTCCTTTTTGAATGCCGCAAATACATAGACCACGGCGCCGACTTTATTTACTGTGACGAGGCAAGCTTTACAAGCGATATACAAAAGCCCTCGATTATACATTTTAAGCCCGATTATTCCCCCTACAATTTAAGGGGCAACAATTATATATGTCATTTTACCATGTTCAAAAAAAGCCTCTTTGATGAGGCAGGCGGATTCAGAAAGGGCTTTGACGGCAGTCAGGATCATGACCTTATGCTGCGCCTTACGGAAAAGGCAGAGCATATTGCCCACATACCAAAGCCGCTATATTACTGGCGTATGCACAAAAACTCCGTTGCATCGGATATATCCGCAAAGCCCTATTGCATAAACTCCGCTGTGCTTGCAGTAAGCCAGCAGCTTTTAAGGCTCAAAACAGAGGGCACCGTGGAGAGCATAGGCTCGGGAGCGGCTGTATACCGCTGCAACTACAAGGTAAGGGGCAAGGGCAGCTGCCGTACCGTAAGGGTATGCTCAAACCGTTTGCTTGACGGCTGTCTTACCGATTTTATTGCGGTAATACCAGACGGCATAGAGCTTGAAAAAAAGCAGATATGCCGCCTTATCAGCCTTGTAAACCTGGACGGCGTGGGGGCTGCGGGCGGCATAGGCGTATACAGAGGCAGGGTAAGCGGCGGAGGCGTGCGCTTTGTGGGCAACGGCACCATAGAGATAGCCTTTGACGGCGAAAGCTTAAGCTCCGGCGGCTATATGCACAGGCTGGAATATGTGCAGAACATAAATGCGCTTAACCTGTTTGCCGTATTTTCGAGGGAGGCATTTGAGGAAGCAGGCGGCTTTGACGAGGAGCTTAAAATGCAGGAACGCCTCATAGACCTGTGTATAAGGCTTGCCCAAAACAATTACGATATTCTGCTCGACCCCGAGGTAAGGGCAAAGGCGCTGCCCGATATGAGCTATTGGGAAATGAGCATACCCTTTGCAAAAAAGCATACCCAAAGGCTGCTCACCGAGGATGAATACATAAGCAACGACCTTGCCGATTATACTCAATAAAAAAGGGGGCTTTGCCCCCTAAGCGTACCGAAAAAACCGACACGCTTTTTTAATAATTCGGTTTTACATAGGCTCGTGCAATTATACTAACCTTACTCTATGGAAGGTCTTTTTGCCCTTTTGCAGCATTATCTCATCATTATCGAAAAGGTCGGGCGATACAACAAAGTCTATTGCCGTCACCTTTTCCTCCGCCACTCTTACACTGCCCTGCTGTACAAGGCGCCTGCCCTCGCTCCTTGAGGGTATAAGGGAGCATTTTTCAAGCAGAGCTATTATCTGCATACCCTCGCCGTATTCATCCCTGCTTATCTCGGTAGTGGGTATGCTGCCGCCTGCCGCACCGCCTCCAAAGAGAGCCTTTGCGGCAGTCTGCGCCTTTTTGGCTTCCTCCTCGCCGTGTACAAGGCTTGTAAGCTCAAAGGCAAGTATCTCCTTTGCGGTGTTGAGCTTGGCGCCCTCCCACTTGTCCATCTCGTCTATCTGCTCCAGAGGCAGGAATGTGAGCATCCTCAAACACTTAAGCACATCTGCGTCCGCAACGTTTCTCCAGTACTGATAGAAATCGTAAGGCGATGTCTTTTCGGGGTCGAGCCATACGGCGCCCGACTGTGTTTTGCCCATCTTTTTGCCCTCCGAGTTTAACAGCAGGGTAATAGTCATTGCATATGCGTCCTTGCCAAGCTTGCGGCGTATCAGCTCCGTACCTCCGAGCATATTGCTCCACTGGTCGTCGCCGCCAAACTGCATATTGCAGTCATACTCCTTAAAGAGGGTGTAAAAGTCGTAGCTCTGCATTATCATATAGTTAAATTCAAGGAAGGATAGCCCCTTTTCCATCCTCTGCTTGTAGCACTCTGCGGTAAGCATCCTGTTTACGCTGAAATGTGCGCCCACATCACGCAGCAGCTCAATATAGTTAAGCTTTGTGAGCCAGTCCGCATTGTTGAGCATAAGTGCCTTTCCGTCGGAAAAATCAATAAAGCGTGACATCTGCTTTTTAAAGCATTCGCTGTTGTGTGCAATGGTTTCGGCAGTCATCATCTGCCTCATATCGCTCCTGCCCGACGGATCTCCCACCATAGCGGTACCGCCGCCTATAAGGGCAATAGGCTTGTTGCCTGCCATCTGCAGCCTTTTCATAAGGCACAGCGCCATAAAATGCCCTACATGCAGGCTGTCGGCGGTAGGGTCAAAGCCTATATAAAAGGTAGCCTTGCCGTTGTTTATAAGCTCCTTTATCTCCTCCTCATCGGTTAGCTGAGCAAGCAGTCCTCTTGCCTTTAATTCTTCAAAAACAGTCATTTTTATCCTCCTTGATAGTGCTGCAAAAAAAGGGTACCCCGACCCAAAGGACGGAATACCCGTGTTACCACCTTAATTTACAAATAAAAAATTTGCCTCTTTCCCCATAACGGAGGGCTGAACCGAGGAGCTCTGCGGGTGTAGCTTATATCCGCACGTACTGTACCGTTTGCACCCCACACGGTACTCTCTGTGTTGTAACCGCACGGTTTTATAAACCGCTTCACCGTTCCCTTGCTTGATGTGGAAATGATAACATAAGCCGTAATTTTTGTCAATAGCGTTTTGTAAAATTTTTGCATCTTGATTTACACAGCAAAATAATGTAAAATAAACAAATAATGCAAAAGGGAGGGGTACAGGTGTCCGAATATATACAATTGTTTATTGTTTTTGCCAAGGTAGGCGTAATGACCTTTGGCGGAGGCTATGCCATGCTGCCGATACTGCGCCGTGAAATAGTGGAAAAACGCAGCTGGGCAGAGGAGGACGAGCTTTTGGACTACTTTGCCATAGGCCAGTGTACGCCGGGCATAATAGCCGTAAACACAGCCACCTTTATAGGCTGCAAAAGGAAGGGCGTTCTCGGAGGGATAGTGGCAACGCTAGGCGTCGTATTTCCTTCTGTCGTGATAATCATGATAATAGCCGCCTTTTTACAGAGCTTTGCCGACAACCAAACGATAAAATATGCCTTTTGCGGCATAAGGGTATGCGTATGCGTACTCATATTTGACGCCGTTTCAAAGCTGTGGAAAAAGGCTGTAGTGGATAGACCCACACTCCTGCTCTTCTGCGCCGTGCTGCTGCTCTCGCTCTTTACATCTCTGCCCGTAGTGCTGCTGGTAATTCTCTCGGGCATAGCGGGCGCCGTGTATAAATCGGTCAAAGGAGGCGGCGGCAAATGATACTTTTATATCTTTTTTTTAGGTTTGCCTCGGTAGGGCTTTTTTCGGTAGGCGGAGGTCTTGCTACCCTGCCGTTTTTATACGAGATGTCCTCGGATACGGGCTGGTTCACCACCGGCGATATATCAAATATGATAGCCGTTTCGGAGTCTACCCCCGGTCCCCTTGGCATAAATATGTCCACCTATGTGGGCTATATCACAGCAGGCATACCGGGCGCCGTAACAGGCCCACTCGGGCTTATAACCCCCTCCGTGGTCGTTATTACGGTAATATTTTACTTTCTCGAACGCTTTAAGGAAAATAAAACCGTGCAAAACGTTTTTTACGGTCTGCGCCCTGCCTCAGCCGCACTCATAGCCGCAGCGGGGCTGAGCATTTTAAAGCTTGCCTTTATAGGCAGCAGCTTTGATACGGGCGTATTTACCTCACGCTCGTTTATAGTAAGCGTGATAATGGCGGCGCTGATATATGCAGGCGTTAAAAAAACAAAACTGCACCCCATAGTGTTTATAGCCCTTTCGGCTGCCGCAGGAGTGATATTCGGCATAAACACGGTATAATAAGGGGTGGGCATTTACAATACGCAGTTAATGTGGTATAATTGTTTTATCATCATTTAAAGGGGGCAATACCTAAATGAAATTAAAAACTTTGTTTATTACGGCAGCCGTTACCCTTGCCATGAGCACAAGCGTTTTTGCAAAGGATGTTACGGTAAGCCTTAACGGAAGAGCCGTAAGCTTTCCCAACCAGCAGCCTGTTATAGTTGAGGGCAGGACGCTCATACCGTTAAGAGGTCTGTTTGACAATATGGGCTACTCCATAAGCTGGAACGGCAATACAAAAACCGTCACGCTCTCAAAGGGCAGCGATACCATAACGATCAATATCGGAGAAAGCTGCTATTACCTTAACGGCAGCAAAAAAGCAATAGATGTGCCCGCACAGATAATCAACAGCTCAACAATGCTTCCGCTGCGTGCCATAGCCGATGCCACGGGCGCACAGGTGCTCTGGGACGGAAATACAAAAACAGTTTCCATAAGCTACGGCGGCTCTCAGTCTGCCGAGGGCGGCTGGGTAACGCTTAATTCGCAGGCAGAGGCGGATTATCTTGACTCATACAACAAAATTATGGGGGATTACAGTTCCTCTCTCGGGGAGCTTGCCTCCGCACAAAACAGCCTTAAAAACGCCGACCTTGACAACAAAAACGAGCTTAAGGCTATTGCCGCAGGATACGAGGACGTCCGCATAGCCTCGGAAAATGCAAAAACAAAGCTTGCAGCCCTTGACTGCCCCGCAAAGTTTGCAAATATGCACAGCGCAGCGGCGGCATACATTGATTCCATAGGCAATATGTGCAAAATAATACCCGATTTTGTAAACGGCAAAATAGACGAAACAGAGCTTGAGGCAAAATTCAACTCTGCATATGCCGATGCCGCCCTTAAGGAGGCAGCATATGTAAAGGCATTCAACGAAACAGCCGATTGATCGTTTTACGGAGGCTTAAATGGACGAGGAAAACAACAATATTATCTGTCTTACCGACGACGACGGCACTCGGGAAATATATATGCTGCTCGACATAGTGGAATATGACGGCTGCGAATATGCGGTGCTTTACCCCGAAGAGGGCGAGGAGGGCATTGTCGAAATAATGCGCCTTGAGGATCTCAACGACGAGGAGGACGCCTATATACCGGTGGAATCCGAGGAGATACTCAACACTGTTTTTGAATTATTTAAGGAGCGCAATAATGACGGCTTAGAGTAATAATAACGCAAAACAGCCCCCATTCCGATGTTTGTACGGAATGGGGGCTGCTTTTATGCGCTATGCCCTGCCGTTGTTTTTTTCTCTTTTGCGTTTTGTCATAAGCCCGCCTATGCGGCCGCTTTCCTTTGCACTCAGGCTTTTCCATCCGCCCTGTGATATTTTCTCCTCCAGTCCAAGCTCCTTTGCTATTTCATACTTTAATATATCGTCCTCGGTGGGCAGTTTTTTTGCTTTGGGCATATTTATGCCTCCTTTTGGGTAAAACCCCGTTTTTTTGCATTAATGCCGTCAAAGCTATTATTGCCGCCGCTGCGGATATATATGCCCTAAATTGCAATATATTATCCCTAAGCCCACGGATGCCTTGCCTTGAGTATCTCGTCGTCAATAATGCCCTTGCTTTTTATGATGTTATCTATAAGCTCGGACTCGTTCATTATCATACTGCGGTTGAATATGACCTCATATTCGGGCAGGTCCCCCGCAAAAACAAAGCGCAGCACCTGTTCTATCGAGGCGGAAAACTCTGTTTCCATACCGTTTGCGTCAATATCTATGTCGTTGTACATGCTCATTATATTCATCTGGTTGGGGTTTGAACCCAGCCTGTCGTCCTTGGCGTTATACCCTCTGCCGTTTTCCGTTATGGCTTTCCTGAACATTTCAATAATGGTTTTGTAGTTTTCCGCATTTACCTCTATATTGAGCGTTTCAACACCTCCCTGCGAACCGTCTACGGTTTTCACCTTTACGGCACCGTATGCGGACAGATTGCGTCTGAACTGCCCCAGATCCTCGCCGTCATAGTTTTTTATCACCAATATGGTATTTCTGACGTCCTCCTCCATGCAGTTGTTAAAGTCCGACAGCAGGCTGTTCAAGCCGTCCTGGAGGCTCTTTACGTTTTTGATGAGCGGCAGCTCCTTGGAGTTGTACTTAAAGGCGACAAGCGGCACCCTGACAAAGCCGAAGCCCCTGCCGTCAAGTCGGCAGTATGCCTTAAACGGACTCTCCTCCTTAAGCACTCCTGCCTCGTATACATAGCGTGTCATGCCCTCCGGGGTGTACAGCTCCGCAAATGTAACAGGCGTTTCCCTTTTGCCCTCGCACCGTATAGCCTCGTAAAGCCTTACGGCATAGTCAAGCTGCGTATGTTCGCCGTCGGACCAGCAGGGTATGACCTCAAACGGTCTTAAACGCTTAAAGCGAGGGCTGCCGTCACTGTCAAGGTAAATATAAAGCCAGCCTATGCCGCAGTTGAGCGCATCCTCGCCTATGTTTTTAACGGTGCGGAAAAACTCCCTGTCAAAGCATTTTTTTATCCTCCGCTCCGCCTCCTTGTCACCGCATCTGAGCGTAAACGGTTTCCCGAGCAGGTAATTAACCTTTTGATCCACAAGAGTTCTGTATACATTATCCACTATCCTGTTGTTTGGCAGGTTGTCGATCTCCACGGTCTTGCCTCCCTCTCCTATGGCGGTGCGCCTGCGCCTTAAAATATCATGCCTGCCTATGTAATATGCCTCCCCCGTCAGCATATCCCTGTATTTGCGGGATGCCTTAAAACGCCTTATATCCCGCTGTGCAAGCTCCTTTAATGTCATAGGCGCTCCTTCGGCAAGCAGGGCGTTTATCCTGTCGGTTTCACTTAAAAAATAATTATACATGCTTTACCTCCTTAAACCGATATTGCAAGCCGCAAAATTCTTTCAATAATGTATGCCCTCGGCACAGCTCCTAAGCTCGCTTTCCAGCCTTTCGGCAAATATATCGGCAAATCTGTTTACATCGTAATCGTTCTTTACCTCGGCATAAGCCTTAAAATCCACATTTATGTTTATATCCCCCGTTTTTTTACCGTCAGTAAATACCTTAAGCATATCGGCGGCAGAGCCTGCCGCATACTCTCCGCAGCCTGTATCATTCAATACGTCTGTATGATACAGATACCGCTGCTGCATATCGTATACCGAGTCAGTGCACGTATATCCGTCCCCCGAAATATCCCCGTAAATGTACTCATTACTGTCAGCATAACCGCATACGGCTGTTTTGTATCCCTCCGACAGGTATATGCCGCATACGTTATCCCCGCAAAGCTGCGATCTGCTGTATGACTCATATACCGGATACGCACATAATTCATACGGATATATGCCGTATGAGCCGTCATATGTGCCGATACCGGTCCCGTTTAAAATACGGCTGTCGGCATCGTATATAAAATTATCGCAAAAATAAGAGCTGACTGCACCGTATGCCGCCTGTGCAGCGTTATCCTCCCGGTAAGCACGGTATGTGAGGCTACCGTAATTTGCAAGGGATAAATACCCCGTATACGGCGCCTCGTGCATATACATAACGTACTCTGCCGATGACAGCTCATTGTCCGTGATATATACTGCTCCCTCCGCAGCAGGTACACATCCGTATTCCGCTTCTATAATTGCCCTAAAAGCCTCAGCCGAAGCACTGTACTGTGACATATCACCGCAGAGAGCGACAGCGGTATTGTATGCCTTGTTTGATACAGCCTGTCCGTTTATGCCGATACCGCCCACCCCGTACACGGATATGCCGCAGCCCGTATATGAGGCATTATCGTATACAGCTGCCCTGCCGCCCTCTGCTTTGCAGAGGTAATTGTATATGCTTACCGAGGCTTCGGCTGTATCCCCCTCATATATATTGTATGTGTCGGACATAACGGAGGCCGTCTGAAGGCTTTCCTCCTCCGTTTCCTCCTCAAACAGGCTTATTTGCGGCATATATCCGTATATGCTTATAAGCTGCAAAATACGGTCAAGGCTTTCTGTAAAATCCGAGATCAACATATAATACCTCCTTGTCAGTCAAAGGAAAGCAGCTCCCTGCCGCTTATTGCCTCCATAGCGTAGCGCATTGCATCCATAAGGTGATTAAAGCTGTCGCAGGGTTTGTTTGTCATATTGCCGAATCTGTCCTTTTCCCACCTGTAATTGCTTATTTCGGTAATAAAATTGACACATACGGGCCTTATTATTATACGGTAATCGCTTATAAGGTCTATGCCGCATCTTATGCTGTCGCTGCCCTTTCGGGCAGGCCTTATGCCGTACAGACCAAGGTCATACAGCCTGTCTATGGATTTTGGCTCGGCGCTGTCCGCAATTATTTTTTCCTTTTTCCAGCCCTTTTTTAATATGATGTCAAAAATAGCTTCGTTTGAGAGCCCCTTTTTATACACCTCATCGACCACATAAAGCTTGCGCCGCCCTACATCGCAAATACCGCAGAATATTGCCGTGGGGTCATTTGCATACCCAAAATCCAGCCCCATAACGTGTATAAGACCTATTTCTCTGTTAAGGAGTTCAATGTCAAAATCATCCTCCTCCCAGTTTTCATACACAAGCCCCTCGGCTATGCCCCAGTTGCCCAAGCCTGCCACATTGTACCTGCGCGGGTTTTGCTCCTTCATATGCTCAAACATGGCAATATCCGCCTCGTCAAGCCATTCGTTGCAGGTATAGTCGGTGGTTTTTGCAAGGGTGTTTTCGTCAGGGCTGTCAAAAAAGCGCTTTTTTATCCAATGCCGCTCGTTCCACGGGTTGAGGGTAAGAGTTATCTGCTTGAACAAGCCCTCGTCCACCTCGCCCCTTATGCTCTCGTCAAGCATGTCAAAATCGGATTCATTGGAGATCTCGTATGCCTCCTCTATCCACATCCAGCACAGCGAACCGCTCTGCACGGTTATAGAGGTTATTTTGAGCGGGTCGTCCAGCCCTCTGAAATAGATTTTCTGACCTGTGGGCTTATAGGTCATCTCCAGAGGGCTTATTTTAAAATCAAAATCCTTCTTAAGCCCCAGCCTGTTTATTGCCCAGCTCAGCTCGGCATAACAGCTGTCCTTAAGCGTTGAATAAACACGCCTTACAACAAGTATATTTGCTCCGGGGTAGGCAACAAGCCTGTCTATAAGGTTAAGAGCCGTTGTTTTGCTCTTTTTGCTCGCACGGCTGCCCTTGCATACCCTGTATCTGCCCTTGAAGCTCCAAAAATCGTCATAGCCGCCTCCTACCGTCAGACGGTATTGCTCCTCCGTCATACTATTACCTCTTCCTTAAGCTGCTTTTGGGTATATGCCGCAAGCTCTCCGTGCGTAAAACCCGAAAGTATGCGGTGGGTATTGTATGCCAGTGAGCATTTGAGCGATATATTGCAGGGCAGCATCCTCCTGAGCATTTTAAGCACGGTGCTGAACTGCCTTTTTGCCTCCAGCTTTATCATTACACGCAAGGTATATATATCCTTTGCATACTCCATGGTAACGTTGCCCTCCCCGCATAAAACGATCAGCTTTTGCAGCACCCTTTCAAAGGTGTACGGCGTATCTCCGTTGAGTGCGGCAAGTATCCTGAAACGCCTGTCCTCCCTGCTGTCGCCGTATTCAGGCACAAGAGAGAGCAGCCTTTCGTATTTTTCCATGCCAAAATCCTCACAGGTCATAACAAAGCATTCACCCATGGCATGATCCTTGCAGGCATACATAAGGTCAAACTCGTCCTGCAAAGCATTGTACAGCTCCTTTATCTCCCTTAGCTGTGCCATGTACTCAGGCAGATACCTTACAGCGTCAAGACCTCTGCTCATTGCGTCACCTCCACGGTAAGGGCGCCGAGCCTTGCAAGCTTATCTCTGCCCAGCTTAAACTCCTGACCGAACAGGGCGCCTCCCACGCTTATTTCCGTTATGCTCCTTATGCCCGTAATCATCTGCACAAGCCCCGCAAGGTAGGAAACCACTATTGCGATGCAGTCCTCTCCGCTGCCGTCGTAAAGCTCCTCCCAGCCTGAATTGAGCGTTTCAAAATACTCCTCTATTTTATCGGTTATATACGGCTTAAGCAGCTCGGCACTGTAGCCTTCCGCCGCCTGTATGTTGAGCCTTATCGGTATTTCGGTCATCTCAACGGTGTCAACGGTAACTATATGCCCCACAGGCGCAATACCCATACCCTTGCCGCTTACCGGGTCAATGCTCTCCTGCACCGCCTCAACAAGCTCCGCAGTTGCGGGGGTATTTGCTCTTGTAGTTATTGCAAGCCTTACAGTGCCTCCGCCGTTCCACTCGTCGGCACAATACACCCTTACCTGTCCTATACCGCCCAGGGAGAGTATATTTGCGTCACGGTTAAGCTCCTTTACCTTTTGCATATAATCCGCAATATTGCCGCCGAACGCCTGTGTATTAAGGCTGTCTATATATCTCTGTCTGAACGCCTCCGTATCCTCCTCGTCCTCACCCGGTGTTATGACCTCGGTGAGATATGCGCTCTTAAGCCCGTCTATATATTCAAGAGGGGTCATCGAGCCGAAGCGTGTATTGCCCTCGCTGCCCGGAGTTTCGCAGTAGACAGCTCTGCCGCCGTCTTCAAGCGCCTCACCCGCAACGTAGTTAAGGCTGTCAAGGTTAAACCTTTTGCCCTCCACATCGGCATTCTCCGGCTCAAATATTCCCCTCAGCACGGCAGCCGCTGCCTTGTAGGGCTCCAGACCTCTTTCCTTTGCCCTGAGCATAAGATATGTCCTGTCGGCGGTATCCGCAAAGCACTGCAAAAGCATATTGTCCATTTCAATATACATAAGCTGCAGCTCTACCGCAGCGGGAGCAAGCGCATCGTATATTACCGAGCCCTCCCTCTTGTCAACATCGCCGGGCACCCTCTCAAGCATGCGGGCTAAAATATTTTCAAAGGTATATTCCTCAAACATATCTGTACACCTCCTGTGAATATGCAAAATTTCCGTTTACGGTTTCCGCCGTAAAGCTGACCTTTAATATATGTGACGCCTTGTCCTCCTCAAACCAAAAATCACGCACTCGGTTTATGCGCTCGTCACAAAGCAGGGCACGGGTTATCTCCCTTTCAAGCTCCGACCACACAAAGGGCGTAAGCGAACCCATGCTGTCTATTATGCGTGTGCCGTAAGCGCCCGAATATATGATATATTCATACCTCACTGTCGCAATTATCTTGTAAATTGCCTGCCTCATTGCCTCCTCACCGTCGCAAAAGCCGCATATCCTCTTGTTTTTAAGGTCAATATGATAGGTTTTGTCGGGGTATACGGTATATTCGGCAGCCCTTTCAATATCGGTTTCGGGTATCATTCGCTCCCTCCTCTCAGCTTGTCCAGCAGCAGATACCGCTGTGCGCCGCTCTGCCTTAAAAGTATAAGTACATCGTCCTTTTTTAGCCCGTAGGTATTGTCCGTGTCAAACAAAAAATCCCTTTCAATAACCGCCTTTTGCTGCAGGGTTATCTGCAGGGGTATCTCATTTGGTATATCCTCCTGCACGGTTACCCTGCCAAGTACCAGCTCCACAGGCTTTTGGGCATTAACGGCGTCTACGGCGCATTGCTTTATAAGCTGTACTATATCAGACATCAAACTCCCCCTCTCTGCCGAACATATCAATATCCATAAGATGGTGTGTACCGAAAAAGGTATGCCGCACCCGCTCACATACCATTTTTTCATTGAGCACTATATCTCCCAGATCCAGCTCCGTCTTTACCACGGAGCCGCCCCTTGCCGAAATATCGCCCTTTACATCGTGCAGCGTAAGATAGCGCCTCTTGCGTGAATATTTTTTAAGCGCAGCCTGTGCCAGCTCCCTTATCCTTGCCTTGTCAAGCTCCTCGGCAGGCTTTATCATATACCGCAGCTCTCCCCACACAGCAGTGTTGTCATCGGACAGGGTATATATGTTTCTTATGCCCTCCGTTTTATCATCCGATACAATGCTGATATGGTCATACACCTGCCTGTCTATTGTGGAGGTGTAGTCAAAGGAGCCTATGTTGTCCTTGTTAAGCACAATGCCCGTTTCCATATCGTCGGTATTTCTCAGGCATATCCTGCCAAAGTCATCCAACAGCACATATCGTCTGCCTGTATGCAGATATGTTATATCGGCGGCGTTTGCCAGTATATCAAATACAGTGCCCTCCTCAAGCTGTTTTTCTATAACATAGCCCGTGTCGCATATGTCGCCTGCCTTCAGCCTGTAATCATTTATAAGCATTTTAAGCAGATCGCTGTACCTTTTGCCTCTGTAAAGTATGGTATCCTTGTTTTTGAAGTATCTGAGGCTGTCATATGCAGTAACGTTTATAATGTCACGTTCCCTGCGGCTTTTTTCAAACACATAGCCCCTGAAAACATCTCTCCCTCCGACTCTCAGCCTTACGGGCGACCCCTCGGCAAAGTCGAGCTCACTGTCCTTAAGTACACTGAATTTAAGCGAGGCGGGTGCGAGCTGCCTTTTGTATTCCAGATACAGCTCCCCCGTTACGGCAGGCAGATATACCCTGTCGTTTTCTATAAGCAGTTCGTAGCCCTTATCCACCTCGCCTATGCTGTCTATTTTGCCGAAAACGCTGTCCCTGCGCCCCGACCCCAAATTTTTTGACGATATATTTTCAATGGTTTTGCTGCCTGCTGCCGATCCGCCTTTTTTGGATGTGCTTTTGTCCGTACCCGTATCGGACGGTATTTTGTCGGAGGCTCCATCGGGCCTTACGCCGCCCTGCCAGCCCCAGCCCTTGAAAACATACCTTTTGTCGCAGTAGTCAAGGCTCTGCACCCTTACACCGTTTGCAGCATGTATAACATTGCCGTTGCCCGTTGCTATACCGACATGCCCGTATGCGCCTATACCCTTGAAGTATACCGCAGCTCCCGCAGGCACCGAGTCTATATCCTTTGATACCGCCCACTTTGAGTATGCCTCGTTTGCGCTTGCGGCGCTGCCCGTTATGCCTGCCGCCTCATAGCAGACCCTCACAAATTTCTGACAGTAATTATCGTACTCGTGGGAGCCTTTGAGCGAAAGCGCCTTATTAAGTATAATATCAAGCTGACTCATATAAATCCCCCTTTAAAGCACAAGCTCCGTGCCCTCATAAATATATCTGCCGTTTTCGGAGCAGGGCAGGGAATGCTGCTTTGCACAGGACTCTATAATATCGGCATTTTTTGCATACAGCTCGGGGTATCTGCCTCCGTCGCCATAATATCTTTTTGCTACGGTCCACAGCGTATCTCCCTTGGATACTTTTACGCTTTTGGGTATCTGCCTGTCGGTATCGGCAGTTTTTACGCTGCCGGAGTCCGTATCTATAACCGCCGAAGCATATCCCCTGTATTGTCTGAGTACTATGTTGCAGGTTATGTCCCCGCCGTTTTCGGCGTCCTCCTTAAACGAAAGCTCGTCTATAACACATTGCATATCCGTCGAGCTTCGCATACCGGAGCGCAGTATTTTAAACCCCAACGGCAGCGCAGTCTGCTTCATGCTCCTTAAAGCGGAGGCAAAATAAATACCGTCCTTAAAACCGCCCTCGTAAACGCTGAACGGATACTCCACCATAGGCAGCAGCGCAGAAAAGCCGATCTCACAGAGCCCCGCTGTTTCGGGCAGGCTCACCTCGTTTCCGTTTACAAGGCTTATGATGCGGTTGCGGTTTTTCTCCTTAAGGGTATAAGAGGACGGGGTAACGGGCAAAAGCAGATTGCCAATATAAAACAGATACATAACATCCCTCCTTTTTTGGGGCTGTCGCAAAAAACAACAGCCCCTTTCGGAAAACGTGCGTATTTCCTTAATTTTGTTTCATCTGCGGCGTTTTTCGTTTTGTACAAGCTTTTCGACTGCCGCCGCAACAAACGCCTTTTCGTACTCGTCCATTTCCGCATAGACGGAGGGAGGCCAGTGAAAGCGCTGCATACATATAACGGCATATATGCTGTCGCTGTCCCCTCCGTCAATCAGTTTTTTGCCTGTTCTACCTTGTCCCCGAAGGTCGTAAAGCCGAGCATGCCGTATACATAGTCCGAAAATGCCGCATATTCCGACGGTTCGTCTATAATTGCCTTTAAAAGCTCCTCTGGCGTGTATACACCGTAGCTGTCCTGCAGGGTTGCGCTGCGCAGATCCGGGTATACAACACAGGCGGCAAGCAGCCTCTCCATATATTTTGCGCTGTCAAGCCTTTCACGCACAATGCCGTTTTTGCCCTCACTGGAATACATGCACTCTCGCTTGAGCTCTTCGCTCTCGGCTGTGGAAAGGTGCTTGAGCTCCCACATTACCGTATTGCCGTCATCATCGGTTATCCCCTTTACCGCAGGATAAAATGCGTTCGGCTTTTGCATACGGTTGGTCTTTAAAAATCTTTCAAGCTCTCCCATAAACACACCGTCCTTTAAAGCATACCTTCAAGCATGGCAAAGCTTTCGGGTATTTTGAAGTCCTCAAAGGTAAACTCCATCTCCTCGTCAAGATACTCACCCTTTGCATCAAACTTGGCAAGTACACCGCCGTTCATATTGCAATCGGTAAGCACAACTGTCTGCCTGCCTGCTGCGGAGGTGGGGTCCTCGTTGCTTATCTGTATATCAAAGTAAATATCCTCGCCTGTTTTTTTATACTGCAGCATAAGCTCACGAAATACCGACGTGTTGTAGTGGAACACCGCCTTGCCGCTTCCGCTCCAGCCCGATGCCTTGTTGCCCATGCCTGTTTTACCCAGTATAGGCACCTTGGTCTTGTTTTTTTCAAACTTCGCCTCCAGATTTATGGCCTGCATAAAGTTATAGCGGGTGTCGCCTATGGTAACAAAGCATTCCGCAAGCTTTGCACTGAGCGTATCCCTTGCCCTCATAATTGCATTAGTCATTAAATAACCTCCTTATAAAAAAGTTTTCGGCAGTCTGTGCCGTCATAGGCTTTACATTACTGTCACCGTCATATAAAGCTTGCTCATTGCGCTTACAATGCTTACGGCGTCGTTTACAACAACGGCTCTCTTGGTATCGCCCCTCATAACGGTAATATCCTCCTCGTCAAAGTCCTCTATTGCCCTTATGTCGTTAAGCTGCCTGTGATGCTTTACTATGTCGTTCCATAATGCGGTCCTGCCTGCGTTGTCGTTTGGCACCGTGCCCAGGTATCTTGTATTGAAGATAAGTGCAATGTCGTTTGCGATACGGTCGCACACCCTCACGGTCTGGTTGTCGGCAAAATCCTCACCCTTGGTATCGCTGAATGTAACAAGGCTGTTTATATCCGCAAGCACCCTGAGCACACCGCTTACGCTGTGCAGTACAAACTCGCCCGCCTTTATTGCCTTTTCAAGCTGTGTCTGAGTATAATCTGCATTTACCGCAAGCTCGCCGTCATAAACGGCGTTAAGCACGGACTTATTTATCTCGCAGCCTGCCATAAGACCTCCTGTCCAGTAGGTAAGCGCAGCCTCGTTTTCGTCCGTCACACTGTTTTTAACGTTTATGACGCCCTCGTAATCGGCTGCCTTGTTGTATACAACACACTGCATTTTGGCGCCCGTTTCATCCCTCATACGCTTTGTATACGCAATATAAAGCGACTTGATCTCATCATCCGAAGACGGACATATAAGCACGTTATAGCCGAAGCTCTCCGCCTTATCAAGAAACTCCTGATGGTTGAGCCCCGTAACGCTTCCGTTTTCACCGCCTGTAAGAGGTGTGCCTGCCGTTTCCGCAAGGGGTGCTGTCAAAAACCTTACATAGCCGTTCTCCTTAAGCTCCTCCGCCTTGCTTACGGTCTGCCTGTCCACCTCGGCACCGTCAAGCTTGGTTATAACGTCATAGCCCTCGTCAACGGTTTCTTCTATACATATGGTAAGGTCGTTGCCCCTTTTGCCGCTGTAAAGCGCCTGTGCATAGGTATTTGCAGCCTTTTTTCCGCCGCCGTTCAGCCTGTAGCAGTAAACGGTGCGTGCGTGCAAAAAAAGCTCCCTTAAATACTTCAGCTCACTGCTTGTATAATCATAGCCGAATATCCTTAAACTGTCCGTCTGAAAATCGCCGCTTGTAACCTCAAAAATTTCGTCCTCAACGCCCCAATCAAGGCTAAGGCCGACAGCCGCATAGCCTCTTTCACCAAGCTGTGCGCTTGCCCTTGCCGCCGACACAAAATTTATGTATGCACCCGGCAGCACCTTGTTCTGGCTCAAAAATGTACCTCCGCCTAAAGCCATAATATACGCCTCCTTAATTTGTTTTTCTGCTTAAAAAAGCAGTTATTCTTTTATTGAGTGCCTTTACGGAACATTTTTCGTCCTCTGCCATAAGGGCGCATATAAGATCCCTGTAATCCGAAAAATCATCGTTTTTTATAAACTGTTCCCTTGTAAAAAGCTTCTCCTTTGCTGTTTCCTCCAAGCTTATCCCTCCTTGAAATTAAGTTTGTATTCCCACATAAGCTCACTGTCCTCCTCCGCAGGCTCCCTTATGACGAAAAAGTCAAAGCCAATATCTGTCAAAAGACAGTCCTTTTCAAAGGTATGCGAGCATGAAGAACACCTCAGCGGACTGCCGTCCGGCTCTGTGACTTCCAGACATTGCGACAGCCTTTGAGCCGTTTTTGCCATATCCTCGTTTTTATCCTTGTAAAGCGGATAGTAAGTAACAAGCAGCCTGCTTTGCATATGGTACCTGTTTCCCCTGAAAAGCTGTGTATCACTGCTTTTGACTTCCACAAAAAAGCAGGGCCTTTCAAAGCGCTGTTCTATTTTTTCCGTATAAATGCGGTAATCCCCGCCAAATTCGCCGTTTATTGCCCTGCATATCCCGTCCCTTAATTTACCTGTCATATCTACACCTCGCTGTAATCGGGCAGTGCCATTATTTCCCTGTGATGACGATAGCAGGCGCCCTCGGAAGTGCTCCTCAGGTTATAGGTAATATTGTTTTGCCTCACGGTTATAAAGCTGCCTGCGGCAACATCAATCTCCGGAGGGAGAAAAACACGCACACTCAGGGATGTATCGTTTTTGTGCGCCTGTCCTCCCGCAGACCTTGCTCCGCTGTAGTTTTCTCTTTGTCCAAACACAAGGCGGCATTCCACATCGCTGTATTTAAGCCTTTTATACTCCCTTGTAACACCCCGTTCGTCTACACCCTTGCCGCTTTCGTAAATATCGCATCTGCCAAAAAACATACTTATAATATTTTCACGTATCCCCAAATTTTCACTTCCTTACCAGCGCAGCTTCCTGAACCTGTAAAGGTCTGCCTCACCCCTGTTGAGCACCTCCATCAGGCTGTCAAAGTCACTGCCGTTTTCCGTGTTGTATTCCAGCCGTACATCGCCCTCGGTGATGGCCTTAAGGGCGCCCCTTGCGTCAAAATCCGCAAGCAGCCCCGCCATATACCTGTCCTTTATAAATTCCGCACATGCCATATCGGTTGCGAGGTATTCAAGCTCCTTAGGTACACAAACGGTATTGCATACGTTTAAAATATGCTCCCTTGTTTTTTCCTCCGCAAAAAGCATAGCCTCCCTGTCAAGCTCCGTCACCTCAATGCCAAGCTGTATAAGCCTTGACCCTATATCCATAATTAACCTCTGGATATTATCCTTGCAATAGGTATTGATTTGTGGTCGATATAGGTCTTTTCTTCTGCACCGTCATTTACAAGCTCCCAGTTTGCTCCGTTTTTAAGCTCCTCGTCCGTAGGCGAAAGCGTCTTCTGGCTGGCTCTTGTATAGCTGATTCCGTATGGCGCAAAGCACTTTCTCTGTCTTGCAAAAAGCACGTCCTGTCCGCCGCCCGATACCGGATTCCTGTACATCTCAAACGCATTCTGAGTGCCTATATCCTCATAGTCAAAGGCTCCCGCACCCAAAATATATGTGGTATACTTTGTGTATGCAGGCTGCTCGGGTACATAGCCGTCCTGACCGGGGCTGCCCTTTGCAGGCACCTTTGCGACCGCCTGTGCAGGCATACTGTCGTCAATAAGCACCGCCCTGCCGTTCCATGTGGCAAGGGTAAGATCACGGCTGATACCGTTGGAGTCCGTATATTTGAGATATTCAAGCAGACTGAGGTTTTCAAGGTTTGTTGCTACGGCAGAGTGCATAATGGCAACGGAAAACTTGTTTTTATTGTCACCGCACGCCTTTTGTACAGCATTGTTAAGAGATGCGGGAGTTATATTTCCGTCGCCCTCGGATGTTACATCATAGGTATGCTTTTCCACAAACTCCTCGTTTTCCTCGCCCGTCATGCCGAATATACCCTCAAGTATCGCAAGCAGCGTAGTCTGGTCAACGCCGTCAAAATATTCCGCAACCTGCGCCGCAACATTGTCCATAAAGCCTGCGCCGCCCGTTATGTCCTCTGCAAAGTCGCTTTCGAGCCATGCCTGAGCCCTGCCCACGACCACAACGCCTCTTTCGTAGGTATTGGTTGCGGCGGCATTTATATCGGTAGTGCCGTCATAGTTTAAAACATCGCCTCCAAGCAGGCCGTACATGGGTATTATCGCATAGCCCGTGCCCGTACCGGACGCAAATGCACTTTTAATTGCACTGTTGCCCTTAAAAGCCTTGCTTTTTATAAGCTCGTTTTTCTTAAGCTGCGGTATACGCTCGATATAAGCCGCAAATGCCTGCGGATTAAAAGTTTTGCTGTTAAATTTTGCCATAAAAATTCCTCCTTAATAATTGTTTGCCGCATAAATTTCGCAAAAACGGGAATAGCTCATATTTCCGTCGTCTGTGTGGGCGTCTGTGCCGTCATAGGGTATAAGCCCCTTTACACACTGAGGTGCTGCAAAAAGAAAGGCGCTCTCTTCGTCTTTTTTAAGCCTTTCTATCTGCTCGTCAAGGCCCGATACATTGCCGTTTTCGTCAATTGATATGCTCTCCGGCTCAAGCAGCGCTGCGGCGGCTTTTATGTTTCTTGCGCCTGCCTTTAAAAGCGCTATCTCAATAAGATACCCCAGCCTTATTGCCTTGATTTTTTCCTCGTATTCCTTTCTTACAAGCTCTGCAGCCTCGTTGGGTACAAAATTTTCCTCCATAGTTACCCTCCTTTCCTCGTTATTTTATGTATGAGAGGCTTGTCCTCCTCCTCACAATACGGATAGTAATACACCCTAACTGCCAAAAACTGACAAACATTTTTTTAAATTGTTCAAACCGTCAAAATATTAATCTTTTTTTAGGTTTTTGTACGGTCCGAAGCCCGCAAGTATCTTTTCGACACACCTAATTATTATTTTTATGTTATTTTTTTCAAATAACCCTTGCATAAGCATATGGTTATCTGTTAAACTATATATTGATGTATTGTGTAAAAAAACAGAAATACGTGAATGGATTTGAGGTGTAAAAAACAAATGAGCATATTTGAAAAAATATTTGGCAATTACAGTGAAAAAGAGGTAAAGCGTATCCGCCCCACAGTGGATAAAATAAATTCTCTCGAGCCTGAATTTGCCGCACTCAGCGATGAGCAGCTAAAGGCAAAGACCGATGAGTTCAAGGCAAGGCTTGCAAACGGGGAAACCCTTGACGATATACTGCCGGAGGCATTTGCAACCGTAAGAGAGGCGTCCAAGAGGGTGCTCGGCATGCGTCACTTTGACGTTCAGCTTATCGGCGGCATCGTTCTGCACCAGGGACGTATAGCCGAGATGAAAACAGGCGAGGGCAAGACCCTTGTATCTACCTGTCCTGCATACCTCAATGCTCTTACGGGCAACGGCGTACACATAGTAACCGTAAACGATTACCTTGCAAAGCGTGATGCCGAGTGGATGGGCAGTGTGCATGAATTTTTGGGTCTTAAGGTAGGCGTTATCCTTCACGACCTCCAAAAGGCGGAAAGGCAGGAGGCATATGCTGCCGATATAACCTACGGCACCAACAACGAGCTTGGTTTTGACTACCTGCGTGACAACATGGTAGTTTTTGAAAAGGATATGGTTCAGCGAGGTCTGCCCTACTGCATCATAGACGAGGTGGACTCCGTACTTATAGACGAGGCTCGTACTCCCCTTATCATCTCCGGTATGGGCGCAGACTCCTCAAAGCTCTATCAGCTTGCAAACGCATTTGTGCGCACGCTTAAGGCAGGACGCATACTTAACGAGGACGAGGCTCTTAATCCCCTTACAAGAGAGGACATACAGGAGGAGGGCGACTACGTTGTAGACGAAAAGGGCAAAACGGTTTCCCTTACACAGGACGGTGTTAAAAAGGCAGAGCGCTACTTTAACCTGGAAAACCTTGCCGACCCCGAAAACCTTGAAATACAGCACCATATAAACAATGCCCTCAAAGCAAACTACAATATGTACCTTGACAGGGATTATGTTGTAAAGGACGGCGAGGTAATAATAGTTGACGAATTTACCGGACGTATGATGCCCGGACGCCGCTATTCGGACGGTCTGCATCAGGCAATAGAGGCAAAAGAGGGCGTAGAGGTAAACAGCGAGAGCAAAACGCTTGCCACCATCACCTTCCAGAACTTCTTTAACAAATATGCAAAAAAGGCAGGTATGACAGGTACCGCACAGACGGAGGAAAGCGAGTTCCGCCACATCTACGGCATGGACGTTGTTTGTATACCCACAAATGTCCCCGTAATGAGAATCGATCTCCCCGATGTCGTATACCAGACAGAGGCGGCAAAATTCCGTGCCGTTGTCGAAAGCATAAAGGAATCCGTCAAAACAGGACAGCCAGTGCTTGTAGGTACGGTATCCATAGAAAAATCCGAGCTTTTAAGCTCCATGCTCAAAAAAGAGGGCATAAAGCATCAGGTGCTCAATGCCAAATATCATGAGAAAGAGGCAGAGATAGTAGCCCTTGCAGGTCAAAAGGGCGCCATCACCATAGCTACCAACATGGCAGGCCGTGGTACCGACATAAAGCTGGGCGAGGGCGTTGCCGAGCTTGGCGGTCTTAAAATAATAGGTACCGAGAGGCATGAATCCCGCCGTATAGATAACCAGCTCAGAGGTCGTTCCGGACGTCAGGGCGACCCCGGAGAATCACGCTTCTATATTTCACTCGAGGATGACCTTATGCGCCTTTTCGGCTCGGAAAAGGTCAGCAAGATGATAGCTGCTCTCGGTCTGCCCGAGGATGAGCCAATAGAGCACAATATGCTTACCAAGGCTATTGAAAACGCACAAAAGAGGGTAGAAGGCAATAACTTCTCCGCCCGCAAGCGTCTGCTTGATTATGATGAAGTAAACAACGAGCAAAGAGAGATAATCTATGCGGAGCGTCTTGAGGTGCTCAGAGGTGCCGACCTTAAGGAAAAGATAATCAAAATGATATCCTCCGTTGCGGAGTATTATGTAAATAAATATATCACAAACGAAAACGACCCCGACGACTGGGATATGGCAGCGCTCTCCGAGGCACTCGCAACACAGTTCGGCGGCAGGCTTGAATGCCTTATCCTCTCCGATGAGGAAAAGGACAAAATGGACAAAGCCGACCTTGTTGAAAAAATATCCGAGGAGGCTGCGGCACGCTATGAGGCTAAGGAGGCGGAATTCGGCTCCGAACAGCTCCGTGAGATAGAAAGAGTTATTCTTTTAAAAGTAGTGGATTCAAAGTGGACAGAGCATATAGACGATATGGATCAGATGCGTCAGGGTATACAGCTGCGTGCCTACGGTCAGCGTGACCCCGTTGTCGAGTTCAAGTTCCTCTCATACGATATGTTCGACGAGCTTAACACCAACATTCAGCTCGATACTATAAAGGCTCTGTTCAACATACGTATACAGGCTGCTCCTCCGGAGAGAGAGCAGGTTGCAAAGGCTACCTTTACCAATAGGGACGAGTCCGCTTCATCGGGTCCAAAGGTACGCAAACAGCCTAAGATAGGCAGAAATGCACCTTGTCCCTGCGGCAGCGGCAAAAAATATAAGGATTGCTGCGGCAAAAACGCCTAACAATACCGATCGATACAATATTAAAAATTAATTTAAAAGGATGTGAAATAAATGGTTTTTGAGCTTGAACAGATCAAAGCCGAGCTCTCGGGCTATCATAAAAATTTAGAGGAAATGGGGGACTCACTTTAACGTAGCGGAAGCACGAGAAAAGGTTGCCGAGCTTGAAGAGATAGCAGGCGACCCCGATTTTTGGAACGATATGGATTCCGCACAGTCGGTGCTGCAGCAAACCAAGCAGCTTAAAAGCAAAATAGAGGGTTACGACAGTCTATGTACGGAGTTTGACGATATAATGACTCTAATTGAAATGGGCAACGAGATGGACGATGAATCCCTTGTGCCCGAGGTAAAGGAAATGAAGGAAAATTTCCTTGAAAAATACGAGCATCTGCGTATATCCACCCTGCTTACAGGTCCGTATGACAAAAACAACGCCATTGTAACTCTGCATGCAGGCGCAGGCGGCACCGAGGCATGCGACTGGGTATCCATGCTCTACCGTATGTACAGCAAGTGGACGGACGGAGAGGGCTTCCGGTTTGAACTGCTTGATTACCTTGACGGCGACGAGGCAGGCATAAAATCCGTTACCTTTATGGTAAAGGGTGAAAACGCCTTTGGCTACCTTAAATCCGAAAAGGGCATACATCGTCTTGTACGCATATCGCCCTTTGATTCAAGCGCAAGGAGGCATACATCCTTTGCAAGCTGTGACGTTATGCCCGAGCTTGATGACACCATTGAGGTAGATATAAACCCCGATGATATAGAGATGCAGGTTTTCCGCTCCAGCGGCGCAGGCGGTCAGCACATAAACAAGACCTCGTCGGCTGTAAGGCTTATACATCACCCCACAGGCATAGTTGTATCCTGCCAGACCGAGAGGAGCCAGCTGCAAAACAGAGAAACCTGTATGAAAATGCTTAAGGCAAAGCTCTACGAGCTCAAGCTTAAAGAGCAGGGCGAGCTGCTTGAGGGCATCAGGGGCGATGTAAAGGATATTGCATGGGGCAGCCAAATACGCTCCTATGTATTCCATCCCTACAATATGATAAAGGATCACCGCACAGGCTGCGAAACCTCAAATATACAGCCCGTTATGGACGGCGACCTTGACAGGTTTATAAACGCTTATCTTAAATGGATAAACGGTCAGGACTCCGAGGAAAACTCATAATATATACTATACCCCCGCAAATTCTGTTTGTGGGGGTTTCAAACTGTCAAAAAACATAAAATCAGATTTAAAAAATGATTTTATAAGAGTTTAAACTTGCAAAAGCACTTCAAGGTAATTTAAGCGCCGCAGGCTAAAATCCGCAGGACGAGCTTTGCTTATGCATCGCAAAAAAGTAATGCGGACGCCCGCAGGGCGGCTTTTGGCATAGCCAAAAGTGCTTTTCGTCCGAGGAAAAG
>CANQDF010000028.1 GCA_947591605.1 uncultured Clostridia bacterium | reverse complement strand
GGCTGTTAACCGGAGGGTCGTAGGTTCGAATCCTACTCGGGGAGCTCAATATGGCCCGTTGGTCAAGCGGTTAAGACGTGGCCCTCTCACGGCTAAAACGGGGGTTCGATTCCCCCACGGGTCATCTGCTTCTTTACTTTATGTTCAGAAGCATTTTTTATACGGCGACATAGCCAAGAGGCTAAGGCATGGGACTGCAACTCCCCGATCCCCGGTTCAAATCCGGGTGTCGCCTTGAACAATGAAATGCAGGAAATATATTCATTTCCTGCATTTTTTTATATAAAAGGGGTGGTGATGTGGACAGAAAAACACTTTTTGACTATGCCGAGGATAACTACGGGGCATTGCCCGAATATTTGTGGAAAAGATACCCCGATCTTGCCGTGCTGAGGCACAACAGCAACAAAAAATGGTTTGCTCTGGTGATGAGGATAACGGGGGACAAGCTGGGTCTTGATGACAACAGGGAGCTTGATATAGTCAATGTAAAATGCGAGAGTGCGGTTATCGGCTCACTGCGCAGCATACACGGCATTTATGCGGCTTACCATATGAACAAGGGCAATTGGATATCCGTAGCACCGGATTCGGGCTTAGAGGACGAGTTTATATTTCATCTTATAGACAGGAGCTACGAGCTGACAAAAAGCAAGATAAGGAAAAAGCCTGCCGCAAAGGAAGGCGGCAATTAAAAAAGCGCCGTTTAAATGCAGTAAAATTAAAACAAGCATAAAGGTCATCTCTTTTACGATTGAATTGCATCGCAGGGGGATGACCTTTTTATATTGACATTTTGGACGGTTTTTATGCCTCTGCCGCACCTATCTCGGCAGCCCTTTTAAGGGCTTCGTCGATATGGGAGCAGAAGTTGACTTTACCGATTTTTTTGTCAAAGCCCGATTTGTGCATAATGGACATAGGCTGCTCGTTTACATGCGAGAGCACCAGTGTAACATTTTTGTCCGTGCAGTTTTCATATAGCTTTTCGAGGTTGTGCATAGCTGTGGCATCGAGGGCGTTTACGCTCCTCATACGCAGTATAAGGCAGTTGGTGTTGTCCCTGACGCCTATCTGAAGTATCTTATCCGCCGCACCGAAGAACATAGGCCCGCTTATCTCGTAGACAAGGGTATTTTTGGGGACGGTACGCAGGGTAATGCTGTCGGGGTCGTCGTCATCGTCCGCATACTTCCAGCTCTGTACGGTGGTTACCTCGCTCATGCGCTTCATAAAGAGTATGGCTGCCATTACCATACCTATCTCTATTGCTACAACAAGGTCAAAGAGCACGGTCAGCACAAAGGTTGCAAGCAGAACCAGTATGTCGCTTTTGGGCGAGGTTTTTACAAGGTTTACAAACTCTCTCCAGCCGCACATATTGTATGCCACCATAAAGAGTATGGCTGCGATCGCAGGCATAGGTATGAGAGCCGCATACGGCATAAGTATGACAAGTATCAGCAAGAGCACAACGGAGTGTACCATGCCTGCTATGGGGGTGCGTCCGCCGTTTTTGATGTTTGCCGCAGTACGGGCAATAGCGCCCGTTGCGGGTATGCCGCCGAAAAGCGCAGAGGCTATGTTGCCTGCGCCCTGTGCTATAAGCTCCATATTGGAGCGGTGCTTGCCGTGTACCATACTGTCGGCGACCACACAGGATAAAAGCGACTCTATGCCTGCCAGTATCGCTATTGTAAAGGCGTCCGGCAGAAGCTCGTTTACCATTTCAAAGCTTATATGCGGTATATGTATCGGAGGCAGCTTTGCGGATATGGTGTAAAGGTCGCCTATGGTGTTTACGGGCAGCTTAAAGCCCTTTACAAGAGCAATGCTTACTATCACCGCAATAAGCGAGGCGGGTATTTTGGCTATAACGGGAGGCAGATACTGCCATATTATAAGTATTGCAAGGCAGACTGCGCCCACCGCAAGCGCCCATAAATTAATTGTGGAGATATGGGTAAATACCGCCTCAAGCTTTTCTGTGGTTTCTATAAGCGACTTTCCGCCGAGGTCGGAATAATCCAGCCCAAGGAAGTCCTTTATCTGACCTACGAATATTGTAACGGCGATACCGGAGGTAAAGCCCGTTGTAATTGTATAGGGTATAAAGCGGATAAGGCTGCCGAGCCTTAAAAAGCCCATTATTATGAGTATGATGCCTGCCATTATTGTGGCAACGGTCAGACCCTCCATACCGTTTTTGGCGGCTATGGCGGCGACTATTGTGGCAAATGCGGCTGTAGGGCCGGCTATCTGTACACGGCTGCCGCCCAAAAAGGATATAACAAAGCCTGCAAAAATGGCGGTGTAAATACCCTGCTCGGGTTTGACGCCAGAGGCAAGCGCAAGCGCTATAGACAGAGGCAGAGCTATAATAGCCACAATAATGCCTGCCGTAATATCCTTTACGAGCTGTTCCTTTGAAAAATAAATTTTCATACAGGTAAAAAGCTTTGGTACAAGCCTTTCCATATATTTTCCCCCTTTTTATGTGAAATGATTAATCATTATAAGGCAGAGGAGCTGTTTTGTCAATATTTGTCGGGAAATAGGGCGGTTTTGCGCCGTTTATTGTTACACTTTTGTTACAAAACAATATTTTGTTGAAAACGGTTTTTGATTTGTTGTATAATAAACTTATAATAGGTTACAGTTTGCATATGGATGTATGACGCTGTACATTGGCGGTGAAATTATGAAAAGGGTTATCTCCTGTTTATTAATATTTATATTGCTTATTGTTTCTGTTGCCTGCTCGGGCAAGGGAAACGTGTATGTGCTTACCATAGACGGTACCAAAATAAGCAAGGGCGAATATATGGTATACCTCTTTGAGCAGAAAAGGAGCTTTGAGGAAAGAGGCGGTATTGACATATGGGATGCAGATTTTGACGGCGTCAGTGCGGAGGAGGTCGCAAAGCAGAATGCCATAAACTCCATTACTCTTGTAAAGGCGGCGGTTGCTCAGGCTGACAGCCTCAAGGTTGAATTAAGCACGGACGACTACAGCTCCATAGCCTCGGAAAGCAGCGAGCTTTACAAAAATATGGGGCAGTCCATGACGGAGAGTATAGGTGTAAGCGAGGAGGATATTGAAAATATCGTAAGAGAGGGTTATATACAGCAAAAGGTGTATGACCTTGTTACCGACGGCTTTGAGGTGAACGAAGACGAGTTTGAGCAATATTTTGAGGACAACTACTACAACGAAATATCCAGATACAACAACATTACCGTAAAACAGATATATCTCCCCTCGGATACCGAGGACAGCACTGCCAACTATGACAAGATACAGGAGGCAAGGGCAAAGATACAAAACAGCAATGATTTTGACGCTGTGCAGAAGCAGTACACTCAATCCACAAAAACGGACGCCTTTTACCTGGAGGACAATATGTTTGACGATGCCGTGGAGGATGCGCTTTATCAGCTTCCGCAGGGGGCGGTCAGCGATGTTATGGAAACAGGCGACGGCTACTATATATTTAAAATAATGAGTGTGGAGGCGGCTGATATTAACTCTGTGCGTGAGGGCTTGCGTGCCGAGTATATAAGAGAAAAAAAGATGGAGATATATCAGGCGCAGAACGAACAATGGCAGGAGAATATGAAAATTACAAGAAACGACGATGTATATAATGCCATAAGTATTGTGGATATAAGCTGAAAAGAGTATAAAAGTAAAAGGGCGCAGGTTCAGGCTTGCGCCTTTTTTTGTTTGCGTATAATTAAAATACGGTAACTGTTTATCCGGCATATTTCAAGGGTAACAATTGATAAATATGTGTTGAATAATATCCAAAAATAGTGTATCATTGATAATAATGAGTTATTCGATAGATGTATGGAGGAGTAATATGTTAAAATTTTTTGCTTTTGCGCTTGTATTTGCATCGGTATTTACATACCCTGTATATGCACAGGAAACGGATGAGGGCATAAGCGTAGACGGAGGCTTATACCGTTACAGCGACAAGGAGGATTATGCTATACCTACGGGTGCTGCGGCAGAGGATGCACAGGGCAGCCTTGTGATAAACGGTGATGTTGAGGAGATTGAATCGGACTTTGGCTATCCTGCATTTGTGTCGGAGGACGAGGGCAGTGTAACCTTTTCCTACGCATACGGTCTGGATATGATGAAAGCAGGCTATACGAGCCGTCATATAACAAATGAAAGCAAAAAGACGGTAGGAGATATAAAGCTCGATAAGAAAATAGGCTCGGGTGCCGTTATTGTGCAGACATCATTTGACGGGGAGAGATGGTACACTGCCAAGAGGATAACGGATATTCCGAATAATTTGCCGAAGTTTTACACAACACAGGATACGGAGCTGATAAATGGCTGTCATTATCGTATCATAGTTGCGTACAGGACAGAGAAAATGACAGGCAGTAAAAAGATACTGTTTATGGATAAAAATGATTATGAATACGAGAAAAATACAGAGGTATATCAATTTTACATAAGCACTCCGCAGACGGAGGCAAATAAGGGAGCCGAAAATGAAAAGACATATAACCTAGGTACCACTGTAAATGCAGGTAATAACGCCTATACGGGCAGCGATGCAATAGATACTAAGGATCTGCATTACGGCTGGGATCTTGGCACGTTCCGTGTAAGCGGGTTTACGGACAGGACGGATGATAATGTATTTTTAAAAAATGTTGGCGACAAGGTCACGCTGTGGTTCAATCTTAAGCAGGACACGGAAAAGCTTAACGGCAACGAGAATCTGGTTATTGCCGAGGAGAAAAAGGGTCAGGACGGGACGTTCCAGACGGCGCTTACCAATATGGGACACGGCACATTGCTTATAAGATATACCGATTTTGAGGGAAATGTGCATGACCCTGTAATGTATAAGGATTATCTTGTGTCCGTAGCCTCTCCGGGTGCGGATACAAAGGTGCAGCTTCTTGAGGAGGGCGATTATGATGTTGCCTTGGATTACAAGGTAAAAAACGATAAATTTATAGACAAAAACGAATATTACAGGATGGCTTTCAGCTTTAAGGTAAGAAACGGCAATTGTATGGTATACCCCTTTGACGTGAGCACAAAGGCAGAGCTGACAAACAATGCCTCTACCGAAAACGGCTTTTATTTGGATCTGGCAAAGTCACGCTATCTTAAGATAAACGTTACCATGTCGAGATGGATAAAGGGAGAAAACGGCTATACCGAGGATGTGCGCTACAACAGACCGGCAAAGGACGGCGACAAGTACACTGACGAGGGCATATACACTATTGAAGTAAGCAACCCCACCACGGGCAAAAGTACGGTAAAGAAGATATATGTCGGTTCCGACAATGTACTTAAGGCGGCTGTTAACACAAACAATGCCCAATATTCCGTAAACGATATAGCAAGGCTTGTGGATACCGGAGCACAGATAGACGAAAACGGAGCTATAATTATGCCGGATACACAGTCCGAACCTAAAACGGAGATCGTGACCGAAACGGAGAACATAACGCAGACCGAAGTGCAGACCGAACCGGAAACGGTCACCGATGAGATGATATATATCACTACCCTGTCCGAGCAGGGGGAGAGGTTGAAAAACGGAAACTATGTACCGATATATGCTTTGCTGATTTTGTCGGCTGCCGTACTTGCAGGGCTTGTTGTGGTCTATAGGCGTTACGGTAAGTAAACTGCAATTTTTGGGAGGTGAACGATTTTGAGAAAATATACGGCTTTTTTGCTTGCCGTTATAATGCTGCTGACAGGCTGTACGGCAAGAAATACGGGTATGTCGGTATCCGAGGAGATGACTGCCGGGACGGTTACGGATGAGGCAGTGACCGAGGTCACTGCAGCAGTCGAGGAGGAGAGCGATTATACCGTTGAGAATATAAGCGCTTATGCAGACGATGACGAGCCCGATTTTGAAACCTTGGACGACCCGGAGCTGCTGCAATATATAGAGGACAGTATATATGCAGGTCTGGAGGAAAACTTTGCAAGCGATGATTATGCAGTGCAGGATATACACAGCATCTATATCTCAAAGGAATATCTGGATGAGCTGGAATATAATTCGCAGTCCAATATATTTTTTGGTTATACGCTCAAGGAACTGGACGAGAGGTTCTCGGGCACACGTTATGTGTTTACCGTAGGCGATGACGGGCATACTGCTGTTGAGGAGTTTGAAGGATATGACGACAGCTATGAAAGAGCCATAAGAGATGCAGCCATAGGTACGGGGGTTATACTTGTCTGCGTTACTGTCAGTATATTAACGGCAGGGACGGGTACACCGTCTGCTGTGAGCGTGATTTTTGCGACCTCGGCAAGAACAGCCGCTATTGCGGGATTACAGGCAGGTGCTTTAAGCGGTGCCATGGCAGCCATGACCAAGGGTCTGGAAACGGATGATATGGATGAGGTGCTCAAAAGCGCTGCCGTTGAGGGCAGCAAGAGCTTTAAATGGGCAGCTATAGCAGGCGCAGTAACGGGAGGACTCAGTGAGTACAATTCTCTAAACCAAAAGGTTCGTACTCCCAGAGAATCGGAAAAGGCAGCTATGAAAAAATATGGCGGTAATGGAGAAGAACAGGTGTCGTATCTTAACGGTGAAAAGGTGCCATATGGTACCAAGGGTTCAAGCAGACCTGATGGCTTAATTAAGAATAGAAATGGAAAATTTGAAGCTGTAGAGGTAAAAAACTATGATTTGGAGCATAATGCAAACAATCTTTGCAATGTGCTTGAAAAGCAGATTGCAGAGCGAAAGGTAAACCTGCCCAGAGATGTTACACAGCGTGTGACACTTGATGTTAAAGGCAGGGGCTACAGTAAAGAGTTTGTAAATTCCGTAGTCAAAAAGGTACAGACAAGAATAGGCGACGATATACCTGTGGATATATTATGGAAATAGTAATATAGTTTATATTAAAAAATATACTCTTTGGCTTTTAAAGATCCTAAGGCTCCCCGATGCCGCTGTCGGGGAGCCGTTTTTGTCTAAAAAAGCATTTTCATTATTATTGCGGCGCTGCGTTTGCCGTTTTCGTCCATATCCGCAGTAATTGCGGCAAACATGGCATCTCTTTCGGCAGGCGTTATATTGTGGCCTTTGGGGGCGCTGCGCATAAAGGACAATATTATAGGCACAGCTTGGTCGGGTGTTTTGCCCTTAAGGCTTAGGTAAAGGTTTGCAAGCGCCGCCTTTCTTTCCGGTTCAAGGCAGTCAAATGCCTTGTTTTTAAACAGCTCGTCTGCTTCCGTTTTTATCACTCCCTTCTCAGCCTTGGTTTTGCATTGCCATATTGGCGCTTATGTTTATTATTTCCATTATTTTCATAAGCAGGTCGGCTGCATAGCGGTTGGGCTCGGGCAGCTCGCTGCGTATGGCAAGCAGCATTTGTCTGCTTTTGTCCTCTCCGTTTTCGGCGGCAAGCACCGTATAGTTGTTTAAAAGTATGTCCATTTCCATAAGCTTGACTATTATGCCCATGTTTTTTTGGTATCTGCGGTCAAGATAGGGTATGGCTGCTTTTATGCTGCGTATGGCAGGTGACTGAAGCTCCCTGTCAAAGGCACACAGCGTTATGCCGGATGCGGCGGTGTCCTCGGGCGCCTCCTCGGCGCCGATTTTTTTATCTTCGGTTGGGGTGCCGCTATTTGAGGTGCCGTGTATGGCTTCGTCTATCATACGGGCGGTCTTGACGGCGTTTATTATTTTGCCGAGCTGTTCAAGGTCGGGTGTTTCCTCCATAATTAAGCTCCTTTGCGTTTTATAAAATTATATGAGCCGTCCGTGCCGTTATGTTTGAATTTTTAGGGAGAATTTGGCTGTAATTTTTTTGCCGAGCCCTTCACCGATCTACAAAATTTTTGCGCAAAAGGGCTTATACTGTTTTTTGTCGGAGGCGATAAAAATGGAAGTCACAATTTATGCAGACGTGCTTTTTGCGGTCTGTTTTTTGATGGTTTTTACGGCATACGGTGCGGCTGCTCTTATATGCGGCATTAGGACGGGTATTAAAAGGCTTGTTGCCGGCTCGGCGGCGGTGAGCCTTTTAAGCAGCTTGTCTGTGCTTTGTTTAAGGAGTTTTATAAACCCCGTGAGCATATTTGCGCTGGTAATGCTTGGTACATATTTATGCCTCGGACAGGGGTTTGGCGGGACGGAAATAAAAAGTAACCTTGTATGCAGCTTTGTTGCGCTTATATGCGGAGTTCTTGCGGGAGGACTCAGGACGGCTCTTAGAAACACGGGCATATGCGACAGTGCGGTATCGGGCGGTGTTATTACCGCAGCTATACTGTATATATGCTTTTTTGCCGTTATGCGCAGGCTGCGTGCCGTCACCGTCAAAAAACAGAGGTTCTGCCGCCTTACGGTTTGCAGGGGCAGCAGAAGTGCAGAGCTGACTGCGCTTGTGGATACGGGTAACGAGCTTGGCGCCGAGAGCTTTAAGAGCGTTATTATTGCCGAAAGGCGGGCGGTGGAGCCGTTGTTTGAGGGAGCTGACACCGCCTTAAGGCTGCTGCCGTACAAAAGCGTGGGCAGGGAAGGCGTGCTTTTTGGCATACTGTGCGATTATGCCGTTATAGACGGAGTTAAAAAGTATGATGTTATAGTTGCCGCAGCTGATACAAGGCTGGGCGGAGGCATGTATAACGCACTTGTCGGTCCGGAGGTGATATAAATGGGATTTACCGATGTGCTTAAAAAAATAATAAACAGGCTTATGGGAGAAGCGCCCGGAGGGCTGTATTACATAGGAGGCAACGACGTGCTGCCGCCGCCGCTTGAGGGCGAAACGGAGGCACGCCTTATAGCCGAGCTTACACGGGACGACAGCGAAAAGGCAAGGCGCACGCTTATAGAGCACAACCTGCGCCTTGTGGTATACATTGCAAGAAAGTTTGAAAACACGGGCATCAATACCGAGGATCTTATATCAATAGGCACAATAGGGCTTATAAAGGCGATAAACACCTTTAAGGCGGATAAAAACATAAAGCTTGCCACCTATGCCTCAAGGTGCATAGAAAACGAGATACTTATGTACCTAAGACGCAATACAAAAACACGCTCCGAGGTATCCATAGACGAGCCGCTCAATGTGGACTGGGAGGGAAACGAGCTGCTTTTGTCGGATATACTTGGCACGGATGTCGATGTTATCTGCAGGGGCGTTGAGGAAGAGGTAGACAGGCAGCTGCTGCACAGCGCCCTTAAAAAGCTCTCTCCCAGGGAAAAGGAGATAATTGAGCTGCGCTTCGGCTTAAAAAGCGGCGGGCTTGAAAAAACGCAAAAGGAGGTAGCCGATATACTGGGCATAAGCCAGAGCTACATATCCAGGCTCGAAAAAAAGATAATAGAGCGGCTGCGTAAGGAAATAAGCTATTTTTTATAAATTTTTATGTTTGATAATTGAATTATTATCTTTATTATAGTATAATGACAATATAATAGATATGTATGTACGGACGAGATGAGATTTTAGGAGTGATCATATGAGCAATGACCCTATATACAGCAGAAGAAGCATAAGGCGCTTTAAGAGCGACCCCGTTGCACCCGAGCTTATAAGCGAGGTGCTTGATGCGGCAAGGATGGCGCCGTCCCCCAAAAACAGCCAGCCGTGGAAGTATCTTGTGTTTGGCGGCGAGCATAAGACCGATATGCTCTCATGTATGCAGGAGGGCATAGAGAGGGAGGAATGGGGCATGCCCGTTCTGCCCAGATCTGTGATCGGCATACCCGACGCAAAAAATACTCTCAGGGTAATGCAGGAGGCACCCATCGTCATACTGGTACTTAACACCAACGGAAAGTCGCCGTTTTTGCCTCTGGATCACGACGACAGGATAATTGAGGTGTGCGATACCCTCGCAATAGGCGCTTCCATGCAAAACCTTATTTTAAAGGCCGAGGAGCTTGGGCTTGGCACACTGTGGATAGCTAATACATTTTTTGCATATGAGGAGCTTACCGACTATTTGCAGACAGAGGCTCAGCTTATAGGAGCGATCGCTTTGGGCTATGCAAACGAAGCCCCCATGAAAAGACCGAGGAAGGAAATATCGGAGATAGCGGAGTTCAGGCTGTAAACAATAGAATATTATAAATACATAATTAAAGGGCTGCTGCGTAATAATTACACGGCAGCCCTTTCAGACTGTCAAAAAACCTAAAATCAGATTCAAAAAATGATTTTTTAAGAGTTTAAACTTGCAAAAGCACTTCAAGGTAACTTAAGCGCCGCAGGCTAAAATCCGCAGGGCGAGCTTTGCCCGCCCGAGGAAAAGAGAGAGTCGCCAGCCTTTGGCTGGCACGAATCTCTTTATTCTTTGTGAAAAAAATGCAGGAAATGCAAGCATTTCCTGCAAGCGTTGGTAGCTTAAAGCGATTTAAAGGCGTTGTCGAGGTCGGCAATAATATCGTCAATATGCTCGGTGCCTATTGAAAGCCTTATTGTGTTTGGCTTAATGCCGCAGTCTGCAAGCTCCTGTTCATTCATTTGTGAATGTGTGGTGGTTGCGGGGTGTATAACAAGCGATTTAACATCCGCAACATTTGCAAGCAGCGAGAATATTTCAAGGCTGTCTATAAACTTCTGTGCCTCGGCAGCCCCGCCCTTTATCTCAAAAGTAAAGATGGATGCGCCGCCCTTTGGGAAGTACTTTTTGTAAAGAGCATGGTACTTGTTGTCCTCAAGCGAGGGGTGGTTTACGCTTTCAACAAGAGGATGCTTGCTGAGGTAGTCGACTACCTTAAGGGTGTTTTCAACATGTCTTTCCACCCTGAGCGAGAGCGTTTCAAGCCCCTGCAGGAATATGAAGGCATGGAAAGGTGAAAGCGTTGCGCCCGTATCCCTTAAAAGTATCGCCCTTATGCTTGTAACAAAGGCAGCAGCGCCCACCGCCTTGGAAAAGCTTATGCCGTGATAGCTTGGGTTTGGCTCCGTGATGTTTGGAAACTTGCCCGACGCCTCCCAGTCAAACTTGCCGCTGTCCACTATTACACCGCCTATTGAGGTGCCGTGGCCGCCTATAAACTTGGTAGCCGAGTGAACAACTATATCTGCGCCGTATTCGATAGGCTTAAGGAGATAAGGCGTAGCAAAGGTGCTGTCTATTACAAGAGGTATCTTGTGTGAGTGCGCTATTTTTGCAACTGCCTCTATATCTATGATGTTTGCGCTTGGGTTGCCTATGGACTCGATATAAAGCGCCTTTGTGTTGGGCTTTATAGCCTTTTCAAAGTTATTTACATCATCGGGATCCACAAAGGTCGTTTCTATGCCGTAATCTCTGAGGGTATGCGCAAGCAGATTGTAGGTGCCGCCGTAAAGTGTGGCTGCCGCAACTATGTGCTCGCCTGCCCTTGCAAGGTTTTGTACGGTGTATGTAACAGCTGCCGCACCGCTGGCTACGGCAAGAGCCGCAACGCCGCCCTCAAGAGCCGCTATCCTCTGCTCAAAAATGTCCTGTGTTGGGTTGGTAAGTCTGCCGTAGATGTTGCCTGCGTCGGTAAGACCAAAGCGTGCCGCTGCGTGCTCGCAGTTTCTGAAAACGTATGAGGTGGTCTGGTAAATAGGCACCGCCCTTGAGTCGGTAACGGGGTCGGGACTTTCCTGTCCTACGTGCAGCTGTAAGGTTTCAAAATGTAAGTTTTTATCTTTTAAGCTCATAATTATTTCCTCCATAAGATCAATTTATATAAACAGTATTGCGAAAAAGCTGTAGGGTTATTTACACATTCGTCCTTTGGCGGTTTTGTAAGTGAATTGAAGTAATTTCAACTTTCTTTCCTCCATTTCCTATATACTTGGTAGGTTTTTGCTATGAACACAGTATAACCCTATTTTTAAAATTTGTCAACACCTTTTTTTAAAAAATTTTTTGGGGAGCTTTGAGCTTAAAAGCGATAATCTTAAAATATAATAAAATATTTTACGATTATCATAAAATTTTTATTGACAAAATTAAAATGATGAATTATTATATATTTACAACAGGTTTTAAACCTATCTTAAAGGAGGCAACATAAATGAAGAATATCTCAACGGACAGACTGGGTAAGATCTTAAAATGGATGCTTATTTTTATATTTGTACTGGGCATATTTTTAACACCGTTTTGTCATTACCTGCTGCATACTTATTACGGCGAAATATGGTCGATAGTGGATGCGGACTTTCCCTCGATCGGGTCAAATACAAGGGCAGCAGCCGAAATGCCGTCCGGCTCTGCGGAATACAATTTTCTTGTGGGGGAGATATACATATTCGGTGCGGTAATGCTGGGCATAGTGGTGCAGCTTATAAGGATATGCCGCAATATAGAGCTTAACATACCCTTTGACATGACAACGCACAACAGCCTTAAAAACATAGCTCTCTGCTCGCTTGTGCTTATACTGGCATTTGCGGTAAAATTTGCGTTTTTTGCCTCTCTGCCGGGTCTGCTTATAATATTTACCTTTGTTATAGTGGGTATGTTTGCCTCTGTATTTTCGCAGCTGTTCAAGAGGGCTGCCCAATATAAGGAAGAAAACGACTATACCATATAAGGAGGCGGTACATATGATAATAGTCAATCTGGATGTTATGATGGCAAAGCGAAAAATGAGCCTTAACGAGCTTTCCGCCGCCACGGGTATTTCCGCTACCAATCTTTCCATACTTAAGACCAACAAGGCAAAAGCAGTGCGCTTTACAACGCTTGAGGCGATATGCGAGGCGCTGGACTGCCAGCCCGGAGATATATTTGAATTTCACAGGGAGGAATAATAAATGGATACTGTCAATATCAACGCAGCCTATAACGAAGCTGTCCCTGCCGTACAGGAGGCAGATACCAAAGGGAACAGGGAGAGCCGCATAATACTTATATCCGCTCTTGCGGCGTCACTGCTGTTTTGCATATGCTTCAGAGGGGCGGAAAGGACTGCATCGCTCTCGTCGCTTGTATTTTTCAATGCCATGTCGGCAGGGCTGTTTTTTGTTATGCGCAAGCTTGGAATACTTGTAAAAAAGCGTGCGTTTGTGCTTGCCGTGCCCATATTTATACTGTCTGTGTTCAACGCTTATTTTGAATATTCCTATTACAACATTTTCAACTGCATAGGCTTTTACGTACTGTTTGCCTCAATGACGCTGTGGGCTGCGGATATGGATCCCAAAGCCGATATAGAGAGCTTTTTGTCGCTTATGTTCAGCAACTTTGTAAAGGGTACGGCGTTTGCGGCAGGCTCCGCAAGGGGCTCCGATCTGTCGGGGATAAGAAAGGCAGCCCTCGGCGTATGCTTTTCGCTGCCGGTGTTTATTGTTATAGCCTCGCTGCTTGTAAGCGCAGACAAGGCATTCAGCGATACGTTTATGTCGCTTGCTGTATTCCGTTTGGACTTCGGCTCTATCCTGTGGAGCGCAATACTGTTTGCGTGCGTGGCTGTCTATCTGTGCGGCTATATCTTCTGCCTGCTTACAAGGCGCAGGAGTGTCGTATTTAATCTTTCCGGGGCTGACAATACGGTTGCGGTTTCGTTCCTCACCCCTGTAAATTTGCTGTTTGTGTTCTTTTGTGTATCACAGCTCAAATATCTTGCAGGCGGGCTGGGTCTGCCCGAGTTTACGACCTATTCGCAGTATGCGAGGGAGGGCTTTTTTCAGCTGCTTTTTGTCACCTTTATAAATTTTACTATAGTGCTTGTGTTTACGGAGGTGTTCAAAAGCACGGGCAGCAGGCAGCTTAAGGGCTCGCTTGTGCTGCTCTGCATATTTACCCTTGTACTTATAATATCATCCTTTTACAGGATGTATCTGTATATAAGCACCTACAGCTTTACACCGCTCAGGATAGAGGTGCTAACCTTTCTTGCAGCCGAAACGGTGCTTGTATTTATAACGATAGCCGCCGTTTTAAAAAACAGGTGCAACATAATATCACGCTTTGTGTTTTTTGGCATATTGAGCCTTATGGTGCTCAACGTTATTGCACGCCCCGAGGTTTCGGCAAGGCTCAACCCCGATTATCTGAAAACGCTTGTGAGGGCGGGGCAGCACACCGCCATACCGGTGCTTACGGAGCTTTACCGTGATACTCCCGCAGAAAACGGGGAGCAAAGGAATATACTGGCTTACGAGATAGTGTCGGTATATAGGGGCACAAGGGGCACAGGCAGGCGGATACCCCTCAGCACGGCTGAAAAGAAGGTGTATTGGCAGTCCGTAAGCGTACAGGAGATCGTTAACGACAGGCTTGCGGAGGATATAATAAAGCAGCACTACGGCAAGTGAGATGCAGGCTCTCACCCAACGCAGGGGCTTTTAGGGGAGCTGCCCTTGATCACCGCAAACTCGGTGCCGGGATAATAATGAGCAAGTATCTCCTCGTAGGTGCTGCCCTCGGCAGCCATGCCCGCAGCCCCCGTCTGACTCATTCCGACGCCGTGGCCGTAGCCCTTTGTGGTTATGTAAACGTTTTCCCCCGAAACCGTCAGGGTAAAATCAGCCGACCGCAGCCCAAGTATCTGCCTGACCTCAATGCCGCTGAAGCTTTTGCCGCCTGCATATACGCTTTGTACATAGCCTGCCTGTGAGCGTGAGGTTATCTCGGGTATGCCGCCAAAACGGTCTATAACATCGCTTTTTGAGAGGGTGAGCGTCTGTGCAAAGCCCTCCGCCTCGCTGTCCCAGTGCGAGTCCACATTTACAAGATAGGGCAGAGGCTGTCCCCATACCGTCGAGCTTTCCTCCGTCATGCCTCCGCTGGAGGCACAGAAAGCCGCAAGTATGGGCTTGCCCTCGTACAGCAGTATGATACCCCCGGTGGAGCTTACGGCATTTTTGATCTTGTCAAGGTAAAGGCGGTAATTGCCGCCCCATCTTTTGCGCATTGTGTCATCCGATATATAAGCCTGTCCTATGTCGGAAAATTCAAGCGACGGATCGTTTTCCAGCGCACGCAGGGCATAGGTGCGTGCTGCGACCGCCTGCGCTTTAAGAGCCTCTTCACCCGAGGCTGCCGGCATTTCCGCCGCAACAACGCCCGTTAAATAATCCTCTATTGCGTGCATAGTGCCGGTGTCAAGGGTACTGCCGTATATATTTATGCTTTTTAAAGCCGCATTGCCCGTTGCTATGCTGCACTCTGCCGTATCCACATATACGGCGCCGCCGTGTGCCGCCGCTATGCCTGCGGCTGCGGTCAGCACGGCAGCTGCGGCAAAGGTGTATTTAATCTTCATCGCTTCTCCTTTCTATCCTTGCGCCTATGCCTGCCAGCTTGTCTTCAAGGTGGTAGTAGCCCCTGTCAACGTACTCTATTTCGCCTATTTCGGTTTTTCCCTCTGCGGCAAGCGCCGATATTATAAGCGCCGCACCCGCACGCAGGTCGGTTGCCTTGACGGAGGTGCCGGTAAGGCGGCGAACGCCCCGTACAATGGCACAGCGCCCCTCTACCTTTATGTCCGCACCCATTCGGTTAAGCTCGGCTGCGTGCATAAAACGGTTTTCAAATACGGTTTCGTTTATTATGCCCGTGCCCTTGCCTATCGTCATAAGCGCCATAAGCTGAGCCTGCATATCGGTGGGGAAGCCCGGGTACGGCATGGTTTTTATGGCGGTGTTGTTCACCCTGCCCCGTTTTTCCATTAAAAGATAGTTTTCACCCTCGGTTACGGAGGCGCCCATTTCACGCATTTTGTGTATAAGCGCTGTCAGGTGGTCGCACCTTACGTTTTCAAGGCGTATTTTGCCGCCCGCAGCCGCAGCCGCAAGCATAATGGTGCCTGCCTCTATCCTGTCGGGTATTATGCGGTGCGTGCAGCCGTGCAGCCTTTTAACGCCCGTTATCCTAAGCATATCGCTGCCTGCGCCCTCTATCCTTGCGCCCATGCGGTTTAAAAAAACCGCCATATCGCTTATCTCCGGCTCGGTGGCACAGTTGCGTATATATGTCACTCCGTCTGCAAGCACCGAGGCAAGGATAAGGTTTTCGGTCGCTCCGACTGACGGAAAATCCAGATATATTTCGCAGCCCGTAAGCTTTTCCGCACTTATGTTTACGGTGCCGTGGCCCGTTTCGCACAAGGCGCCGAGCTTTTCAAAGCCCTTTAGGTGCAGGTCTATCGGCCTTACGCCTATCGAGCAGCCGCCCGGCATTGCTATGCTGACCGTGCCGAACCTTGCAAGCAGCGCACCGGCAAGCAGAAACGAAGCCCGTATTTGCTTGACCTTGTTGTAGTCGGGCTGTGTGCTGCATATATCGGCGCAGCATACGGATATGCGCTCGCCCTCGCAGCAGGTGCGGCAGCCCAGCTCCTCCATAAGGCTAAGCATTGTGTCAACATCACTTAAATGAGAGATACCCTCAAGCACACATTCCTCCTTGGTAAGCAGGCAGGCAGCCATTATGGGCAGGGCGGCGTTTTTTGAGCCGCCTACCCTTACGGTGCCTTTTAATGCGTGACTTTGTTCCACTATAAATTTTTCCATTTTTATTATCCTCTGCATTATGATCGGTCAAATTATATTATTGACCGATTGGCGCAGGGTAAACAAGGTTTATAATGTAATTAAACGGGATAAATCACGATACATTATATTTTATGGCGGAAAAATAAAAAATATTTGCAAAAAGATATGCGGTAATAAGGAAAATTTTTAAATTTTTTAAGGTGATAAAACGGGTGCATATGCAATAAAATAATTAAGACAGCTTTTGCGGGAGGATAATATGAAAAGGCGCACGCAAAACAAATTGCGCCGCTTGTTTTACACAAGCAGGCGGTCAAGACTGTTTACGGCGGAAAACAAAAAAGCCGTCGGTGACCTTGCGGAGATCACCTCGGGGCTGTTTAAGGGCGGAAAAAAAGGGCGCAGGCATTAAGCCTTGCGCACGCTTGCAGGAAATGCTTGCATTTACGAGGAACAAACGAGGGTACCTCGTTTGCTTGCGGGGTACCCCCGCAAGTTCCTCTGCCTGCATTTTTTCACGGAGTATAAAGAGATTCGTGCCTCGCTATCGCTCGACACTCCCTCTTTTCCTCGGACGAAAAGCACTTTTGGCTGCGCCAAAAGCCGCCCTTCGGGCGTCCGCATTACTTTTTTGCGGTGCATAAGCAAAGCTCGTCCCCTTGGTCATGCTAATTTTCCCAAAGGGAAAATTACGCTGACTGCGGATTTTAGCCTGCGGCGCTTTTAGTTAGCTTAAAATGAAGCTCGTCCCCGTGGTCCTGCGGATTTTAGCCTGCCTTACGGTATCGCTAAAGCCCTTTGTGTTTGCTGCGTATTTTAAACGATATGTAAAAAAGCAGTGTTGCAAGCCATGCGCCGAACACATCTATACATACATCGCCGAATTTTGAATCCCTGCCGGAAACAAACCTCTGGTGAAGCTCATCTCCGCAGGCGCAGGCAAAGCACAGCACCAGGGCGGACATAATAACATCCGCACCGCACATACCGATGCTTGCAAAAAACAGCGCCGAAAACATACCCAGCACAAAAAAGAGTATGCCGTGGGCGGATTTTCTTACTATTTTATCAAGCTTTGCTTCTATTTTGCTGCGGTAGTCCGCCTCCTCCTTTTCGGTTTCAAATACCTGTTGGGAGCTTTTTATCACGGTTTCTTCAATAGGCTGTACTATGATGTCGCTTGTTTTCATTGTATTTTCGTAATTCTGCGCAGAAAAACCGTAGATCGCCGCCATGGTCATTACAATGCAAAACAGATATAATATGCTGATCTTTTTCATTTTGATCCTCCTTTTGCCGATAAAAAGACGGCATTGGATTTTATACCGATAACAGTACCGTATAATTATACCGCCGATATATACAAAATGCAAATAAAAAATAAGCGGCCGTGCAAATCAGCCGCTTAAATATTATGTTTTACGTATCATACCTTGAAAGCCCAAGCTCTATAAGCTTATCCACAAGCTCCTCAATGCCTATGCCAGCCTCGGCAAAGAGCATAGGGTACATGCTTATTGCAGTAAAGCCCGGCAGAGTGTTTATCTCGTTAAATACCACCCTGCCTGTTTCGTTTTCAAGGAAAAAGTCCACCCTTGAAAGACCCTGTCCGCCGAGCGCCTTGAATATTTTGACCGCATCCGTGCGTATCTCCTCCGATTTGTCTGCGGGTATGTCGGCAGGCACCACCGTTTTGGACTCCTTGTTGTTGTATTTTGCGTCATAGTCGTAAAACTCGGCTGCGGCAAGTATCTCGCCCACAACGGAGGCGGCAGCGTCGCTGTTGCCCAGTACGCCGCATTCCAGCTCCCTGCCCGTGATATTTTCCTCCACAACTACAGTGCTGTCCTCGCCTGCGGCAAGCCAGAGGCCGTCAAGCAGCTCCGAGCGGTTATGCGCCTTTGTTATGCCTACGGACGAGCCTGCACAGGCAGGCTTTACAAAACAGGGGTAGGAGCATTTCTCCTCCGCCCTGTCCACGCAGGCTGCCGCATCCTCCTCAAGCTCTCTGCGGTATATAACGGTATATTTTGCCTGCGCTATGCCTATGGAATCGGCTATTATTTTGGTATATGCCTTGTTCATGCCGACAGCGGAGGCAAGCACGCCGCAGCCCACATAGGGCAGACCGGCAAGCTCCAGAAGCCCCTGTATTGTGCCGTCCTCGCCGTAGGCGCCGTGCAGCACGGGAAATACCAGGTCAACCGGTATGTTTTTGACCTTGTCGCCGACTATCCTCAAAAGGCCCGCATGCGATCTGTCGGGGCTTAAAATGCAGCTTACGGCAAATTTTTCCCAGCCTGCGGAGCTTATCTTTTCCGCAGGGCCGTCATATAAAAGCCATCTGCCGTCCTTGGTTATATATATGGGCAGCACATAATATTTTTCCGTATTCATACTGCCTATTACGGTGGCTGCGCTTACCTTGGATACGTCGTGCTCGGAGGATTGTCCGCCGAAGAGCACGGCTATTGTTTTTTTATTCATTTAAACTCACTTCTTTCCGATAATATTTACAAATTTTTACATATCATATATTGTAATACCTATTTCGCCGCATTACAATACCTACTTTATTATATTTATCAAAATATGTTTTGAGCAAATCCATACGGGAGTTACTCCATATTTTCTATGCGTGTAATAAAGTCGGCTGCGCTTGCGTCGCTTGGCATGCGCCAATCCCCTCGGGGGCTGAGGCTTACGGAGCCTACCTTGGGGCCGTCGGGCAGACAGGAGCGCTTGAACTGCTGCGAGAAAAACCTGTAATAAAAGTTTTTGAGCCATTTAAGTATGGTTTTGTCGTCATATACGCCCGCAAATGCCTTTTTGGCAAGGCAATATATCTTTTCCGGAGGGAAGGCAAGCCTCATCATATTATATAGGAAGAAATCGTGAAGCTCGTAAGGCCCCACCACATCCTCGGTTATCTGTGTTATGTTGCCGTCCTTATCGGGAGGCAGCAGCTCGGGAGATACGGGGGTATCCAAAATATCCGTCAGCACCGTGCGCAGCAGCGGATTTTTGGTATATTCGGCGGCATACCCTATAAGGTACCTTACAAGGGTCTTGGGTATGGAGCAGTTTACGCCGTACATGCTCATATGGTCGCCGTTGTAGGTGGCCCAGCCCAGCGCAAGCTCGCTCAGGTCGCCCGTGCCCACAACAAAGCCGCCGTATTTGCCTGCAAGGTCCATAAGCACCTGGGTGCGCTCCCTTGCCTGACAGTTTTCGTAGGTGAGGTCGTGCTTTGAGGGGTCCTGCCCGATGTCGGCAAAATGCTTTTCGACCGAGGGGGCTATATTTACCTCCATAAATGAGGTGCCGAGCGCCCTGCACAGATCCACTGCATTCGAGTGGGTGCGCTGTGTTGTGCCAAAGCAGGGCATGGTCACGGTGATGATGCCCTTTTTGTCCAGCCCTGCAAGCTCAAATGCCCTGGAGGTGATTATAAGGGCAAGGGTGGAGTCCAGTCCGCCGCTTATACCTATTACGACATTTTTTGCGCCCACATGCTCCAGCCTTTTTTTAAGGCCGTGTGCCTGTATATCCATTATCTCACGGCAGCGTGCCTCACGCTCCGCACTGTCGGACGGCACAAAGGGGTGGGGGTCTGTAAAGCGGTCTATATCGTTATCCCTCGGCGCAAAGTCAAACTCGGTGACGGTATAGCCGTCGGTATCGGGTATAAAGGTGGTGTTTCTGCGGCGCTCGGATACGAGCCTGTCCGTATCTATATCCGCATATATGATGCCGTTTTCAAAGCGTGTGCTCTCGGAGAGCACCGTGCCGTTTTCGCATATAATGTTATGGCCGGAAAAAACAACGTCCGTGGTGGACTCTCCCTCGCCTGCGCAGGCATAAACATAGCCGCTTATAAGGCGTGCCGATTGGTTTTGCACGAGGGAAAGACGGTATGCCGCCTTGCCGGTTATCTCGTTGCCTGCCGAAAGATTTAATATGACGGTGGCGCCTGCAAGAGCGTGTGAGCAGGACGGAGGGACGGGCGCCCATACATCCTCGCATATTTCGCAGCCGAGCACAATATGCTCCTGCCCCTTTGCCTTAAAAAGCTGCTTTGTGCCAAAGGGCACACGCTGTCCGAGCAGGTCGATATATGTTGTCTGAGGGGGTGCGGGTGTAAACCAGCGTTTTTCGTAAAACTCGTTGTAATTTGGCAGAAAGGTCTTTGGCAGGACGCCGAGGATCTTTCCTTTATATATAAGTGCGGCGCAGTTGTACAGCTTGCAGTTTACCTCAAGCGGCAGACCGACAGATGCAAGTATATTCATGCCGGAGCATGCCTCGGTTATATAAAGCAGCGCCTCGAGCGCATCGTCAAGCAGGGCGCTCTGCGCAAAAAGGTCGCCGCAGGTATAGCCCGTGATGCACAGCTCGGGCAGCACTATTGCCTCTGCGCCGGCAAGGTATGCCTCACGCACGGAGGCGAGTATGCTGTCCCTGTTAAAGATGCAGTCGCCCACCTTTATGCGGCAGGAGGCGGCAGCCGTCCTGAAAAAACCGAATTTCATATTTAATATACCTCCCCAAAAAAAGATGTGTTACATTTTATTTTTACATATTATAACCATTTTATAATACACGGGCGTATTTGTCAAAGTAAATTGAAAGAGTATGCGCCTTTGCCGCCTTTATGCGACATGCCCGTATGCCAAAAGGGCTGCTTTGTTACATAAATATCACGGCAATATTACAACAATTTCGTTAATATTACATCTAATTTACAAAACGCCAAAACCTCTTGATTATGTTTTAAAACGGTGTTATAGTAGGTTATGCAAACAGATAAAGCGCAATAACATTACACTATACGGGCCCCGCCCAAAGGCGCAAAAGCCCATAGGTAGTTTTGTTACAGTATTATTACATCTTTAAAATGTTATTGACGAGCTTAATTTGTGGTGCTATAATACTTTTGTAAAAGAGGTAAATTATGCTAACACCTCTACACATCTTTTATTTAAATTTCTTAAGGAGGAAAATGAAATGAAAAGAAAAATTGCAATTCTGTTAGCAGCAGTTATGACAACTGCAATGCTTCCAATGAATGTAATGGCTTCTTCAAGTAACTCCGTTACAAAGAGAGTTACCGTTAAGGACGACGATCCTATCGGTTCTGTTTGGAACGACAACGAGACAGAAGTCGAAACATCAGGCGACAACTACAGGCCTGTTTATTTAAAGATCTTACCTCAGACAGGTATTGAAGAGGGTTCTTCAATCCTTATCTCTATCGAGAACGGTAAGTTCGACGAGGACGACTTTGAAATGCCGGAGTACAAGTCCCCTGCAAACAAGAAGTCTTATGACACAATGTGGAACGAGTACAAGAACGGTCTTTCACTTACCACAGTTCTTAACTCCGAGCTTGGTAACGTAGGTCTTGAGCTTCCTTACAAGATCGTAAACGTAAGCAAGAGAGAGATCGAGGTTAGACTCTTCCCAATCCTTGAGGCTGACTGTGATAAGTCTACCAACAGCGTAGCATACGACAAGCCTTACTACTACATCCCTATCCATGCACTTGCTGACGGTACAGGCGATGTAAAGATCACAATCGATGATAACGAGTCAAACGTTTCAGGCGGCGGCACATACACAATCGCTACTTCCTCAGACGATGACGGCAGTACAACAACAACAGTTGACGACCTTACAACATTCCGTGATGCAGACTATATGGAAACCATCACAATCAAGGAAAACGTTAAGGATACATTTGAGGCAGGCGAGACTGTTACAGTTAGACTTTCAGGCGGTTTCGTATTCTCACAGAACTGGCTTAAGGATTCCAAGGGCAACAACATCGTAACCAAGGTTACATTAATGGGCAGCGGTGAAGACATTGACCTTCCTGTAAGCTTTGACAAGGACGACAAGCTTACATTCCAGATCCCTGACACGCCAGCATTCAAGGCTATGAAGAACGCTACATGCCGTATCAAGATCGAAAACCTCCTTGTTGAGGCTGACGACGAGGATGACGACTGGGGCGATGTAAGCATTACACTTTCAGGCGCAGGCCTTACAAAGGAAACCATCAAGGTTGGTACTCGTGCTGACTACGGCTTCCAGATGACAGCTATCGATTCACCTACAACTATCCTTTCGGGTAGAACATGGCTTGCAAACGACGATCTTGAAGATGACGATTTCGAAACAGCTACAGTTAAGTTTGAGGAAACTAACGTAGGCAGCTGGTTAACTCAGAGAAAGATGAAGTTTACTGTTCCTGAGGGCGTTAAGATCGTTGACTACGACTTTGACAATGTTAAGTATGTAAGCAAGGGCGACCTTGAGGACGCTGCTCAGATCGATACAGACGGTACTGTTCTCTCTATCCTTGACAAGGATATGGATATTGATGACAGCGAGTGCGCAGAGTTTGAGCTTACACTTTATGTTTCTGTTGACGCTGACTTCACAGGCGACATCACTGTAGGTGTTTCCGGTGCAGGTATCGGTGACGACGAAGAGCTTGAGGATGTTGTAGTAGCTAACGCTGTTACACCTATCACAATCGAGTCTACCACAACCAATGCTAACATGGGTTACCAGGCTGTTCCTACTGCTGATATTACTATCACAGAGGCACAGGCAGGTGCACTCCTTGACGGCAAGGATGTAGTTATTGCTATAGATAGCCTTTACGGTTCTCAGGAGCTTGGCTTCGCTGACCAGTCAAACGATATTGACTACACAGTAGAGGGCGAGATCGAGGTTAAGAACTTCAAGGTAACAGACGGCGAGATCAGGTTTGTAATCGACAAGGATTCTTACAACGAGCCATCTTCTATCACAATCACAAACGTAGCAGTTGGTTCTACACGTTCCGTACCTTACGGTGCTTATGACCTTAAGGTAAACGGCGAGGCAGTTATCAACAACTACCAGGACGACGTTGACGACATTTATCCTGTAAAGGGCGTAAGCTTTGCTCAGGATGGTAACCTCAGCGATAAGGATCTTGACAATATCGAGGACAACATCGGTATGTTCGATACAACAGACGGTTACAGCTTCGATGAGTACCTTAACATCATCACAGATACAACAACACTTGACTCTGTTGTTGAGGTAACAATCGGTGAGAGCACAATCAAGATGAACGGTCAGGATGTTCAGATGGATGTTGCAGCTTACATTCAGCCATCAAGCAACTCTACACTTGTTCCATTAAGATTTGTATCTCTTGCACTCGGTGTTGACACAGAGAGCGCAACTTCTACAGAGGCTGCTGACGCATCAAGCAAGGTTATGTGGGATGCTAACACAAAGACTGCTACAGTTCTTTACGCAGCAGGCAACGGCCAGAAGATCATTCAGTTCCAGGCAGGCAGCAACATCATGGTAGTTGACGGTACAGCTATACCTATGGAGAACGGCGTAGTTGCTGAAATTACAGACAACAGAATGTTTGTACCTTTCAGAGCTCTCGGTACTGCACTTGGTGTACCTGTAACATGGGATGCTGAAACAAGAACAGCTATCTACAACCAGAGATAATTTATATTAGCTTAGGTTAATTTAAGGAGAACCCCTCGAGGGTTCTCCTTTTTTTATGCTTGCAGGAAATGCTTGCATTTACGAGGAAACCCCTTTTGGGGATTTAGCTTTTTTGCATATTGTGCTGTTATGTCCGATATAATATAACATACATACAAGGGAGCGGTATTATGAAAAAAATAGCCGTTGTATTTACAGCCTTAATTATGCTGGGGTTTGTTTACTCATACATATCCTCGGATACGCAGACAGGCTCAATGCCTGTTGACAGAAAAAACATTGTTATAGATGCGGGTCACGGGGGCTTTGACCCGGGCAAGGTGGCTGCGGACGGTACCGAGGAGAAAGGTATAAACCTGAGCATAGCCTCCCTGCTTGCGGGCTACCTAAGACAGGGCGGTGCAAATGTTACCATGACACGCACGGACGATACAGCCCTTTCAAGCTCCAAGCGTGAGGATCTGCGGCTGAGAGCAGGCTTTGCCTCCGACACCGGTGCGGACATGTTTGTCAGCATACACCAAAATTCATTTCCGCAGGAAAATGTACACGGGGCGCAGGTCTTTTACAAAAAGGATTCCGAAAACGGCAAGGCGCTTGCCGTATGTATACAAAAACGCCTTAAGGAGGTAGCCGATGTGGGCAATACCCGTATGCCCAAGGCAGACGCAGGCTATTATGTGCTTAAAAACAGCAAAATACCCTCTGTCATAGTGGAGTGCGGCTTTTTATCCAACGGCGCAGAGCATGATAAACTGCTTAACGAGGAGTACAGGCAGCATATAGCATGGGCTGTGTATATGGGGATACTGGATTATTACGGCGAGGCGGAGGTATAAAGGTTTTCGGGGGTGTTGCAAAACAACACCCCCATGAATGAAATGCCAACATTTCATTCATTTTTTTACAATGAATAAAGAGATTCGTGCCAGCCAAAGGCTGGCGACTCCCTCTTTTCCTCGGACGGGCAAAGCTCGTCCTGCGGATTTTAGCCTGCGGCGCTTTAAGTTAGCTTATAAAGTGAAATTTTTTGACAGTTTGCAGTGTGTTGAAAACCTAAAATTAGATTAAAAAATGTTTTTTAAAGAGTTTAAGCTTGCAAAGCACTTCAGACTATTTAAGCGCCGCAGGCTAAAATCCGCAGGCGGAATTCACTTCCGCCGAGGAAAACAGCGAGTTTCAAGGGACTTTTAGTCCCGCCGGAATGAGCTGTTTATACTTCTGCTTATCCTCGATAAAGTCCATTTTGGACTTTATCGAAAACGATATTTACTAATTGCCACAGCCCTTATAAAATGCTACAATATAATACAGAGGAAGCACGGTACACAAAGGAGGTATTTTATGGAAAGAAATGTACTTATCGATGCGGCTATGGGCAGGATACCCTGTGATCTGGAGCTTAAAAACGCAAATGTGATAGATGTTCTCGGTCACGGCATAAAAAAATGCAGCATTTATATCAAGGGTGACACTATCGTATGCTGCGGCAGATTTGACCTTAAAGCGGATAAGACGGTCGACCTGGAGGGTATGTATGTATCGCCTGCTTTTGTGGACGCACATGTGCATATAGAGTCGTCTATGCTTACGCCGTCGCAGTATGCACGCACGGTCATACCCCACGGCACGGGCACCGTGATAGCGGATCCGCACGAGATAGCCAATGTATGCGGTGCGGACGGGCTCAGGTTTATGGCGGAGGACAGCTCTCCGCTGAGGGTGCATTATATGCTGCCCTCGTGTGTGCCTGCCACGCCGTTTGACAGCAGCGGTGCGGTGCTTGATGCAGACCTTTGTACGGAGCTGTGGGAGAGCGGAGCCTTTTTGGGTATGGGCGAGATGATGAACTACCCCGGTGTTGTGGGCTGTGATGCCGATGTCCTTAAAAAGCTCGACCTTGCCGAAATTACGGACGGGCATATCCCCATGGTGAGCGGACGTGAGCTTCAGGCATACATCTGCGGCGGTATTGCAAACGACCATGAGTGTTCAACGGCGGAGGAGGCGCTTGAAAAGGTGTCCCTCGGGCTTAATATATATATCCGTGAGGGCACGGGCGCCAAAAATCTGGAGGAGCTTATAAAGGCGGTAACGCCGTACAATATTCGGCATTTTGCATTTTGCACGGATGACAAGCATATAGACGATGTCATTGCCGAGGGAAGCATATCCCACTGCATATCCAAGGCGATCTCGCTGGGCATGGAGCCGATCGACGCTTTTACGCTCGGCACATACAATGCGGCACGCTTTTACTCGCTCAAGGGCATAGGCGCAATAGCGCCCGGATACAAAGCCGACCTTGTGGTCATGACCGAGCCCGACCCAAGGAGGGAAAACATAACGGCGGTATACATAGGCGGCAGCCTGTATAACGGAGAAAACAAGGGCACGGCTGCGGATATATCCAAGGTTGCGGGCACGGTGCATATAAAAAGTGTTTCGGCAGAGGAGCTGACGCCCGTATTTGACCCCAATATACCCGTGATAGAAACCGTAAAGGGCTCGCTTATAACAAAACCACGGTATGTGTCCTCCCCCGAGGGGCTTGCCATGTGCGCCAATATAGAGCGGCACAGAGCAAGCGGCAGGGCAGGAACGGCATTTGTAAAGGGGCTTGATATACACGGCGGTGCGGTGGCGCAGACAATAGGGCATGACTCGCACAACATAACCGTTATAGGCGACGACCCGTCGGATATGGCGCTTGCCGTAAACTCGCTGGGCGCAGACGGCGGCATTGCCGTTGCAAAAAGCGGTGCTCTTGCGGCGTCATTGACTCTGGAGGCGGGAGGCATAATGTCCGCAAGGCCTTACGAGCAGGTGCTTGAAGAGTATCTGGGGGTGAGCAGGGCGGCAGCGGAGCTTAGCTCCGACGACCCGGGGCAGCTTATGATGCTTTTAAGCTTTTTGTCGCTGCTTGTCATACCCGAGCTTAAGCTGAGCGACAGGGGCTTGTTTGATGTGAATGCTTTTGATTTTATAACAAAGCAACGGATTTGACGGGGGAGGCGTCCAAAACCGTATGTTTTTGTTTAAATTTTTTGGTAAAATGTACCGTGTAGGGCTTTTAACTTGTTTTTTGCATATAAAAAAACCTAAAATTTGTATATAATCACCTAAAATTGATGTATTTAAAGCTTGCCTCAAAAAAAGTATTGTTTAAATTGTACAAGCTGCTGTATTTTAATTGTGTATAGTGCCGAATTTAGGTTACGTTTATATTACAAAAGCAAAAAAGTGCATTTGCAATATGCTTAATTACCATTAAAAACCGGTATTTTTTTAAAAATTAAAATTGACTTTTTAATAAAAAGGCTATATAATTCAAATTGAAAGAATATTTTTTTAGGGGATTTTTTATGCACATTTCCGCTTAATAAAATATTTTTAACCAAAGTATAAAAAAGGAGGAAGTAAATTGAAGAAATCAACAAAAAGATTTGTAAGCATGATGTTAGCAGCAAGCATGATGTTTACAACTGTTGCAGCAAACCCTACGTTTGTGGCAGCAGATGAAGTTGTTGCCTATGCAGCTATTTCAGAAGGCAAGATTGACTTCGAAAGCCTGGAAGCCGGCCGTGTTTACGGCGGTGACGGCGCATCGGAAGAAGTTGTTCCCGGTGTTACGGCTTACTCGGCAGGAGGCGGCTTTGAGATCAAAACCAGCGATGCCGGCAAAACTTTTGACAACGGAACCACATATAAGCAGTGGATCCAGGTAGGTAAGGGCAACAAGACCGTTGACGCAGGCCTTGCAGAGGGCGCAGATATTGATACAACAGGTCTTGAGAAGTATCTTTCTATCGAGTTACCTTCGGCAGGTACTGTCAGCATTGACTGTGCAGCAGGCAGCGGTTCACCTTTCGCAGGCGGCGCTGTTTATTTAGCAGAAAACGGCAAGGTTCATACCTTCCAGGTTGGCGACAACAAGACCAACATTACAGCTGAGGTTACAGTATCGGCTGCAGGTACAGCTTATCTCTTTGTACCCGGCAACACAACAAGCCTTAACGTAATGTCAATTACATTTACAGCAAGCGGTGGAGTTCCACCTGTAGTAGACGAACCAACAGACGATCCTGTAAGCGGAAATACTATTCCCGAAGGCAAGAGTGACTTTGAAGCTCTGGAAGCCGGTCGTGTATACGGCGGTGACGGCGCATCGGAAGAAGTTATGCAGGGCATTACAGCTTACTCTGCAGGCGGCGGCTTTGAGATCAAGAGCAGCGATGCAGGTAAGACCTTTGCAAACGGAACCACATATAAGCAGTGGATCCAGGTAGGTAAGGGCAACAAGACCGTTGATGCAGGTCTTGCAGAGGGTGCAGAGCTTGATACGACAGGTCTTGAGAAGTACCTTTCTATCGGACTCCCTGCAGCAGGTACTGTTACCATTGACTGTGCAGCAGGCAGCGGTTCACCTTTCGCAGGCGGTGCTGTTTATTTGGTAGAAAACGGCAAGGTTCATACCTTCCAGGTTGGCGACAACCAGACAAACATTACAGCTGAAATTAAAGTATCGGGCGCAGGTACAGCTTATCTCTTTGTACCCGGAAACACAACAAGCCTTAACGTAATGTCAATTACATTTGCGGCAGAGGGCGGAGTTGTTCCTCCTGTAGTTGAAACAACAGACGCTACAACAGAGGAAACAACAGATGCTACAACAGAGGAAACAACAGAGGCTCCTACAGTAGCTCCTATCCCTGCTCCACCAGCAGGCGGCCTTAACGCATATCCCGAGGCTAAGGAAGCTGTACAGCAGGACGGCCACAACGTTGTTGACAAGGCTGTTGACGAAACATTTAATGTTGATATTATGCTTGATGCAGACAAGGATTGTATCGGCGTAAGCAACTACACATTCTTTGTATCATATGATCCTGCAGTAGTTGAGATGGTTGATGTTTTACCATTTGACAAGGATACTCATATCAGCGTAACGGACATCGGACTTGGTACTCTGCCACTGTTCAATGCAAGCGATATAAAGTACAATATTAACCTTAAGTTCCAGCAGAACGACGGCAACTACCAGGAAGAGATCGCTAAGTATGCAGATAAGCTTACTTATGCTGCAACTGACAAGGTAACCGTAGGCGGAATCGACTACGATTACAAGGGTAAGCTTGTAAGTAACTTAACATGTGCCGAGATCGGTAAGGTTAAGTTCGCAGGTTACTCTCTGGCTAAGGATGCAGGTAAGCTTGTTATGGCTGACGTAGCAGGCAAGAAGACATCTTTTGCAACACTTGTATTCAAGGTTAAGGGTACAGGCGATACAAAGATCACCGTAGATACAGGTCATACACCAACAGCAGACGGCTTCAAGCCTAATTCGGGCGAACCACTTTACCAGGTAGTACCTTTCGAGGGCAACATCTGGATCGATGCTGTTAAGGCAGACGACACAACAACAGAAACAACAACGGAAACAACAACAGAAAAAGAAACAGACAGCGAAACAACAACAGAAGCAGCTCCTACAGAGGCTCAGCCTACAGAGGCACAGCCTACAACAGAAGCTACAACAGCTGAAACAACAGAAGCTACAACAGAAGCTACCACAGAGGCTACAACAGCAGCTCCTGAGAGGACACCTTCAAGAGGTGGCGGCGGTGGCGGCGGAAGCTCATCACACAAGGCTTCCAGCGAAAACCCTGACAACAAGCCTAAGAATCCTACAGTTGAGGAAGATACAACCGAGCGTACAACAAAGGCTCAGGTAAGCTTTACCGTACCCGGTAAGAACGGTCAGGATGTAGTTATCGCTCCTCCTGTAAACAATGTAAGGAACAGCGTTAACTTTACAGATATTTCATCTCGTCCATGGGCTGTAGATGCTATCAACAAGCTTGCTAAGCTTGGTATAATCAACGGTGTATCCGATACTCAGTTTGCTCCCGACGCTTACAGCAAGAGAGCTGACTTTGTAATCATGATAGTTAATACACTTGGTATCACAGGTGTACCTACAACCAACTTTACAGATGTATTCGCAGGCAAGTACTACTACAATGCAGTAGGTCTTGGTTATGAGTCCGGTATTGTTTCCGGTTACGGCGACGGTACATTCGGTCCCGAGAGATTCTGTACAAGAGAAGAAATGATGGTTCTTGTTGCTAAGACATTCGAGTTCCTTGGTGTAGATATCAGCGCTGACGAGTCTGCACTCAGCAAGTATGCCGATGCAGCTACTATCTCTGATTGGTCTAAGCCATATGTTGCATTCCTTACCGAGGCAGGTATTGCTACAGGTACAGGCGTGAACATGGAGCCTAAGGCTTACATCACAAGAGCTCAGATGGCAGTTCTTATTGACAAGGTTTATGACTATGTTTTAGACATGGCTGAGGATGCTGCCGCTGAGGCTGCAGCAGAGGCTGCTGAGGAAGAAACAGAGGCAGATACAGAGGAAACAAGCGAGGGCGAAACTTCTGACGAAACTACTGTTGATTCAACAGAGGAAACAACAGAAGCTACAACCGAGGCTGAGTAATTCTGTATTACGTCACATCACTCTTATATAAAGCAGTTTATGTGATCTAAAGATAAGGCTGCGTAACCTATGGTTACGCAGCCTCAGACTGTCAAACAACCCCTATTCCAATTTTAGGAACAGGGGCTATTTTTAACAAAATCCTATTCAAAAAAACAGA
>CANQDF010000027.1 GCA_947591605.1 uncultured Clostridia bacterium | reverse complement strand
TATCCTCCTTTCCGTATGTATTTTTTCAATTTAGGACAGTTAATTTTTTTGTCCTATTAAAGTATAGCCCTCCGGTGAAAGCTCCATCCTTTGCTGTGCTTCCCCGAAACAGGATGCCCAAGCATCAAATTGGAGCAACCCCTGTTCTTCAAGCTTGTTGCGCTGAAGATAGGTCTGCATAGTGAATAATTCCGTCATACTGTTGCTTATTGCCGTTCCCATAATTACACAGTATCTATGATTTATAAGCCGATTTTGCATACAAAAAAAAGCGGAGAATATAGACTGTAAAAAGTCTTATTCTCCGCTTATTATGCGTAATACATATTAAATTCTTAGGCTTGAGACACAGAACTGTATAAGAAGTTACCTCATACACACTTTTGACTCCCTTTTTATATTTTTTTAGTTTGAAAGTGTATTATAAGTGTGTGGGACGGATATCTGACACCTGTTCCCGTATACAATGCATTTTCATAGTAAACAAAGAGGTAAAAAATCATACAATTGAATAAGCTAATAAATTAATTTTATTAAATAGTGATACGAATACATATTATTTTCTATTTTTATGTTTCATGATTTTTTCAGTTTTTTCCAATCCAACCATGCAACCTAAATATATGATAAACAATATATAAAATGAAATATAATATTTCTTTGAATTATCATTTTTATCATATATTTCCCAAAAAATATCACTTATATTTTTTCCAACAATTGTGTCTGATGCAAATGATATATATAAGGTGTCGAAAAAGTAATAACAACTAAATCCGTTATATGCGTACGGAGCATGAAATCCAGCAGGGAAACCTTCTAATCTACCACCAAATTTGTAACAATCAATATTAGGATTATCTTCCTTAAATTTATTAAGTCTATTGTTGCTTATTTTTACAACATAAAATCTAGTTTTTAATATAGATTGATAACTAATTTCTGTTATATTGTTTTGATAGTTAATGCCATTTACGGATAGTATATTTTTTAATGTGTTCTGTTGCTCATTATCGAATTTATTAATTGTTTTTGGCGAATGCATATATCCTAAGATATAACCTAGAGTAAAATATATAAAAACAATTGTTAGAATAGCCTTTATAACTTCAAACAATCCATGTTTATTAATAAGTTCTATTTTCATAATATTGTTCCTTATATATTTAACTTATCGGCTTTTTATTATATTCATCAGAGCGTACCGTTACCGAAGGCTTCGGTTTTATTAATGTACCTTTTTTCCATGAAATTGTTTGATTATATTCCCCAATAATCTTATATTCGCGTGCAAGACCTTGTTCATGTAAATCGTGTGCATCATTATCCATATCTGATGCTTCGTCTTCCTTTGTCCAATGCACAGGAAATTCATATGTATCTATTAAATAGTATTTTAAATTCATATAATAACAATTATCTTTATTACTTACCTCGGCAACCATACCACACAGTGATTCACCTACTGAATAACCCCAATCTAGTGCAATCACATTATCATAAGGTTTATCAAGAGAGATAGCATGTGAACAAGCTTCCATTTTATAGCAAGTTGCTTTAAAATCATTTGTTCCTGCTGTAGAAATATATATTGTTTTGTTATTTGAGCATAATTCTTCTGCTGCTTGTTGCATTGAATATATATTATTTCCTAAATGTTCTATATTTCTATTTTGTGAGAATATTATTTGTTCCATATCCTTCGAATTTATATAATATGTGGATCCAGTATTATCTATATAGTGATCTAAAAATTTTGAAAAGTTTTTTGTCGGATATAAAGTGTTATCCTTAACCTGGTCCACAATATTTGCAAGTATAGGCAAACTATTAGAACATTCTCCTAAATCTGCCAAAGCAATTAATTCGAGGTATGGACAAGTATTATACGGTAAAGACGGCGGATTTGTAATATAGCACTTATTTCCTCTTTCTATATGTCTTTCAACAAAATCAATTTTGGGCATATAGTCAAAACTATCCACAATTTTGAATCTTGTATCAAATGGGTATCGAGGAGCGGGATCTACATTGTCATTTAGTAAATCATCATCTGTATCCGGATCTTGAGGATTAGAATGATACTCTGGAAAATAGTCATTTACTTCATCATACGGTCCCATTTCAGCACCATCATTCAGCAAATCATTATCTGTATCTGGATCTTTAGGATTGGAATATACCCTAAGACCATTTGGTATTTGCATACCTCCTGTTTCCCAGCTGTCTTTAAGTCCGTCTCCATCGCTATCATCAGAAACAATAGTATTTTGTATATCCCCTAATATTGTACCAAGCTCATTTGAAGTTGCTGCATAATAATATGCGCCATTTGTTTCTGATGCGATTTTCTCCAAAAGTCCATTACTCGAATTAACTACATTGACGGTATAAATAGGAATATTATTGTTTTTAGCTATATCTATCGTACTTTGCACATAATTTACATCTCCGTCACAAATCATAATAGCTATTTGCTTACGATTCGAATCAATTTTATTATTTTTTAATTCCGTTAGACCGGTATACAGTCCCTTATCTGTATTAGTTGCACCATTCAATGACGTTTTTTCTGCCGCGTTTTCGGCTGCATTTAACAAGATATTTCTATCGTATGTTAATCCTGTCTCTAGATATGAGTTATAATTAAAGGATATTATTGCACCTCTGTCTTTATCCGAAAGAGCGTTAATAAAAGTACATATAGCTGTTTTGGCCTTATCTATTCTGGTACCGTTCATACTTCCAGATACGTCTAAAACAAAAGCTATATCGTAATAAGTTTCTATTGGTGTAGTAGGTGTATCTCTTCTCCATGCGTCAAGCCAAATTTTTTTATCTACCAACAAATATGTTGAAAAATGTGTAGTAATATAACTTGCTGTATTATTTTCCTTGTCTATAACACTTTCATCTAAAAGAACATATTTGTTATTAGCCTCATCATACCACATAACAACAAGGTCATCTTCGGAAGTTTCACCAAGTTGACTTTCGTCATAAGTGAATTTTATTTCTGCTGTATCAAATGTCTGGTCACACTGTATCTCGACCGGCACACCAACTAAGCCGACAACTCCGCTTGATAAGATGTCTTTATTATACATATCTTCAACAGTGACACTGTTTTCAATATTACCTTTGCAGGCAAGAGTGACCGAAACCGAAGTAACAGCCTTCCTTTCATCATTGTCTATTTTCTGAACAAAAGTCTGCTTTATTACTTCATCATTATCATTTATTCCGTTATCATCCGTATCTTTATCGAGGGGATCGAACGATAATTTCAATTCATCATTATCATTAAGTGTATCTCCGTCTGTATCTGCATTAAGAGGATCGGTACCGTATTTATATACTTCGTCACCGTCGCCGAGAGTATCTCCGTCTGTATCTGCCGACAACGGAGATGTTGATCTGTTATATTCTTCAAGATTTGTAAGACCATCCTTATCACTGTCTTCATCGGCATCTGAAATACCGTTGTCATCTGTATCGTATAAGATAGCCGAGGTATTCGAACACCATACTTCATATCCGTCAGGTAAACCGTCACCATCTGAATCTTCATTTTCTTTATCTGTATTATAGCAGTCTTCAAATATATTTACAAGGCCGTCATCATCGTTATCTTTGTAGTCATATTCGGGGTCGATATACACAACCATTTTTAAAATGACTGTATCGTCTTTTGTTATTCCCATAACGGCTAAAGTTTTATTTTTTAAATCAATATCTTCAATAGTCCATTCGGAATTTATGTCTATGTTTTTTCTTTCTATTTCCTCACCGCTGCGTGATGATATGATATAGTAGAATTCTTTAAAGGATTTTTTATTTTTCAACTCACCGCTTACACTTGTTATTTCATCAGAAATTATATAATTGTCTGCAACCGTTCTATAATTGCCTAAGCTGTTCTCATCCACAACAATTTCAGGTGCAAGCACTTCGTCTGTTGTACTGTTAAGAATAAGTTCATAATTCTGCGGCTCATCGCCTATATTTCCTCCATTACCCGTAAAACCAAAAGAAATACTGCCTTTTGCGGGAATTACAGAATTATAACCTGCATTGGAAACATCATAATGAACATCTTCGTTTGATTCAATAACGGCATTCCATATACTTTCGATTTTTCGAGAATAATCAAAGTTTAAGTGCCAGCCTTCCATTGCGGCATTAGTGTTGTTGGTAATGGTTATCTGTGCTGTATAACCACTTCCCCAATCGCTCATTACCTGATATTCTATATCATAATTCTTTTTCTTTGCCGATTCGGGAAACAAGACCAATTCAATATTTGAAGGTTCAATAATTTCATTTTCATATGTTCCGCCAAATCCAAACGATACACTTTCGCCAACAGGAATATTTATATTATTATTGCCGCCTGCATTTTTTATTATGTATACATCATCATCGTGTGATAAGATACTTGCATTCCAAATGTTTGTGATTTCCTGTGGAAACTGCATTTCAATCTGCCAATTTTCTATCAGCTTATCACTTACATTCGTAATTATAATTTCGCCGTTAAATCCGCCATCCCATTGACCTGTAACATTGAATTCAACATCAATGTCATCGCTTAATACCGTTAATGCACTGCCGCTTGCTGTAACATCTTCCGATATTATTGTTCCATCGGTCGTTACTTCTTCGGCAAAAACATTGAACGGCATACTTGATGAGAGCATAACGCCCATCATAAATAAGCTCAACGCTTTCTTTAATTTCATTTTTTTGTCCTCCTATATTTTTTATGCCATTTTAGACACTATCCCTACTTGTTATTTCAAAAAGAATATTAAATACATTGTGTAGGTTTGTGTGAAATCCTCCTTTTTCATAAAATAAAAAACCGCATCAAACTAAAAATAGTTTAAAATGCGGTTATGCAATCATAGCTAATGCCGTAGACCATACACTTTGCGTCTTTGCCTTTCGACAAATTTGCTGAAATATTATCCTTTTAAAACACAAGTTTATTTATTGTATCATACAATTTTGTGATTTTCAATGTATTTTATTTTAATATTTTTTTAATATTGTTAATGTTTTGTAAATAAATTATGTAGTGTATACAATATATGGTTTAAAGGCTTTATATATTCTATTTTGTGGATTATTTCTCTTATTGTGTATTTCTCGCCGAAGATTATTTATTACAGCTATAAATAAATATTATAGTTTTTTAGATATTTCAAGTAATTGAGCAGATAGTTCTTTCATTTCTTCTGTGTTGTTATCATAAACTACATTATAAATAGTCTGTACTTCCTTTAATTCCTTATTATAATTCATATTTTCACTTGCTTTTATAACGGCAATAGTTTTAGTAATATCGGCATATTCAAGCAAAGTTGTATTTCCGTTCCTATTGCACAAATTGGTATATTCCTCATAGTTTTGCGGAATGGTATCGGGTTTAAATATGGTTTGCAGATATTCAAGCTGTTTTAATGCTTGCTGTCCGAGTCCCGACAGGACATAAACATCACATATTCGTTTTACAAGTGCCAATCCGTCATAGGTGTGTAGAATATCGGCTTGCTGCATAAGCCGAAAAGCCTTATTGTAGTTTCCTATGCTTATCCTAATGTTTGTCTTTGGATTTTCGTACAACAGGTATTCGCCCATATTCGAGTAAAGTATGCCGAGCATAGCCGTTAAATCTTCGGAATAGTTTTCTTCCACGATATTTATTGCTTTTTTCGTGAAGTTTACCGCAGAAGAAAACTCATTTTCATATTTTTTGACGCAGTATGCCGCTTTGAACATATAAAATTGAGCCTTATCCCTTGTTTTTTCGGTCAGATCGTTTTTTATGTAATAGTCAAGCAGATTTATGACCTTGTGCATAAATGTCAATTCGTTATATTTTTCGGCATAGCAAAAGGCGGTTTCAGCTAAATCAAGGTAGTTATCTGTATCATCATCAAATATTTTTGAGAGCATATTGCCGATAAAGTCGATTATATTTCTATAATAAGCCGTATCGCTGCCGTAGTGCAGACACTCATATTTTATATTTTTTATAAGCGTTCCGCAGCTTTTCACACTTGGTTTCAATTCTTCTGTTATCACATCTTTTATTATTGAATGTACGCTCAAAATGCCGTTCTCCGTATGTATCAAACCTAATTCGACCAAATCGTTTATATCGTTTCCGTTCTTTTCCTCTATCCAATCGGCAAACTTTTTTGCGCTTATTCCGATAGGCGAAACGAAACAAATATTTTTCAATATATATTGTTGTTTATCCGTAAGAGCAAGCAATTCAAACAGTTTGCGGATATGCTTTGTATATGTGGTTTTTATTGATTTATCGTCTTTTTTTACTTGAATTTTCTCCTCATTATCAAGATTTACATTGTTTTCTTCAAGACTTGTAAGCAAATCGGAGGGAGTTATAAAACCGTTCTTTAAAAGCCTTGCACATAATTCCGTCAAAAATGTATGATAATGAACAGCTTTTATTATTGAAGTCAAAACCGTTTTGTTTGTATCCGATACGGCATAGAACTCATTTACCAAATCAAGCAAAGTGTCGGTGTCCATTTCATCAAGAGCAAGTGTCGGATATTCCGAAAACTTATGTCTTGTTGTGAAAAGCACCTTAAAATTGTTCTGTAAAAAAGGCTCTAACAGCGTTTCTTCCTCTATTGTGGCATCAAAATTGTCTATGATAACAAGTGTATCATCACTCAATTTCTTTAAAAATGAATAATGCCGTCTGTATTTATCGTTCCTATGCTCATCGGGATATTTTTCATCATCGGCAAATTCTATATCGGTTATAAGGTCTTTTAAGCTGCCGTTATATTTCAAGCTGATTATATTTGTATAATCATTCTTGTAAATATAGGCATATTTCTTGACTAATTCGCTTTTACCAATACCGCCGATACCCTCAACGAAAACGGCATTGTTTTCGGATAACAAGTTATGCAGCGTTTCTATTTCCGTTTTTCTTCCGACAAACGCCTTACAGGGATTATGCGGTTTGCAGCCTAAAATAATATTTTGTACAGGCACAGACTTTGAATTTATATTTTGCGGTACTTGTCCCATAGCATAATATAATACTTCCGCAGTAAATTTTATAAGACGTTCTCTGTTGTTCGGATCATAAAGCGAAAGCAACTCATTTTTCTGTCCTTGTGACATAACGGTATCATCAGCAACCAATTCCCTCATATCATCAACTGCTTTGTAGAAGTCTGCCGAGTTATCGGCATATATCTTCATATCATCACAAAGACTATTTTTATTTTCGTTATAAAACTGTCCTATTTCCTTTGATAACGGATTTTCTCCCGAAAACCATCTTGAAACAGTGCTTATATTTTTATATATACCGCCGAAACGATTATTGAATGTAACAAAAACATAGTTTTCAAGAAAATCACTCTCATTTTCATAGTTATAAGCCTTGATATTCGATTTCATAATCTGCATAAGGCTTGAAAAACAACAATAACTCATATTTTTTCTCCAATACTTCCCCCGAATTTATATTTTTTCAAAAATATTGTGCAAATCCTATGCAAGTCCGAAACATTCTTCTTTGAAAAAAATATTGGTATACTCTTATTATACCAATCGATTGTGTAATGTCAAACTAAATTTTAAAGGAGATGAACTAAATATGAGCAGAACAATAAGCGAAGGCTTACAAAATTTTTCACTGGATTGCGATTTCTTCACGAACAAGAAAATCAAAGTCCTAAAGGCTAATTTCGGAACAGACGGAATAGCGGTATATCTCTACTTGCTTTGCGAGGTATACAGAAACGGATTTTATTTAAAGGTTGATAATGATTTTGAGTATATCATAGCTGCCGACCTTAACATAAAATTCGAGAAAGTTTCGGAGATCGTTCCGTTTTTAACAGAGCATTCCTTATTTGACAAGGAAATGTTTTTCAAAAACAAGGTTATCACATCAAAAAGCGTTCAGCAGCATTTTCAGACGGCTATCAAAGAGAGAGCAAAGAAAACACCGAGAAAGGTTGAGCACTATTGGCTTTTAAGCGCAGACGAAACAGCACCCTATATAATTCTTGACGGTAACGAATCAAAATCTCATACCGCCGATACAGAAAAGACGGTAAAAGATGTTACCGAAATAACGGAAAAACCTGTTGACAAGTTTTCGTTAGTAACCGATTACTACAAGGCACATTTCAATGCCTATGCAAAGCCTGATGAACTCAACGAACTCAAACAGCTTTTGACCAACTATGACTATTCACTTGTTATGGAGTGTATGAAAATCGCTGTTGAAAAGAACAAGCGTTTCATTGGTTACATAAGAGGTATTCTGAAAAATCTTGACCGACAGGGTGTCAGAACGGCACAGGAATTTCACAACAAAGGTGCTGTTGTATCCGACAGATTTTTCTAAAAGGCTTTCAGCCTTTTAAAGATTTTTCCGTTCCGAAAAATCTTTTTTCCGAAAATGGGCGGTCAGACTTTCTCTTTACGAAGGTAAACGTATATTGCTATTCTTCCTGTAAAAAAAGGTTTATCGCCGCCCATTTTTACTTAGCCGCCACAACGAAAAATCGGCATATCCAAATGTGGATAGCCACTTTTCACACAAATTTTTCATTTGTGTCGGCTAAGGCAAGCTCCCCGACACGACTGCAAAATCCAGTCGGTCAGAGCTTGCGAGGAGGGTTTCACCCTCCTTCGAACCACCCAATGTGACCGAAGCAAGCTTCGGTAAAAATATTTTTCAAAAAATAAAATAGAACGAGGAGGGATTTTATTGAAAAATATAACCGTTCGTCTGAACGAACAGGATTATGAACTTTTACGAGAAAAAGTTAAAAAGTCGGGAATGACACAGGCGGAGTTTTTGCGCCGAATGATACAAAATTCAAAGGTTGTATCAACAATCGGCATTAAAAAATTCATTCCCGAACTTGCCAAGATCGGAAACAATATAAATCAGATAGCTAAGAAATCCAATCAAGGTATAATGCCGTCTTATCATTTATTAAAACGTGAAATGGATATTCTGAACACTGTCTTGCATAAAGTGCTGATGTTTTTAAACGGTAAGGCTCTTGAACTTGAATTGAGCGATGATATTAAAAAGCGTATAGATTGTTCCGTCAAGGAATGGTGCGAACAGATTTTAAATACCGAGGTCATAATTGGCAATAATTAAAGCGGTCAATTCAAGGGCAAGCATAGCAAATGCAATCCGTTACATAACAAAAGACGGCAAGACGGAATACAATTTAGTCAGCGGTATAAACTGCATACCCGACAATGCTGTTACGCAAATGAAAATTACAAAAGCATTATGGGGAAAGACCAAAGGCAGACAGTACAAGCATTTTATTCAGAGTTTCCCTAAAGGCGAAAATATAACACATGAGGAAGCGCACCAAATAGCAAAGGAACTTATGGAAAGCTGGGCATTGGCAAAAGGCTATGAAATAATTTTTGCTACACATAAGGATAAAGACCATATTCATACGCATATAATCATCAATTCCGTCAGCTTTGAGAACGGCAATAAATTCAGATACTCAAAAAGAGATTTAGCAAAATTCAAGGAATTATCCGACAGGATATTGACCGAGCATAAAAAATCTATATGTGAGCGAAACGGAGAAATTACTAATTATAATATCGGTGCGTATAAAGCTATATTAAAAGCGACAGAGGGCAAATATGACAGTTGGCTTTTGTCGGTCGCTCTTGCCGTTCTTGCGGCAAAGCAATCCGCCAAAACCAAAGAGGAATTTTTAACGATTTTATCGGAACAAAATATTTCTGTAAAATGGGATACACGAAAATATATCACTTTTACCGATAAAGACGGGCATAAGGTACGAAATAAAAAATTGACAGAAACTTTCAAGGAGGATTTTTCAAAGGAGGGATTGGAAAATGAATTTAAACGAAATAGCACAGCCGCCGTCACAGCCACAATCAGTAACATTGAGCGAGATTATAGCAAGCGTGAGCTTGAAAGACTTTGTTCTGAATTTGAGTCTGGACAACAAGCGGAAAGCGGAGATAATAGAACAGTTGAAAGAGAAGATAGAGGAACTGAACGAACAACTGTCAGAAAAAGAACAAACCATTCATATGATGCGAGATAAGGAGTTTGACTACATAAAGGAAATTCAACACCTTAAAAAGAAATTAGAGGAAGAAGGTGGTTGGCAAATAGTAATGCCGCCATAATTTAAAGTATAAAATGAGAGGAGTAATCTATGACAGAAGAAATTAAAGTAAAAATAACTTTACCCGAAAATGTTTCGGAAGTAATTAAACAGCAGAAAATCAATACTTTGTATGATTTATTGAGCAAAAACGATAAATCTTCAGATAAGGATACAAAATTTAAGAAAATAAGCTGATTTTTCTTAAAAATATTGAATATACAAGCCGATTATGTTATACTGTACTTGTATGCAAAATCGGCTTTTACAAAGATTAAATTTGGAGGTCGATTTTATGAGAACTAAATCTAAAAATAAAACATCAAACTATAAGATAACAGCTATCTATGTGCGCCGTTCGGTCAGCGACAAAGACAAGGATAACAATTCACTTTCCATAGATGCGCAAAAGGCAGAATGTATAAAGTATGTGGGCGAAAATGAAAACTATCGTATCTATTGCGATGACGGAAAAAGCGGCAAAGACGCTATTCATCGCCCTGCATTTATGCAGATGATGTCCGATGCGAAAGAGGGATTGATTGAGCGTATCATTGTTAAGAAGTATGACCGTTTCAGCAGAAATATGCGTGAATATCTGAACATCACAAACGAACTTGACAATTTGGGCATAAGCGTTTATTCCCTTACAGAGCCGTTTAATACGGCTACAAAAGAGGGAAGAATGATGAGGAACAATCTTCTGAATTTTGCCGAGTTTGAGCGTGAAACGATAGCCGCAAGAGTAGCAGACGCATACAACACAAAGGCAAGAGAAACAGGCTTTTATCAGGGCGGAAAAGTTTACTATGGATTTGTACCCGAAAGACGAACTATCAACGGCAAAACAGGCTCGGTGCTTGTGCCGTCTGAACAGGCAGAGGCGGTCAGAATTGCTTATAACCTTTATCAGCACAACAATGTTTCGTTAAGCGATATTATAAATTATTATCGTGAACATAACATAAGCTGCCGTTTGCCCTCAAAAAATAATGTCAAAAGAAATCTTGACAGAAGTCAGGTGTCGCAAATTCTTCGCAATCCGCTTTATGTAAAGGCAGATAAAGATGTATATCAATATTTTTTATCACTTGGCTATGAAATGATAGACGATATTGATGCGTATGATTCGGTGCATGGTCTGTTTTGGCACACTAACCCCGACGGAAGTAAATTTATTAAAGTTGCTTATCACGAGGGACTTGTCGATTCAGCTACTTGGCTTGCGGTACAGGATAAGAAATCTCATAACAAAAGAATACCACGCAACGGCAGTGCATCTAATTCTTGGCTTACGGGATTGACGAAATGCGCTCATTGTGGTTACTCTCTTGCAATTTCATACGCTTGGAATGCAAACCATACTATACAATGGAGATATTATCATTGTAAAGGTTTTCACAGAGTAAACGGTTGTGTAAAATTCCGCTTGCAAACAAGACCGAACAATGTTGAAGAAGTGGTTTTTAAAGCTATGAAAGAGCGTATTGAACAGCTTGTTATTACAAAAAAAGAAAGCACAAAATCCGACAGCAAGACCGAAAGCATTAAGGCGGATATAATCAGGCTTGACGAAGAAATCGGCAAACTTATGGATAAACTTGCTAATGCCGATGATATTCTTTTTGATTACATAAATAAGCGTATCAAAGAACTGCACGCTAAAAAGGCAGCACTTGAAGAAAGTTTAAGAAATCAGACAAGAAAGCATAAGCAGATTGATACATCTCCGCTTACCGAGCCTTTAAAGAATTGGGATAACCTTACAGTGCATGAGAAACACGAAGTAGCTACAACAATGATAGATGTTGTCTATGTATCAGACGAAACAGGGATTGAAATTAAGTTTTCTATTTAATATCCGAGAGCATAAAAAAGACAGGCAAGCCGATATTCTCGACTTGCCTGTGACACTGAAATGTGCTTAAATAGAGCGTTTTAAGGTATGGGTACGGTGTGAATACGGGTGTTCCGGTGGCAAAAGTCGTTCCTCGGCTGTCTGTTATTTCATCCAAGTATCTGACTTTCATATATAAGTCTGTTGCTCTTTGTGACATACTTGACGTATTTATACCGGACACATTTCTCCCCATTTTTGAGGTAAAATAAAGGTTCTTAAATGCGTGTGCCTCATCAATATACAGCCTGTCGACTCCCAATTCCTCAAAAGTCACAACAGTATCTCGTTTTTCGTTGTTATTGAGCTTTTCAAGTCGGGCTTCAAGGTTCTTTTTATTGCCTTCAAGCTGCTTTACCGTGAAACCCCTGTTGTTATCCTTGGTGGTTTCTCCTATGGTATAGGTAAGCTTTTCTATTTCGGCTTGTATAAATTCTCTTTGCCTTTCCTCCGACAGAGGTATTTTTTCAAGCTGTGTATGACTTAAAATAATGGCGTCATAATTACCTGTGGCAATTCGTGAACAAAATTTTTGTCGATTAGCCTTTGAAAAATCCTTTTCATCGGGAACAAGTATATTTGCTCCGGGATAAAGCTGCAAAAATTCCTTTGCAAACTGGTTTACTATGTGTTTCGGTACACAAATGAGGCTTTTGGAACATAGTCCGAGCCTTTTGCTCTCCATTGCAGAAGCAATCATCTCAAAGCTCTTTCCTGCTCCCACCGTATGTGCAAGGAGAGTATTTCCGCCGTATATGGTATGAGCTATTGCATCGACCTGATGTTTACGCAGCGTTATTTCGGGGTTCATTCCCACAAAATTAAGATGACTGCCGTCATACTCCCTCAACCTTACAGAGTTGAATTTTTCGTTATATATCCTGCATAATTCCTCCGTTCTGTCAAAGTCGTCAAAAATCCATTCGGTGAATTTTTGCTTTATCTCATTTTGCTTCTCCTGCGCAAGCAGGGTTTCTTTTTCGTTCGGTACGGCAACCTTTTTCCCGTGACCGTCATCAACATAATCAACCACCTTTACGGGCTTTTGATTCAGTGTGCTTTCAAGTATCTGATAGGCATTGAGTCTTTTTGTGCCGTATGTGGATGTCACCGTCAGATTATCTCTGTCTGCTGCAAAGGAAGTCTTATTGCTTATCCCGTATTCCGCCTCCGAGGCATTGTAGTCTATCGTAATAGTTTCGTTGTCGGAACGGACACTGCTTGAAAACGGATTTTTATCCTTATTTCTCCATATGCAGTCCGATTTGCATCTGTCAGGTGTATTAAAGGTTTCATACATAAATTGCTCATAATATTTAACCGGTACCCAAGATGCCCCCAATTGAACCGATATTTGTGCTGCGCTCAAGGGTTCGGGCTGTACCGATTCAAGAGCTTTTACATTAACTTCATACTTGCCGTTCAATGCAGCGTATTCTTTTGCTGTTTCAAGCTTTTTTCTCACATTGCCGGACAAATATTCATCAGATGTTTCATATTGATTTGTTACCGGATTTTCAAAAATGACTCCCTCAAGCTCTTTTATTATATCATCTTTTGGCTTGGAACATAATTCCGACATAAAGTCAAGGTCAACACAAGCCTTTTCGGATATAGATACAGCCAATGCTTCACTTGCGGTATCTACGCTTGTAACAGGCTCATATGCCATTATCGTTCTTTTTGTGAAAATATCGGCTTTGCTTAAAAGCTTACCGTTTTCATCAAGGTTTTCAAGAGAAAACAGCAGAGGAGAACTGTCATCTGTTTTGAACAAACCTTTGTGATCGGCAATCAAACCATATTTTTCGGTAAATTCATCATATGCTTTGTTGAGCTTGTCCTGCTGCCTTTTTATGTATTCATCGGGATAATTATCTCTTTGACAGGCAATAAGGTCACGAAGTATCTCGCTTATGCCTATCATACCTTTTAAAATATCCGCTTTCTTTCCCGAAATATTCTGCTGTATCATATTATCGTTTTCCCTATAATATATAGCGCCGTCTATTACAGTGTAGCAGAAATTACGGTAGTTTTCGGGATATATGTTTTTCTGCGTGTCTGTTTTTGTTTCTTTTGACGGCTCTGCGTATATATTTTCGGGTATTGTACCTTTTATATTTGATACAGCTTCTTCAAGCAGTTCCGAAAGCTCTTTGCCCTCGGTCGGTTTACAGGTGGATTCCATACCGTATTGACCGCTTACTTCAACCATTTCACCCAGTACCATATCGGGATTGTTTATAAAATAGCTGTTCATTTCAATACCGTTTTCATTTACAGCAGTTCTGACCCAATCGGGCATTTCCTCTTTTGAAAAATCCCTTATAGTATCCCTTTTTTGCAGGAAAATAATATCGGACGTTACTTCTGTCCCTGCGTTGGCTTTAAATGCGTTATTGGGCAGCCTTATAGCACCTAAAAGGTCTGCCCTCTGTGCAAGATATTCTCTTACAGCCGTATTTTGTTTATCTAACGTACCCTTTGATGTTATAAAAGCAACTACACCACCGGGGCGAACCTTATCCAATGACTTTTTAAAGAAAAAATCGTGAATAAGGTCGTTGGATTTGAAGCTGCTGTCGTATACTCTGTAATTGCCGAACGGTACATTACCTATTGCCACATCAAAGGTATTTGATGTAAAACTTGTCTTTTCAAAGCCTTTTATCTGTATATGTGCATTTGGATATAACTGCTTGGCTATTCTGCCGGTTATGCTGTCAATTTCTACACCGTAAAGCTTTGACCCGTTCATTTCTTTCGGAAGCATACCGAAGAAGTTGCCGATACCGAGTGACGGTTCCAATATATACCCGTCTTTAAATCCCATATTTTTAAGCACATCATACATTGCCTTAATTATTACGGGCGATGTAAAGTGCGCATTGTTGACGGATGCTCTTGCAGCATTATATTCGGGCGTAGGCAGCAACTCCTTAAGCTCTTGATATTCATTTGCCCAGGTTGCTTTTCTTTCATCGAATACGTCTGCTATACCGCCCCATCCCACATATTTTGACAGGATTTTCTGCTCCTGCGGTGTAGCCTGTCTGTTTTCTCTTTCAACGGTATATAAAGTCTTTATAGCCTCAATGTTCCTATGATATTTTTCTTTTTGACCGCCGTAACCAAGTTCATTATCGGTTATAACAAAGTTTTTCGGCGGTTCGGAAACGGAAGTCTGTTCAACCGTTTCCGACTTTGTCCCAACTTGGGACGAAGTTTCGGCTTTAAATTCCTCATAATGCTTATCAATAACTTCATATTTTGCTCCGTATTCTTCAAGTACTTGTGTTATGAAATCAACATTATCCGAATAAACGGGTGCTATAATACTTTTGTCAAGCTCGCTCGTTACGGGAACTACCGACATCAGTTTATTTACTATATCGTCAAAGTTTTCGTTTTCTTTGGATATAAGCAGGGTCATTTCTTTAGCTTCATCGACTTTTGGAATTATGTCATCTGTAGGGCTGCCGTCTGACATAAGGTCAATACGTTGGCTGTTCTCTTGCTTAGTTTCTGTTCTTGAAATTTCGTCTGTAAACTTTTCAATCATTCCAACATCGGCAAGAGCAAAAGCGAGTGAAGCAACTTCCCGATCGCTCGAATAGGTATCCTTTCTCACGTTATAAAGTCCGGTCATAAATTCCGGATTTTCCCTTATAAATTTTTCGCCTTGAGCGACTGCCTCGCTAAAGAATTTATCATTGTCTGTATTTTCATACAGAAGGTTATAATGTTCTTGTGCATTTTTGACAATAGAACTAAAGTCCGTTTCCGACTTTGTCCCAACTTGGGACGAAGTTGATTTTTCTTCTAACTTATTTTCGGCTCGTTCGGTAACTTTTGTTTCGGCAGCTAATTTGGTTTCTTCGGATAAATTTACAGAATAACCGTTTTCTTTCAGTTTTTGGAAATATTCCTCTGCGGTGTGTTGAGGTATGCCTACCATTGGCTCTCCGTTTTTTGTTGTTGTATGCAAACCCAATATTGGGGCAGCTTTTAAAGCATTATCTCCGTATGCCTCATAAAAGGCTCCTTGTTGGTGAAAGTCTATGGTCTCCGACTTTGTCCCAATTTGGGACGAAGTTGGGACTTCCTTTTCCTCGGTTGCTTTTTCTGTGGGCTCAAATGAATTGATGATTTTTTCAACCTCATCAATTCTGTTTCCGTCAAAGGTGAGAGTGAGGGTACCATTATCGTCTATTTTGCCACTGTACTTGATGTCGGAAAATGTAGAAAGCCGATACGCAATTTTTAAACCAAGCTCTTTCTCAAATTTCCTGTAGGTCTTTTTTGGAACATATTTATATGGTGTGTTGCCGATTATCTGAATTGCTGTATCGTTTTCCTGTTTTTGCTCATTTTGGGCATCTCCGGCAGCTTGGGTTGATTTTTGATAATCTTCTTTGGGTAAATCTTCGATAAGTTCTCTGCTCTTGTCAATAAGATTTTCCTTATATGATTTAAGCAAATCGTTCCAGTCCTTATGTTTTTCGCTGCCGCATATTTTGTAGATCTCATCATCAACTATTGAATAAGCCGGAATACCATAGTTGTTTTTCATTTTTTCGGCAAAATTTCTGCCTGCCTCGTCATTGTCGGAAGAGATAATTGCATTTTCATAAGAAAGACCGTATTTTTCAAGAGTATTAAGAACAACGTTATCTTTTAACCCTGCCATAGATACAAGCAAAGCGTTTGTATCTCTGTGCATATCATAATGGCTCAGAGCATCTATTGCAGACTCAAAAAACATAACTTTTTCGGGCTTGTTATCTCCTTTAGGATTGATTGTAAAGCCGTTTCCGTTCCTTTCGGTGGAGTTCTTATACTTCTTATCGCTCAATGTTCCCGACAACTCAGCTCCGGAAAGGTTATTGTCTTTATCAAAAGTGAGAAATACCGCATTTCCTTTAATGTCTTGCTTGATGATACCCTCGTCTAAGAATCGTTTGACAATATCTCCGGAGATACCTCTTGTTTTTTTCAGATAGGCATAAACTCTGTTTGTCTTATCATCAAGAGGATTTAAAAGAGGATTATGCCTTTCCTCGCTTTCGGGTATCTTTGACTGTTCTTTTTGTACGGCTGTGGGTCGTATGCTGCCGCTTTGAAGTTCTGTATTATATCCGTTGAAATTTAAAAGCTCGGCAACGGCTGACTTAAAGTCCATACCGTAGTATTCCATACAGAATGAAACGGCATTGCCTCCCACACTTCGGCTGTTCCAATAGAATTGATTACCGTTTATCCTCATACTGTCGTGTTCCTGCATAGTGTATTCCCTGCCGACCTTTTTAAGATGTTCACCTCGTGATGAGAGAAAAGCAACAAGATCGGTATTTTTTGCTATCTCGACTTCATCTCTGTCAAAACCTCTTTTATTGTTTTCTTTGGCTGCCGCAATAAGCTTGTCTGCTTGTTCTATGTTGTCTTTGGAGAAAGTAAACGTTACGGTATCATCATTGTTATGTTTGCCGCTGTATTTAATATCCGTATCGGCAAGCATATCTATGAGTGTTTGCGATATATCATCCGACAGTTTTCTGTATGTTTTTTTGGAAATATACCTGTATGGTGTATTACCGATTATCTGTAATGACGAAACGGCAGGGGATTTTGCTTCCTCTGCCGTTTCAGTGTCATTTATACGTATATCAGTTCCTCTCGAATTATCTCCCACACTCTGTGTTTCAGGTTGTTGTATTGGCGTACCCATTCTATCAGGTCTTTCTGTTTTAGCTCCTCTGTTATTCCCTCTGCCTCCATTAGCTGCCTCATTAGCCTTTCTTCCATTCGATTGGCTGCTTTCTCCGTTTCTATCAGATGTTTTTGAAGCGTAAACTTCATCCTCATAAACTCCCAAGTCCCTTTGTCCTCGTTCCTCAGATAATTGGCTCTTTCCTTGCCCCACATTTCCAACTCGTACTCCGTCTGTTCCGGGATCTCCAATAGCGGAAGGTACGTGCAATATTCCTCCTCCAGAATGTATGTCAGACCGTTCTCCTCTATCCACTTTGGTGAAAACTCGTTCTCCCCCGTTTTGACCATATCCGTAAAATCTATCTTTAGTTTGCCTGTTTTCAAAGCTTGTAAGGTCTGCTCCATAAATTTCTCCATTTTCATATTCCATTCCGAGGTTTCCGCTAAGCTCTCTTTTGTCATTTTTGTCATTACTTCGTTCATTTTTATTGCTCCTTTCGATAGCCCTGACTTCTCTTTCTATGTCACGCAGTATATTTGAGCTTATCCTGCTTACAAAGCTCCCTAACCTTACTATAAGGTCGGGAGTGTTAAAATTCCCTATGCCTCCGTATTGAAAACCATCTATTTCGGCATCCATTCCGCAGCGTGCATATACAGCCTCAACAACGCTTGTCATACCCAACATATAAATACTGTTGCGTATATCCTCATCCGGTAAGCTTGCAAGCATTGAACCGTCTTTAGCTGCAATGATGTCTTGTATATCCTTTTCGTATACAGCAAGCTGTTTCTCATAAAGGCTAATACATATGCTCATAAGGTCAGAACCCTTAACATCATATTTTATTGCTAAGTTATCGGTCACCGTATTAATGTACTCGTTTTTCATCTGCCATATATTTATTTTTCTTGACCTTTCCGTAGCCGATGTATCTGCCACATCAAATAGATAGCGCAGTTTGGTATTGCCGTTTTCATCTGTATCAAGTATGGGTATTCCCTTTGAATGTTTGATTATTTGCCGGTTAAATACTTTACTCCAGTAGTCAAACTCCGCTACAGCCTCTGCATCAGGGCGTTGTGTCGTAATAAGTACTTGTTCGGCAAAGCTGTACTTATAAAACTTGGCAGAAGCTTTTACAAAACTCTGCCAAGCCTCAACACTTGATGTCAGATTGCTAAGCTTATTGTTATAAAGCTGAATTGTATCTTTTATTTTTTCTTCCCTTTTCATTTTGTACTGCCTCCTTAAAACAAGTAAGCAGTACCGAGGGAAATTGCAAGCCTATCGACTTGCATAAACCAATACTGCTTACAAAAATAAAAATATTTGATTTTTAAATATCGGAATATTCCTCTGCCCACTTCTCAAGCAGACTTATTATAACACATTCCATATCTCTTATACTGTAATCTTTGGGGAAATAGCCTTTCAACGATTTTTTGCTGAAGCTAAGCTTTGACGGTTCCGCCTTCTCGGACTGCAGGATATACAGACACGTATCATAAAAGTACTCCGCATCTCTCACATCGTTTCCAATATCGGGATACTTTTTACCAAGCTCTTTTATTTCCACAGCTTCTCTGATTGATGGTACGCTGCCGTATGCTGCCATAACATCAAGCAAAACAGATTGTTGCTCTTCGGTCAAAAACGATAATTCCACAGCCGTGTTTACAGGTATCTTTTTATTGTCTACCATATTTAATATATCGGCAACAAGATATGTGAGCCTTATATACCGCTGTATTTGATTACGGCTTTCTCCTGTTTCTTCTGCTAAAATTTCGTCCGTTCTTTTTGTCCCAACTTGGGACGAAGCTTTGCCTTGATGTTTCATAGCTTCAAGCTTGATTCTATAAGCATAGGCTTTTTCGGATGGCAATATTTCTTCTCGTTGTATGTTACTGTCCACCATCAATATTGCCGCCTCATCATCCGATAAGTCTTTTACAATGGCAGGTATTGTATCCTTGCCCAGAGCTTCACAAGCGTGCTTTCTGCGATGTCCCGATATTATCTCGTAACTGCCGTTTTTATCTTTTCTTACCAATATAGGGTTTAAGACCCCATTTTCAGAGATACTTTCTTTCAGCTCTTCCATTTTTTCATCGTCAATAACCTTGAACGGGTGTCCATTAAATTCTGTCAATTCCGACAGAGCAATTTCTACTATACCCGTGGCGGTTGGTTCTCCGAAAAGACTGTCAAAACTGTTTAAATTGATTTTTGCTGCATTGCTCATTATTGTGCCTCCTCATAATATCAACCTAACTGTTATTCTACAGTGTCAACACCTTGTCCTGAAATAAATCTAAGACCGTATTCTGTCAGATCAAGTCTGCCTGTTTGGAAAAGCTCCTGTATTGCTTCTTCGGCTTTATCAAGAGTTAAAACAGCAGGTTCCAAACTGTTTCCGGCTTTAATTATATGATGTATTGCTCCTTTAATATCATATAATCCCAAACTGTAAGAGTCTGAGGGAACGTGTTCCGGCTTGAACATCTTTTTCTCCTTAACCCAATATTGTCTTATCTCGACACTACCTATCTCGTATATCCTGTTTTTGTCACGTACCAACATTTTTAATATCCTCCCTTTTATCCTATAAGTTCTTTTACGAAAGCTTCATAGCTCGCCGCCACCTTGCTCTTAGGTGCATATGTATATATGCTTTTACCATCTGTTGTGCTTTCCTCCTGCTTTATGCTGCGAGGTATTGTTTCATTGAATACCCTTATATGTTCCCCGTATTCTTTACGCAGCATATCCGTTATTTCCTTTGCATAGGAAGTTCGCCTGTCAACCATAGTTATCAGGATACCTTCAAATGTCAGCTTAGGATTAAGCTGCCTTTTAACCTTGCTTACAGTTCTTATAAGCTCCTGCAAGCCTATTACAGGCAAATAGCTCGCCTGTACGGGTATCAAAACGGTATCGGCAGCAGTCAGAGCATTTAATGTAACAATGCCAAGTGACGGACTGCAATCAATGATTATATAATCATATTTATCCGACAGGGAGAAAATATATTTTCTTAAAATATTCTCTCTGCCCATAACCTTTAAAAGCTCCATCTCCATATTTGCAAGAGTTAAGTTTGCCGGAATAAGGTCTACATTCTCATCGTGGGTGATTATACAATCTTTTACGCCGTTTTCCTCGGCTGTATCGGCAAGTATATTTGTAATGGTGTATGTAAATCTTTCGGGTGGAGCAAAACCCAAGCCCGATGTTAATGACCCCTGCGGATCGGCATCTATAAGCAATACCTTTTTGCCGAGCCTTGCCAAGCCTATTCCTGTGTTGATTGCGGTAGTCGTCTTACCGACACCTCCCTTTTGATTTGCTGTTGCAATTACCTTTGCCATAATATCACCTCTATAAATATTTTCTATGTTTTTATTATACCACTCAATGAGTGGTGTTGTCAAGAGGCAAAATATTTTTTTGAAAAAATTATTTTTTATTGCTTTTACACCCATTGAGTGGTATAATGTACAAGAGGTGATTTTATGACGATGACTATACAGGAAATACGCAAAATGACAGGCTTGTCTATTGTTAATTTTGCTTACAAGTACCACATACCTTACCGTACCGTTGAAAACTGGGAGGCAAAGAGTGAAAAACAAAGACGAGAGTGTCCTCGATACGTTCTTGAATTACTGGAACGTGCCGTTCGGGAAGATTTCAATATAGAAGACGAATTTTAAATTGTAGGAAAGGTGTGCATTTCCTGCAAACGTGTCGACTTTTTCGACACGCAAAAGCGGAACAGTAAATGCTCCGCTTTTAGTCGTTGAATATATCATTGTAGGGCTCTAAATCTTCATCATCGGGTGCCTCTATAATAGGGCTATCCTGCTTTTTCTTCTTTTCCGGTTCAGGCTGCGGCTTATTCTGTTCGGGAAGATTTATCGCAAGCTGAGAAGTAATAAACATATTGTATACTTCGGTGTCCAGCATCTTTTTCTGGTGCATCCGTAGAATACCGTACCAATTCTTCAAAAATGCCGATATTTTTTCGTTTCTGAAACATACATATGTTATACCGTCTTTGTATGCAAGGCTTATTTTATTATCCTTTGACTGCAAAAGAATATAAGCAATAACAGCGTTTTCGGGCTCTAAATCAGACCGAACACTCTCAACAATATATTCCTTTGCCGCCTTGTCTTTATCGGGTTCCTTTTTAGACTTTTTAGCAAACAATTTCACTTAAATGCCTCCTTATCTTGCTTCTCTGTTTTTATGTTGCTTTACTTTTTCGGCATTATTTTTATCGGTTTTTGTACTTTCCTTAGATGCCGCTATTGTCGTTTCGGATTTAATATCGTGCTTTTGTCCCGATGTTTTGCTTTGTATCATCTCATACATAGCCTTTGAAGCCTCATCTCCTCTGTCGGCTGCCATTTTATAAAACTTCATAGCTTCCGAGAAGTCCTGTTTTGTTCCTATGCCTTTATATAAGCTGTCGGCTACAGCCTTTATTCCTGCGATATTACCCTTATCGGCTGCCTGCTTGTACAGATCAAAGGCTTTTTTGTCATTTTTACGCACACCGTTACCTATGGAATAACAATCCGCAAGATTTACCATTGCATAATCATCTCCGGATTTTACGGCTTTTTCAAAGTATTGTACCGCTTTACGGACATTCTTTTCAACCCCGTCCCCCATAAGATAACATACACCTAAGTTATTCTGCGCAAATCTGTCGCCATTGTCGGCTGCCTTTGAATAAAGCTCCGCCGCTTGCTTAGGATCAGGTTCGGCATTGTTTTCCAAGACGATAGCTAAGTTTCTCATAGCGGATACGTTTTCAAGCTCTGTTGCCTGTTTAAAATAGTTAAGTGCCTTTACCTCGTCTATGGCAACATTCATACCCGTCATATAGCATACGCCCAAGATGTTCATTGCATTGGCATCCTTTTCGTCTGCTGCTTTGTGCAAAGCAAGCATTATATCGTTTTCACCGTCATCCGAAAGTTCGGCATCGTTTTCGGTTTGCTCCTGCTGTTGTGAAACAGATATATCACCCGTTTCCAAATCATTTGTAACATCGGCATTGACTTGTGCAATATCATTATAATGCTGTGCTATGATAGTATTTGTTACTTCGGTTGCAACTGCCGTTTCCTCTTGTATTTGCGTATTTTCGTTAGATTGTTCGTTAAGAATTTCTACGTCAGCTATTTCATTCTCAGCCGATATATCTTCATCGGTTCTTATTTTTTGGCTAAGCCCATTTACAGCTTCATTTATCTCTTTAAAATTTTTCTCGGTAAATACGCTGCCGAATTTTGGATTGATTTCCATTTCAACGGGTATCTCAGGTATAGACATACTTGATACTACATTTGCAATAAAATCTTGTGCCATTGTTTTTGCATTTGATAAAGTTTCTGCTGCCGTAGCCCTGCTTGCTTCGTTTGGATATAAATCGGAAAACATTACATAGATGTCGGGGTTTTGAGCAAAAGCTTTATCAACTATATCGTTTATATTGCCCTGCTTTTCATCTCCTCCGGAAATGTAGTTAAAATCAAGCAATGACTGAAGCAAAACAGGTTTTCCTTTATGTATGGCAAAATCTGTATTCTCAGGCATTTTGCCTTTTAACATAACATATTCTGCGATCTGTTCCGTCTTGGCAGGGTTATACTCAATGCCGTGATATTGCTTTATAGCTTCCTCCTGCTGCGAAGTAAATGAGCCCTCGCTGTTTTGGTTTATTCTATTTATTATTTCTTCTGCTGCCATAATCCCGTCTGCTTCGTTTGGATATAAATCGGAAAACATTACATAGATGTCGGGGTTTTGAGCAAAAGCTTTATCAACTATATCGTTTATATTGCCCTGCTTTTCATCTCCTCCGGAAATGTAGTTAAAATCAAGCAATGACTGAAGCAAAACAGGTTTTCCTTTATGTATGGCAAAATCTGTATTCTCAGGCATTTTGCCTTTTAACATAACATATTCTGCGATCTGTTCCGTCTTGGCAGGGTTATACTCAATGCCGTGATATTGCTTTATAGCTTCCTCCTGCTGCGAAGTAAATGAGCCCTCGCTGTTTTGGTTTATTCTATTTATTATTTCTTCTGCTGCCATAATCCCGTCTGCTTCGTTTGGATATAAATCAGCAAACATTGCATAGATGTCGGGATTTTGAGCAAAAGCTTTATCGACTATATCGTTTATATTGCCTTGCTGTTCATCTCCTCCGGCAATGTAGTTAAAATCAAGTAATGTCTGAAGCAAAACAGGTTTTCCTTTATGTATGGCAAAATCGGTATTCTCAGGCATTTTGCCATTTAACATAACATATTCTGCGATCTGTTCCGTCTTGGCAGGGTTATACTCAATACTGTGATATTGTTTTATAGCCTCCTCTTCCTCCTGCTGCAGAGTAAATAAACCATCAATTTTTTGGTTTATTTTATCTATTATTTCTTTTACTTCCGCCTCAATTTTAATTGTGTTTTCTTCCATTTTTTCATCGCTCCTTATATTATTTTCTTGTGGGTAGTTGACATTTTTGGTTGTGTATGCTATACTATTATCAAAGCAAATTACTGTATTTAACTTGGGTAATTGGTACCCTATGTCATTGTACAGTGTATTTGCTTTTTCTGTATTAACAGCTATTACTCTTTCCTTATTGTTTTCTAAAAAAGCTGCCATATTTGTACGTCCATACATAGATGATACTTTGTTGACCCGACCGTTTCGTCTGTCCAATTCAATAGGAACAATAACCGGGTTGTTGTTTTTATCCTTGCATTCTGTAACAAAGATAACTGTGTTGTCCCTGTTTTTTGTACCTTTCAAAATCAATACAGGGTTGCGTAATTGCTTTGATAACTCCTTTATTATGTCTACTCCCAATTCGTGACCTCTTGAATGTTGCGAATGCCCTTCATTTTTGCTTGCTAAAGCATTTTTAAGCACACTTTGTTTTAATATTATTTTACAGGATTTTGAGTTCAGCAATTTCATTATATTTGCATCTTTACAAACATTGATTGTTCTATATGTTGGGAAATTTCCTCTTAAGTATTCATCTACTTCATTTATAAATCGTTGATCATCCTCTGTATTTCTTTGTATTTTGGCAATATCTTTTTTTGTTAAGTTTTCCAATACATCAATTCCTTTCAAATAAAAGCATTTTCGTCCCAAGTTGGGACGAAGTTAGTTTTTATCATTATCCTTAAGGCTTTCGTTGTATTTCCTGAGCATTTCAAGTCCTTCTTCCCTTGTTGCAGCATAGCCCACGGTTTTATACCTTTGTTTGACCTTTTCGCTCTTTTTGTCCAATTCCCAACCTATTGCCTTGCGTACAATGTACGGCTTTCTTCTGTTTCCCGAAAGCTTATAAACTGTTCCGGTTCCTTTGGGCAGTTTCATAGAGTAACTTTTTTCCCTGCCTATCAAATAGTCAACCGAACAGCCTAAATAATCGGCTACAAGCTCCGGTTTTGTTACAGTTGGAATAGCCTTGCCGTTTTTCCGGTCACTTAAAACATTTATCTCCTTTATCAGGTTTATTTTTTCTTTAAGGCTTTCTTCATCGAGCAAGTAAACATCGTATTCACGACTGCCCACGAGTCTGACGTCAAGCTCCAAAAGCTTTTTTACAGCCTCACATTGAGTACCGTTAAGCGGTATCCTGATAATATCACCGGATGTATTTTCAAGTGTAAGTACACCAAAGCTAAGGGTAGTGCTAATATCCTTGTTAATGTCTATGACATTCCTTGTAATATTGGGAATATCGCTGTTGCCTATCAGGTAATCGAGGGAGCAGTGAAGATAATCGGCTATCTTTTGAAGTGATACTACAGACGGCGTTCTGTTGCCGTTTTTCCATTCGCTGAGTAATCCTGCCGAAACTCCCGTATCTTCCGATACTTGCTTTAATGTAAGCCCATTTTCCTCTATACGTTTGAATAAGTTGCTTAAATTCATATATGTCCTCCTTGTCTTTCGGAATGTCCCGACATTATACAGCAGCAATACATTGCAAATGCGTCAAATGTCGAAAAGATGAGTAAAGCCAAAACAAAAAATAATTTCATTTTTTATCATCCTTTTTAGAAAATTCAAGCTTAAAGTTTACATACTTTCCGCCTGTATCATCAAGCAGAATATCTGCTTCGTAGGTCTTGTCCGTTTTTTCGCTGTACAAGTCTTTAAAATGTACCTTACCTTTAGATAATAAGGTCTTTGCCGCTGCTTTTGTTATTTCTTTCTTTTTGCTTTCCCAGAACTTATTTTTCTTCCATAAAGCAAATTCACAGTCCTTATTTTCGCAGTAGAAATTGAGTTTTCCCTCATAAATATTGCTATGGCAGCGAGGACATATACCTATTATCTCCTTATCGTTTAATGCCTTTTTCATATCCTCGCTTGCGGAAGTGTCGGATATAATACTTTTGACAAAATCGGCTATACCGGTCATAAATTCATCGCTGTCTAATTGTCCCTTTGATATAAGAACAAGTTTATTTTCCCATTCTGCCGTCATTTTAGGTGATTTAAGAGTATCGGGTATTGCTTTTATTATGCTTTTACCTTTTTCGGTAGATAGAAGCTGCTTTTTATTTCTTGTAATAAAATCTCTGCTTATAAGTGTTTCTATTATTCCTGCTCTTGTAGCAGGAGTGCCTAAGCCCTTACGTTCCACTTCATCGGTATCATAGGCATCATTTCCTGCACGTTCCATTGCGGCAAGAAGTGTATCCTCGGTATACGGTTTTGGCGGCTGCGTATAATGCTCCGAAATATCGGCAGATATTTTATAACTGTTGCCCTCGTTTAATTCAGGAAGGACGGGCTCTTGTTTTTCGTCCTCGTTCTTGCACTTAATATAGGACATAAACCTCTGTTCAACAGTCTTAAAGCCTTGCTTAACAATGCTCCTGCCTTTGGCACTGAACTCTGTACCGCCGCAATCAAGCTTGACTGACGTACTTTCATAAGTATGTACCGATGATGTTGCAGACAAAAGCCTTGCTGCAATCATATAAAACACCTTTTTGTCGGTATCGGTCAGCTTACTTAAGTCAGCTTTTTCAATACTTACAGTGGGTATGATTGCGTGGTGATCCGATACTTTTTTATTGTTCATAACCGGCTTTATGTCAGGCTCATATGCAATATTTTCGGCAAATTCCAACTTGCTTTTTATTATACCGATTATTTTTTTTGCACTTTCCTCCATATCCTCCGTCAGATATTGGCTGTCTGTCCTTGGATATGTGGCAAGCTTACTGTCATAAAGTCGCTGTACGCTTTCTAAGGTCTGTTGTGCCGTAAACCCAAATAGCTTGTTGGCGTGCCTTTGTAATGATGTAAGGTCATAAAGCTTTGGAGGATTTATTTTCGTTTCCTCTTTTTTTACGGAAGTAATCGTTGCTGTTTTGCAGCTTTCCTTTATTTTTTCTGCTTTCGATAAATCATTTATTTTATCGCTTGCAGCCGAAAAACCGACATCGGGACAGCTTATAACAACGGTGTAATATTTTTCCTTTTTGAAGCTTGTTATTTCGTTGTCACGCTGCACTATCATTGCAAGTGTCGGCGTTTGCACTCTGCCTATACTAAGTACTTTATTGCTGCCGTAAAGAGTGGTGATAAATCTTGTGGCATTTATTCCTACAAGCCAATCCGCCCTTTCTCTGCACAATGCCGATTTATACAGATTATCGTAATCGGAACCGTTTTTCAGCTCTGCAAAGCCTTGTTTTATTGCCGTATCTTCCATAGACGAGATCCACAGCCTGTAGAATGGTTTTCGGCAGTGTAATGTATTGTAAACGTGCCTGAATATAAGCTCTCCCTCACGTCCTGCATCGGTAGCACACACAAGACTTTCAACATTGCTGCCATTTATAAGATTTTTGAGAATCTCGTATTGTTTTTTTGTACTTTCTTTTACTTTGTAATTATAACTTTCGGGAATTATAGGCAGCTTGTCCCATTTTTTGTATTCTTCGCCGTAACTTTCCGGTTCATCTAAGCCTACAAGATGACCTATACACCAAGATATGATATAATCGCCATTCTCAAGATAACCGTCTTTCTTTTCGGTCACTCCCAATACCTTTGCTATTGACTGTGCGACCGACGGTTTCTCTGCAATTACAAGTTTTTTGCCCATTATGTTACATCTCCTTTCGGTTTCTCCTTAATTTCTTATTTTATCATTGATAAATTCCGATTTTACGTTATCCCGTTTATCGGATATTTCTTTGGTGTCCTGTTCTTCATCGTTGCTGTTTTCGTTGTCAATGTCCGCAGCAAAATCGGTTTGTTCCTCGGTTGATTTCTTGAAATTTTCAAGTGTATCAAGTATGATACCCACAACCTCCTCCATAGGTATCTCACATTTTTCCACTGTGTTGTAAAGCGACTTTACGATAATTGCCGTTCTTTTTTCTTCCAAAGAACGCAAATCGCTCTGAGCCTTTTTTATCTTTTCATCGCAGCTTTTAAGCAGCTTAATTGTTTTATCCTTTTCATTTGACATTATATTATCCTCCTTGTTATGTAGTTGGTTCTGTACTCGGTTCAAGCTCTATATCTGTTGTTTCCTTTGAATAATCGAAAAACAGCTCCGGCGCAAGTACATTTTCTTCAATGCTGTCATAGTCGCTGAAATCACAAGGCAAGTGATACATCTCCATATGGATATGTGGCTTTTCCACAGGCGGTACATCTTGGTCATTTGCATCTATATCCCTAAAGTCGGTACCGGTAAAACAAGGAAAAAGTCTGTTTGCATATAAGTCCTCATTTTCGGTATCGTTATCCTTGTCGGGTATATTATAATTGACAGAAACATTTGATGCAGTGTAACCTATTATCTCTCCTGCTTGTACTACCCTTGGTGAAGCTGTCGGTACGCAGGTGTTACCCGAACCGGATATTTTTACAACGTATCCTGTTTGGGAGAAGTCAAAACCCGTATCATTGTAAGATGTAGAAATAACATACTCAAATGCTCTGCCCTCTCTTTGTGTGCATTTACAATATCCCGTTATCGGAGCATATATCGGTTCTCCATCGTCTGCCCGGAGGTCGGTTGCATAATGATATGCGCTTTCGCTTTTGATTTTTCCGTAAACATCTTCGCCGTCATCATCAAGCTCAGGCGGTTCATATTTAAGAATAACCTGTTCACCAAAATGCTTTGCTATCCTATCGGATGGCTTTTCGTCATCTGCAAGCTCCAACGGAAAAGAAAGATTGGCTACCAACATATTTCCGTAATTGTACACGTTTATAAATTGCTCTTTCATCTCCTTGTTTTTGGCATCATCGTCATCATCAAAACGTATAATATCGTTTTTAATAAGATAAATAATACTGTACTTTGAACCATAAAAGTAATCATACTCCTTGAGGTTATTACTGTTTGGGTTGTATTTATAATGCAAAACGGGACTTTGCCAAGACGGTGTAAGGGATACAGTATCGCCTTCATCTCGTTCCTTTACCGCTGTAAGTATTTCTCGACCGTATGCAGCTTCAAGAAGCTCATTTGCCAAAGTTCTTAGCTGGTAATCGCCAATGATACCGAATGTTGAGGCTAACCATCCCAGATTGTCATTTTTGACCTGAAGATATGCAAGAGCCGCTCTGTAATCATCGGTCGTCATTCTATACTTCTCCAAAAACTCATCCGAAGATGTTGCAACCTCTTCAAAGTATCCTACATTTGTTACATTTGTACGTTTGGCTCCGTCACTTCCCCACCATTCCGATTGTATTATTTCACAATCATCATCGGTTACAGTGCTTAGATCGATACTCTCCGGAGATAACACCGGAGGATCTATCGCAAGAAAATACTTTACATCATATGTTTTTGTATCTCTGTCCGATATACTATCCTTATATTCCGCTTCTTTGATCTTCAAGTGCGTATAATCACTGTCAAACCATTTTTCCTGCTGCTCTCTGTCCAACTCGGATATATACTTAAGCAAACCCGTTGTATCCATATCGTTTGATGTTTGCCAAGTAAAAGAGCTTATTATTGCTATTACAGCGCCAAATAATAAAATAAAAACAAGTAAAAATCCACATACCCCGACAATAAGCTTTATGCCCAATGTTTTTGCGGATCTAACGGCTTCCCCCGTAATTCTTTTTGCCGCTGCTTTTGCCGCTTTACGTTTTGCGGAATTATTCATTCTTGCAAGCTTTTTTAATTTTTTAACTCTTTCCTTGTACTTTTTAACGGTTTGAACGGTTTTTTTCGGTGACCTTACAAGCTTAGTTACAGAATTGACCGTCGATACAGTTCCGTTTTTTATCGCCGTTACCGTTTCAACCGTTCTGATACCCGTATCAAGCGTTGCAAAAGCCATATCGTTTTCCGCTAATTCCGAAATTTCTCCCTTTATTATATTTTTTACGGATGATTTAGCATTTAAGATTATCTTATCCATTCTTGCGTTATTTTTCAGAACTGTATTTGATATTTCTTTTTTTAATTCTGATTTTATGCCAAGATTTTGGGCTTTTAATGCCACAGCGGTTTTATCGATGTGTTTCTTCCGTATATCTCCCTTTATAATTTTTCTTTTCTGGGGAACAGACTGCGGAGCAGAGGTTCCGGCAATATCAACCGCAGCCAACGTCAGAGCTACTCCTTTACCTATCGCCTTATTTCCGCTGTCATTGCTGTTTTCTGCCGATGACAGTATTTTTTCCTTTACGGCTTGACTTCCGAAAGATATAATACCTTTATCGTTGCTTTCATCGGTTTTGGCACTTTTTACTTTGCCTTTTTTCTTTGTACCGCTTCTTTTCGCTTCGGGGATATTCTTTTTATCCAAAACGTCAATTTTTTCTCTGCTGTAGATCGGTATGTCGTCTGTTTTATCATCTTCATTTACAACGGAAGAAATTTCTCTTTCCTCCTTAACCGAAAGTGTATGCCTTTCTTCGGCTGTAACAACAGGTGCTTGTTGTTCCGGATTTACTGCATTGCCGGCATTTTTGCCTAAATCCTTTACCGCCTTTTTGTGTGTTCTCTCGGAAAAAGCAGACCTTTCACTCACATTCTCCGATTTGACATATTCCGCTGCCGTTTCGGAAAGTGAAAGTTCTGCGCTTTTCCTGACATCAACAACGGCATTGTCAAACCGACTTTCGGTTATCGGAATATCGGTGCTGCGTTCTATAATGCCGTTGTCTGTTCTCTCGGCTTTTACGATATTGTTTATACCGTCACCAAAATCTGTAACGGGTGCAATATCCTCTGCATTACTTTGCGACTTCGTCCCAACTTGGGACGAAGATGGAGCAACATTATATTCCGAATTGTCTGTTTTCCTCCGGTCTGCCTTATATCGGTTTTGTCTTGCCTTTTTAGGCTTGTCCGAGGTCGGCTTGGTTTCGGTACGCTCGTTCTCGCTTTTTATGTAGCTTTGGGTATTGTCAATGACCGATGATTTTTGACTGTTGTCGGTAACAACATTATTTAATGTGTCATCTTTTATAAGATTGTCGGAAGTCTGACTGCTTATTATATTTCTATCGGTTCGTTCTTCTTTTACGGCATTGTTTATACCGTTATCCAAACGTACCGCAGGAGCA
>CANQDF010000026.1 GCA_947591605.1 uncultured Clostridia bacterium | reverse complement strand
TTATATGCTGCATCCGCAACAATTTCCTTTATTTCCGGGAATTTTTCGGTAACTGTGTCATACAGCGGATCAAAAGCTATACTGTCGTGGATATTTCCGGGCGTGACAACACAACCCAATATATAACCGTGTTCATCACAGGCTGTATGGGCCTCATACGCAAACTGCATTTTATGCTCTCCCTTGTGGAAAACACCGCAGTCGGGATCGGATTTGGATCCTATCACAGTCGTTTCTTCGTTATCTTTTTTTCCTCCGTCAAACGGCTTCTTTCCGTGTTCCTCTCTATCCTCGTTTATTTCCTCCATAAGCTGTTTTTCATATACTTTCGCAGCCTTTGGAATATTTTTATTGATTCGCTTTTTGATATTTGCATCCGCTTTTATGTGAGTACCGTCTATAAACACAGCTTCCGGTGATAAATAGCCTTTGTTATTTATTTCAAACAATATCCAATTGAAAACTTTTTCAATCGTTTCTTCCGTAAATCTATGCTTAAAATTATAACTTACAGTTGCAAAATGAGGTATGGTTTCGTTCATTGAATAGCCTAAGAACCAGCGATAGGCAACATTCATTGAAATTTCTTCGGATGTTTTTCTTAATGAACGAATACCATAGAGATGTTGGAGCAAAACCATCTTAAAAAGCACGACGGGATCTATACTTGGTCTGCCGTTATCATGACAGTATAAGTCACCTACTATATTGTAAAGATAAGAAAAATCTACTGCCGATTCTATCTTTCTCAATAAATGATCCTTTGGCACAAAGTCTTCCATGCTGAATAATATCACTTGTTCTGTCTTGTTTTTGTCCTTGCTCAGCATAATTATCACCTCAATATAATTATACCATATAAATGTAAAAAAGCCCAGTACTCCTGAGCTTTTTTGACAGTCTGAAGGGAGTGTTGCAAAGCAACACTCCCTTTAATTATGTAAATTTTGTATTGCAATTATACGTCATAAAAGTTATAATAACTATTATATTGAATTATTCCGAGAGTCTTTTAGGCTGTACTTTTTAAAACCTATTGCAGGGAGATAGACATGAACAAGCTTATCCAGTTTAAAAACATCGTTAAGGAATTTGACGGTCAGATAGTTTTAAAGGGCATAAACCTTGATATATATGAAAACGAATTTGTTACGCTGCTCGGCCCCAGCGGCTGCGGCAAAACCACCCTGCTGAGGATACTGGGCGGCTTTCTCAGGCAAACCGAGGGAGAGGTGTTTTTTGACGGCAGGGATATATCCGATCTGCCTCCTCACAAAAGGGAGCTGAACACCGTATTTCAGAAATATGCTCTTTTCCCTCATCTCAATGTATATGACAACATTGCCTTTGGTCTTAAAATTAAAAAAACTCCAAAGGATATTATAGAGCAAAAGGTAAAAAGAATGCTTAAGCTTGTGGGCCTTGAGGAGTACGGCAAAAGGAGCGTTTCGGAAATGTCGGGCGGTCAGCAGCAGAGGGTGGCAATAGCCCGTGCGCTTATAAACGAGCCAAAGGTGCTTTTGCTGGACGAGCCTCTGGGCGCCCTTGATCTCAAACTGCGCAAGGAAATGCAGCGTGAGCTTAAAAAGATACAAAAGGAAGTAGGCATCACCTTTATTTTTGTAACGCATGACCAGGAGGAGGCACTTACCATGTCCGACAAAATTGTGGTCATGAAGGCGGGAGAAATACAGCAGATAGGCACCCCTACCGATATATACAACGAGCCTGTCAACCGCTATGTTGCAAACTTTATCGGCGAAAGCAATATAATAGACGGCATAATGCGTGACGATTACAAGGTGGCATTTAACGGCAGGCTGTTTGACTGCGTAGACTTCGGCTTTGAAAAGGACGAAAACGTGGATGTCGTCATAAGACCCGAGGATATAGACATAGTGCCTGCCGGTGAAGGCAAAATACCCGGCAGAGTCAAATCCGTGCTGTTCAAGGGTGTGCATTACGAAACAATAGTTACCGTAAGATCCGGCACAAACATAACGGTGCAGATGAAGGTGGATGATGTGGAGCCCGTAACCAATATGTCGGCGGGCGAGGCAATAACCGCCAACGATTTTTATCTTGACATAGGCGATATTGAGGACGGGCTTGAAAGAGCCGATATAATTGCTATGGCAAATGCACAGGCATGGTCTGTCAACAATGAGGACGAGCTTATCTCAATACATAATGTTGAGTACAACATACTGCCCGAAAAGGGCAGCTACGATGTCACCTTTTCAACGGCACAGGGCACGTCAAAAACGGTTCAGGCAATAGTTGCCGATGAAAACAAGGTAGAGGCTACCGAATATGACGAGATAATATACGCCGTAAACATATTTAAGGACATAGACGATATTAAGGAGAGCATGGCTCTCGATACCGACCTCAAAACATGGGCAAATGCGCAGGCATGGACAAAGGACGGCTCGGAAAGCATAGATATTACCGAGGTTGAATACAGCTTTGACCCCGAAAACATAACGCCCGGCACCTACTCCATAACATTTAAGACCAAGGGCGCAGAATACAAGATAGACACAACGGATAAATACGAGGTAGGCGACCATGTCGGTCTTACTTTCACCCCCGACGACCTGCATATCATGAGGAAGGAGGCTGACGGCTGATGAGGGGCTTCAGAAGCATGCTGTATCCGTATGTCGTATGGTCTTTTATAATGATAGTTATACCTATGCTCATGATAGTTGTATATGCCTTTACAAAGGAGGGCAACAGCGTAACCAACATACTTTTTACGCTTGACAACTTTAAAAGCTTTTTTAACGATACCGTGTTTATAGAGGTATTGGAGCGCTCTATTTTTATAGCCGTGATAACTACCGTATTGTGCATACTGTTAGGCTATCCCGTGGCATATGTTATTGCAAAGCTAAAGCCTGCCTCACAGGTGACTGCTGTGCTTATGATAACACTGCCCACATGGATAAATATGCTTGTAAGGACATATGCCTGGAGGGGCATACTGGATAAAAACGGTCTTATAAACAGCATACTGGGGCTTTTTGGCATAGGACCGATAAAGATACTGGAAACCGGCTTTGCCGTGATACTTGGCATGGTATATAACTTTATACCGTTTATGATATTGCAGATATACAACTCACTAAGCAAAATGGATCCCAGCTATCTGGAGGCAGCCGCAGACCTGGGCGCAAACAAGGCAAAAACCTTTTTCAAGGTCACCCTACCCTTGTCGCTGCCGGGCATAATAAGCGGCATAACGCTTGTGTTTTTACCTGCGGTATCAAGCTTTTTTATACCAAAGCTCCTGGGCGGCGGTCAGTATATGCTTATAGGCAACGTTATCGAAAACCAGTTCCTTACCACCGGCAAATGGGGTTTCGGCAGCGCAATATCTATGGTGATGGCTGTAATAATACTGATAGCAATGTACATTGCACGGTACATAGATAAAAAGCTTTCCGTAAAAGGAGGGCTTGACTGATGAAACAAAAAAAGCACAGATACATTTTTTCAAAAACGGTTCTGGCTCTGACAATGGTATTCTTTTACCTGCCGATAATATATACCGTTATATTTTCGTTTAACGACTCAAAGTCGTTAAGTAAGTTTTCGGGCTTTTCACTGCAATGGTATGAAAAGATGTTCAACAACTCGGATCTGATGGATGCCGTGTTCTATACCATAATGATAGCAGTGCTTGCCACCATAATTTCCACAATTGCGGGCACCTTTACGGCAATAGGCTTATCCCGCTCCAATAAGGTGCTGCGTGCGGTCATGGAGCAGATAAACGATCTGCCTGTAATGAACCCCGATATAGTAACGGCAATAGGGCTGCTTATGTTTTTCAGCTCGCTTGCCATAAAAAAGGGCTTTGTTACACTGCTGCTTTCGCACATAATGTTTTGTATACCGTTTGTAATACTCAGCATAATGCCAAAGCTGCGCTCGCTTGACCCCAACATACTTGATGCCGCATTGGATCTGGGCTGTACGCCCGCACAGGCACTTATAAAAGTAATAGTGCCTCAGATATCCTCGGGCATTTTGTCAGGTGCGCTCATAGCCTTTACAATGAGCTTTGACGATTTTGTCATATCGTACTTTGTTACGGGCAACGGCGTAAATAATATATCAATTATGATATACACTATGACAAAGAGGGTAAACCCCACCATAAATGCGGTTTCCACCCTTATAATAGCGATAATAACCATAGTTCTTGTCGCAGCAAACATAGCGCCCGCAATAAAGGGCAAAAAGGATACGGCTGCGGATAACGGCTGACCCGCTGCCGCCTTAAAATACCTATGAAAGGATCTAAAAAAATGAAAAAACTTACTGCATTATTTTTAACATCGCTTCTGCTTATAACAGGCTGCTCCTCATCAGGCTCTCCCTCGGAGGAGGGCGGTACCCAAACGGCTGCCGGAGATAACGAATACAGCTCAAGGACGCTCAAATTTTACAACTGGGGCGAATATATCGGCGACGACGTTATATCCAACTTTGAAAAGGAATACGATGTTGACGTTATATCGGAATACTTTGACTCAAACGAGGCTATGTACACCAAGCTCAAAGCAGGCGATGTATACGATGTACTCGTACCCTCGGACTATATGATAGAGAGGCTCCTTAACGAGGATATGCTTCAGCCCATAGACAAGAGCGTGGTAACCAACCTGGGAAACCTTGCCGAGGGCGTAAAAAATCTCGATTATGACCCCGACAACACCTACTCGGTGCCATACTTCTGGGGTACGGTAGGTATTGTTTACAACAAAAACAATGTTCCCCTTGAGGAGCTTGAATCGGAGGGCTACAACATACTCAAAAACGAAAAGTACAAGGGCAATATATATATGTATGATTCCGAAAGGGACAGCTTTATGGTGGCGCTCAAGGCACTTGGCTATTCAATGAATACCGAAAACGAAGACGAAATAAACGAGGCATACGAGTGGCTCAGGGAGCAGCACAAAACAATGGAGCCTTCATATGTTACCGATGAGGTGATTGATTCCATGGCAAACGGCAACAAGGATCTTGCGGTTGTATACAGCGGAGATGCCGCTTATATCCTCTCCGAAAACGAGGATATGGGCTACTTTACTCCAAGCGAGGGCACCAACCTGTGGAGCGATGCAATGGTCATACCCAAAAATGCCGAAAATCCCGAGCTTGCAAACGAATTTATAAACTATATACTGACATATGACCCATCCTATTCCAACTCCGAGGCAGTGGGCTATGCCTCCTCAAATGCCGAGGTACTTGCAGACCTGTCGGGAGAGGACGGTCTGTATTACAATAACGAGGCGTATCTGCCACGCACAGGCTATGAAAACGATGAGATATTCCACGACAACGAAACCTTGAGGGTAATGCTCTCCGACCTCTGGTCAAAAGTAAAAGCCGAATAAAAAAACAAAAGGCGGTATCAATTCTACCGCCTTTTTTATATGGTTACTCTGTAATTTAACGATCTGTACGTTATATAAGCAATTATTTCAGCGCTATTTCTATACCGACCACACCGTATCGGCTTTGCTCTGCTGCGGTATAATACAGCTCCATATCATTGGGTGACGCCGTTTTTACGGTATCCTCCGTATAGCCGCACTTCAAAAGCGGCAGTTTATCATACAGCTCGGCAAAGGACTTAAACACAAACATATCCGTAACTGTGACCGTCAATGTATCCTCTGTATCTTTTGTATTGACAAAGACGATCGTATCACCGACGGATATTCCTTTTCTCTTTTCGTCGTAAAGCCTAAGCTCTATTGTTTTGCGCCCTGCCCGTATTTCACCGAGAGGGACGGGAGCCAGATTCATTGTATGTGTTTTCATATATTCCCCAAAATGCCGCTGTATCTTTTACGCAGCTGCCCTGCAAGCCGAATTTTGATTTATTACAGCGTCCAGCCCTGCTCTTCTATCCCCAAAAACTTTTTGTCCCGGAATCCGATACATATACCGTGTTCGGGGTCGCATTTGCAATCCCCGTAAAAGGATATTTCGGGATATACAAATCCGTCCTTTGACTGTGTTATTTTACTGATATTGACAGCTATGGAATAAATTTTGATCTCCTTTTCCACTGTTTCTGCGGTAACACGCTTTTTTCTGCCTACTGCGTCATACTCATCATTGCAGTAGTCGGCAATTTCCTGCCTGTAATCTTCAATATTTACGTTTTCGATAAACCAGTTAAGACAGGCAATTTCCTCCTCGGACAAGGCAAAGCCGTCGGGCTTGTAACGTCCGTTTTCGTCAAATTTATTGTCGCCGCACGAAAATACATTTACCTTTTTTCTTTTGCCGAACAGATTGATATAGATTTCATCATAATTGTTCAATTTTTCGATCGGTTTCATATATACCCCGCCTCCTTACGCACGGTTTGCCTTGCCCAGTTATGTATTGTTAAAGCTCCAGCAGCTTAACGGCATCCACATAGGCGGCTATACCTGCAACCACCTTTTTTGCCTCTTTCATGGCAAGCACAACGGTAGCAGGCTGATGCACAACGTCGCCGCCTGCAAATACGCCCTTAAGCGTGGTCATACCGTAAGGCTTCTGCTTGGTTATAACATAACCGCTGTCGCTCACCTCAATACCCTTTGTGGTCGATACTATAAGCTTTGCAGGCTTTGCGCCTATGGCAACAAGCACCTTGTCACATGGTATTATAAGCTCCGTACCGTCGGAGTTTACTTTAAGACCCTTAAGCACTCCGTCCGAGCCGACATATTCAACGGGAGATGTGTTCCACATAAACTTTGTACCGTCCGCAACGGCGCCCTCGTATTCAACCTGGGCTGCGCTGATGGTATCAAGCCCCTCTCTGTAAAGCACCGTAACCGATTTTGCGCCCATGCGCAATGCGGTACGGGATGCGTCCATGGCAACATTGCCCGCACCTATTACAAGCACGGTATCGCCCTCTGCCACGGGCACCTCACGCCTGTCTATATGGTTGCTCTCGTGCAGGGCTACCATACGCAGGAAATAATGCGACTGCAACACTCCCTTAAGCTCCTTGCCGGGGATATTAAGCTCCTTTGACACAGCCGTGCCGGTACCTATGAAGATGGCGTCATATCCGCGCTCAAAAAGCTGGTCTATCGTAATATCCCTGCCGACACGGGTATTGCAGGTGTAGTTTACGCCAAGCTCGGCAATACGCTTTGTTTCACGGCGCACAACGTCCTTTGGCAGACGGAACTCCGGTATGCCGTAGAGCAGAACGCCGCCCGGCTCCTCCTCGCCCTCAAAAACGGTAACGTTAAAGCCCATATGCGCAAGGTCACCCGCTACGGTAAGGCCTGCGGGGCCCGAACCTATTACGGCTACATTGCCTCTTGTTTTGGGCGGTATATTTTCACGGGTAAGACCCATATCTGCGTCAAAATCCGCAACAAACTGCTCCAGCTTGCCTACCCTTATGGGCTTGCCCTTTTTGCCAAGCACACAGTGACCCTCACACTGTGTTTCATGAGGGCAGACACGTCCGCACACCGCAGGCAGATTTGTCTTTTCGGCAAGTATCTTCCTCGCCTCGCCGAGGTTACCCTTTGAAAGCTGATGTATGAAATCGGGTATCTCGTTTTCAATAGGACAGCCTGTGCGGCACATAGGCTTTTTGCAGTTAAGGCAGCGCTGCGCCTCTGCTATTGCCTCCTTCATGGTGAAAGATGTGTTTACGTAATTTTCCTGATCGTTCATTTTAAAAACCCCCTCTTTATTACTGTAAAATTTTGTTTAATTCATTTAAAAGCAGATCGTTTTCCTCCGGCATACGTATACAAAAGCGTATATAATGCCCGTCAAGGAACGGGAAGGACGAGCAGTCCCTCACAAGGATCCTTTTTTTGATCAATCCTTCAAATATATCGTTTGCCGTAATATCGTCCCTCATAAGCCTGAAAAGGAAAAAATTTGCCTGTGTATCGTAAAGCTTAATGCCTTTGATTTTGTTAAGCTCTGCGGCTATCCTGCTGCGTTCACTCAAAATAAGTGTGCGTGTCCTTTTAATAAAGTCCTCCGCAAGAAACATGACCCTGCCCGCAAGCTCTGCATAGCTGTTTACAGACCATGGATCCTTTATCTCCAATACCCTTTCCCTAAGTGCGGCATCCGCACAGGCTCCGTATCCGAGCCTCAGCCCCGGGCAGGCAAAAAACTTTGATGTGCCCCTCACAACAAAAAGGTTGGTGTACTCGTTTGTAAGAGGCATTGCGGAAACCGCTTTTACATCGTCCGCAAACTCTATGTAGGTTTCGTCCGTCATCAGATATGCGTTATGCTCCTTAAGGCAGTCAAGCAGCTCCCTTAGTGTATCCGTATCCACACAGCTGCCCGTTGGGTTATTGGGGCTGCACAGCACAACAAGGTCTGTTTTGTCGGTAACAAGAGCCTTGAGCCTTTCAAGCGAAAGCACAAAGCCCTCCTCCTCCTTAAGCGGAAACAAAACCACACTGCCTCCCGCAAGCTCTGCCTCCCTCTTGTACTCCGAATACGCAGGGGATACAATTATGCTCTCCCTCGGCTTTAACGCTTTAATAAAAAGCGATATAAGCTCCGTAGAACCGTTGCCTGCAATAAGAGAGTCGGGGTCGGCGCCCGTATACCGTGCTATGGCTTTTTTCAGCTCCAAATAGGTTACATCGGGATAGCTGCATGCAGCGTTTATATTATCCCTTATTGCCGTTTTTACCTCCTCGGGCAGACCAAGCGGATTTACATTGCCGCCGAAGTTTATTATTTCGTCTGCGGGTATATTATACATACGGGATATAAGGCCGACATCACCGCCATGTATCTGTGTATCGTTCATAAATTACGCTTCCTTATCCTTTGAACTTCTCTATTAATATAGTAAATTAAATTGAAGGATTTTTCAAGATATTTTACAAAAATATTGACCGATATTTTATCTGTTGTCTACCCGTTCGGGATACATGTCATGTCGGGTAAGACGTTCAAAAGCCACCCTTTCCCACACGGTGCCGCTTTTGCCGTAATTGCAGTAAGGGTCTATCGATATACCGCCTCTCGGCGTAAACTTGCCCCATACCTCTATGTATTTCGGCTCCATAAGCTTTATCAGATCCTTCATGATGATATTTACGCAATCCTCGTGAAAATCCCCGTGGTTGCGAAAGCTGAAAAGATACAGCTTAAGACTTTTGCTCTCGACCATTTTTTCATCCGGCACATAGCTTATATATATCTCGGCAAAATCGGGCTGCCCCGTAATGGGACAGAGGCTTGTAAACTCCGGACAGTTAAATTTTACAAAATAGTCGTTTTCCCTATGCTTATTAACAAATGTTTCCAACACCTGAGGCGCATAATCCGACGGATATACGGTGCTGCCGCCAAGCTGTGTAATGCCCGATTTTTCTTTTTCAGTCCTGCTCATATTCCCCTCCGCACAACAATATTATATCTCTCCTTGAATCAAGCAGCTTTATTGCCAAAGCCCCCAGTACGGCAGGCGCAAGCTGACCCAAGCAAAGGTTTACCGCAAGCGCACCGTAGGGTACCCCCGTAAAGCCTGTAAGCCATACAGGCACTATAAGACCAGGGCAAAACACTATGGGCACTGCGGCAGCAAAGAAAGGCAGCTTAGACCTGCGCAGTATATATACCAAAAACGAGGTGATCATTCCCACAGCGCAGCCCCCGAACATATCCACAGGGCCCATACCGCCAATAATATTGGATAACAGGTTCGCAAGCCCCAGGGGTAGAACAAGAAAAGGGAAATACCAGCTCAATGAGTAAAGCACGGTTGCTATCCTTACCTGGACAGCGCCAAAAGCAAAGCTTGAGGTACAATACATAACAACAACATAAAGCGCCATGACCATAGCGGACACGGTAAGCTTTTTTGAGGTATCTATCCTGAAAGCACTCATCGGCTACCACCTCCTTTATTAAATTAATAGTCCCTAGTTTTGTTTAACGACAGGATGGTTGCGAACTGTCAGCTATAAATTATACAACAAATACACACGGGTGTCAATTACCTGCAAAACCACAGCCGCTATGCCAAAATACATACAAAGTAAACGCCCCAAAACCAGATGATTTTGGGGCGTACAGACTGTCAAAAAACTAAAAAACAGATTAAAAAAATTAATTTTTAAGAAATTAAACTTGCAAACACTTTAAGGTAACTTAAGCGCCGTCAGCGTAAAGCCTTTAAGCTTTAGCGATACCGTAAGGCAGGCTAAAATCCTCAGTCAGAGTAATTTTCCCTTTAGGAAAATTAGCATGACCAAGGGGACGAACTTTGCTTATGCACCGTAAAAAAGTAATGCGGACGCCCGCAGGGCGGCTTTTGTCATAGCCAAAAGTGCTTTTCGTCCGAGGAAAAGAGGGAGTGTCGAGCGATAGCGAGGCGCGAATCTCTTTATACTCTGTAAAAAAATGCAGGCAGCGGAACTTGCGGGGGTACCCCGTAAGCAAACGAGGTACCCTCGTTTGTTCCTCGTAAATGTAAGCATTTCCTGCAAGCGTGTCGACTTTTTCGACACGCTGACGGAGGTGTTGCTTTTGCAACACCTCCGCAGTGTATAGATTTTTCAGACATGTATAAGTCTTAAATTAAGTCCTTATCAATCCTTTTCAACCTTTATCTTAAAGTCGTATTCATCGGTATCGTCACTGTCTTCACCCTCAGCAATGACATAATAGGTAACTCTGCTGCCCGTCTTTTCGGCATCAAAGTCAAGCTCCCAAATATATTCATCGTCCCTTTCACGGTCATATTTGGTAGTTCTGTCCATCCTGTCACCGGATGCGTCCTCAATGGATACCTTTTCGACCGCCTTGTTGGTGTGTACCGTTACCTCTACCTTGTCATCCTCATAAACCGATGTATCCGAAAGATCTACCGAAAGTATCTCGGGATGCTCCGTTTCGTTAACATCAAGTATAAAGTCTTTTTTATCAACGTCATCATCGCTGTCATAGGCATAGGCAACATACTCTTCCTCGGCGTCCCTTGCCTCTATTGTAACCTTGAACTCCTTTACGCTGCCGTTCATGGAGCTGCTGGACGAGGACGCCAGCTCGGAGCCGCCGTCTGTCTTTATAACAACTCTGTCTGCCGATTTAGTGGTTCTTACAACAAGCTTGCACTCCTCATCCTCCTCAACGTCCTTTGTCTTTTGCTCTACGCTAAGCAGCACAAGGTCATTTTTGGAGTAGCTCTCACCGTCTATCTTAAAGGTTTCGCTTGTATCGTCACCGTCATCGTTATACGCATAAACGGTAAACTTTTCGGTATCATCGGTTTCCATCTCAAAATCAAGCGTCCACTTATACTTGTTGGAGTACTTTCTTGTAGTGAATGCAGACGATGCCATCCTGTTGTCATCGCTGTCATATATGGATACCTCGTTTATATCCGTACTGGTGTAAACAATTACCCTTGCGGTTTCACCCTTGTATACATCGCCCTTTGGCGTTATTACGTCTATTATTTCAAGGTCGCCGTAATCCTTGTCGCTGTCGTCATCCTCGTCATATACCTTTACAACGACTGTCTGGTATTCGTCCTCATAGCCGCCGTCATCGGTGGAAATGTATACATACAGCCTTATCGTACCTTTTTTGGTAAGCTTGGTCTTGACCTTAAACTCCCTATCGCTGCCGTCCTTTTCATATGTGGATACAACGGCGTTTTTATCGCTGAAGTTATTTGTTACCTTGACCCTGTTTACCTCGGAATCGGTCTTGACGGTAAGCTCAACGTATTCGTCAATTTCAACCTCAGTCTTGTTTATCTTTATGCTCCTTGTGTGGCTCGACTCATAATCGTCCTGCACTCCGAGGCTGTCATCGTCTTTTTGGGATTTTTCCTTGGTGGTGGTTTCCGTAGTGGATTCAGTAGTTGTTGTGGCATTTGCGCCGGAAACCATTACGGATACCTTGCCGCTGCTGTCAAGCGACTCTATATAACCGCCGCCTGTACTGCCCGGATAGATATAATAGGTTTTTATAACGCTGTCGCTTGCGGTATTCTGAGGTGTCACCTTACAGCTGAAGGTGCGTGTGCCGTCGGCTGCCTCCGTGTACTGTGCGACCTCGGCAACAACCGACTTTGTATCGGAATCCACAAACTTTACCGACGATGTGCCGGCAGCAACCGCATTAAGGGTTATCTCCGTACCCGAGGATATGACCGTCTGCGAAGCGGATGCGGATTTTATCTTTGGTGTTTCGGTAGTTATATATACGCATCTTTTGTCATTATCCCACTGAACATCGGAGCCTATTGATTCGGCAAGCATCCTTACAGGCATAAGAGTCCTGTTGTTTTTGTTTATGGATTTTGTATCAAACCTTTTTGGATCGCCGTTTACATAAACGATATCCGAGCGCATGGTATGTGCTATCGTCACTCCCTCACGGGTAAATGTAAGCGTTTCCGTCTTTGAGTTCCAGTCGATGGTAAGACCGAGCGACTCGGCGGTTTTTCTTATAGGTACATATGTACGCTGGCTGAATATCTGCGGCTGCGCATCATTGCTGTCAAAAACTATCTGCTCGCCGTTTAAATAAACGGGTATAATTTCCACAGCGGATACCGCAGCAGGAGAAGCAAATGTCATACATCCCAACGTCATAACAAAAGTCATAATGATCCCGATAATTCGACGCATAAAATCATCCTTTCTTTTATGTTTTTCCTTGGTCAAATTATAACATATTGTATTTTTATTATCAATATTATAACGAAATTGTAATATTAATGTAATTATATACCGTATGTACTGCGGTATTCCTTCATGGCATCGAGGTATTGACCGAAGCCTATGGTACCGTCCTCTATGCAGTCTATTATATCGCACACCGTAACTATGGGGTATACCCTTATGCCAAACTCATCGTAAACCTCCTGCACGGCGCTCTTGTCGCCCTTGCCCTTTTCCATCCTGTCAACGGAGATAACAACGGCGCTTACCTCAACATCGGCAGCAGCCTTAAGTATGGGCAGAGTTTCCCTTATTGCGGTGCCTGCGGTTATAACGTCCTCTATAACAGCCACCTTGTCGCCGTCACAAAGCTTGTGCCCAACAAGCACGCCTCCCTCGCCGTGATCCTTTGCCTCCTTGCGGTTAAAGCAGTAGTTTACGCTTTTGCCCGTTTTGTTGTACAAAGCCGTTGCGGCAGCCACAGCAAGCGGGATACCCTTGTATGCGGGGCCGAAAAACACATCGGCGTCTATACCGTTTTCCTCTATGCACTTTGCATAAAACTCACCCAGCTTGGCAATATGCTCGCCCGTTTTGTAATTGCCGGTATTTATGAAGTAAGGCGCCTTTCTGCCGCTTTTAAGCGTAAACTCTCCAAAGGTAAGCACTCCTGCTTCACACATAAATTTAATAAAGTCCTTTTTGTAACTCATAATAACCTCCACATAATTTTTTGCCCGTCCGGGCTTGTCTGTAAGGCTATTTTATCACAGCTTTTACACAATTACAATAATTTTTGGCAAGGTAACAACAAAGTTTTTGGCCTATGGGCATACCTTTTGTGTTGTAAAATAACAAAAAGCCTGTTATAATTATTTAAGCTTGACGAAAGGATGTTTTTTATGACAAATAAACAAAAGGGCATTGTTTTTATAATTATATCCGCATTTTGCTTTGCGCTTATGAATGCGCTGGTAAGGCTTGCGGGAGATGTGCCCACGATACAGAAAAGCTTTTTCAGAAACTTTATAGCCTTTATTTTTGCAGGCTCGGTACTGCTTGCCTCGGGAGAGGGCATACACTACAAAAAAAACGATATGACGCTGCTTATCCTCCGCTCGGTTGCAGGCACCGCAGGCATATTGGGCAACTTTTATGCGGTAGATAGGCTCAATATTGCCGACGCCTCAATGCTGAACAAGCTCTCGCCGTTTGCAGCCATAATTTTTTCTTACCTGTTTTTAAAGGAAAAACCTCGTATTATACAGTCGATAGGTGTTATTACCGCATTTATAGGCAGCCTGTTCATAATAAAACCCACGCTTGACATAACGGAGTTTGCCCCTGCTCTTGCAGGCTTTATGGGCGGCATCGGCGCAGGCATAGCCTATACAGCCGTAAGGGCTCTCGGCAAAAAGGGAGTCAAGGGGCCTGCAATAGTGTTCTTCTTTTCGGGCTTCTCCTGTATAATAACGCTGCCGTATCTTGTTTTTAACTATCACCCTATGACGCTTGCACAGCTGATAGTGCTGCTTGCCGCAGGCCTTGCGGCATCGGGAGGTCAGTTTGCCATAACCGCAGCCTATACATACGCACCCGCAAAGGAAATATCCGTATTTGATTACACAAACATTATCTTTGCCGCCGTGCTCGGCTTTTTTATGTTTTCACAGATACCCGATATTTACAGCTTTATAGGCTATATAATAATCTGCGGTACATCCGTTGTTATGTTTTTTTACGACAACAGGGCAAAGGCATAGCTACATGCAAAAATATCCGGGGTCGGTCACAGTCCGAGCTCCGGATATTTGCAGGATAAAAATATCAACTCATAGGTTTTTATGTCAATATATTATTTTGTGGTGGTTTCGGCGCCGTTTTGTCCTCTCAGGGGCGATATCCTTATCTTGTCTGCCTCAACGCCCGTTTTGCGCTTTACTATATCCTCTATCTGTGCCACCTCGCTGTCGGTAAGCTGATTTCTGTCCACCACAACATCAACCGTATCGTCGTCTATCCTTACATAGACTTCTTTAAAGCCCTTAGCCTCTATCATTGACTCGGCGGCGGTTTCCTTTTCTATACGCTTTTGTATTTCCAGCATCTGGTCTGCCGCCTCGCTTTTTTTCTGTGTATCTATTTTTTCGTTGTTTATCATCTCGTTAAGCAGATCCTTCTGCTTTGCTCTTGACTGCTCCCTTTCCAGCTTTGCCTGTATAAAGTACGAGGATTCGTCACCCGAGTTTACAAACACTGCCGTCCCTGCGTCGCTGCTTCCGCTTACGGCAAGGGTACCGTCGTCATCCGATACAACGGCAGCCTCTCCTACAGCGTCCGTACCGGCACCCTCTGCTTCCGCCGTATCGACAGAGGCAGCTATCTCTATATTGTCATCGGGTGATATTGCCTCTGCACTGTCCTCGGGCAGCGCACCCGCCACCGAGTCGCCGTCCACCAGCATTACCTCTGCGGTATCGTCCGGCACACTGTCCATATAGTTTAAATAACCCGCCGCAGCTATCATTACCACCAATGCGGTAATTACCACCTGATTTTTTTTGAACATAAACATATTATTGACCCTCCGTTTTCATTTTTAATACTTCTATTTTGTGTGGCTCTACGCCAAGCAAAGCCTCGGCAGCCTCTATAAGGCTGTTTTTGACTTCGATATTTCCGCCGCCCTGTGCAACTATCACAACGCCTTCTATTTCCGGCACGCCCTCCGAAAGCACTACGGGCATATTTTCATTGTTAAAAACCACATCTCTCCTGTGGCTGGTCTTTTCCGAACCGTTGTCTGTATTTGCCTCATCGGTTTTGTTTTCCGCAACAATTATATTACCCTTGTTTTTATATGTAATCATCACCTTAACCTTGCCTGTGCCTTCTGTCATGCTCAATATGCTTTCAAGGCGCCGCTCCATATCCTCTGCGGAATAAAACTCTGTCACCTCCCCGTCCTTGTCGGCTTTATCAACAGATACCCTATCTCCGCTGCCGGGAAAGAGCATAAGCACTATGCCTGCGGCAATTAAAGCATACAGTATTACGGCAATATTTTTATTCATAAATATTTTACTTATCTGCTTCATTATATTCATCCATCCCCCCACTTATTACAGTAACTTTGTCCTCGGCTATACCGCACAGCTCCGCACCTGCCGATGCAATGCCGACCGCATCTCCCGACGAGGTATAGACCGTTACGGAATCGATATATACACCCTCGCTTCCGTTAAGCGCATGTACGCCGACATAGTCCGCCTTATCTCCCAGCTTGCTTAAAAGCAGCTGTTCGCAGGCGTTTTCAAAGCCGTCTATCACCGCTTGGGTTCCCGCCTCGTCATATTGCACTATCTCCTCTGCCGTATTGTATCCGTTTATATCGATATCCGTATTGAACCATGTACTTTTATCCGCATTTAAAACCGCATTTACCGGCTTTAAAATAATAAGCATAAGCATAATGCCCGTTATAAGGCTTATAGCCCCTTTAAAGCTGCCCTCCGGCATAACTATCTGGCATACGGATGCAAATATCATAAATACAGCCAATGTCCTGACGTACTGCGAAAGCATATCCATCATAAGCGTCACTCCTAACCGAAGCTGCCCAGCATTACACACACTGCCACCGCAAACATAACGGCTACGGTGAAATATGTACCCAAAAGCAGCTTTATTCCCTCGGCGGCGCAGTCGATAAGCTCTGTTATCCTTTTGCTGCCGAGAGGTTCGCACAATGCGGCGGTAAGCTTGTACATAAGCATTACGCCGCAAAGCTTTATCAAGCCCGTAAATGCTGCGGCGGCAATAACGATAACTATTGCTGCGGCGGCTCCGCCCTTCAGCATGCCAACAAAAACCGATACGGATTCCAGACTGTTCTCAAACAGACCTCCTACCACCGGCACGGCGCCCACTGCAAGCTTTAAGCCCTTGCCTACGGCAGCGGAGGCAGGTACGGCACCCATTCTGCCTATACCAAGACAGCCTAAAAAAACAAATGCACATATCCTCACCTCCCAAACGGCAAGGAAGGCAAAAAGCTCCGACAGCTTACCCACCATTGTACGCTCCCACAAGCAATTCAATATACCAAGCATTACCGCAAAGGTTATCTGCGGTATGATAACATCCTTGATAAGCGTATCTATAATGCCTACAGTAATGCTTAATACACCCGCAAAGCTAAGGGCTGCTCCGCCTCCGCTGCCTGCCGTGACGATGCACAGTATAAGCGGCATACCTGCCCTCATAAGCTCCGTTATTTCACCTGCGGCGGATACGACCGTGTTTGCACAGGTACCAAAGCCTGCCGCAAGCATACCCGCTATCGCCGCATATGCCGCAAAATATGCGCTTTGTTCCGCTCCGCTCTTTATTACACCGTCCGTTAAGGAAACAATTATGCCGTTAAGCAGACATATAAACAGAATATTTTTTATTATCTCCCTGTTTTTTATAAGCTCCGAAAACATCAATGACAGTATTTTGTCACCCAGACCTGCCCAATCCATATTACCGCTTATTGCATCCCCTATAAGCTCTTTAAGGTTTATATCGTATTTGTCCGCAGCAATATTTTCAAGCTCGCCCAGCTGCGTTTCCTCAAGAGTACCGCCTATGCTTACCTCCGCACCCGACACAGTGCCTGTGTGCAGCAGCACAATAATCATCACGGCGGAAAGTACAAAAAACCATTTCATTTGTATCACCTCTTACCCAAACATAAGGTTTATCTGCTCCAGCAAGCCCGCAGTAACGGGCATTGCATAAAATGCCGTAAGTATTTTGCCTGCAAGCACCACCCTGCCTGCAAGGGCGGATTCCCCCGCATCCCTGCATATATCGGCTGCAAACTGCGTAACGTATGTAATGCCTATTATCTTGAATAAAATACCGGCATATCCCACTTCACCCGTCATAGAGCCTATCTCGCTTATTATATTTACAATACTGCCAAGCTGAGGCATTACGGAAAGCACTGCTATGAGGCTCACGGCTATACCGAGCATAAGAGCAAAAACAGGGGCATCCTTTTTCAGCAATACCGCAAATACCGCTGCTACGACGGCAGCAGATGCTATTTGTATAACGCCCATAAACACACCCCTCTATAACGATCACAGGTTAAATATAGTCTGTACAGTATCAAAAAGCGTGCTTATGTATTGAATTACCCAAAACAGCACGACCACAAGCCCCGCAAGAGTGGTCATCATTGCCTGTTCCTCACGTCCCGCCCTTATAAGCACCTGATTGAGTACGGCAATAAGTATGCCCACGGCAGCTATCCTGAAAACGATATCTATATCCATAAAACTTCTCCTTAAGCATAATTATTTCATCCAAAGGTTTTTTAAAACAACAGTATCACTGCAAACATCCCCAAAAGTATACCCGTATTTTTATACAATCTCATATTTTTGCCGCTGATCTGCGCAATATCTCTGCATTTAAGCTCAATGTAGCCCAAAAGCTCGGATATAGCCCTCAGCTGCCTGTTTATATCGCTTGTACCAAGGCTAGAACCCATGGCGGAAACTGCCCTGACATCCTCCCTAGCAAGATTGTTGTATCTCAGGCTTTCCTCAACGCTCTTTGTCCACATTTCGGAAATATCCTCCGACTTTCTTTCCTGCAGATATTCCGTAAAGGCTGAAAAAATAACGGCTATACCGTGTTCACATATCCTCGCTGCCCTACCGCACATATCCGAAAGATACGAATGCCCAAACTCCGTATCCGAATACATAAGCAGCAGCGCCCTTTTAAGCTCCTCCAGATCCCTTTTGCGCAGCTCGCTTTTCATGCCGAAGAGCATACCGAGGCAGCCTCCCCCGCATATGAGCATAACCGCTCCCGTTATTTTTAAAAACATATCCCGTTCAACTCCTTATCATAAATAAAGCTTACAGTGCCGACCGCAGGCTGCGAGCTTAAGACAACATATCTTTCAAAAAGACGGTTTTTGATAATATCGGCAAAGCCGTTCTTTTTGTTAAGCTCCTCCATACCGTATGCATGGACGGTACATAACAGCCCCACTCCGGAATTTACAATATACCCGATATATTCCAGCTCCTTTTCCGAGCCTATCTCGTCAACAGCTATAATTTCGGGAGCCATGCTGCGCAGGAGCATGTACATACCGTCTGTTTTTCTGCAGCCGTCAAGTATATCCGTATGCGTGCCGACATCGTTCTGGGCTTGTCCGAGATAAGTGCCCGCAATTTCGCTCCTTTCATCAACAAGCCCTATACGCCTGCCGCTGTTGCTTATCTGACGTATAACATCCCTCAGCAGGGTCGTTTTGCCGCATGAAGGAGGAGATACAATAAGGGTATTGTAAAATATTCCGTCCTTGCAAATATACTTTAATACATTATCCGCACAGCCGGTTATTTCACGGCTTATCCTTATATTAAGCGATGATATGTCTTTAATTGTAGAAATTTCATCTGCGTTATATACGGTGCTGCCGCAAATGCCTACTCTGTATCCTCCTGGCAGTGTGATGTATCCCCTTTTTATCTCATCATTAAAGGCATATGCCGAGTAATTGCTCATTTTTGCAAGTGATGTGCATATATCCTCCGCAGTCGGTATGTAGGGCTTGTCCGTGCCTTTAAGACCAACGGCTGTATTTACATTTTTACTCCGTATATATATCGGGCGTCCTACCCTGATACGTATTTCCTCCGCCTCCGATAAAATTTGCTTATCGGCATTTTTAAGCTGTTCCGCCAGACCCTTGGAAAGGTATCCGTTTATTAGATCCGTAAATTGCATATGTCATCCTCCTTTGTGATATTGAAATTATATGCTGCCGCATAGTCAAATATGACTTAAAAGACAACAACCCTTTCCCGTCCGCAAAACAAAAAAAGATACCCTCCGCCGCAAAAACGGCATCATGGGTACCTTTGATAAGCTTTTATTAATATATATTTTAAACGTACTTTTGCATTATCCTTACGGAACAGACAAAATGCGGTTCCTACCCCTGTAATCCGATCAAAAATAGGCTCCTTGGGGTCAGTACGGTTTTTTATTATTTCTTTTCTACCATACATACCGCCTTTGCGGCTATGCCTTCACCTCTGCCCGTAAAGCCCAGCCCCTCCTCGGTGGTGGCCTTTACATTTATCCTGTCAATATCTACGCCGAGTGCCGCTGCTATGTTTTTCTCCATCTGCGGTATATGCGGCATCATTTTAGGCTTTTGGGCAACTATTATCGAGTCCGCATTTACCACCTCGTATCCGTTATCCGCAAGCAGAGAAGCAACGTTTTTAAGCAGCTCAATGCTTGATATACCCTTGTACTTAGGGTCCGTATCGGGAAAATGCTGCCCTATATCCCCCAGCTTGCATGCTCCGAGCAAAGCGTCCATAATGGCGTGTATAAGCACATCCGCATCCGAATGTCCCAGAAGCCCCTTTTCATACGGTATATCAACACCGCCTATAATAAGCTTTCTGTTTTCTGTAAGCTTGTGTACATCATAACCCAACCCTACTCTGAATGACATAATATCCCTCCTGTATACACGGTGCCGTTACCATGGCACAGCCTTATTTTAGTTAATTTTAACATACTTTTTTTAATTTGCCACAAAAATACCAAAACCCTGTTTAATACTCGGCAGACAGCATATAATACTGTCCGCCGTTATTATATTCCATATAGTTTTTAAATGTAAGACAAACATTTGGGTATTTTTTCTTGCATATTTATACATGTTTTTTATATATACCGTACATATTTTTTAAAATCATTTTATCACGTTTGCAAGCACTACCGATGTTTTGGGCTTCACATCTATACACACAACTCCGTCACGAACCGTATACTCCTCCGGTTCAGCATCAAAGCCCTCCGAGGCGGACTCCATTATTTTATACATTCTTGCTCCGCTGAGCATTTCAAGCCTCCACACAGGTACATTGACCGTATATATATTGTCTGTATTGTTCATTATAACAGCAAGCTTTTCGTCCGCATTCCATCTGCCGTAGCAAATAAGGCCGTAATCCATATGCAGGTAATCGAGCGAGCCCGTGGCAATGCATCCGTACTTTTTGTGCAGGGATATCATAGCCTTGTAGTATTCAAATATATCCCTGTCCTCCCTGCCCCAAGGGAAGGGACGTCTGTTGTCCGGATCAGTCCAGCCCGTAAGCCCCGCTTCATCACCGTAGTATATGGTCGGCGCACCTACCCATGTCATCTGCATGGTTATTGCCTGCTTCATAACAGCCTTATCCACGTTTTCGTCAGCCTTTTGGGCACCCGCAGTATGCAGTCTGCCCACGGATCTGTTTGTCCTTGTAAGAAAGCGTGAATGATCGTGATTTGAAAGCTCGTTCATGGCAACGCTCAGGCTTTCGTATGAAAACCTTGACGAATAATACCGCATTGCTCCCTCAAACGCAGCTGAATTGTTGTACTTGCCGTTATCCTCACTCTCGCTGTGCTTTTCCATACCGGTAAAAAACCAGGTAAGAGGCTCCATAAAGGCATCGTAATTCATAACGGTATCCCATTGGTCGCCCATAAGCCAGGGCTTTGGGTCGCCATAGTGCTCGGCAAGTATTATAGCCTTTGGGTTGGCGCTCTTTACAGCTTTTCTGAAATCGTGCCAGAATTTATGGTTAAACTCAGGGCTCATACCCAGGTCTGCCGCCACGTCAAGCCTCCAGCCGTCACAGTTATATGGAGGGGATACCCATTTTTTACCTATATTTATTATATAGTTATACAGCTCCTCGGACTCCTCAAAGTTGAGCTTTGGGTGATTGTCATGACCCCACCAGCCATCGTAGCAGCCGTCCTCGTTCCATTTGAAATAGCTCCTGTAAATGCTGTCCTCATGCTTATAGGCTCCCTTTTCATAGCCCGCATTTTCATAAAAGCCCTCACGGTCAAGCCACTTGTTGAATGCGCCGCAGTGGTTGAAAACACCGTCAAGTATTATCCTTATGCCCCTTTTGTGCGCCTGCTCTACAAGAGAGGCAAAAAGTGCGTTGCTCATTTCAAGGTTTTCCTTATCGCAGGTGCGTTTTATATACTTGCTTGCCTCCGAATTGTCTACCGCTTCCTCATCCACGGGCTCACCGCCGTCATTTACTATAACGCCGAAATGAGGGTCTATATAGTCATAGTCCTGTATATCGTACTTATGGGTACTGGGCGAAACAAAAACAGGATTAAGATATATGCAGTCTATGCCAAGCTCCTGCAAATAATCCAGCTTGTCTATAACGCCCTGCAGATCTCCGCCGTAAAAATTGCATACATCCATATTTTCGATCGGGGTGTTCCATTTTTTAACGTTTTTTGCCTTAAGCCCGAGATAAACATACTCGTTATCCGTCACATCGTTGCTTTTGTCCCCGTTGTAAAAACGATCCACAAAGATCTGATACATAACGGCGCCCTTTGCCCAGTGAGGCGTACTGAAATCCGGCAGCAGGCTGAAATTGAAATCCGCAATTACATCCTTGCAGACCCCGTTTTTATTGTAGAAATACTCCCTGTCATCCTTTACTATTTTAAAATAATAAAAGACAGGCTCATCGGGGCAGATAATATCCACACTGTAGTAGTCAAAAGCCTCGGTAGAAACAGCAACAGACATAGGCACCTGTTTGTCATCAAAGCAAATATACGCCCCGTCGGTGTTTGCGGCGGCTGTTCTGAGCCTTACGGTGACTCTTTCACCCCTGCGAGGCGCAAGAGGCCTTCTGTAGGCTTCGGTTTCGTCCGAAAAGACCGCATCAAAATTAAGATACTCAAATTTAAGCTTTGACAACAGAATAAGCTGTTCAAGATAATCCTTATCCATTTTTATATCCTCCATATCCAAAAACCGACCTCCCGTTCTTAAAGAGGATAGGTTAATATATATTCCATCACAGGCATGTATTATGCGTCAAAAAATTTCAGCCGCACATATACAATAACAGCCCAATTTTATTATATTCTAACATATAAATACAAAATAGACAACTGTAAAAAATTTGTCTGTGCAAAAATAACGGTTTTCGGTTTATCCCGACCGAACAAAAAAAGAAACGTGCCCCCTACAGCACGTTTCTTAAAGAGAAAATTAAAGCTAAGCGACTCCCCCAAGCCGCATTACAACCGCCGAATCTGCCGATCCCCCCTTGAATGGCAAACCCGACATAAGAGGTTCCCCTTACTTGTTAATATAATAACACACATATAGACAAAATGCAATAACAATTATAGTATTATTTTGATATTCGTTAATTTTTTACAATAATGCTTATATATTTTTATACAAAATGACAACAAATAAATACATACATTTTTTATAGGACAGCTTACCGACCTTTAAGAGCCTATTTGCCGCAGCGGAATTTTTCTATCATTTCGTTTGTAAGGCTTATTTCCGAGCCGCACTCCGGTATATCACCGCGCTCCAGCCATACCGCCTCGGACAGCTCGTCCTCGTCACGCTTTATAACGCTACTGCCGTCCAGCTCGGCAAAAAAGCCCATAAGTATGGTGTCGGTAAACGGCCATGGCTGATTTTTGTAGTATGTTATATTTTTAACTTTAAGCCCTACCTCCTCCATTACCTCACGCCGCACGGTATCCTCAAAGGTTTCTCCTATCTCGGTATAGCCTGCAACAAGAGCATAACAGTTGTATTTGCTGTGCTTTTTGCTGTACCTTGTAAGCAGCAGACGGTCGCCGTCCGTAAGCGCAACAATAACGCAGGGCGCTATGGACGGATATATTGTCTTGCCGCAGGATAGGCAGACAAGCGAACGCTCCCTTGAGCCCCTTACAAGCGGCTTGCCGCAGCGGGAACAAAACCTGTTTTCTCCGTACCAGCGATAAAGCCGCATAGCCTCCGCACCCGCAAAGGCCTTCCACATAGGGTAGGCATTTCTGAAATATTCCTGCCGTACAAACTGCCAGCCCTCATAATCGGCTCCCGGCACGGCATAAGCCATAAACAGCCTTGTATCGTCTATCCTGAAGAGAAAAACAGGCTCAGTGCCTGCCTTTACCTCGCCGAATACGGGAAACTCCGTCACGCCTCTCTCCTCACGCACAAGCACGGTATCCTCCCTGAAGATAAGCAATATATCTCCCTTGCTCGGCTTGCAGCGTTCGTATGCAACATAGTATTTATGCGGTGCTATATCCTGTAACATCTTTACCGCCTCCGTAATTTTGTTTTATGCAATTCTATCACCGGCTCGGAACGCTGTCAAGGGCTCGGATGTAAATAGTTTTTTATGTTAATGCCTTAACGGTTTTTATTTTCCAAGCGGTTTTCTATTTCCTTTATTATGTCACTCATTTTTATATCAAGAGCGGCGGATATGCAGTACATAGTTTCAAGAGTGGGTTTTCGCTCGCCTCTCTCTATTGCGCTTAAATGCGTCCTGCCTATATCCGACAGACCGCTGAGGACTTCCTGAGATATACCCTTTTGTTTTCTGAAATATGCAATTACTTCCCCCACGATTATCGGATCCAAAGCCGGAACGTGCATAAAACCACCTCAAATTATATGATATACTTATTCCGACCTTTTTACGAACACATATGTTGACATTTGAATACATATGTGTTACAGTTGTTAATAACATAATCGTTTAAATATAAATATCCTTGTTAATATTTTAAGGAGATGAAGTAATGAAATACCTATTGAATATTTCTACCGGCGTTATACACGACGCGGATAACCCTTGTTATCAAGGGCGAATTATGAATGAATCCAACAAAAAAAATATTTGATACGGAAAAAGAGGCTGTCAACTATTATGAAGGTAATGAAAAGAAGGGGAGAAAATGCGGCAGATGCTTTGATATATAAGCATACATAGAATCGGCTAAACAAACCGAAGTTTATGACAAATTGAAAAGTCTTTATAGTGAATTTATTACAGCTTACAGAAATTATGTTCTCAGTCTTACCAGTGATATACACAATCGTGCAGCATATGATGCATCAATGAAGCACCATAAAATCGATCCCTGCATTGCAGGCGGTATAGGTCAGAGCATAGCAGGTTTAGGCGGAGGATTATATGCTGCAGAGAGCGTCGCAGCCAATAACGCTAAAATTGATGCAAGCAGAAAATATTATCAAAATGAGGTCATATCAAGCAGTATTTCCCTGTCATGTGATGAAACCAGATTATTGGATCTATTTAACCGTATTGTTCAAATAATATCCGACGAACCGATTTTACGAAACAAAAGAAACGAAATTTTACGAAAAGTACTTTTTATAAACATTTTTGATAATCTGATTTTTCTTTTGATGTTTGGTATTCACTTATTTTTAAAAGTCAATGGGGCTGCCATATATTCGGCAGCCCCATCATTTTTTATTATCATCTTACAGCGGGATACTCGTCAAAGAGTTCTGTCACAGCCTCGTAAATAGCCTGTGCCACCTTATTCTGTCCGTCCTCGCTTGCCATCATCGCCCTATCCGATGCGTTTGTAATAAAGCCTATTTCCGCAAGTGTAGCGGGTACATGGCTCTCCCTGAGAACACGAAAATCCTCCGTTTTTACCTTTCTGTTTACGGTGCCGAGCTTTTCAAGCAGCTTGTTTAGCACCCTCTCCGCAACAATATAGCTGGTAAGCCCGTTGCCGGGGTTATTGGGGTACTGGCAGTAGGTTTCCGTACCGCTTGCCGAGGTATTGCTTGTGCCTGCGCTGTTTATGTGTATGGATACAAATATATCTCCCTCGTCGGCAAGCTCCGTCCTGTCGTCAAAGGTAGGATAAACATCGGTAGTTCGTGTTGCATAGCACTTTATATCGCTTGCATCAAAAAGCGCCTTTGTCTTGTTGAGCATCGCAAGGGTAAGATCCTTTTCGTATATTTCGTTGTTGTAACCCGTACCCACATCGTCGCCGCCGTGGCCTGCATCAAGCACCACTATCTTGGAGTACTTTTCCTTGGGCATAACGGGCTTTATAATAAGGTCGCCGCCCGATGAGGTGACGTTTACCGCCATTATGCGGCTCTCGTTCAGCTTTATAACAGTCTGCGAGCCGGATGCCGTAACGGTTATATCTTTTATGCCGTTTTCGTTTACGCTTATGCTGCTATCGGAGATAAGCTGAGAGAGATTTACGGGCAAAGTAAGCACATAGTTAAGGTCGTTGTAATTGTCGCTGTGCAGTATGGCAGACGGATTTACGGTGCCTGCCGCACCGGGTATTCTAAGCCCCGTCTGTGACTCATATCTTATACTGCCGCCCGACGAGCCGACCGAGGTATTTACCGAGTTTGACTCGATGCCCGTCGCTATGGTAAGTATAACGGTGTTGTCCCTTACATCTGCTGTGCAGCCCGCCTTTTCCTTAAGGTCAAGCGATATGCGCACCGTGTTTGCATTGAGCTGATGATAGGTGCCGCCGTCCACTACTCTGCCCTCGCCTATTTTACCGTTGTCGGTGTCAAGCACCGCATCCATAACGTCTATTGTGAGCAGATCTCCCGTAACGGAGGTGACCGTCTTTACGGAGGGGGCGCTTTTACCCTGTATAACCAGCCTGTCGCCGCCTATAAGCTTGGTAAGCTCTATTTTGCTTATCTCGTTTGTGCCTACGCTTATGCCCAGCCTTTTGCGGTTTGAGGACAGATACAGCTTGAAATCCCCCTGCGACTTCATATTAAAGAGCAGTCTTACAGATGGGCTTGTGCCCGACTGCTGTGATATTTCCACATTTTTCACCCTGCTGTCGTCCACATTGTAGGCAGCGGCATTTATTGCATTATCCGCATTTTCAATATCAACGGCAACTGTATTTGACGAGATCGAGGTCACCTTTACCGAGCTTATCTCGCCCTCGGCATTTACTATAAACATACTCTCGCTGTCGGTCGCCTTGGAAAGCGAGGTTATTTTTGTTTTGGCATATTCGTCCGAGGTGTAGGCGTTAAGGCTGTCGCTTGTGCCAAGCCTTGGTATCTGCAAAGCAGATGTGGTTGCTTCGGTAGTTGCTTCCGTGGTGGTCTGCACGGTTGTCGTCACGGGCGCCGCAGTTGTGGCTGCGGTAGTCTGCACCGCAAGCTTTGAGATGCTTGCCACCCTTGTTTTGCTGTCCCAGCCCACCTCCATGCCTATGGACTCGGATACAAACCTCAGAGGTATCATAGTTTTATCGTTTATTATCTTTGGAGCTATGGACATGGTAAGCGTATCTCCGTTTACATACGCCTTTTTTGAGTCTATCTCAAGCATGACCACATCATCGCCGCAGGTTATATACACCTGATAAAGATCGCTTATCCACTTTACATCGGCACCGAGTGCCTCAAAAACCTCTCTTGCGGGCACCAGAGTGTAGTCGTCAAAAAGTATCGGAGGCATAGGCAGCTCCTTAAGGGCTTTGCCGTCAACAACCAGGCTTACCTCCTCCGCACTGTAGTTGTGTACACTGCCGTCATACTCCAGCTTCATATTTATGTATTTGCCTGCTGCCGCAACGGGTGCGGTAAACAGGGCAAGTACCGTCAAAAAGGCTGCTATTGCCCTTAAATACCTCATGTCGGTTTCCTCCGCTTCAAAAATCAGATAATGCTGTGCAGATAACATTATAGCAGATTTTGAATTTTTTTAAAGTAAAATGCCGCATATTTAATAATATTGTAATAAAAAGCTGCATTATATACCATATTGCGCCATGCCCTTAAAAAGTGAATAAGCACACTTTAAGTAACCAACCCCCTGCTTTTGGGATAAGATGTATAAGGAAGGGAGGAACATTTTATGCTTTCGGACAGGGCGATAGGATATTACAGGCAGGGCAGCAGCTGTTCACGCTGCATAATGCAGGCAGCCTCGGAAAAATACCGTTTGGAAACGGACAATATAACATATGCACTTGACGGATTTGCAGGCGGGCTTGGCATAGGCGCCGTATGCGGCATACCACTGGTATGTATAATGGTTCTCGGTATGATCTGCACCGACGAAACCGTACTTAAGGCAAAGCGGCTTGAGTTTATTATGCGCTTCAACGAGAAGTTTCACTCGCTTAACTGCGGAGATATATGCGGCAGGGTCAAGGATTGTGAGGAGATAATAAGGGCAGGCTGCGACATAATTGAAGAAATCATATAAAAAATACGGCATTGCGTTTTTTGATCTGTTTCCAAATATTAAGCCGGAGGATCGTATGGCATTAACAATGTGTAAAAGGTTTGTGCAGCAAAAAAAATCCGGAGATCGGATCAATGCCAACTTCGGATTTTTGTCTGTTTTATATAGATTTTTATAAAAGGCTTTAGCCTGTCCGTTTTTATTTATTCAGCTTTCTGAACAGCTCCTCAATGTCTACCGGCTTTGAAATAAAATCATCCATACCGCACTTGATTGCCTTGTCCCTTTCCTCGGTAAAGGAGTTTGCCGTACATGCAAATATATGCACCGTCTTGGCATCGGGTCTGTCAAGCGCACGTATAGCTTTTGTTGCTTCAAAACCGTCCATATAAGGCATAAGCAGATCCATGAGTATTATATCGTAGGTGCCCGGTTCGGAATCACAGAACATTTTCAGAGCCTTCTCGCCGTTTTCCGCAAGCTCCGCTTCAAAGCCTCCGTTGTTAAGCAGCTCAAGTATTATCTCTCCGTTAAGCTCGTTATCCTCGGCAACAAGCACATGAGGTTTTGCGCCGCAGGATACGACCGAGCGCTCCTTCTCGTTTTTTGGCGCCTCAGAGAGCTGTGCGGCAAAGGTAAATGTAAACACGCTGCCCTCGCCCTTTTTGCTGACAACGGTGAGGTCGCCGCCCATAAGCAGAGCAAGCCTGCGGCTTATGGAAAGCCCCAGCCCGGTACCCTGATTTCCCTTTGAAACGGTATCAAGCTCCTGCGAAAAAACATCAAATATATGTTTCCTGAACTCATCGCTCATGCCCTTGCCGTTATCGGATACCGTAATGGAGGTAATAATCTTTCCGTCATCCGATTTTTTCTGCTTAAGCGACATCTCCACTCTGCCGCCCTCCTGCGTAAATTTGCGGGCATTATCCAGCAAATTAAGCAGCACCTGCTGTATACGCACCTGATCTCCAAGCAGATACGGGAATGTAATATCGGCGTTTACCGTATATGTAAGCCCCTTGTCCGTCATAGCGTTTATCACTATTGAGCTTACATTGTCAAGCAGGGCTTTCATATCTACGGGATTCATCAGCAGCTCAAGCTTTTCTGCCTGAAGTTTTGAGGTATCCAGAATATCGTTTACAAGCGTCAGAAGATATTTTGCAGCCGCCGAGGACTGACTGAGATATTCCGCCAGCTTTTCCTTATCGTCCAGCTTTTGCGTCATAAGGTAGTTAAGCCCTATAAGACCGTTCAGAGGTGTACGTATCTCATGGCTCATAGTGGACAAAAACTGTCCCTTTGCCTTTGCATCCGCCCTGCTCTCCGCAAAACGGATACGCTGGCGCACAAGCAGAACAGCCAATATAAGTATTACAACGGAAAATACGGCAATTATAGCTACCGAATAACGATAGCGGTAAAAAAAGTCCGATACATCAAATTTATACTGGTTTTCCATCACAGCCTGAATGGTGTAGCTGCCTGCCTCATCCTCCGATATGCAGGCTATAGTCTTATCGAGTATATCTATAAGAAGGCGTCCTTCCTCCTCCGGAACACCCTGCATATCTCCGATTGCTACAACAGCGGAAAAGCAAAGCTTGTCGTCAAGCCCCATAACGGGTATGACCTTTAGCCTTTCATATTTGGGCCTCGAAAACCAGTACTCAACAACATACTGATTTTGTATCATAAGGTCGGCGTCACCCGAGTTTACCGCATCAAAGCATTCCGTTATGGACGGATAATCCTGAAGCACAAAATTGGGATAGGCTTTGGCAAGCACCTTTTTAAGCGTCTGTGAACCCGTGGAAACCGCCACCTTAAGGTTTCTGTCATATCTGAACTCGGTATCCTCCCTAGCCACTATTACCTTTCGGCTTGAAAAATACGGGTCGCTTATAAGTATGCCCCTTGCCTTTTTGTTCTCCTCGTTATATTCAACGCTGGTAACAAGCTCAAATCCTTCACTAGTCAGATAATCGTATGTAACATCGCCGCCGGGGAGCGCAACATAATCAAACTTAAGACCGCTGAGCTCGCTCACACGGTCAAAAATATAACGTGATACACCCTCAAGCTCTCCGTTTTCCCCCTTAAAGGAAATAGGTATGCGATCCTGAACATAGCCCACCTTAATAGAACCGTGTTCGGATATATAATTCTGTTCCTCCTCTGTAAATGAGGGGACGCTGTGCCCGTCCTCTGCAAACGCCTGCGGAGCGGCACCGCAAAACAGCACCGTAAATGTTATAAATAAAGCAAACAAGCATCTTAATTGCCTCTGCACCATATCCGAGTCCCTCCCTCCGGGACATGTAAAATAATATATAGTTTGTCTAATCAAACTAAACTGTTTGTACAAAACACCACGTTAGTATTATAATATCCCAATTTTTGCTTTTTGTCAATGCGAATACGGTATAAAAGTATTGAGGCAAATTTACAGATATATAGCAAACCCCGAAAACAACTGTTTTCGGGGTTTTGATGAGCATATATAATTATCTCTTTGAGAACTGTGGCGCACGGCGAGCTGCCTTCAAGCCGTACTTCTTTCTCTCCTTCATTCTTGGATCTCTTGTAAGGAAGCCTGCCTTCTTAAGAGGCGCCCTGAAGTCGGCATCAGCCTCAAGGAGAGCCCTTGAGATACCGTGGCGTATAGCGCCTGCCTGACCTGTTGTACCGCCGCCGCAAACATTTACAAGCACATCAAACTTAGCCGTTGTGTTTGTAAGTTCAAGTGGCTGTCTTACAATAAGCTTAAGTGTTTCAAGACCAAAGTATTCGTCAATATCTCTTTTATTAATAGTAATTTTACCGCTGCCGGGTACCAAATAAACCCTAGCTACAGAGCTTTTTCTTCTGCCTGTACCGTAATATCTAGCTGCTGCCATGATTTATCCTCCTATCCAATCAATACTTAATTTCAAGAACTTCAGGTGACTGAGCCTGATGCTTATGCTCACTGCCGGCATAGACGAAAAGCTTTTTAAGCATATCCTTGCCGAGGGTGTTCTTTGGGAGCATACCCTTGACAGCATGCTTGATAACCTCTTCGGGCTTTTTATCCATCATAACCCTAAGTGTGGTTTCCTTAAAGCCGCCAACATACTCGCTGTGCTTTCTGTAAAGCTTCTGGTCAAGCTTTTTGCCTGTTACCTTTATCTTGTCTGCATTGATAACTATTACATAATCACCGGTATCGCAATGTGGTGTATAGATAGGCTTGTTTTTGCCGCGGAGAACCTTTGCAACCTCGGAAGCGAGGCGGCCAAGAGTCTTATCTGCAGCATCAACAACATACCATTTTCTCTCTATTTCAGCCGGCTTAGCTATAAATGTTGTTCTCATTATAAGAAATCTCCTCTCAAATACTGTAAATAACAAATATGTTCAAGCTGTGTGGATGCACGCCCAAAATGTCCGAAAAGAGCATTACCGAAAATTCTCGGGGCTAACGAGAATATACGGCTGCAATCCAAACATTTACATTTTACTATATCAAAGCTCATGTGTCAAGCAAAAATTACACTTTTTTTAATTATGTAAATTGCAATATAAAATGTCACCAAAGTTAAGACGGTAAATTTAGCAAAAGTGCCGCTTCATAAGAAGAAAGCCAGTTAAGTTTCTTCCTTGGATATTTATTTATC
>CANQDF010000025.1 GCA_947591605.1 uncultured Clostridia bacterium | reverse complement strand
TGTTAAAGTGTCAATGATTGGTTACACTTTTTCGCAAAGCAAGTTGTCAAGGGTAAGGTGGAGATTTTGCGAAGCAAAATACTACCTGACCTTGACAAACTCTTATATGATATAATTGGCTTGGGCTTTAGCAGTTTTACTGCTCAAAGCCTTAATTATATTTACATTACTCCGAGATATTCCGCTACAACCTGATCGGGACTTTTCATATTTAAACACGTTTTAATATATTTATTGGATTTTCTTTGATACACTGCAAGTTGCTTCCTGCCATCTTCCAAACTGTACATCCTCATATTTCTATAAAAACGTTCTTCATCTTGTCGGTTCTGTCTTTCAACCTTTCCGTTATGCTGCGGAGTTGCTATCCTTATTCTGTGGTATTTTATCTCAAATTGTTCAAGAGCCCTTTCAAACATGGTTTTCCTTCCTTTGGTGCTCTTTAACGCATTTGTAAATTCTGAACCGTTATCTGTCTGAATCTCTCTTATTTGGAAAGGTGCTGCCTTTATCAATGCCAATAAAAATTTGTATGAACTGTGTGTGCTGCGTTCATCGTACATCTGTCTGTATGCCCAACGGCTACACTCGTCTACAGCTATATATTCATAGTATTTCTTTCCGTTAACAACACAGTAACTTGGTACATATTTAACATCTATCTGTATCTTCTGACCTATGTAGTCTGCTCTCTTGTATGGCTTAGGTTTCCTTTTCTTCTTGAGCTTTGTGGGCTTGTTTTTCTTGAGCTTTGCAGCAATTCTTTTAAAACCGCCGTAACTGCGAGTATATCCATACTTTTCTTTCATTTCTTGAAATGCTAAAATAAGGTCTTTCCATTTGTGCTTTTTTAAGCAGCGTTTTATATGTTTCAGTTCCTCATCGGTATGCGATCTGGGACTGTTTTTGGGCTTGTGACTTCGATCTTCAAGGCTCTCCAATGTCCCGTCATATCGTTTAAGCCACTTATACACCGTTTTTCGACTGACTCTGAATCTGATCGCCGTTTCTGTTACAGTGTGATTTTCTAAATATTTAATCATGCGTTGACGAAAGTACTTTATTTGTGATAACATAGTATTGCAAGGTTCTCCTTTGGTATTTTGTTTTCAGACAAACTCAATTATACCATAAAAGGTGGAACCTTGCTTTTTTATTTTCGTGTTACCTATCTATTGTACCTCAACAAAATTTAAAAAACAAGGCTGGCAGGATTCGAACCTGCGAATGACGGAATCAGAATCCGTTGCCTTACCGCTTGGCGACAGCCCTATATTAACTTAAAAAAGCAGGGCTGGCAGGATTCGAACCTGCGAGTGCAGGGATCAAAACCCTGTGCCTTACCGCTTGGCGACAACCCTATAAAATTAAAATAAGCGCGAGACGGGATTCGAACCCGCGACCCTCGCCTTGGCAAGGCGATGCTCTACCACTGAGCCACTCGCGCATATGCAGTCGACGGGACTTGAACCCGTACCCAGTCAACCCGGACTAGATCCTTAGTCTAGCGCGTATGCCAATTCCGCCACGACTGCACATTATTAAGCTTTTGCCGCATTTCATCGGCGACAAAAATCATTTTATCAGATAATATCAAAAATGTCAACCCTTTTTATAATTTTTTTAATTTCAAAAAGCCAAAAATATTTTTATGTTTTCTGTCATATACATACTGTAAGCAAACCATTTAAGGAGGGCTTTTAATGAAAGCCTATATAGAAGCAAGAGCCGTTGAAGTGGGGGAGTACATCATAAAAAGCAAGGCTACCGTGCGTGAAACAGCAAGACGGTTTGGCATAAGCAAGAGCACCGTACACAAGGATGTAAAGGACAGACTTCTCAAAATTAACCCTGCGCTTGCAAAGGAAGCGGGCAAGGTGCTTGAAATAAATAAGGCAGAACGCCATATAAGAGGCGGTATGGCAACAAAGCAAAAATATATGCACTAACTCAAATTTGGGCTTTATGCGCAAAGCAGGCAGCCATGTAACAGTCCGACGCAATGTGTAAAACAAACACTATTACATTTACCTAAAAAGGGGGTATTGCTTTATACCCCCTTCAGACTGTCTAAAAACCTAAAATTAGATTCAAAAAATGATTTTTAAAGAATTTAAACTTGCAAAAAACACTTCAAGGTAATTTAAGCGCCGCAGGCTAAAATCCGCAGGACGAGCTCTGCCCGTCCGAGGAAAAGAGGGAGTGTCAAGCGATAGCGAGGCGCGAATCTCTTTGTACTCTGTGAAAAAATGCAGGAAATGTGTGCATTTCCTGCAAGCGTGTCGACTTTTTCGACACGCTGAAGGGGGTATTGCTTTACAACACCCCCTTTAACCGTTATATCAATGTCTGAAATGGCGCATACCGGTAAATACCATTGCAATGCCGTATTTATTGCACTTATCAATGCTGTCTTGGTCACGCTTTGAGCCTCCCGGCTGGATTATAGCCGTAATGCCTGCCTTATGGGCTGCCTCCACACAATCGTCAAACGGGAAAAATGCGTCCGATGCAAGAACAGCACCCTTTACATATTCCTCTCCGAGCTGTGTTTTGCCGTGATCTATAGCCTGTTCCGTAGCCCATATCCTGTTTACCTGACCGGGTCCTATACCGACAGACTGCTTGTCCTTGCCTATGGCAATACCGTTGCTCTTTGTAAATTTAACTATCTTCCATGTAAAGAGAAGATCCTCCATCTCCTTTTCGGTAGGCTTTCTGTCCGTGACAACGGTAAGGTCGTCGCCTAGCAGCTTATTGTCTATATCCTGTACAAGCAAGCCTCCGCTGACCTTTTTGCAGTCGAAAGCGCCCTCGGGCTGCTTTTTTTCAATGCCGTCAAGCTTTAAAAGGCGGATATTCTTCTTTTGTGTGAGCACCTCAAGGGCGTCCTCGTCAAAATCGGGCGCAAGCACTATTTCAAGAAATATCTTGCTTATCTCCTCTGCCGTTTTCTTATCTATTTTTCTGTTTGCGCATACTATACCGCCAAAAATGGAGGTAGGGTCGGTGTTATATGCCTTCATATAAGCTGTATATATATCCTCACCGCTTGCAACGCCGCATGGGTTGGAATGCTTGCAGGCAACTACCGTAGGCTCGTCATATTCCTTTAAAAGCTCCAGTGCGCCGTGTGTATCGTTAATGTTGTTAAACGACAGCTCCTTGCCGTGGAGCTGCTCTATGCCGGTAAGCATACCTTTGTTGTCGCCTACCTCCTTGTAGAAAGCCGCCGACTGGTGAGGATTTTCACCGTAGCGCATATCCTGCACCTTTTCAAAGGTAAGGGTAAGCGTATCCGTATACTTTGGCAAACCCGCCTTATCCTTAAGGTAGTTTGCTATCATGGCATCATAATATGCGGTGTGGTTAAATACCTTTGCAGCAAGATAAAAGTTTGTTTCCCTGCTTACCTTGCCGTTTGCGGAAAGCTCGTCAAGCACCTTGCCGTAATCCGCAGGGTCTATGACAACGGAAACATCCTGATAATTTTTTGCGGCTGCCCTCAGCATAGACGGACCGCCAATATCTATATTTTCTATGCACTCTTCAAGCGTTGCGCCCTCTTTCATAAAGGTCTGCTTGAACGGATAAAGATTGACAACAACAAGGTCGATAAGGTCAACGCCAAGCTCTTTTACGGCTTTCATATGCTCCTCGTTTGCCCTCATTGCAAGCAAGCCCGCATGTATCTTGGGATGGAGCGTTTTTACACGTCCGTCAAGACATTCCGGAAAGCCCGTTACCTCGGATATGCCTATCACAGGCAGACCCGCCTCCTTAAGCTTGTTGTATGTACCGCCTGTTGATACTATCTCAATGCCCATTTCATTGAGCTTTGATGCAAACTCAACAATGCCCGTTTTGTCTGATACACTTATTAATGCTCTCATAAATAACCTCCCGATAGCATAAAAATTGCGCATATATGCGTCGTGTACAAATTATGTAATAATGATACCAATATTTGCGTTTTATGTCAAGTATCAACAAAAGGGGAGCTGACGCTCCCGTCAGACTTTAAAAAAACCTAAATTTGCTATAAAAAATGAATTAATATATAACATGAATTTAAAAAAACACTTTCAGTTAACTCAAAGCGTAGCAGACTAATATCCGCAGGACGAGCTTTGCCCGTCCGAGGAAAAGAGGGAGTGCCGGTCTTTGGCCGGCACGAATCTCTTTATTCTTTGTGAAAAAAACTGAATGAAATGCCGGCCGGCATTTCATTCAATGGGGTGTTGTTTCACAACACCCCACAATTATTTTATCATATCTATAAACTCCTGCTCGCTTATTATCGGTATGCCCAGCTCCTTTGCCTTTTTGTTTTTTGAAGACGCCGAGTTTACATCATTGTTTATAAGGTATGCGGTTTTTGACGAAACACTGCCCGTCACCTTGCCTCCGAGCCTTTCTATATCGGCAGTAAGCTCCTTGCGGTTTTTATAGGTATATACATCGCCCGTCACCACAAAGCTCATGCCTGCAAGCTTTTGCTCCGAGGTGTTTTCATCCTCGGCTTCAAAGGCAACAAATTCAAGCGCCTCACCGATAAGCCCTATATTTTCCTCATGCGAAAAATATCTCTCCACGGACTTTGCTATTATCTCGCCAAAGCCCTCTATATTAACAAGATCCTCGGCATTTGCCGACATAACGGCTTTTATATCGTTGTCATAATATCTGCAAAGCAGTTTGGCATTGCTCAGCCCGACATGGTTTATGCCAAGAGCATATATAAAGTTTGGCAGATGTACGGTTTTTGCCCTTTCCACAGCCTCCGCAAGCTTATTGTAGGATCTTTCGCCAAAGCCCTTCATAGACACTATATCGTCCCTGAACCTGTTTATTTTAAATATATCGGGATATTTGTCGAGAAAGCCCTTCTCCACAAATTTTTCAATGGTTTCCTCGGAAAGCCCCTCTATATTCATGGCATCCCTGGAGGCAAAATGTGTAAGAGAGCTGACCCTTTGAGCCTTACAGTTGGGGTTTGTACATTTAAGCACCCTGCCGTCACGCAGTGTAACTATCTCCGTTTCCTCTCCGCATACGGGGCATTTGTCCGGTATGGACACACCTCCGCTTTTTGTAAGGTTTTCCGCCACCTGCGGTATTATCATATTTGCCTTATAGACCTTGATCCTGTCGCCTATACCAAGCCTTAAATCCTCAACAATGCTTACATTGTGCAGGCTTGCCCTGCTTACCGTGGTACCCTCAAGCTCAACACTGTCAAACACGGCAACGGGGTTAATAAGCCCTGTTCTGGATGTATTCCAATCTATGTCCGTAAGTGTGGTTTCTGCCGTTTCGTCCTTCCATTTAAACGCTATGGAATCCCTGGGGAATTTTGCTGTCGTGCCAAGGCTCTCGGAGTAGCTTATGCTGTTAAAGGTGAGCACAAGCCCGTCCGTGGCATAGGCATTTTGGGGTATTCTCTCCTCAAACTCCCTGACAGCCTGCTCCAGATCGTCCGCCGTCACCTTTTTGCGCATAACCGTTTCAAAGCCTATGCTGTCAAGAAAATCCATACCCTCGCTCTTAAGGTTTCCGAAGCCGGCATCCCGTGCGCTGACAAAGGAAAACGCAATAAAGCTTACATTCCTTTTTGCGGCAATGCTGCTGTCAAGCTGGCGTACCGTACCGCTGCACAAATTGCGTGGATTTTTGTACCGTTCCTCCTCGCCGAGGGCATTGTTTATCCTTTCAAACTCCTTAAAGGATATTACCGCCTCACCCCGCAGGATAAGCTCTCCCTTATAAGGTATTTTAAGCGGTATATTCTTAAAGCAGGCGGCATTATGCGTTATATCCTCGCCTATCTCGCCGTTTCCCCTTGTTGCCACCCTTTCAAGGCTGCCGTTTCTGTAGGTGAGTACGACCGTAAGCCCGTCCATTTTGTAGGAGAGTATGCCCTCTTTGTCGCCCAGAAAGCTTTTAAGCCTTTCCACATCCTTGGTTTTGTCAAGCGAGAGCATCCTGGATTCATGCCTTACCTTGTTAAGGCTTTCTATCACTGTATATCCTACCTTTTGCGTAGGGCTGTCCGCAAGCACAATGCCCGTTTCCGACTCCAGGGCAAGCAGCTCATCATACAGCCTGTCATATTCAAAATCACTCATAATTGTGCTGTCCTTGCTGTAGTAGCTCTCAGCAGCACGGTTAAGCAGCTCAACAAGTTGTTTCATTCTTTCCATATCAATATCTCCCGGTAAAAATAATAAACGATATTTATACTGCCGAAAGCCGAATTACGGATAAAGCAAACGGGCAGTAAAAAACGGAGAGCGTAAATGCTCTCCGTTTATTGTACCACAAATCATATACAAATACAATTATTGATTGATTTTATCCAACATCTTGCAGATGATGACCGCTGCCTGCGCCCTTGTGGTATTTGCCTTAGGCTCGATATTATTGCCTGTGCCGCTTACTATCTCAGCCTGTACCATAGCCGCAAGGCTGTCTGCCGCATATGCGGATATATCTCCCTTATCGGCAAATTTTTCAAGCACTGCGCTGTCACCCTTAAGCTCTTCGTTATTGGCGATTTCAAGCGCCTTTTTGGCAAGTATCATCATATCCTGCCTTGTGATATTGCTTTCGGGATTAAAGGTACCGTCCGGATTACCCGATGCAACACCCATATCCTTTGCAAGACCCACTGCATTGTAATAATACTTGTCATCTCTTATATCGCTGAAGTTGGACTTTGGTGCGGTATTTGTATCAACACCCATAGCCTTCATAAGCATAATTACAAAGTCCGCCCTTTTTACATTTGCGCCGGGCTTGAAGGTATTGTCGCTGTATCCGTTTATAATGCCCTTGTCCGCAAGCTCGTTTATATACGACTCAGCCCATGGATGCGTGCCGAGGTCCGTAAACCTTGACTGTGCCGCAGGCGCAGATGCCGTTGTTGCTTCGGTGGAAGGCTCTTCCTTTGAAGTGGTGCTTTCCGTAGTCGTGGTAGCAGTAGTTTTTACGTTGCTTCCGCCGCCGCCTCTTCTGCCGCTGCTTGTATTATCGTTGTCATCGTCGTCATCGCTGTTACTGCTTGATGCCGCAGGAGCCTTTGTTGTGGTTTCGGTCGCAGACTCGGCGGTTGTTTTATTTGTATTTTCCTCACTTGACGAATTGCTGTTATCCCCTACAGTTACGCTTGGCACGTCAATTGCATATGCCATGTTGCCCGTATTTCTCTTAGGGGTGCGGTGTATATCGGATCTGCCGCTTACCGTAAGACCCGCATCGCCCTCGCCTACAGCCTGGAAGCTTACCCTGAAAAGGGTGCCTGCACCCTCCGTTTCAACCAGAGCGCCCGTTTTATCCATGGTAGTTGTGTAATTGGTTACTATCAGCATTCCGTTGCCTTTGTTATCTTCCACCATCGAATTTATAAAATTAGCGGAAAAGAAAGGTACATCCATATCAATGTTATCGTCATGGTATGTTATAATGTCGTCTGCAGGCTCTACCGTACTGACAGGCTTAACAACATCGGGGTCATAAAGGATATAAATAGTTGCATTCTGTACACCCGGGTTTTCCGTAATGTCAAGGTCAAAATTGAATGTATCGCCTACTTCAACATGCGTGCTGCTTACGTTTGCCTCCCATGCAAAGTTTTCGTCGGCATATGCAGCAGTTGCGGAAAGCGCTGTTGCAGCAGCCGTAAATAATGCTAAAAATCTCTTTTTCATTAAATTATACCTCCGTAATTAATTATACATATGTATTTTACACATTTCAGCATCAAAAATCAATATGTTAAATGTAAATTTAATATTCGTACAATGCCGACAGGCTTTTCAAGGTTTCCATACTGTCCAGAACAAAATACCTCACAGGCTTGTCGGACGGCGTGTCCTCTATGTATGCCAAGCCCTCTCCGTCAAAGGCTATATCGCTTAATTTGAATTGCGTCATTGTGCCGTCCTCAACCGACACCGCCGCAAGAATTGCCTTTTCCGTACTGCCGTCGGAGCATATTTTTATGTTCCTTGTACCCGCGTTTTCGTAAGCAGGCGATATAAAAGCCGTATTTTTATCGCCGTACATACGTTCCATAGCCATGCAGTCGGGCATACCCGCACCCATAAAATCTCCGGCTCCGCTTACGCCTATATCAACAGCCGCACCCTTTAATATGCGCTTGTATTCCTCCGGAGTAATATCCGGATGGTTTGAAACAAAAAGCGCTGTCATACCCGTAATAACGGGTGCCGAAAACGAGGTGCCGCTTGCACTTGAATACTTGTTTACACCCGTGTTGGAAGGCATGGTAAGGCTGCCTCCGAATGCCGCAATATCTATCCTGTTGTTTTTTTGCGAATATTCCGCCCTGTTGTTTTTGTTATCGGTTGCCCCGACACTTATTGCACCCGGACATGAAGCAGGGTAATTGAGCCTGTTCTCGGAACCGTCCGTTTTTCTGCCGTCATTGCCCGCTGCCGCTATAACTATAACGCCCTTTTCCGATGCGTACTTCACAGCCTCGCCAAGCGCCTCTCCGTCCTCGTCGGAGCCCACCGAAACATTTATTATCCTGCAGCCGTATTGGTCAGCCGCAGCCTTTATGGCAAGTATCACATCCGATGTGCTGCCCGATGTCTTTCCGTTTACACTTGTGATGACCACAAGCGGAACTATGGTTGCATGGGGAGCAATGCCCGCAACACCCACACCGTCATTTGCTCCTGCGGCGATCAGGCTTGTTACCTTTGTGCCGTGACCTATGTTATCGGCAGTATCCGTTGAACCGAGCACAAAATTATAGCCCTCCTCTATGTCAGAGGATGCAAAATCAATATGGCTGCGGTTGACGCCGCTGTCTATCACGGCTATGCGCACCTTGCCGTCCGGCTTATAGGTATCCGTGTATTCCTTTATCTTAAGGCTGTCAAAATATATCTCCTGAGCATAGTAGGCATCGTTGTAGCCGTCGGCATATGCGGAAACCGTGTTTTGTGCCTCTTCCCCGTAAGCTACCGTATCATCGGGTATTTCCAGCTTAGCATTCTCCTCAACGCTTACCGCTATACCCTTTGAATACAGCTCGTCTGCGGTTTTTTTATCGGTAATGTAAATGCCTGCCTCCTCAATAAGGGGCTTTGCGGGATAAGCGGACAGATCCGCTCCCTCACGGGACGTTATTATATAGTCCGAGGCAAAAACGGGGACAGCCGATACCGACAATACCAAAGCAAGACAAAACAAAAACCTTTTCAAAGCATTCACTCCTTTATATCCGTAATTTTTCTGCGCATCATATCAAACTCCTTTAAGGGAGCATTTACCTTTATCCTTAAAAGCTGCTGAGGATGAGGGGCGCAGCTTACCCTCTCGCCGTCAAGCGTATACATTTCCCCTATGGTTTGTATGCTTATGCCCGACGGTGACATAAACTCTACCTCGTCGCCCTCTTCAAACCTGTTGCGCTGCTCAATAAGCGCATAGCCCGTATGCTCATCGTAGCCCTTTACCATGCCTATAAAATCATAGGTGCGTATATAGGCGCTTGTTGTGTATATCTGGCTCTCCGCATTGGGCTTGCCAAAGTAAAAACCCGTTGTAAAGCCTCGGTAGCTTGCCTTTGCCGCCTCTGCCTTATAATAGTCCTTTTTGCTTTCATAAAGCTCGGGGGAAGCAAGGTAATCGTCGATCGCCTCCCTGTATGCACGTACGACCGTTGCCGTATAAAACGAGGTTTTTATCCTGCCCTCTATTTTAAGGCTTGAAATACCCGCATTTATAAGCTCCGGTATATGGTCTATCATACAAAGATCCTTTGAGTTGAAAATATAGGTGCCTCTGTCCTCCTCGGCTACGGGCATATACTCTCCGGGGCGTGTTTCCTCGGCAACATAGTACTTCCAGCGGCACGGATGAGAACAGGCGCCCCCGTTTGCATCCCTGCCCGTAAGGTAATTGCTCAAAAGACATCTGCCCGAATAGGATATACACATTGCGCCATGCACAAATGCCTCAATTTCAAGCCCGTTAGGTATATTTTCCGATATATGGGCTATCTCACGCAGGGACAGCTCCCTTGCCATAACTATGCGTTTTGCTCCAAGCTCCTTCCAGAAAAGGGCGGAATGATAATTTGTGTTGTTTGCCTGTGTGCTTATATGCACATCCAGCTCGGGCACCGTTTTTCTTGCAAGCGCAAACACGCCCGGGTCGGCAACAAGCACCGCATCGGCGCCGAGAGAACAGATCTCCTCAAGGTATGCGGGCAGTTTTTCAAAATCCTCGTCATGGGCAAAAATATTGCAGGTAATATACACCTTTGCCCCATGGCTGTGGGCAAAGCTTATGCCCTCCTCCATCTGTTCCCTGTCAAAATTTTTTGCTTTTGCCCGCAGGCTGAAGCTTGTGCCGCCCATATATACCGCATCCGCCCCGTATATAACGGCGGTTTTAAGCTTTTCAAGGTCGCCTGCCGGTGCAAGCAGCTCTATTTTTTTATCCATGGTTTCACCTCGGTATCTTAAAGCTTCTGTATAAGAGCAACTCCGTCACCCACGGTGAGTATGCTGCTCCTTAAGCCTTTGTCCGTGCTTATACGGTCCAAAAATTCGTTAAGCCTTGTATGCGTGGTACGCTGGCGCCTTGGCACATCGAGCCTTTCCCTTGCGACCCTGCCGTCCTGAAGCACATCGTCCGCTATTATAAGGCCGCCCTTTCTTGTCAGCCTTACAATATCGGGCAGAAAATTTATATACTGCCCCTTTGCCGCATCCAGAAACACCACATCAAACTCCTCGTCCAGCTCCCGTATCACCTCTGCCGCATCGCCTACGATCAGCTTTATGGTATCCTCCTTGCCGAACCTTTTAAAATTGTCCCTTGCCCTTTCTATCATATATGGGTAGCGGTCAATGGTCGTAATGCTGCCGCCCTCGGCAAGAAAGCCCGACATAAATATTGACGAAAAGCCTACCGCCATGCCTATCTCCAGTATCCTTTTTGGCTGCATGATACCGAGCAGCACGGACATCAGCCTTGCAACATCGTTAGGTATTATAGGCAAGCCCTCTTCGTATGCCTGCCTTTGCAGCTTGCCCAGCTCACCGCCGCAAAGCGGCTGTATATTTTCAATATAATCCGCAAGTGACTTATCTACAAGACTCATATTTTACCTCATTGATCAAGCGTCTGCTTGTAACGGTTGCTTGCATTTATAAAATCGTTATAATCGTTTGTGAAGTAATGCTCTCCCGTTTCCTGATTTTCAACAACATAGTACAGATAATTGCTTTCCGCAGGCGCCACCGCAGCCTCAAGGCATGCCTTGCCGGGGTTGCCGATAGGGCCTATGGGCAGGCCGTCAACATAGTATGTGTTGTGTTCCTCCTCCACATCGAGATCCTCGTAAAGCAATCTTTCCCTCTTTTCGCCGAGTGCATACAGCACCGATGCATCCATTTGGAGCCTCATACCCTCATCCAGACGGTTGTAGATAACAGAGGATATCTTGCTCCTGTCATCGGGATACCTTGCCTCGCTCTCTATAAGCGAAGCCATTATTACAGCCTCGTCTACGGTAATATTGTTAAGCTGCGCCCCGCCCTTAAGGGATACATCAAATATCTCGTCAAAGCGTGAAAGCATCCTGTCAACTATATCATGTGCCGTCATATCCGTTGAAAAATAATATGTATCGGGGAAGAGGTATCCCTCCAGAAGGTTTTCCCTATCCGGTATTGCCGCAACAAAATCGTAATCGTAATCCCTGCTGTTACATGCCTCCATAAACTCGTCCGAGCTGCAAAGCCCGGCCTGTTCAAGCTGTGAAGCTATTTCCGTTATCCATGCTCCCTCTTTTATGGTCACCTTTATCTGGTTATCGTCCACACGACCGCTTTCAAGCACGTCACATACGTCCTCAAAACTCATATAATTGTTAAAAACATACTCTCCGGGCTGAAAGTTTGCACCCTCTCCCTCCTTTTTGCAGAGGTATACAAACTGAAGGCTGTTGTCTATAACGCCCTTTTCCTCCAGAAGTGCGGCTATATCCCTCACGCTTGAACCGTCCTCTACGGTAAGCGTTATATCCGTCTGAGGCTCGCCCCGCCTTTGCGCCCTGTTTACCTCATGAGAGGTAAACTGCTTGTACTTTGAGTAGCCGAATGCGGCGCCGCCCAGAATAACGGCAAGGGTACATATTAAAATTATCAAGCCCGTTTTTGGCTTTTTTTCGTCATTGTTTTTCATTTTTCGCCACCATATTTAAGATAAGTACTATCCTAAGCGCAGACATCGTATACGGATGAAGCATTATGTGTCTGCATTTGTCCTTTCGCTAAAATTCCTTCATCCTTATGCCAATAAGTGTCAGGCCGTTGGGTGAGAGCGTTTTGCCTGCTCTTGTCCTGTCACGGGAAAGTATTATATCCCCTATATCCTCGCAGGACAGCTTGCCCAGCCCCACATATACCAGTGTGCCTGCAACTATCCTGACCATGTTGTACAAAAATCCGTTTCCGTTTATCCTTATGGTAATTATATCACCGTTTTTTTCCGTTTCAAGGCTGTAAACAGTCCTTACCGTTGTTTTTGACGATGCGCCGGAGGCACAGAACGCCTTGAAGTCATGCTCGCCTATAAAATAAGGGCATGCCCTTTTCATGGCGTCAATGTCGAGCCTTGGTCTGATATGCTCCGTATATCGGTTAAGCAGCGGATTTCTGAAATCCGCATTCAATATTTTATATTCGTAGGTCTTATCCGCAACACTGTACTGCGGATGAAAACCGTCGCTTACAGCTACAGCGCCCGTAACCGTTATGTCCTGCGGCAGAAAGCTGTTTACCGCATAGGGCAGCTTTTCCACAGGTATTGTCATATGTTCGTCGGTAAATACAGCCCTCTGTCCAAGGGCATGCACCCCGGTATCGGTGCGGCTTGAGCCTCTTACGGTGATCTCCCTTTTAAGCAGAGCCGAAAGCGCCTCCTCCAGCCTCTGCTGCACCGTAACAAACCCCTTTTGTCTTTGCCAGCCGTAATAGCCGCTGCCGTCGTAGGCGACCGTAAGCAATACCCTCATATCACAGCCCCCTCGTCCTTAGCAAAAATGCGGCGGCGGCAAACAGCGCAAACAATACAAGCGTAAAGTAATCCACGCCGCAGAGCTTTGGCTCGTTCATGCGTGTACGGTTTACATCGCCCCTGTAGCAGCGTGCCTCCATAGCCATTGCAAGCTCGTCTGCACGCCTGAATGCCGAAACAAACAGCGGCACAAGCAAAGGCAGCAGGCTTTTTGCCCTTTGGGCAATACTGCCTGTATCAAACACAGCCCCTCTTGCGGTCTGCGCCTTTTTTATTTTATCCAGCTCCTCGATAAGCGTGGGTATAAATCTCAATGCGATCGACATCATCATGGAAATTTCATGGGCAGGCACACCTATCTTTTTAAAAGGCTTTAAAAGATACTCCATACCCACTGTAAGCTCTATGGGCGAGGTGGTAAGCGTAAGCACCGACGACGCCACAATAAGCATAACAAGGCGCACAGCCATCTTAACGCAAAGCAGTATGCCGAAATCCGTAATTTTTAAAACACCAAGCTGTAAGACAATATTGCCCTGCCTTGTGAAAAAAAGGTTAAGCGCAACCGTAAACAGGATAATTGCAATTATGCCCTTAAGCCCGCTGAGCATAAGGCGCAGAGGCACGTTTGAAAGGCATGCCGCCGCCGCAAGCAGTAAAAACGCCAAGGCATAGCCTGCAGCGCCTCCGGCAGCAAAAAGCCCTATTATGTAAAGCAGCACGGCAATTATCTTAGTCCTTGCGTCAAGCCTGTGTATAGGCGAATCCACCGGGTAATACTGACCGATAGTAATGTTCATATCCTCACCTCAAAACCCTGCTCAATATATCCGCCGCTTCGTCCACGGTATAAACATCCGTGGGCAAGGCTATGCCTTTATCGCAGAGCCTGTCCATAATAAGGCTTATCTGCGGAGCGGCAAGACCTATCTCCTCCAGCCTTTTTGTCCTTAAAAACACATTTTTGACCGTATCAAACATCTCTGCCCTGCCCCCGTTCATAACGAGTATCCTGTCGGCAAAGCGTGATATATCCTCCATGGAATGCGAAACCAGCACAACCGTTATACCAAGCTTTTTGTGCATAAGGCTTATGCTGCCGAGTATCTCCTCACGGGAGTACGGGTCAAGCCCTGCTGCCGGCTCGTCAAGCACAAGCACCTGCGGCTTCATGGCAAGCACACCCGCTATCGCAACACGTCTTTTTTGACCTCCCGAAAGCTCAAAGGGCGATTTTTCGTAAAAGCTCTCGTCTATATCCACAAGAGCAAGGCTCTCCCTTACAAGCTTGTCCAGCTCCTCTCCCGAATAGCCCTGATTGTGCGGGCCGAAAGCAACGTCCTTGTATACGGTCGCCTCAAAAAGCTGATGCTCGGGGTACTGAAATACCAGCCCGACCTTTTGCCTTACGGAAGCAAGCTCCCTTTTATCGGCATTTATATTCGTGCCGTCCACCAGCACAACGCCGCTGTCGGGCTTTGCAAGCCCGTTAAAGTGCTGTATAAGCGTGCTTTTGCCCGAGCCTGTATGCCCTATAAGGCCTATAAACTCACCCCTGCCTATTTCAAGGCTGACATCCTTCAGAGCCACTCTCTCAAAGGCGGACTGTCTGCCGTAAATATGGGTAAGCTCCTTTACCTCTATTATATTTTCCCTTTTTTGGTACTCCTTTTCCTCCCGCACTATATCCGTATCGTTCATGTCACCCTTAAAGCCGTGCCTAATAAGCTCGTCCACCGCCTCGTCAACCGTGAGCACCTGCCTGTTCAGGGCAAAGCCTTTTTTGTTGAGGCTGTGCATGAGCTCGGTGGCCTGCGGTACGTCAAGGCGCAGCTCCTTCATGCGCTCCACCTCGCAAAATACCCTGCTAGGCACATCATCCATGACAACCCTGCCCTTTTCCATAACAACTACCCTGTCTGCAAGGGCAGCCTCCTCCATATAGTGGGTTATAAGCACAATGGTTATGCCCTCCTGCCTGTTAAGGCGCATAACGGTTTCTATTACCTCGCTGCGCCCTGCCGGGTCAAGCATTGCCGTAGGCTCGTCAAGCACTATGCAGCCGGGCTTCATGGCAAGTATACCCGCTATGGCTATCCTCTGCTTCTGTCCTCCCGAGAGGAGATTAGGCGCACTTTTGCGAAACTCCTCCATGCTGACCGACAAGAGGGCGTTTTTTACCCTGCTGCGTATCTCGCTGCTTTCAATACCGAGGTTTTCGGGCCCGAAGGCTATATCCTCCTCAACTACGGTGGCTATAAGCTGATTGTCCGGGTTTTGAAAGACCATACCTGCCGACTGCCTTATCTGCCACGTATTTTTTGTATCCGAGGTATCCATGCCCCTTACATACATAACACCCTCCGAGGGTGTAAGCAGCGCATTTATGTGCTTTGCAAAGGTGGATTTGCCCGATCCGTTGTGTCCGAGCAATGCAACAAACTGCCCCTCGGGTATGGTTATGCTCACACCGTCAAGCGCCCGCAGTTTTTCGTTTTTTGCCTCCGCCTCATTGTAAACAGAATATTCATAAACCAAGCTGTCGCTTTTGATAAAATCCATAGCTTCACCTTTTTGCTTTGATCAAGGTCAAAATAACACATAATAATTATAAATGATTTGCGGCGCATAAGCAAGCATTAATATTTTAAATTGCAAACACACCTCCGCCAAAAAGAAACCTGCTTGCAGGTTAAAAAAAGAAGGAAATGCACGGCATTTCCTTCAAGCATTTTTACGCCTCCTCAAGCATCACTATCTCACGTATATTGCACAGCTCATGCGCAACTATAAGCTTTGAGGTCATTATACATATCATATTTTTGCTGTTAAAGCCCACCAGCTCACCCTCAAAAATTTTATCCTGCAGGGTGGTTATTTTTATCTTCATGCCCCGTGTAAAGATCTGACCGTGAAAGCTGAACCTCTCCACGGGAAAAATTTTATAGCACCTTTCCAATACGGCTTTTATATCGTTTTTGCCCGTTAAAAGCTCGGATTCCGCATTTTGCATTGTCTGCTTTACTATGCGGTGTACACGCACAAAGCTGCGTATTATCATAGTAAGACAAAATGCCGCAATCGCTGCGTAAATAACATCGCTTGTACTTAAAGGTACATTTAAGCTGCCCTGAAACATATAGCATCTCCCCCTTTTTTACTTTACCGCAGCATATCGGCACAAAAATCAGTCCTTTTTGCCGCCTGTTTCTGTCTGCCACAGCATATTGTTTATAAACTGCTGAGCCGTGCGTCCCGACATACCCTTCTGGTTAAGCTCCCATTTAAGCGCCTCCGCTTTTAAGGTCTGCTCGTCCAGCGCAAGCCCTCTGCGCCTTGCAATACCCGTTACTATGTTGATATATTCCTTTGGCGTAGGCTTAGGATATGTAATTGTTATGCCAAAGCGGTCCGCAAGCGAAAGCTTTTCGTTAAGCGTATCTGTTTTGTGTACCTCCGCATCATCGGAGCCCGACGAACGGTCCGACCATTTTTCCTGTATAAGATGGCGGCGGTTGCTGGTAGCATAAAAAAGCACATTGTCGGGCTTGCCCTCGGCGCCTCCCTCAAGCAGTGACTTCATATACTTGTATTGTATCTCGCTCTCGTCAAAGGAAAGGTCGTCTATAAAAATTATAAAATATCTGCCTCTGGGTCTTAAAAGCTTTAAAATATCGGGCAGAGAGGCTATCTGCTCCTTTGTTATCTCAAGCAGCCTCAAGCCGTCCTCAAAGTAACGGTTCACAAGGGCTTTGACCGACGAGGATTTGCCCGTGCCCCTTGCGCCCACAAGCAGCACATTGTTTGCCCTGTAGCCGTTTATAAATGCCTCGGTGTTTTCAATAAGCTGCTTTGTCTGCGCCTCATAGCCTATGAGGTCGTCAAAGGTTATTGTATCGGGATGCGTAATGCCCTTTAAAGCATTTGCACTGCTGCTGTACCTGAACGAGCGGTATACCGATATATCACCGCAGCCGAATTTATTGTGAAAGGCAATTATATCCTCTACCGTAAGCTTATCACTCATACTCTTATCCGACGCCGCATTTACAGGCGTATAATCAAGCACCTCGTCAACGGCATTTTTGAGAAAATGCGCATCTGGCAGCTCATGCAGGTCAATATCGGCTATCTGCATGACCGACTCTATATCCCTCTTTGCCATACGATAAATGGAGGTATCCTCCACCCTTATGCCGTTTTCACAGTAAAGGGTAAACGTGTTCTCGTCCGAGAGCAGGAGATGGATAATGTAATTGCGGAAAAGATTGCCGGAAAAGCCCTTCCTTTCAGCCTCCTCCATAAGCAGTGTAATGAGCCTTGTCATGGGCTCAAAGCCGTCCTGTGACGAGAGTACCTCACAGAGCAGCCCCACAATTTTGTCCTTTGCTATATTTCTGTACACGGTAAGTGAATTTATATTGTCCGTTACCTTATCAAAATTCATTTTATGCTTCCTCTTCGATCTTTATTCTGCCGCCCGGCGCACCCGTTATACAGGCGCCCTCGCTGCGGTATTGCTCTGTCAAAAGTATCTGCTCGGCGCTTATCCTCTCACCCGGAAAAATTAACGGTATATCGGGCGGAAAGACCGAAACGCTCTCCCCGGCTATCCTGCCCTGTGCATCATGCAGAGGCACATACACCGTATGGGAGTAAAATACATCCCTCGGCGTCATAACGGGCACCGATATTTCAAACGGCATACAAAAAGCCTCCCGAGGGATATACGGTTCAAGCTCCGCATCGATCTTTTCAAGAGCCGAGGCAAAGTATGCAAGCTTGTCGTGCCTGTCCGCTACGCTTGTCATTGCTATTATACGGTCTGCATCCGACAGCTCTGTTTGTATATTATATTCCTTTAAAAGGATTTGTGCAAGTGCCTGACCGCTTAATTTTTTGCCTGTCAGCAGCGTAATTTTGCTTATATCATAATCAAAAATATCCGCAAAGGCGCTTTTTTCCAGTAGTTTTACGCCCTTAAGCCTGCGCAGGGTATTTCTTATGTCTGTTAAAATTGTAACATAATCGTAAAAATATTTATCGTTTTCCTTAAGAAATGCCCTTGTTTTATCCATAAGCGCCATCATTATATACGAGGGAGAGGTAGTCTGCACCATTGAGTATGCCTCAAACAGGCGGTCAAGATCCGCACGGGCGGTATTTATGTTGAGCACTGCACTCTGTCCCGGACAAGGCAGCGTCTTGTGCCAGCTGTTTACGGATATATCCGCACCGCACCGCACCGCAGGCTGCGGAAAGGAACTGCAAAACGGAAAATGAGCGCCGTGTGTTTCGTCGACTATAAGCAGAGCATTGTTTTTGTGTGCGATACCTGCAAGAGCCGCTATGTCCGAAACGACCCCCTCGTAGGTAGGCGATACCGCCAGTACCGCCTTTATATCGGGATAAGCCTCAAATGCCTTTTCCAACACGGCAGTCGTTATGCCGCCCGAAACATATCCGCTGAGCATGTCCGGATATATGTACAACGGCGCCGCACCCGAAAGCACAAGTGCATTAAGCACGCTTTTATGAGCATTTGAGGGCACCGCTATCCTTTCCCCCTCACGCAGTGTGCCCAGTATGGAGGCAAGTATGCCTCCCGAGCCGCCGTTTACCAAAAACAGCGATCTGTCACAGCCGTACAGCTGCGCCATAAGCTCCTCTGCCTCCAGTATAACACCGTGCGGCGAGTGCATATTGTCGCTCCCGTCCAGCTCCGTTATATCAAGCTCAAGCAGGCTGTCGCATACAAGATCCGTATTTCGCTTGTGTCCCGGCATGTGCATGGGGTAGGTCCCCCTTTGGGTCATGCTGCGTATTTGGTTGTATAAAGGTGCATCCATAGCCGTCCGCCTTTCATAAAACCGCCTCCCTTTGGTATTGAAAAACGGTTTTGTTTATGTTATTATAACTTTATAACATAAAAAGGAAATTGTAAAGAGGATTTATTTATGCTTGAATTTTTGTATCCCAAAAAATATCTTATGTCGGTTTACGAGCTGACGCCCGCTCTTATAAAGAGCCTGGGCATGGATACGGTTATTTTTGACATAGACAATACGCTGGTGCCCTACTGGATAAAGGAGCCCGACGACAAGCTCAAAGCATATTTTACCTCTTTAAGGAACAGCGGCATAACCGTAAGCGTGCTGTCAAACAGCAGGGAGGAGCGCAGTATGGTCTTCTGCCGCAGCATGGATATCCCTTATGTTTACAGAGCAGGCAAGCCGCTTACCTGCGGGCTTGAAAGGCTTATAAAAAAGCTTGGGGCAGACCGCAGCCGCTGCATTATTGCAGGCGACCAGATATTTACCGATGTATGGTGCGGCAATATGGGCGGCATATACTCCGTGCTTATAAAACAGGTAAGCCCCAAGGACGAATGGATAACAAAGCCAAAAAGAGGCATTGAAAAAATAATTGTAAATATGTACCTTAAAAAGGAGATGAGAAAAAGTGCAGGTAAATGACTGTATAAACGGCTCCACCTCTGTGTTCGGCGTTATAGGCGACCCCATAGAACACACGCTCAGCCCGCTTATACACAACACTATGGCTGCTCTTGACGGCTCGGTATATACAGCCTTTCACGTCAAGGAGGATGCTCTCGGATCTGCCGTAAAGGGTGCCCACAGCCTCGGGATACAGGGGCTTAATGTTACTGTGCCCCATAAAAAGGCAATTATGCCGTTTTTATATGATATGGATAAAACAGCCCGCATAGCAGGCGCCGTAAACACGATCAAATACACCGACAAGGGCTACATCGGCTACAATACCGATATGACAGGCGTTTATTACGCTCTTGATACAAACGGAGTTTCCGTAAAAGGCAAAACAGTGCTTATAACGGGAGCAGGCGGAGCGGCAAATGCCTGTGCGGCAATGGCTGCCGAATACGGCGCAAAAAAAATATATATAGCAAACCGCACCGTTAAAAACGCAGTTCTGCTTGCAGAGCATATAAAAACCTTTTACAAGGATATAGAGCCGCTGCTTCTGTCCGATACGGACAAAATACCCCGCTGTGAGCTTATTTTAAACGCCACCACCCTCGGCTTTGGGGAAAATGCGGGTAAGACCCCCATAGAGGATATATCCTTTTTTGAAAAAAAGCACACCGAAGCTGTATTTGACGCAATTTACTCCCCATGGGAAACAAAGCTGCTCTCGGATGCCGCCTCGCAGGGGGTAAAAGCAATAAACGGTTTTGATATGCTGGTATATCAGGCTGTTGCGGCAAGAGAGATATGGCTTGGCAAAAAATACGGCAAGGATTTTTGCACCGAGCTGCGCACCACACTCACGGAATATCTCAAAAGGAGCGGTAAAATATGAGGCGGGAGAGCAACATAGTTCTTATAGGCTTTATGGGCAGCGGCAAAACAAGCATAGGCAAAAGGCTTTCGCTCAGGATGAAGTGGGAATTTATTGATATGGACGACTTTATAGAAAAACGTGAGGGTATGTCCGTAAGCAAAATATTTGCCGAAAAGGGCGAGGATTATTTCCGTAATATCGAGCGTGAGCTGTGTCTGCGATTCAGCGAGCCCAAATGCAAAATAATCGCTACGGGCGGCGGAGTTATCAAAAACGAAAAAAATATGCGCAACCTTAAGCTGGGAGGCGTTATTGTCTACCTCAGCTCCACACCCGAAACCATAGCCTACAACCTGCGCAACGATGACAGCAGGCCTCTGCTCAAGTGCGAGGATAAGCTCGGCAGGATAAGGGAGCTGCTCGGGCAGAGGGAGCCTGTATACAAAAAATATGCCGATATAACAATTGATGTATCGGAGCTCAATATGGAGGACACACTTAATAAAATAACGGAGGAGTATAACAGATATGAAGATAAGCATAATAAACGGACCAAACATTAATTTTACTGGTATAAGAGAAAGAGGCGTTTACGGCAGCGAAACATGGGACGACATACAGGAGCTTATAAAGGAAAATGCAGCTGTGCTCGGCGGCATTGAGGTAACGTTTTTCCAGTCCAACCACGAGGGGGAGATTATAGATTATCTCCAAGACTGCTACTATGAGGGTATAGACGGCATAGTTTTTAACCCGGGCGCACTTACACACTACAGCTATGCACTCAGGGATGCCATCAGCTCCATAAATATACCCGTTGCGGAGGTACACATGTCCAATGTGTATAAAAGGGAGGAGTTCAGGCACCACAGTGTTACCGCACCCGTATGTGTGGGGCAGATAAGCGGCTTTGGCTCCTACGGCTACTGCCTCGGGCTTATGGCAATACAGGATCACATTGTTAAAAATCTGCTTGGGGAATGAAAATTTTGGATAATAACGAAAAAATGCTTGAATTATAACGCATTATGAAGTAAAATAAATTATATATGACTTTAAACATATGCAAGGAGGACAACAGATATGATTTCTGCCGGTGAATTCAGAAACGGTGTTACTATGGAATATGAGGGCGACGTATATGAAATACTTGAATTTCAGCACGTAAAACCCGGCAAGGGCGCTGCCTTTGTAAGAACCAAGATCAAAAACGTTGTAACGGGTGCCGTAGTGGAAAAGACCTTCCGCCCCACAGAGAAGATGCCCAAGGCATTTATCGACCGCAAGGATATGCAGTACCTCTATCAGGACGGCGACCTTTACAACTTTATGGATGTTGAAAACTATGAGCAGATCGCTTTAAGCGCAAGCGATGTAGGCGACAAGCTTAAATTTGTAAAGGAAAACGAGATAGTTAAAATACTCAGCTACAACGGCAAAATATTCGGTATGGAGCCTCCTACATTTGTAGAGCTTGAAATTACCGACACCGAGCCCGGTTTCAAGGGCGATACCGCTACGGGCGCAACAAAGCCTGCTACAGTTGAAACAGGCGCACAGGTAAACGTGCCTCTGTTTATTAATGTAGGAGAGGTTATAAAAATAGATACACGCACCGGAGAATATCTCGGCCGTGTAAATTCATAAAAACAAACAGCCGCTGTATATTGCAGCGGCTCTTTTAATTTAACACTTAAAGGCTTTACCCTATGCTCAATTGTGTCCCGAAATCCTCATATCCCGTATATTAAGCTTTGGCACAGATAAGCTGCCGTAACTGTCTACCCGCAGATTTGCCATTATATCCACCCGTATATTATCTATATTTCCTTTTAAATTATGCCCGTCATCTATGACATCATATCCGTAAAAGCCGTTTATCAGCCCTATAATTCTGTCCGCACCAAACCATACCGCAGATACCCTGTTATGGAAGGCATCCTCCACGGTAAGCTGTACAACGTTTTTTTCCGCACCCACAAACCTTAAGTTGCTTATGCGAAGACCCAGTGCGGCAAAGAGCGGCTCGGGGTTGCCTGCTCCGCAAGGCTTGAATATCTCCATATCCCCTGCGCTTAAAATGCTTATTTCATCAAGGGTGACAATTTTATCGGCAGTAAACACAGGCTCTATATCGTCATTTGTCAAGGTGCAGCTTTGGTTCAGCTTTTCCCTTAATAGGTCAACATTTTCGGCAGGCAAGGACATACCCGCCGCCATTTTGTGACCCCCGTATTTTGTAAAAAGCTCACTCACTTTTGTCAGCTCGCCTATCATATTGTATGTACTTATTGACCTGCCCGAGCCCTTAACGCCGTTTTCGCTGTCCGTAAGCACTATAACGGGCTTGTTGTATCTCTCCTTAAGACGTGACGCCACTATACCCGCTATGCCCTCGTCAACATCTGCATCATACAGCACAAGCACCATATCGTCCGATTTGTCTGCATTATAGGACAGTTTTTCCACACTGTCCGCCGTCATATCCCTGCGCATGGCGTTAAGAGAATACAGCTTTTCCGCCAGCCTCTCCGTTTCGTCCACGTCCTCGGATATAAAAAGCTCTGCGGCATACGCTGCCTCATCAAGCCTGCCTACCGCATTGATGCAGGGGCCTATAACAAAGCCAAAGGTATGCTCGTTTATCCTTTTGCCCTGCATATTATTGATCTCGACCAGTTTTCTAAGGCCTATGTTGTCTATTTTTTTGTTTATTTTTTCAAGTCCGCAGTGAGCAATGACCCTGTTTTCGTCCCTGAGCTCCACAACATCGCATATTGTTGCAAGCGCAGCAAAAACAAGCAGCTCGTCATCAAGCGTAAGATCTCTGCCCAGGTATGTATAAAGCTCACGCACAAATTTGTAGCACAAGCCCCCTGCACACAGCTCCGTGAACGGATAATTATCCCCTTCCGCCTTTAAATCTATTACCGCATCGGCATCGGGAAGCATATATTGCTTTACGCCCTCCTTGTCGGTATTGTACGGCGGCTCGTGATGGTCAAGTATAACGGTTTGCATGCCAAGCTCCGAGGCATAGTCTATCTCGGTTGCCGCACTTATACCGTTATCGCAGGTGATAAGCAGTCCGCAGCCGCTGTCCGCAATTTTTTTGACAGCCCTCATATTAAGACCGTAGCCGTCTGCATATCTGTCCGGGATATAATAGCTTATATCCGCCCCCAACAGCTTGAGCGATTTATACAATATTACCGTAGAGGATACGCCGTCAACATCGTAATCTCCGTAAACCGTAACGGGGATATGCTTTTCAAGAGCAGCCGATATTATGCCGAATGCCTTTTTTACCCCTTTTATGCCTGCAAGGCTGTGCAGCGAATCAACGGAAACATTTTTGTACCGCTGCATCTCCTCAATGCTTTTAAGTCCTCTGTTAAGCATGGCAACTGCCGCAAGAGGGGTTACACCCAGTATTTTGCTTATTTTTTCCGCTGAGCCGGGCAGTATTTTTTTATTTTTTACCGTCCACTTTGTCATATTTATCCTCCGATAGCCGATCCGTTATCACCTTTTCGGTCAAAAATAGGGCTGCCCTTTACGGCAGCCCGTATATTTTTTATTATGCGTTTGCTTTTTTGCCCGATGCGGCACTGAGAATGTACCATATATTGGCGGAAAGGCAAACCGATGAGTAGGTTCCTGCTATAATACCTATAGAAATAGGCAGTGCAAATTCCTTTACAGACTGTACACCGAAGATATACAGACAAACTATTGCAAAGAACGAAGTAAGGGATGTAAACAGCGACCTTCTTAAGGTCTGGTTAAGGCTGTTGTTTACAAGCTCAACATAATTCTTTCTGCCGTATCTCTTTCTGTTTTCACGTATACGGTCAAAAATAACGACCGATGCGTTTATTGAGTAACCTATTACGGTAAGCACGGCAGCAATAAATGCGCTGTCCATAGGTATCCTGAATACCGCATAGGAGCCAAGCACTATAAGTGCATCGTGGATAAGAGCTATAATACAGCTCAAGCCTGTTTTAAACTCTCTGAATCGTATACTTACATAAAGGAGCATCGCAAGGCAGGCAAGCACTACGGAGATGACCGCATTTTTTTGCATCTCGCTGCTGAAGGTCGCACTTACCTCCTGTACGGTAATATCCGTTTCCTCTATACCGTACTTTTCCGCAATGGCGCTGTTAAGTGCCATCCTCTGCTCATCGTCAATGTTTTTTATCTTTATTGCAACGGAGGTACCGCTGCCTACCTTTTGCACCTGTGGTGCGGTATCGCCTGTGGTATCCGCAATGATGGCGGTTATATCGTTGTTTTCAAACTCCTGACCGAGGTCGGCCTGAATGGAGGTGCCGCCTATAAACTGCACGTCGTAGTTAAAGGCGCCGTTTCCGTTTGCGGCGTTATATGCCATAAAGCCTACGCCTACCAATATAAAAATAACGGATATTGCTATATAAACAGCTTTATGCTTTACAAAATTAATAAACATCTTAACGCCCTCCTTACTTCTTTGCACCATAGAGTACAGGATTTTTAATACCCATACCTATAAATGTCTGTACTATGGTCCTGGTTACAAAGATAGCGGTGAACATAGACAGCAGAACACCTATTATAAGGGTCTGAGCAAAGCCTCTTACCGTACCCGTACCGAACCAGAGCAGAACGGCACAAGCAATAATGGTGGTAACGTTACTGTCGATGATAGCAGGCAGAGCTCTCGAGAAGCCGTTTCTGAATGCACCTGCAATAGACTTGCCCTCACCGAGTTCCTCTCTTACTCTCTCAAATATAAGCACGTTTGCGTCGACCGCCATACCTACCGAAAGTACTACACCCGCAATACCGGGCAGCGTAAGCGTTATGCCGAACAAGCTCATTATTATAAGGTCAAGCGTAACATAAATAACAAGCGCTATATCCGCAGCCAGACCTGCAACCCTGTATACTATAAGCATAAAGAGAAATACGAGAGCTATACCTATAAGGCCTGCAAATACGGTAGTCGAAAGCGAGTTTACACCAAGCCTTGCGCCTACGTTGTTGTACTCGGCTACCTCCATATTGAACGGCAGCGAGCCTGCACGAATCTTGTCTGCAAGGGCAGCTGCCTCATCGGCGGTAAAGTCGCCCGTAATGATGGCAGAGCCGTTGTTGATGGCTGTGTTTACGGTAGGTGCGCTTATAATATTTTCATCCATCATGATATATAAAGGCTTGCCGATATTTGCCGATGTCGCATCCGCAAATGCCTGTGTGCCCACCGAGTCAAACTCAAGCTGTACAACTATCTGATTATTTTCGGTAGCTCTTGTTGCATTTTTAACATTTGCACCGTCAACAAGCACATTGCCGTCCTCGTCACGGAAGGTGAGCCTTGCGGTTTCACCTATCTCTCTTACGGCTGTCTGTGCGTCCTCAACGCCCGGTATCTCAACACGTATCTTGTCGGCACCCTCTCTCTGGCACTCTGCCTCTGTCCAGTTGTGCCAGTCAAGACGCTCCTGTATCATGGCGATAGCGGCAGCCATCTCCTCGTCCGTAGGGGGCTGATCCGTAACAGCCTGATAAACGATATAAACACCGCCCTTAAGGTCAAGACCCTGCTTTATATTGAACAGGCTTCCGTATCCGTCATAGGCAGCGCCGCTGGTCGAATCATCCGTATCCGATGTAGTTGTTTCCGCAAGCTTTGTCATTATCTGTCCGTTTTCGTCGGTAGCAACTTCACCGTTTTCATCCATAACGATCTCAAACGGCTGGCTGTCGTCGTTCCGGACAGTTTCCGCAGGCTTATGTCCCACACCGAAGCAGGCAACGGCACAAAGTCCGCAGGTTACTGCAATAATCAATAAAAGTATTGCTGCACTTTTACCTTTCATTTGTAAAAATTCCTCCCTTGTTAGCTTGGTAAATACCGATTTTTTATTTTACAGCCTCAAATCGACATTTGCCTTATAAACGTTGAAAATATGCTTTTCAACTTCACATAAAGATTATTATATTATTTTTTTTACTATACGTCAACAAATTTTTGCAATTAAACCGTATTTTGTAAAAATCAGTCCTTGGAGCATGCCTCTGCCGCCTTTATCATAATTGCACATTCAATACGCTTGCGCTGCATTTTGCAGCCTATTTCATAGGGCGTTACAAGGTCGCCGTGCGTATTCCACGAGTTTGCGGTACAGCCGCCGCTGCAGAAAAACCTTGCCCAGCACTTTTTGCACTCCGGCTTTGTATATACATTGCAGCCCTCAAAGTTTTTTCTTATATCGGGTCTTTCAATGCCGGTATCCACACTGCCCATTTTAAAGCCGTCTATACCTACAAACTGGTGACAGGGATACAGCTCACCCGTCGGCGTCACCGCCAGATATTCCGTACCCGAGCCGCAGCCGACCATACGCTTTATCACACACGGGCCTCCCGTAAGGTCTATCATAAAATGGAAAAAGTTAAAATACTCACCCTTTGCCCGCCTATCAAGTATTGCCAGTGCAAGGCGTTCGTATTCGTCATATATTGCGGGGAGGTCCTCCTCCCTTATGGCATAGTCCTCTGCGGGGTCTGCGACAACCGGCTCGACCGATATCTGCTTGAAGCCCATGTCCGCAAGGTGCAGCACATCCTCCGCAAAGTCCGTATTGAAGCGGGTAAAGGTGCCTCTTACATAGTAGTCTGTCTGGTTTCTGCTTTCGGCAAGCTTTTTAAACTTGGGCATTATTACATCGTATGTACCCTGACCGCCAGCCCTTGGGCGCATCCTGTCGTTTACCTCTTTTCTGCCGTCAATGCTCAGCACAACATTGGACATATTTTCGTTTATATAGCTCTGTATCTCATCGTTAAGCAGTATGCCGTTTGTCGTTATGGTAAAGCGAAAGTTTTTATTGTGCTGCTTTTCAATGCTGCGGGCATACTCCACCGTCTGCTTTACGGTATCAAAGTTTAAAAGAGGTTCACCGCCGAAAAAGTCCACCTCAAGGTTTTTGCGGCTGCCGGAGTTTTTTATAAGGAAGTCTATTGCCTTTTTGCCTACCTCCGGACTCATAAGCTCACGCTTGCCGTGATACTCGCCCTCCTCCGCAAAGCAGTACCTGCACTTTAAATTGCAGTCATGCGCTATATGCAGGCAAAGCGCCTTTACCACGGGGTTTCGGTTTTCCACCTTTGGTATTACATCCGCAAAAACATCCTCGGTAAACAGCATACCGTTATCCTCAAGCTCCTTCAGCTCGCCTATGCCCTCGTCTATCTCCTCTGCGGCATACCTGTCGGCAAGCCTTGCCTTTATGCCGTCCGCATCGGTTTCCTTATAAAAATCGAGTATGTCATAGACAACATCGTCCACCGTATGCACAGCGCCGCTGTTTACATCCAGCACTATGTTAAAGCCGTTGAGCCGATACTTATGTATCATTGTTATCCTCCTTTCGGACAATATATTAACCAAAAAATTAAGGGGTACCGGCGCACCCCTTAACCTAATTACCGTTATTTTATTGCAAAATTACTTATTTTCGCAAGCCTGGTTTGCAACAGTACATGATGTTTTGCATGCGGACTGGCATGATGTCTGGCATTCGCCGCAGCCGCCCTTTTCAACCGTGTTCTGAAGTAATTTTGTGTTTAAAGTGCTGATATGCTTCATAATAAATATCCTCCTGAAAAATTTTCTGCATTAAAATCGTATATATTATAGCATAGACGTCGGATTTATGCAAGCCCTTTATAAAAACCGCCGTATAATTTTAGGCGTCGGCTCAAATACGGTTAAAGCATACGGCTCTGCCGTTTTGAAAAAATAAATGAAGGAAATGTTTGCATTTCCTTCATGCGCTCACCAGCATTGAGTTGTTAAGCATATGCTCCGCAGCAGCCTTGTCTATATCCTGAGAAAGTATTATCTCCGTAAGGATAATTTGTTTTGCGGTGCCGAGCAGCTTTTTTTCCACGCTTGAAAGGCTGCGTACCCGCTCACGGAGGATAAGTGTTTTAAAAACCTCTACAATTTTATACAGATCCCCGCTTTTTAAAATGTTCATATTATCCTTGTTGCGCTGCGTCCAGTTGCTTGACATTTCAATAGGTTCGGCTCGGCTTATTATATCTGCCACTTCGGCTTTTGTGTGTATATATCTCAGCCCCATTGCCTCCGACCTTGCCGCAGAAACGGTAAGCTTAAGGTTGCCCACAGGCACATTAAGCACATAATAATTTGCGCTTACACCGTCTACAACTCTGTCTTCCACCGCTTCAACAACACCTGCCCCGTAGAGCGGATATACCACCTTGTCGCCTACATTAAACACCTTAAGTATCCTCCTTTCATAAATTTAAACCTTTACGCTTGTATTATAACATTTTTCTAAAAAAAACCATAGGGTATTAATTAACAATAATTTTTGCCGCATTTTAATAAATTTATACAAAAGCCGTTTTTATTTTATAAAAAATCAACAAACGCACGCTTTTTTTTGTATAAAAGGCTTGTAATACAAAGCAATTTGGGTGTACAATAAACAAAAATGTCTGTATTTTTATGCGGAGGAATATACTATGGATATTAAGGAAAGGGTCAGCGGCGTGCTGCGCCTGCTGGATGAAAATTATCCCACCGAGGACAAGTGCTACCTGCATTACGAACATGACTGGCAGCTGCTTATCGCAACCGTTTTAAGCGCACAATGCACCGATGACAGAGTAAATACGGTTACAGAGGGTCTTTTTAAAAAATATGCCGATATAGACGCCTTTGCCGATGCCGATCTAAAGGAGCTTGAAAACGATATAAGATCCACCGGCTTTTATCATAACAAGGCAAAAAACATAATAGCCGCAATGCAAAGGCTTAGGGATAACTACGGCTGTATAATGCCGTCCGATATAGAGGAGCTTACCACCCTTGCAGGGGTAGGCAGGAAAACCGCAAACGTGGTGCGCACTCACATATTTCATATACCAAGCATAGTTGTTGACACCCATGTTAAAAGGATAAGCGGCAAAATAGGCTTTACAAAAAGCGATGACCCCGTAAAGATAGAATTTGAGCTTATGGAGCTGTTCCCCAAGGAGCATTGGGGCAGATACAACACACAGGTAATAGCGCACGGCAGAACGATATGCAAGGCGAGAAAGCCCGACTGCGAAAACTGCTGCCTCAGGGAATACTGCCTTGAGGGCAGCGGCAAGGCATAACTTACCGCTGTACAAGAGCAGCCTAATTTGTTATAATTATTTTATAAAAAAGTCGGGAGGTGTCAGCCGTGAAGATATTTAAAAAAATAATAGTCATTAAAAATAAGCAGGATAAGGTAATATGCAACTGCTGCGGCAGCGAGCTTGACAGCCGCACCGACTTTTTATATGTAAACAAAAAATGGGGCTACGGCACCGACCTGGACGGACAAAGGCACAGCTTTGACCTCTGTGCGGACTGCTACAAAAAAATGATAGGCAAATTTAAAATACCTCCCGAAAAAGGCATTTAAACCTGCGCCGCAAACGGTTCATCGGTTACGATACATCCGTTATGCGGCATTTTTTATAATTTTTTTCTTTTTTTTGGAACATAAAGCTTATTTTTGCGTCTGTATATATAAAATACAATAAAAGGAGCAAAAAATATGAAGCTTTATAAAAAATTATGCCTGTCGGTATGTCTGCTTACCTTATTGACAGGCTGTGCCACCCACAAATCAAGCGATATAAACGCATCTTATGAAAGCACACAGAGCTATAAAAATTCCGACTTTGGCATGTCGGATGCGGCGTCGGGCTTAAGCAGCGGGCGTACCGCAGAGTATACCAACGAGGAAGAGGCTTTGGACAGCGAGCTCGGCTCGGAATATAACGGCTCCGGCTCACCCTCGGTTCCCGAGCAAAGCAGCGGAGATATTGTAAAGGACTACAATATGATAATACGAAATGCCGTCCTTAATATCGACGTAACGGAGCTTGATACCTTTACGGACAGCATTACCTCCAAGGTGATCGAATACGGCGGATATTTTGAGTCTACGGATATACAAAACTACGAAAGCGAATATTCCACCGAAAGATACGGCAATTTCATTATAAGGCTGCCGCAGGAAAAGCTTGACAGCTTCCTTGACGAGGTGGGGCAAAGCGGAAAAATCACCTCAAAGAATATGACATCGGAGGATGTTTCGCTGCAATATGTGGATATTGAGGCAAGGATAGGATCGCTTAAAAGCGAAAGAGATTCTCTCAACAATATGATCAAGGATGCAGACAATATAGATTCCGTACTGGCAATAGAGCAGAAGCTGTCCGAAATAAATTACAGGCTTGACAGCTTTGAGCGCCAAAGGAGAGCGCTTAAGGATAAGGTGGCATACAGCACGGTAAATATGACCGCCAGAGAGGAGCGCAATGTAGAGCATCCCATAAGACTGGCGCTTGAAATAAACTTTAAGGAGAGAATAATTGACTCCATAGGCAATACCGCCGACGCCACAGTCGAAATAATCACGGCACTGCCGCTGATACTAATATTTATCTTATTTATAACATTCATTCTGTGGGTAATAAAAAAGCTCTGGACAAGGGTCTTCTTCAAAAATCGCAGGACGGCTGAAAACAAGCTCAAATATGTTCTCATGCCTATGGTAAATATGCCGCCCGAGGATAAAAGCACAAACGAACCCGAGATACCCGCTGCCGAGGAGCCCGAAAACGTCAAAAAGGAGGAAAATATATGACAGGCAAGCTTATAGGGGCATTGATCGCCGCAATACTTACATTAACGGGAATAAACACATCGGATATTGAAAACACCGCTTTAACGTCACCAAACACGGAGGAAGCATCGGTGCATAATACCGACGGCAGCTTTGCATTTAGGCTGTACAGCCAAACGGATAAAAGCAAAAACTGTGTATTTTCGCCCTTCAGCCTTAAAAGCGCAATGACAATGGCTGCAAACGGCGCCTGCGGCAGCACAAGGGAGGAGATACTCTCCGTACTCGGATACGATAATATAGAGAGCCTTAACTCGGATATGAGTACGCTTAAGGACAGATACAACAAAAGCGGAGATATAAAGCTCAGTACGGCGGATTCGGTATGGATAAATGCGGCATACCCCGAAATAAACGGCGATTTTTCCGAAGCAATGAAAAAATCGGGTACGGATATGTACAGAGAACCCATTTCCTCGATACTCCAAAAAATGAGCAAATGGATAGAGGAAAAGAGCAGCGGACTGCAAAAAAACGTACAGATACCTATCGAGGATAATTTTGCAATAGGCTTTGTAAACACCACCTACCTTAAAGCAAAATGGGAAAGCCGTTTTGAGATGCACGCAAGTTATGAGGATATTTTTTACAATGCCGACGGCACCGAGAGCAAGACAAATTTTATGCACGATATTGCAAATCACGAGGTCTATAAGGACAGCAACATAACAATGCTCAAGCTTGATTACCTTGACGGAGAAAAAAATTTAAGCTTTTATGTCGCCATGGGAGATGAAAATACCGACATCGAACAATACATAAGCAGGCTTGAACGAAGGCGGATACGTCTTTCCCTGCCAAAATTCAAGCAGCACAGCACAATATCCTTTAACGATATATTATCCGATATGGGCTGCAGAACAATGCTTTCCGACAGTGCGGATTTTGATATTTTTGAGGAAAAAGTGCCTGTCAGGGTCACCTCGGTAATGCAGGATACAGTCATTGACGTTGACGAGGAGGGTACCGAGACAGCAAGCACCACCTTTATTGCGGCAGGGGCGACCGCAATGCAGGAGCCGCCTTTGGAGATAAACTTCAACAAACCGTTTACCTACTTTATAAGGGATAACGACAGCGGAGAGATACTGTTTATGGGCAGGTTTGCACAGGCATAAAACAGCCCCGATACCTCATTTATACTATATTTTTATCAAATATAACTGTATATGTACCTTAAAGGGAGTGTTGCAAAGCAACACTCCCTTCAGACTGTCAAACAACCCCTATTCCAATTTTAGGAACAGGGGCTATTTTTAACAAAATCCTATTCAAAACAACAGA
>CANQDF010000024.1 GCA_947591605.1 uncultured Clostridia bacterium | reverse complement strand
CCTGTGTCCATGTAGGTGTTGTTTACACTTAGGATTATGCACCCCAGCGGGCCGATCCGTATTCTTCATCCCGTCTAAATTTCTTTGCGTTCTTGCTTTTGAAGTAGATCAGCAGGCGGAAGCCCACTGCACCCACAATGCCGACGAGCCAGTCAAAGGGATTGAGCCCCGGCGCAAAGTCGGCAAAGGCCGGGCCGATGGTCTGCCCCAGCCCCATGAGCTTATGGGCGAAATCCGCGCCAGCGGCCAGACGGTAAGCCGTCCCCAGCTTTAAGCAGGCCCACAGCACAAACAGATAGGGGATGTTGGGGAGTACATATTTTTTGATGTTATCTGTCCTCACGAACCGCCTCCTTTACCCGTTCCCGCTTGCGGGGCTTTTCCTTCGCAAGCTGATCCGCCGCCTGTTTAAGCTGTTCCCGGATGGGGATACGGCGGGATTTGGATTTATTCAGCACCTTCCGCGAGTATTCAGAAAAGCAGGCGGTGATCGCATCCGCCTGCCCCGACTTGAAAAACAACAGGTATTTGTCCGGCCCGGTTTTATAAAAGGCATAGTCTACATTCCACTTCCGGGCCACCCGGTCAAAAGCCTTCGTGTCTCCGGAAAGTTCAATGCTGTTTGTAGCCGCACCGTGTCCCATGAGCTTTTTCACGCTCTGCCTGCCGTGGGGCATTTGGTGTTCCCGGTAAGCCTTGCGGATCTTCCGGCCCACAGCCCCCAGCACATAGGCAAGGCCCCGCGCCGTCAGCTTGCTGGCCCGGACAGAAATTGCTATGGTACGCCGGGAAACATCTTCATCAATCAGTTATACCGCCTCCTTTCCGGCGGCCACCTCGGGACAAAGTGTCTCGAAGTGCCGTCTATCGTTCCTCACGCTCCTTATTGGAAAGTTTCCGATAGCCTTCCAAAGAGGAACCGTCAATAATCTCCTTGTAGGCCGCCATCTGTTCCCGGATGGAAAGTTTCGGATAGGAGAAAACCCTGTGCTCGGCGGGAATGTCCTCGATCCCGTGGTAGTGCTCGATGAATTTCCCACCGTTATTCAGCACATAGCCGCCGGGGGCAAAATGGCCGTCCTCGTTGATCCGAATATCACGCCCGTATGCCTCATAGTCAAAATAATTCAGCAAATGCTCCGGCACATCAATGGCCTCCATGTCCTCCACATAGATGCGGCCCAGCGTTTCATCGTCCCCCACACCGGGATAAAATTCAAAACAGTCCAGGTTTTGCGTGAGGTTGATGAGGTCGGTCACGCTGGAAGTGTGCTCGCCGCTGTCAATCACAGCCTCGAATTTCTCCAAATCGCTCTGATCCAGCTCGGAAAGCAGGCAGGCCAAATGGTTGAGCTCGTCAAGATTTTCGTATTCCGTCAGATAGTCATAGAGCCCCAGCACATCCCCGTCAAAGCTGGTAATGAAAAACTCCTCATACCGCACACCATCCACGCCGATGCGCTTTAGGAGCGCCTGCACCTCCTCCGTGGTAGTGGGGAATTTCAGCGTTTCTCCTACAAGCTCGCCCTCGTTATATTTCCCCAGGTTCGTGATGTAGGCTTCGAAAAGGGCCGCCATCAGCGGCGGCCCTGTCCCTTGACGGTAAGGATGCCCTCAAGGGTAGTAGCAGTAATCCCCAGCCGCTGGGCAACGGCGATGTCGTTTTTCATGGCCTCGGTCATGGTATGGCCGCAGACCACCAGCACATGGGAGCGGCGGAGCAGGTCGCGGCTCATGTCAATGCCGCTTTTGTGCTCCTCCGGCACTGCATCATTGAGGAACAAGGGCAGATACAGGGTAGGACAGATGGGCGAAAACCCCGCCTCGTACACCGCCCGGCAGTAGCGGGCCGCCTGTTCTGCGTTTTCACTGTCACCGCCAAGCCATCCGGCGGTAATATAAGCAAGTGGCCGTTTCATTGTCAAAACCTCCGTTCTTTGAAGAAAGATACTTCAGCCCAATCCCCCCGCCCTTTCCCAGTCATGGGAAAGGGAGCGGCTCTGGAGGATATATGCCCCCGCCGCGCCGCTGGAAGTAACACAGCCGGGGCAGACCGTCAAGGGCAGGCCGCCGCAAGCGGCGGTGCGTTGCACCCTTGACGGCCCACTCCCGGCTGTGCAGGAATATAGGCGGCGACGGGGGATATATCACCACAGAGCCCTCTGCAGGAGGGGCGGGGCCCCTCGGGACAATTTGTCTCGAAGTGTGGTCGAGTTACTTGTCTTTTTCCATCTTTTTCGGAGCCTTTGCCAGCTCGGGCGGCTGTTTCTCCTTCCACTCGTCCAGCAAAGTCATGATCTGCTCCTTCATTTTGGCGGGAGTGGCCTCCTTGCCAAAATATTTCTCCAGTTCGGCCATCGAAATAATCACGCCGCGATCCTCCTTTTTCTTTTCGCTTAATATGCCGTCAATCACATCGCCGTTGAGCTTGCCTTCCTTATCCAGTTCCCGGAGCTGTTTCGCCTGGGCCAGAGAGGGGGACGCCTGTTCCCCGTCAATGGAAACGGCAATCAGCCTTTGATTTTTCGGCTTGATATAGGAAAGCTCCACCGCAGGCATGAAGCCCATCTTTTTATCGTCCACCTTATCCATGAGCTCCGGGACAAGGTGGTTAAGGCGCAGATACCGCATGACCTTTTTATAGTTCATGCCATGCGCCTCGCCCACGATTTCAACCGAGCGTTTCCCCACATCGCCCTCGGCCACATTTTTCAGCCGGGAGCCCTGGTGCTTGATGTCCTCTACCTCCAAATCCAAAAGGGCGGCCAGTTCGCTGGGGAGCGTCTGATCCCTCTGCTTGTTGCTGTCCTTCATGGCCTCCACCGCCTCGTGGTCGGTCATATCCCGGACAATAAAGGGCATTTCCTCCAGCCCAGCCAGCTCGCTGCCACGGCAGCGGCGATGGCCTGCCACAATCTCATAGCCGTTTCCGTCCTTTTCCGGGCGGGCAAGGCCGGGCACCATAACGCCGTTGAGCTTGATGGATGCCACGGTTTCCTGCATTTTGGCGTCGTCCCGCACCTTGAACGGATGGGGGCGGAATGTATGGAACGGATGGAGTTCGGAAAGTTTCAGATAGACCAGCTTTCCCTCCTCCACAGGACGGGGCGGCACAGCCGGCTCCGTCACACCTTGCTCCGGGGGAGCGGCCTCCTTTGCGGGCTTATCCTTTCCGGCATCCGGGGGAACAGGAACATCGGGAGCTTTCCCGCCACTTCGGGACAATTTGTCTCGTTTGGACGGCTGGGCCTCGCCGGGGGCCGCCTTGTCAGCCTTAGAGGGGCGGCCCTTGCGGGGCCCGGATTTTTTAGGCTCCTTTTCAGCCTCCGGCCCGGTGCGTTCCGTCTTATCAGACTTAGGGGGACGGCCCCGGCGCGGTTTTTCGGTTTTCTCGCTTTCAGCGGCAGGACGATCCGGCGCAGGAGCCCCAGCTTCCGGTTCACGGGATGCCTCTGCCTTTTCCACCTCGGCTCGGGCCGCCTGCCGCTTTTCTGCCATGAGCGCGTCAATCTGCTCCGCAGAGATTACCACATCGCCGGGCTCGGCAGGCCCGGCCTGTTCCGGCGGGTGTTCGGGAACGGCGGCCTCCTCGTGGGCCGGATCAGCCACAGCGGGCGCGGGGGCCTCTTCGGTTTTCTGCGCCTCGGGGCCTGTGTTCAGTTTTTCATCTGCCATTCACTAACCTCCTTTTCGTGAAAGTTGCACAATTTTTGAGCTTAAATTTCTGTAATTATTTTTCTGCCTCCTTCCGGTCTATCCACGCAAAAAAGCCGCCCAAGATAGCACCTGGACGGCTTTCTGCGTAATGTGATAGATCAAATATTATTTTTTTCGGATTGCAGGCCCCGAAAAGCCTTGTATTTACAGTGTTCCTAATAAGAAACAATCATATGAAAACCATATTACAACAGCTGTGCTGGACTCGATGACGGCTGTGGGCGATGAGGCGTCCGGCAGCAAGGGCAAATTTATTGACGGAGGCACCTTTGATATGGGCGGAGGGCTTTCTCTTACCACAAATGCCAACGACCGTATTTTTTACAACGGTGCGGACGGCTTAAGGAGCTACGGCTCAAATGCAAAGGCGGAGAGTGCCTATGAGGACGGCTATACGGCAAACGGTATGTGGTATGCAAACGGTACGGGCGACGATACAAAAAGGTTTGTAAGCATTGAGTCTGTAAATGCGGGCGACGGTATAGCGGTGTATGCAGGTGCTTCAAACACAACGGATACCACCGTTTATTTTGAATATATGGGTACCGACGCACAGCAAAAGGACAGCTCTGCAGCCGCAGGCGGCGAGGTATGCAAAAGCAGCTTTGCCGCAAAGTATACGGGTACATATAAAATATGGTTTGATCCAAACGGAGGCAAGCCTGTCATAAACAGGATAGTAAGGTACCCTGCCGCAGCGGTTTCGGGCAGCATATCAAACCTTGCTTCGGCTCCATCGGTCCCCTATACCGTGGTGTTCAGAAATACCTCTACGGGGGACAGGTTCAGCGCAGACATACCTGCGGGTACAAGCACATTTGCTGTTGCATTGACACCCGGCTATGTTTATTCGGCAGTGCTCAGGGGCATTGACGGATACGGCTTTACATCCGAGGCAAAAAGCATTGAGGTGCCTGTAGGCGCAGCAGGTGCGTCCGTTGCGGCAGAGCTGAAGATAGAGCCCAAGCCCACCTATACCGTTACGGGCAGCATAAAGGGCTTTGATACGTCATATGACATTTCGGGGCTGAAGCTTGTGTTTACACCCGACTCGGAGGATGTGCAGACGGTAGAGGCAGTGCTCAACGGCACGGCGTACAGTGCGGTGTTTGAGCCCGATGCGGTCTATACGGCAGGCCTTGAGGGTGTAAACGACTATGAGATTTCCTCGGGCGGCAAGGTGGCAAACGACCCTGCCTCGGCGGTAAGGCAGCAGGATATACAGGTTGTTAAAAGGCCTGTATATACGGTAAAGGGCAGCTTTGTAACAAGTGACGGAGGAGCTGCCGATGTATCACGGCTTACATTTACAAATACAGAGGATAATTATACATATGAGGCAAGGGTATACGGCAGCTCATATACCGTATCCCTGCGTGACGGCGAGTATTCCGCCGAGGCTGTTTCCGATACCTACGGTACAACAGCTCATGCTTCGGTAAGGGGCGGCGCCGTTGAAAAGGATATTTATCTTAAGAGCAAGTCACCCGCACCTCCCGCAGTCGATACCTCGTCAAGGGACATATATGTAGGCATTGATGCGGAAAAGAACAGCTACAAGACCTTGGGCGAGGCGTTTGCGGCAGCTGCCGTCATAAACCCACGCAGGGAATCCGAAAGGGTGACCATACATATAGCGCCCGGTATTTACAGGGAGCAGACCTCTCTTAATACGCCGTATGTAAGCCTTGTAAAGGAGGGCAGCGGCGATGCCGTAATTACATGGTATTACGGCATAGGCTATAACTACTACAGCGCAGCTGCGGACGGCCGGTACAGCGATGAAGCCGCTTTTGACTGCTATAACAAAGGCGGCGCCGAAAAATGGGGCACCGCTGTCTACATAAAGAGCGGCGCAAAGTACTTCCGTGCGGAAGGCATAACCTTTGAAGCATCCTTCAATAAGTATGTGACCGACGAGGAGGTTGCGGACGGCGTTGAAAGCGACGGCTCCATGGCGTTTTTGAGGAACCCCGGCTCAAACGTTACCAGCAAGGAGGCTACCGAAAGGTCAACGGCTCTCAGCGTGGAGGCCGACAATGCCGAGTTTAAGGACTGTAGGTTTATAGGCAGTCAGGATACGCTCTATATGGGCGCTCCCATAAGGGTATACTATAAAAACTGTGTTATAGAGGGCAATACGGATTATATATTCGGTTCGGGCAATGCCGTTTTTGACGGCTGTGAGCTGCGCTTTAACGGTTACAGCGACAGGGCTTCGGGAGGATATATAACCGCCGCCAGAAACGACAAGGACAGATGGACAGGCTCAAAGCTTGCTTACAAGGGCTATCTTTTCAGAAATTGTATAATAACAAACAAGGCGTCGGACGGCTTTGGCAGGGAAATGCTACATGAGCCGGGATATTTTGGCAGACCGTGGGATCAGAATGCGGCGGTCACCTTTGTAAATACCCTGCTTGAAAGGCAGGATGCAATAAAGGCAGAGGGCTGGACGGAAATGAGCGGCAGCAAGCCTCAGCTTGCAAATTTTAAGGAATACAATACAACGTACTCTGGCACCGCAGCCGATGTATCGGGCAGAGTGGAGGGAACCGTGATGAGCGCAGAGGACGCCGCCTCGATCGGTACGGAGAGCTACTTTGGCAGCTGGAAGCCTGCATTCCTCGGCAGGTCCTCGGGCACACCTTCGTTTGAAACGGAGCCGTTTTTCTCGGATGACGGCGATGTGCTGCTGCCTGCCTCGGGCGATACGCTTACCGTTAAATATTCTCTCGGCATAAATGACGATGCCGATGTATCAAAAATAGAATGGTACAGGGTATCGGAGGATAAAAAGACTCAGACACTTATAAAAACCTCGGGTGCAGCAGCCGAAAACGGTGCCGTATACAGGCTTACATCCGACGATATAGGCTGCTTTGTAAAGGCTGTGGTAACGCCTGTGCTCCTTGGCGGCAAGGAGGGCGAGCCGATGGAAACAGTTACCGTAAAGACCGTTGCTCAGGGTGACGGAGGCGGTGTGGTTTCACCAAGGCCAAGCGGCAAAACGGCAATCTTTCTTGCGGGCGATTCCACCCTCAAGGACTATTCGGCAGGCGCTCTTAACAACGGTACTCAGAGGACAGAAGGCTCCTGGGGAGAGTTTTTGGGTATGTTTATGAATGACAATTACGTTGTAAGGGATTATGCCGAGGGCGGCAGAAGCTCCAGAACCTTTATAGACGGTGACGGAACAAAGACCGACGGTTCGGACAGGTTCCTTGACAAGATAAAAGCAGAGATGGTAAAGGGAGATTATCTCTTTATACAGTTTGGACACAACGATTCCTCCGAGGACTACAAGGACAGGTATGTGCCTGTGGGCAAGCCCGATGCAAAGGGTATATACCCCACAACGCCGCCAACATCGGAGGGTGCGGGTGACGGTACCTTTAAATGGTATCTGAACGAGATGATAAAAGCGGCAAAGGAGGCAGGCGCAACACCGGTCGTTGTAACGCCCGTTTCCAGAATGTACTTCAACAGCGACGGTACAATAAGGCCTCACCACGGCAGCAATGACGAGTATGTTGAGGCTTCAAAGCAAATTGCCTCGGAAAACGGCATTGAATGTATAGATCTGTATGCCTACACAAAGGAGCTTTATGAAAAGGCTTACAAGGACGGCAGGGGTACGGCAAAGCCCGAGGCGCTGTTTGCGGTAGGCGAGAACACTCACCACAGCAAGGTGGGCGGCCTTGTTATAGCTGCGCATATGGCATATGAGCTTAAAAACAATGCAAAAATAGGCTTGCAGGATGCGGTATCACTGCCTGCTGCGGCAGTATCCGCCGATGCGGAGGGACACATCGAGTTTGAGGTGCTCTCGGACGGAACGGTTGCCGCCTATGGCAAAAACGCCGACGGGGTTTACGACAAGTCGGTCAAGGACAGCTACTGGACAGCCTATATAAAATCGGAGATAAATGCTTTAAAGAATAAGTAAAAATCGGAGGGGCGCCATTACGGGCGCCCCTTAGCGTGTCGAAAAAGTCGACACGCTTGCAGGAAATGCTTGCATTTCCTGCATTTTTTTCACAGAGTACAAAGAGATTCGCGCCTCGCTATCGCTCGACACTCCCTCTTTTCCTCGGACGGGCAAAGCTCGTCCTGCGGATTTTAGCCTGCGGCGCTTAAATTACCTTTAAGTGCTTTTGCAAGTTCAAACTCTTTAAAGATCATTTTTTGAATATAACTTTAGGTTTTTTAACAATCTGAAACGAGGTACCCTCGTTTGTTCCTCGTAAATGCCGACCGGCATTTCATTCAAGGGGTGTTGTTTTGCAACACCCCATAAAAAATACTTTACAACATTAACTGCAGGTGCTATAATAATCAATATATTTGCGGGACGGCAATACACAGGTATGTCCGTTTCGCGGGCAGGTGAGGCGGCAAAGGTTTTCCGCAGCCCAAACAGACGAGATTAGACAGAACAGACCAGGTTTAAGGAGTTTAGACGAGATGAGCAGATTGTTAAGGTACTCTTTTATTTTTGATATGGAGTTTCGATGGCGTGGATAACAGCTTTAAGTCCGCAGTATGTCCGTTTGCGGAGGTATGCTCCGCACGGGTCGGTTTCGTATTAAAAATAAAGGAGATTTTTATTTTATGAGATATTTAAAAGCATTTGTAAGAGAATTTTCGGGTGATACCGAAACACCCATAACGCTGTTTTATAAATATGTGGGCAGTGAAAAGGGCTTTCTGCTTGAGAGCAGGGGCAGCGGCAAAACCAATTTTTCCGTAATGGGCAAAAACCCTATGGCTGTTATGGAGGGCAATGACCGCCTTACGGTCACCGAGGGCGAAAATGTGCGTGTGTATGAAGGCAGGCTGCTTGACGGCGTAAGGGAATATATGTCCTCTGTCAAGGTCGAGGATAATTTGGGTATGGAGTTTATCGGGGGCGCAGTGGGCGCAATAGGCTATGATGTCATAAGGCAGTATGAAAAGCTGCCCGATACCAATAAGGAGGTAGTGGATACGCCCACCGTACACCTTATGGTTTTTGACAGCTTTGTTGTGTACGACCATCTGCATGACCGCATCAAGCTTATTGTGCTTGACGAGGCGGAAAACGAGGCAAGGGCAAACGCTCTGCTTGACAAAATGGAGGCAGAGGTAAAAAGCCCCGTGCCCGAGAGCCGATATGCCATAAGCGAGATAGGCAAAGCAAAGTTTACCTCCAATATGACCAAGGAAAAGTATATGGGCATAGTTGAAAAAGCCAAAAAATATATATATGACGGAGATATTTTTCAGGTGGTGCTCTCCCAGAGGCTTACGGCAGAGGCAGACCATGAGGCTATAGATCTTTACAGGCGTCTTAGGACGATAAATCCGTCACCGTATCTTTTTTACCTTAACTTTGGCACCTATCAGGTGGCAGGCAGCTCCCCCGAGATGCTTGTTGAGGTAAACGGCAATAATGTGCGCACCTGTCCTATAGCAGGCACACGCAAAAGGGGCAGGGATGTATTTGAGGATGCCCGCCTTGCGGAAAGCCTCTTGAACGACCCCAAGGAAAAGGCAGAGCATATTATGCTTGTTGACCTTGCAAGGAACGATATGGGCAGGGTGGCAAAGATAGGCACCGTCAAGGTAAAGGAATTTATGCAGGTACACAATTACAGCCATGTAATGCACCTTGTAAGCCTTGTTGAGGGCGAAAAGAGGGAGGATAAGGATTGCTTTGAGGTGCTCTCCACCTTTCTGCCTGCAGGCACGCTTTCGGGTGCGCCCAAGATAAGGGCTATGGAAATAATAGAAGAGCTGGAGGACGAGCGCAGAGGGCTTTACGGCGGCGCCGTGGGTTACTTTAGCTTTAACGGCAATATGGATACCTGTATTGCCATAAGAACAATGATAATAAAGGACGGAAAGGTGTATATGCAGGCAGGCGCAGGCATAGTTGCCGATTCCGTACCGCTTATGGAATATGAGGAGAGCCATAATAAGGTCAGGGCGCTTGTAAGCTCGATAGGAGGTGAGGTATAATGGTAGTTATAGTTGATAATTACGACAGCTTCACATATAACCTCTATCAGTATGTAGGCGAGTTTGACAGCGATATAAGGGTATACAGAAATGACGAGATAACAGGCAGTGAGATACTTGCGCTTAAGCCCGACAGGGTCATTATATCTCCCGGTCCCAAAACACCGCTTGAAGCGGGCAACTGCATTGAGATAATAAAAACGCTTGCAGGCAGGATACCCGTTATGGGTGTGTGCCTGGGTCACCAGTCTATTGCCGCAGCCTTTGGCGCAAAGGTATCAAATGCAAAAACACTTTGCCACGGCAAGGCGTCTATGGCGGAGCACAACGGCGAGGGTATCTTTGAGGGCATAGCCTCACCCATGCAGGTGGCAAGATACCATTCACTCTCGGTGGTGGAGGATACCGTGCCCGACTGCCTTGAGATAACCGCAAGAGCCGAGGGCGAGATAATGGCTTTAAGGCATAGACAGTATCCTATTGTAGGCTTGCAGTTTCACCCCGAAAGCATATATACCCCCGAGGGCAAAAAAATTATTGAAAACTTTGTTGTAAGCGGCAAGATATAAATAAAAATTACGATCGGATAAACAGAAGGGCTGCTTAAAAATAAAATTGTTTTGACTTCGGCAGGGGTGACAGCTTATTGCGCTTTTGCAATAAAAAGCTTTTCCGTCCTATATTTGCGGTGTTGTGCGGTGTCACAATTGTATAGTTATCTGCATAAGCTGAAAAAAAGAAAGACGGAGTTAAAATATGAAAGCCTATGTCAACCCGTATATTATTAAGCTGATCGAGGAAGCCATAGCCGAGGAAATATCGGATATTATTCTTTTTGAAAAGCTGTCCGACGCCGATGCAGGCAATGCCGAGCTCTATGCCGATATTGCCGCCGACGAGCTCAAACACAAAAAAATGCTGCAGGAGCTGTATGCGGATCTTAGCGGCAAAACCTATATGCAGCCCGTGAGAGAAAAATCGGTCTTACAGGATACCGACTCCCCCGATAAGGAAAAGCTTATAAGGGACAAAGCCGACAATGCGGCAATGTACCGCACGCTGTACTTTGCAATGCCCCACAGCTCGCATGCGGACAGGAATATACTTTTTGAGATAATGACCGATGAGATGATACATCTGTCAAAGCTCTCTTCAATAAAATAAAAAAATAAAAAGTTCCTTGAAAACATAAACGTTTTTAAGGAACTTTTTTGTTTGCAAATCAAGATGCAGATGCCCGATTATCGGCAGCGTATTATTTTTCGCCCTTGGGGAGTTTGTTAAAATATGCTTCAAGCCTGTATATAGGCATACCCTGAGATGAAAATTTTTCCTCGTACTCCGTCATCACATTGTCCTTAAAATCGGAGTTATGCAGGTCGAGAGATATGTTGTGCAGCCGCCAGCCCCTATCGGCTATCTCGTTAAGGCTGAACTCAAAAAGTATGCGATTATCGGTCTTCATAAATATTTCTCCGCCGTTTGCGCCGAAAAGCCTCTCGTAAACAGAGAGAAAATTTTTGTGTGTAAGGCGTCTTTTAGCCCATTTCTTTTTTCTGTGCCATGGGTCGCAGAAGTTTATGTATATCCTTTCGACCTCTCCCGGTGCAAAAATATCCTCAAGGCAGCCTGCGTCGGCGCAGATAAATGCGATATTATCCCCCGACTCCGCAAGACGGCTTTTTTTGAGGGCGGTGACGATTATCTGCTCCTCACGCTCGATGCCTATGTAATTTATGTCGGTATTGAGGCGGCTCATATCCGTAATAAATCTGCCTTTGCCGCAGCCTATCTCAATGTGTATCGGATCGCCGCTGCCAAAAAACTCTTTCCATTTGCCCTTGTTTTGGGCAGGGCTTGCAACTATTGCCTTATTTGAGGCAAGCTCTGCCTCTGCCCACGGCTTTTTTCTTATGCGCATTATAAAATATCCTTTCTCTGTAGGTAAACGGTAGGTACGGGTATATTACAGATCCATTATAAGGCAGCACATTGTGCCTTTTGCAAGAGGTACATTTTCCACAGGCTTTATATCGTTAAAGCCCTGTATGCCTGCCTCCAGCCTGTATGACGGGTCGTATGTGACGGGTACGCCCAGCATGAGCGAGCCGCCGTCCCTGCCCAGCAGAAGATAGCGGTAATGCCTGCACGCATACAGCACCAGCGGATTGTTCATATATTTCCAAAGTGAGCCTATATGCACAAGATCCCTTAAATTTATCTTTACCCATTCGCCCTTGCTGCCGTAAAAGGGCTCCACCCTTTCACGCCCGTCAAAAAGCAGGGCGGCATTGTCGGTATCGGGCATGCGTGCATACTCCTTAAGCTCGTGTATGTCGTCGTTAAGCCTGCAAACTATAGACTTAAAGACATCCTTTGTTTCGGTCTGAGGTGCGGGTGCTTCGGTATCTTGCGGTGCGGGTGTTTCTGCCTGTACCGAGGCAGCCTCGCTTATATCGGGCTTTTCCTCGGCGGGAGGATCCGGCAGCATAAAGCATTTGCGCCAGTCGTACTCGCCGTTGACAAAGCCTACGGCAGCGGGTTCAAGCTCCTCGGATATAACGGCGAGCGCCCTTATCTTTTCGGGCTCCTCGGCCTTTGGCTCGCAGCGCAGCGCACAGCGCCCCTGTCTGTCAACGTTAAGGGGCGGCAGAAGCATATATCTGTCCTCCCAAAGCAAATACGGTTTATAAAGCTTATCGGTGCTTATCCCCTGCAAGTTGAGTGTTACACGGCACATATTGCCGCCGTATTCAAGTACGGCACGTCCCGTACCCATACGTATAGGTATTCTGTTATAAGTGGTCATAGCCTGCTCCTTAGCTTCTCTAAAGCTATTGTATGCAGGATATTGCGGGAAATGCAAAATTTATGCCGACATTGCGTCCGAGAGCTTTGCAAAGTCCTCAAGGCTGAGGTCTTCTCCCCTGACACGCTCGTCAAAGCCGCAGCCTCTGATAAGCTCGGCTATATCGTCCTTGCCCATATCCCATTGTCCGCTGTTGAATATGCAGTTTAAAAGGGTCTTGCGCCTCTGCGAAAATGCCGCCTTTATAAGCGCAAACATAAGCTCCTCATCCTTTACCTCTACGGGAGGTTTTGCATGCGGGGTAAGAGTAATTACCGCCGAATCAACATTGGGGCGGGGCATAAAGCAGTTTTGCGGTACATTTGCCGCCAGATACGGGGTGCAGCGGTATTTGACCGCAAGCGAAAGCGCACCGTAATCCTTTGACGACGGCTCCGCCTGCATACGCATGGCAACCTCCCTTTGTATCATGACCGTCATGCTTTCAACAGGCAGCCTTTGCTCCAGAATGCCCATAATTATGGGGGTGGTGATGTAGTAGGGGAGGTTGGCGACAAGCTTGAGCCTTTTGCCGCCGTTTTCCTCCGAAATTTTTGCTATATCGGTTTTTAATATATCGCCGTTTATTATTTCTATATTGTCAAAGCCCGACAGCACCTCGTTAAGCACGGGTATGAGAGTTTTGTCTATCTCGACCGATATTACCTTTTTTGCCCGTTTTGCAAGCGCTGCGGTGAGGGTGCCTATACCGGGGCCTATTTCCAGCACTATATCCTCGCTGCTTATATCCGCAGCGGATATTATCTTGTCAAGGACATGCTCGTCCACAAGAAAGTTCTGACCGAAGTTCTTTTTAAATGCAAAGCCGTAGCGGTTTATAATATCCTTGGTTTTTGCCGCAAGGCTTGGATTGTCCGTCATAAAAGCGCCGCCGAGGCAGTTTCCTCAGCCTTTTTGAGAGCATCGGGTATTTTTGAGGCGTCCTTGCCGCCTGCCTGTGCCATATTGGGGCGTCCGCCGCCGCCTCCTCCGCATACGGCAGCCGCAGCCTTTACTATGTCGCCTGCTTTTGCGCCTCGTTTAACGGCATTGTCGCTGCACATTGCAACAAAGGTCACCTTGCCTCCATCGCTGCCTGCAAGCACTATAACGCAGTCCGTTAGCCTGTCCCTGAGCTTGTCGCCCATATCCCTCATACCGTTTATGTCAAGCCCCTTTACCTCGGCGCCGACAAACTTAATGCCGTCCATATCCACGGCTGAGGCAATAATATCGTCTATAAGCCCTCCGCTGAGCTTTGCTTTAAGTGAGTCTATCTCCTTTGACATTGTCCTGTTTTCGTCTATGATGGCTTTTACCCTGCTTTGCAGGTTGTTTGGCGTGGTTTTGAGCAATGCAAGCAGCTGCCTTGTTTCCGATTCCTTTTCGGCATAATAGTCCAGTACGGCTGTACCGGTAAGCGCCTCTATACGCCTTACGCCTGCGGAAACGCCGCTCTCGCTTATCAGCTTGAATGAGCCTGCCTGTGCGGAGTTTTTAAGGTGAGTACCGCCGCAGAATTCCTTTGAGCAGTTTTCCACCTCAACAACACGCACGCTCTCGCCGTACTTTTCGCCAAAGAGTGCGGTAGCGCCTGTCTTTTTGGCGTCCTCAAGGCTCATTACCTTTACCTCTACGGGGTGAGCGGCAAGTATATGCTCGTTTACCAAACGCTCCGTTTTATCCAGATCCTCACGGCTTACAGCCTCAAAGTGCGTAAAGTCAAAGCGCAGGTGCTTATCGTCCACAAGCGAGCCTGCCTGCTCGATATGAGCGCCGAGCACCTCACGCAGCACAGCCTGGAGAATATGTGTTGCGGTGTGGTTTCTTGCGATGGCAAGTCTTCTTTGGGTATCTATGGACATCGTTACCTCGCTGCCCAATGTCACGGTGCCGCTTTCCACAACGCCGGTATGCAAAAATTTATTGCCGCCGAATTTTGTACAGTCCTCAACGGTTATTTTAAGACCGCTGTTATCCGTAATAACGCCGCTGTCGCCGCACTGACCGCCCATCTCGGCATAGAACGGAGTTATATCCGTAACTATTGTTACGCTGTCGCCCTCGTGCGCTTCGTCAACAACTTCATCGCCCGATACAATGGCAAGCACCTTTGCGCTTGCTTCGTCCTTGTCATAGCCCACAAATTGGGTGGACATAGCTGGGTCAAGCCTGTGGAACACCGTTTCATCGGCGCCCATATAGGTGCTTTCGCCCCTTGCTGCCCTTGCCCTTGCCTTTTGTGCGTCCATTTCCGCCTTAAAGGCAGCCTCGTCAACGGAAATGCCGTTTTCACCGAGTATCTCCTCCATAAGGTCAAGAGGAAAGCCGTAGGTATCGTACATTTTAAAGCTGTCCTCGCCGCCCATTACACTGCCGCCGGACGCCTTTATCTCGTCTATCTTTTTGCCGAGCATTGCAATGCCGGAATCAAGGGTGGCATAAAAGCGCTCCTCCTCGGCGGTTATGGTCTTTAAAATATTTTCCTGCTTGTCTGTAAGCTCGGGATAAGCGCTGCCGGAGTTGGATATTACCACCTTGCACATATCCGACAAAAATTTCCTGTTTATGCCAAGCAGCTTGCCGTGTCTTGCCGCACGCCTTAAAAGACGGCGCAGAACATAGCCTCTGCCCTCGTTTGACGGACGCACGCCGTCCGCAAGCATAAAGGTGACGGAACGTATGTGGTCTGTAATTACCCTTACGGAAACATCGGTATCGTGGTCGGAGCCGTACTCCTTGCCCGCTATGCGGCAGACCTCGTCCCTTATCATCTTTACCGTATCAACATCAAAAATGGAGTTTACGCCCTGTAGCACCGTTGCAAGCCTTTCAAGACCCATGCCGGTATCTATGTTGGGGTGGTCAAGGTTTGAGTAGGAGCCGTCCTCCTCCTTGCAGAACTGTGTAAATACAAGGTTCCATATCTCCATATATCTGTCGCAGTCACAGCCCACGGTACAATCCGGCTTGCCGCAGCCGTACTCCTCGCCCTTGTCATAATATATCTCGGAGCAGGGGCCGCAGGGGCCTAAGCCGTGCTCCCAGAAGTTGTCCTCCTTGCCCATGCGGAATATGCGCTCGGGCGCAAGACCTATCTCCTTGTTCCATATGTCAAATGCCTCGTCGTCGTCCTTGTATACCGAAACATAAAGCCTGTCCTCGGGTAGCTTTATCACCTCGGTAAAAAACTCCCATGCCCAGTGTATAGCCTCTCTCTTGAAGTAATCTCCGAATGAAAAATTGCCGAGCATCTCAAAAAAGGTGCCGTGACGTGCGGTTTTGCCCACGTTTTCAATATCGCCTGTGCGGATACACTTCTGGCAGGTGGTGACACGTCTGCGAGGGGGTATCTGCTGCCCCGTGAAAAAAGGCTTAAGAGGCGCCATGCCCGAGTTTATGAGCAGCAAGCTCTTGTCGTTGTGAGGGATGAGCGAAGAGCTTGCCATCCTTAAATGATCCTTGCCCTTGCTCTCAAAAAAGGAGAGGAACATCTCCCTGAGTTCGTTTACACCGGTATACTGCATAATTAAAAAACCTCCTGTTTTTATACTACATACATAAAAAAATCCCTGCCGTAAAACAGCAGGGACGTTATTAACGCGGTACCACCCTGATTATATACCTGCTTTGCGGCAAGGCTGCCGTGCATTACGGTATACATCTCTTTTTGTCCGTATCGCAGAGCTGCGGGAGCGCTGTTATATAAGGGAGCTTCGCTTCTGCGGGGGACATCTGCTCACACCTTATGCAGACTCTCTTAAGACCTTGCCGCAGGGCTACTTATCCTTAAACACTCCATACATATTAATTATAGGATAAGTTTGCGGCTTTGTCAATATTTTACTTAAAAAGCCTTTGCGCCGTGAGGAAGGGCATACGTCCCTGCCTATTTGCCGACGCCGACGGAGGTAAATACATATCTGCCTGCGTTTTTTATTTTACGGCGGCGTTTGCCGTTTATGATGCAGTGTTCGCTTTCGGTGGGGATAATGCCCTCCTCGCAGTAAAAGCTGTCCCCGTGACGGTATGCCATTACGGGCAGGCGCACGTTTTCGGTCTGTTTTATGCCTGTGCATGCCCTTTTAAAGGCGCCGAGCAGCTCGGGGGAGTTGGTTATATAAGCGTTGCCCGCCGAGCTTGCTTTTGAAATGTAATTGATCGCCTTTACGGCGCTGCTCCTTTCGGGCAGGGAGTATATGCGCTCTATTTCACGGGACGCCTCATAGGTGAAATATTTGTGGCCGTCATCCGTATAGGACGCAACGGAAAGATTTATCATGACAGGCTTGCTGCGCTCAAAAAACGATAAAATGTCAAATACGGGGTAGGGGTCTGTGATTATGCCGTCCCTGTCCGCCCTTTCAAATATATTGAGCGCTGCCCAGTCAACATAGCTGTCGCCCGGGTAAAGCAAGGAGAGCTTTTGTATGTTGTTGTCGCTTATGCCCCAGACCATGGCGGCAGAGGGTGCCTTTGCGTGTATTATATCGGCAGCGCTGCGGAAAAACTGCTTGTGCTTTTCGGAAAGAGAGCTGTCTATCTGCACAAGTATAGGTGAGTTGTACTGTGCCAGCCTTGAAGCAAACTCGTTTATATACTCCGGGGAATAGCCTGCGGGGCGCAGTATTATAAGCGGAAGCCTGTCCTTTACCATGCACAGGGTTATAAAAGCCGAGGGGAAATCGTCACCCTCGGTAAGATAGGTAATATATATATCCTGCGGAGCGGTCTTGCGTTCAAGCTCCGCATAGGAGTCGGGCGTGTATATGCCCGTAAGTGTTTTGTCCTGCTCGCATAAGGCGGTATCACGGTATGCTTTTTCGTATACATAGTATGCCTCGGGCGAGGCTGCATATAATGCTGCGGCAAGTATAAAGGCGGCTCTCAGCACGTTTTTCACTCCCTTGTGAGATAAATGTTGAGCGTATCCAGGTAGTTGAGCGCATAGCCGTTTGTGCCTTGTATAGTCAGCTCCTTGTCAAAGGCGTCATAGGGGATGGATCTTCTGCCGCCCTTTTCGGCGTCCATCCAGTATTTTTCAAGCACCTTGAAGGGCAGCATAAAATACTCATCGGTCTTTTTAAAGTACACCAGCAAAAATGCAACTCCGCCGTTAAGCTCATATTCCCGCATAAACTCTATCTGGTGCTCATGAACGTTTTGCAGGGGCAGGCGTGTTTCGGCGGTTTCCTTGGCGTCAAAGCATATGGGTATGCCCTGCACCGCACCTATATAGTCCACAGTGGAGGCACGCTCAAAAAAAGCCCTCGATATGTTGCCGTGCTCCCTGTCCAGTTCGATGGGGGTTATGGGGGTAGGTATCTTTTGTATTATTGCCACATGCCTTTTTTTATATACCTCATTTGTCATATTTATGAGCTCTTCAAGGGTGCTGCCCCTTAAGCCTCTTGTACGCCGGTATGACATATAATTACCTCCGCAATGCTTTTTCCGTGTGTGTTTTACAGCTGTTATAAGCCCATAAGGCTGCATCCCTTATATCCTCATGCGGGCTTTCAAGGAAGGGTGCGGCAAGCCTTGCCGCATCCTCCGTACCGATGTTGCCGAGGGCTATAAGGGCATTGCGCATAATGGTGCGCCTGCCCCTCCAGCCTATTGCGGTATTGCCGTAAAGGGCACGAAATTCCCTATCGGTAAGGAGGAGCAGTTTTTTTATATCGGGATAGGCACAGCCCTCCGATGCCTCGGGTGCGGGGGTGAGAGGGCAGACACGGCGGCAGATATCGCAGCCGTATATATAGGTACCCATGTATTTTTTAAGCTCGTCTGGGATAATCCCCTTTTTTTGTGTAAGGTATGCAACGCATTTTTTGTGATCAAAGCCCGACGGCGAACGCAGTGCGCCCGACGGACATGCCTTTACGCATTTTCCGCAGCCCGAGCAGAGCTTATCCGCTTTGGGTGACGGTTCGATTTCGGCTGTTGTTATTATGTAGCCGATAAAAAATGCCGAACCGAATTTTTTGTTTATAATGCCGTTGTTGCGGCCCATACAGCCCAGAGAGCAGCGCAGCGCCACAAGGCAGTCGCTTAACGGCCCCGTATCGCAAAAAAACATATATTTTTCGTCCGTGCCGTCAAATAGCTCGTGCGCAAGCGAGGAGAGCAGCTTTTTCATCACGGTGTGATAGTCCTCTCCCACAGCGCCCTCCGACAGCCTTGCACGGGGTATGCCGTCATCGGGCGCTTTGTATTTTGCATTGTAGGACAGACCCAAAGCGACAAGGCTCTTTGCCCCTTCAAGCGTCAGGGAGGGGTCTGTCCTCTCCTCGATGCCGTAATTTACAAAGGGTACCTGCCTTGAGAGTATATCGGCATATTCGTAAAACGGCTCGGCGCTGCCGCAGCCGCATATAAGCGAGTGTTTTTTGGCAAATGCCTCGGTTTTTGAAAGATAGTCATTTTTTAAGTTCATTTTTAAGCAAACCCCATATGTCATCGGTTTCCATTCCGCTCTTCCATGCGGCAGTGCCTGCAATATCGTATTTTTCCGCAAGGGCAAGCCTGCGCCCTACGCTGTATTCGTCCTCAAACCAGCATTTGTATGTGTTGGTGCCGTCGTTTGCCTCGGCATAATTTTGCCCTGCGCTTTCAAGCAGGCGGGTTTCTGCCCCAACGGACGCCATAAAATCCTTTGCGCTTTGCATACCCATTGCCTTTTGGCTTAGCTCACCGCTTGAATTGTTTATTGTCCATACTCTTGTGTAAAACGGTATGCCCAGCAGCAGCTTATCCTTTGGTATGCCCTGTGCCAGAGAAGCTGTTACAGCCTCCTCTGACCAGCTTATTTCCGCATTGGAGCCTGCCGTATCGGAGCCTGCATAATGCTGGTCGTAGCCCATGACTATGGCATAGTCGAGCACCTCGGCGCATCTGCCCCTGTTGTAGTGATATGTCCATGGCTTGGGTACAAAAAAGTCGGCGCTTAAGGTCAAGCCCTCGTTGTGCAGCATAGGAGCCAGCTCCCGTATAAACTGTACAAAAAGCTCGCCGTCGTCCGCAGGCACCGCCTCAAAGTCTATGTTTATGCCGTCAAGGTCGTATAGTGCGCTGTATGCAAGCAGCTGTTTTATTACATGCTCCCTTGTATCCGCATCGCTCAGTACGCTGTGTGATATTGAGCCGTCAAAATTGTCGGTTATAAGCCCCCATACCCTTATGCCTTGGGCATGCGCCTTGTCTACATAGGAGCGGTCGGCAAGGTTGCGTATATCTCCGTTTGTGTTTTCAAAGGAGAACCAGGTGGTGCATATAACATCTACGCCGCTGTGCAGAGGTATGCGCTCGTCATCGGTATTTGCGGCGCTGTTGGTTACCTGATCAAAAACAATGTTTGCCCTGCCGTCCGTACATTTCCAAAGCTGCTTTGGCTGCGGCTGTACTTCGGACGGGGAAACGGAAACCGCTTCGCCTGCTGCGTAGGAGGGTATATATCCGCACAGACCGTCCTGCGTGGTTACAAGCAGATATTTGCCCTCGGGAGAGAGAGTTTTTACGGTGCTGCCCTTTTTAAGCTTTGCGGACGCAAAGGATGTCCTTTTGGGTTCGTACCTGAGATAAACGGAGCGCTTCAGCTCCGATGTATAGTATGTTTTATCGGTATAGCTTACGGTAACGGTATTGCTTTTACCGCTGTACTCTATACGGACAGGATAAAACTGCTCCAGCACGGAGGCGGGCAGATAATCGGAGTTGTATACGGGCATATTGAGGCTGAGCGCCTCTCCGTTTACATATGCCTCGTTGCTGTCTGAACGCATGCGTATGACGCTTTCGTCGGTGGTTATTATTATGCGGTCGCCCTCGTCCGAGCGGTATATGTTTGCGTCAATATCGTTTTTTACCAGGTCAAAGGGCAGATATATCTCCCCGTTTTCGTACCTTATGTCCTCGGACTGCGCTTTGCCGCTTTTTGCCGTGTTTATGTAGAGCACGTCTTCGGTGCCGTAATATCTTGCAAAATCCACTGTACGCAGCGCATTTATCAGGTTGTATGCCAAAAATACCGCCGCAGCGGTACACAGCACAACAAAAAGCCTTTTTTGACCGTTTTGTTGTCTGCGGCGCAGCATCCCTTTTTTATTCATATAAATCTCTCCTTTTATATGCCTATGCCGCAGATGAATGCGGCTGTACCTATATTTTATAATACGCAGGGGTTTATATCAAGTATTTTTATTTTTTACTTTGTCGGTTTTGTTTACGTTTGTTTCATAAAATTATCATTGGCAAATTAATAATATTATTTTCCGGTACTTTCATCAATATAAACCCTCCGCCCGTCAGGGCGAATGTCAGCCAAACAAAAAACAGCTACAAACTTTTTGGTTTATAACTGTCCTTGCGTTACAGCTGCTGCCGATGTTATCAATGCAGGCTTACAGCTTTTGATCTTATTTATTCCAACACTGTTTTATAGCATTCACTGTTGGTGCTTTCATCAATATAATGAACGGCATAAAACCTTTTACCGATAATGGTTCTCAGGTTTTGGATATTTTCCAAATCGAATGCGCCGAATTCCTGGTAGCAGGTCTTTTCGCTTGCTGCGTTTAGATCTTCATAGAAATCCGTAACAAACAAACCGAACAAATCTAAAAGATCCTCAAAGGGGACTTGTGAAATATAGCTTGGACAACCGTCCTCCTCGCCGTATTGATCCGGTTCCTGTTCAAAAGAAAGAGAGGTAACAAAAATCATATCCTTACCATACGGCGATTTGGTTTTGTAAATGTTCTCTTCCACTTTTTGAAAATCGGCTGTTTCGTATTTTTGCGGAGTATAATTTTGAAAGTTCTTCATATGCTGCCTCCCTTGCGTCGGTTAATAATTTTTATGAAACATATCAATACTTCTGTTGAAAGTATACTATAATTGCGTTTATTTTTCAATGCAATTTTATAAAATTTCACGTTCGTTTGTTAAAGTGTGACCCATCATTGACACATTAACAATTTACTTTGTCGGTTTTGCTTTATTTTGCTTGATTTTGTACTATATATAAGTTATAATTAATTATATAATGCCGAAGTGTGTAAAATAATGTGTCGGCATATTGTATACGGAAGGGAGATCGGGAGCATATGGCAAAAGGTACGGGCAGGAGGAGCAGCGCCTCAAATGACGATCAGCCTAAATTTACAACGCCCAGGATGCTTTCCTCCAAAAGAAGCGAGAGCAAGATACGCTTAAGGCGCATGCGTTACGGCAGCAAAAGGCGCAGGGAGTTCAACAGCGGCAAATTTACCGCCTTTATACTGGCTTTGACGGTAGTGCTGCTGTTTTCGCTCATGCTGTGGCTGCTTTTGCATAAAAATGCACAGGCTGTTATTGTAAACAGCGAGCAGGTAGCGTACATAAAGGATATAAACACAACCACGGAAGAGTTTAACAGCTTGCTTACCGCCAAGCTAAAGGAGCGCACGGGCAACAATGTCCTTATAAACGAAACGGTGAGCCTTGACCCTGTGCATGTGAGCCGCAAAAAGGTGGACAGCAATACCGAAAATGTAATAACCAACCTTTGCAATACCCTTACATACAAGCAGGAGGCAGCCATAATAACGGTAAACGGGGAGGAAAAGGCTGTGCTTGCCACCAAGCAGGAGGCAGAGAGCCTGCTTGACCAGATACTGGAGCTTTACAAAAACGGGCAGAGCGATGTTGTGGATGTCAGCTTTGCGGACAAGGTTGAGGTAGGCTCAAGGTTTGTTGATGCGGAGGAGGTAATGACCACCGTAAAGGCGTCCGATGTGCTGCGTGCAAGCACCAAGCAGGCACAGGTATACACCGTAAAGTCGGGCGACAGCTTCAGCGGCATTGCCGCAAATGCGGATATGAGTGCGGATGAGCTGCTTGCAGCCAACCCTACTATAACAAGGGAAACTATGGGCAGGCTGCAGATCGGTCAGGAGATAAACATAACCGTGTCTGTACCGGTATTGTCCGTAAGGGTGGTAAAGGAAGAAAAGGATAAAAATACCGTAAGCCGTGTTACTTATCTGAACGGACGTGAGGAATCCCGTGAAACGGTAAGCGAGAGTACATCCTCTGCGGGATAAAAAATTAAAATTAAGGGGGTGTTGCAAAACAACACCCCATGAATGAAATGCCAACATTTCATTCATTTTTTTTCAATGAATAAAGAGATTCGTGCCAGCCAAAGGCTGGCGACTCCCTCTTTTCCTCGGACGGGCAAAGCTCGTCCTGCGGATTTTAGCCTGCCTTACGGTATCGCTAAAGCCCTTTGGGCTTTACGCTGACGGCGCTTAAGTTACTTTAAGATATTTAGCAAGTAACATTATCTAAAATTCCATTTTTTATTGAATAATTTAGTTTTGCGACAGCCCCTTTTTATGCGTTAATAAATTTTTGGTTAATTTATGCGCCGCTGCACGGTATAATGTATAAAGGGGGTTATTTTATGTGTTCCGGCGTTAAAATAATAGGTGTTATAATGTTTTTTATGGGGCTGGGTATGGTGCTAGGCATTATCATACCACTTAGCACTTTTATACTTGCGCTTGTGCTTATATGCGCAGGGCTTGCGATATTGATGAACTGAGCGGCGATAAGCGGTCGGGCATGAGCCGCTTGCCTATGTAATGTATAAGGTGCCGTGTCAAAACAGAATTAAAACATATTTTTGAATTTTTGCAAGAGCAGGGCAGAGTGTAGAAAAATTAGACACTCTGCCCGTATCATTTTTTACCAAAAACCTGTTTTATCGGGCATTTATATATTGTAGAAATATCTTATTTTTTCCGCAAGCGCCGTATGCCTTGAGCTCTCCCTGTTGTTGTCTATCATCGAGCCGAGCACCTCCGGTATGCCTATCAGCACCACAAGCTCCTTTGCCCTTGTAACGGCTGTGTAGATAAGGTTGCGTGTGAGCAGCATAGGCGGGCCGCTGTGTATGGGTATTATTACAGCCTTGTATTCGCTGCCCTGGCTTTTGTGTATTGTCACGGCATAGCTGAGTTCAAGCTCGTCAAGCTGTGTAAAATCGTAGATAACGGTTTTTTCGCCGTCAAAGAGCACCTCCATATATTCGTTGGTGTTGTCTATAAAGGTTATAATGCCCTCATCGCCGTTGTATATGCCCAGCCCGTTGTCTATTACATTGCCTTTTTTAATTATCTTCCAGGATATATCGTAGTTGTTTTTTATCTGCATTACCTTGTCGCCCATACGGAAGGTCCTGCTGCCGTGTATGCGCTCAAACTTTCCGCTTGCGGGAGGGTTAAGGCATGCCTGAAGCACCTTGTTTAGGTTTTCTACCCCAAGAGGGGATTTGCGCATGGGAGTGAGCAGCTGTATATCCCTTAATCCGTCGCAGCCTAGGTATTTAGGCAGTCTGGAGGTAACAAGCGAAACAATTGTCTGTATAAGCTTGTCCTTGTCGGAGGAAAGCATAAAGAAAAAATCCTTGCTGTCTTTGCCCATTACGGGCATTTTGCCGTTGTTTATACGGTGGGCGTTTACAACTATGTTGCTCTCCCTTGCCTGACGGAATATTTCCTTAAGGCATATGACGGGTATTGTATCCGAGGCGATTATATCTCTTAGCACATTGCCTGCACCTACGGAGGGCAGCTGATCGGCATCGCCCACAATTATTAGTCCCGTGCCGGGGGCGACGGCTTTCAAAAGCGCCGTCATAAGGTTTATATCTATCATGGAGCTTTCGTCCATAATGATGACATCGGCGTCTATGGGGTTATCCTCGTCGTGCTCAAAGCTTTGTCTGCGGCTGTTTTCGTCAAGGTAGCTCAGCCCCAAAAGGCGGTGTATTGTTTGTGCGCTTTCCCCCGTGGCAAGCGACATACGCTTTGCCGCCTTGCCTGTGGGCGCTGCCAGCTCCACGGTAAGATCCTCGGCCTTAAGCAGAGCTATTATGGCGTTTATTATGGTGGTTTTGCCCGTACCGGGGCCGCCCGTTATAACCATTACCCCGTTTGTCATTGCTGCCTTTATCGCTCTGCGCTGCTCCGGAGCAAAGGTAATGGAGTTATAGGTTTCTATGCAGCTTATCTCCGTATCGTAGTCCAGCTTGCTCTTGGGCTTGTAATGAGAAAGCTCCACAAGCTTTTTTGCGGTATAGCTCTCGTTGTAGTATGCAAAATTGAGGTATACTCTCGGTATATCGCCGCTGCGCTCTATATAGATGTGGTTTTCTATATGCAGCTTTGTGGTGAGGTTTGCTATGGTTTCCTGCTGTATGCCCAGCAGGCGTGAGGTGTTTTCAAGCAGCTCGTTCATAGGCAAAAATACGCTGCCGTCATTCATTGCAAGCGAAAGCACATATTTTATGCCTGCCTGTATGCGGTTTTCGGAGTCGGGCAGTATACCCATATTGCGGGCTATTCTGTCGGCTGTGGCAAAGCCTATGCCGAATACCTCGTCCGCAAGCACATACGGGTTTTTTTCCACTATATCGGCTGCCGCACCCTTGTAGCGCTTGTATATTTTAAGCGCATTGGATACGGTCACGCCGTATTTCTGCAAAAACATAACGGTGCTCCTCAGCTCTGCCTGCTCGTGGAATATCTCGCCTATCTGCATTGCCTTGCTCTCGCTTATGCCCCGCACCTCGGCAAGCCTTTCGGGATGCTCGGATATAATTTTAAAGGAGTCCTTGCCGAACTTTTTAACAATGTTCCTCGCCGTTACCTTGCCAACGCCCTTTACAGCTCCGCTGCCGAGGTAGCGCTCAATGCCCCTTTCGTCCGAGGGTACGGTCTGTATGCAGCTTTCCACCATAAGCTGCTCTCCGTAAATAGGGTGTACGGTGACGCTGCCCGTTATGCACACATTTTCTCCGCCCGCTATGCTTGGCAGATAGCCGACGCATATGTATTCCTCATCGGCGTCCTCGTCCTCGATCACGCTGAATACGGTGTAGCCGTTTTCGTCATTGCGATATTTTATGTTAGAGATTATGCCCTCGATCGTAAGCTGTTCACTCATAATTTCACCCGTTCCGTAAGCCAGTTTTTATGATTATAACATATTTGTGCTTAAATTGGAAGATTTTTGACGTTTGTTAAAAAAATGCTTGACTTAACGCTAAAATAAGTATAGAATATAAAAGCTGAAAAAAATAAAGTTATATGTCAAAAAAATCTTGCATTGATGCAGGATGTATGTTATAATGTCCAATAGTGAGTTTTTGCCTAAGGAGGTGTAAATAATGGCTAAGTGTGAAATTTGCAGCAAGGCTATGCAGACCGGTCGCAGGATCAGCATTAACCGTAGCCAGGTTTCAAGACGTGCAAAAAAGACTTGGAAGGCTAACGTGAGAAAGGTAAAGATCAACGACAACGGTACAATCAGGTCAATATATATCTGCGCAAGATGTATGCGTGCAGGCAAGGTTACCCGTGCACTCTGATCGCCGTTTAAGGTTTAATGGTTTTTGATATATCGCCCGCTTTTGCGGCGGGCGGAGTTTTTTTTTAATATTTGCTTATCAAGAGCGGCGGAGGGACAGGGCCCTGTGAAGCCCGGCAACCGGCAGTATGCACGGTGCCAATTCCCCCGGTTTGCCGGAAGATGAGAATTATACGGACCCTGAGGGGTTCTTTTTTTTGCTTGTAATTATGCCGTATGGTAATGCCGATGCGGTGTTTTTGCGGCAGCGCAGTATAAACTCGGTTTAACGATAAACGGCAGGGAGGCATATCTCCCTCCGGAATGACAAGGAGGATGAATATGAAAAGGTTTTTTACATCGGAATCCGTTACAGAGGGACATCCGGATAAAATGTGCGACCGTATATCCGATGCGGTGCTTGACGCCATAATCGCACAGGATCCCATGGCAAGGGTAGCCTGCGAAACAATGACCACAACAGGTCTTATTATGGTTGCGGGCGAGCTTACCACAAACTGCTATGTCGATATTGAGTCCATAGCCAGAGAAACCGTAAGGGAGATAGGCTACGACAGGGCAAAGTACGGCTTTGACTGCGACAGCTGCGCCGTTATCACTTCGCTTAAGGGTCAAAGCCCCGATATTGCACAGGGCGTAAACAACTCTCTTGAGGCAAGAGAGGGCGAGGCGGACGAAAACGACACGGGCGCAGGAGATCAGGGTATGATGTTTGGCTTTGCCTGCGACGAAACGGAGGAATATATGCCTGCTCCCATATATTACGCACACAGGCTTACCAAAAAGCTTGCCGAGGTGAGGAAAAACGGTACGCTGGATTACCTCAGACCGGACGGAAAGAGCCAGGTAACCGTGGAATACGATGACGGCAGGGTAGTGAGGATAGATACCGTAGTTATTTCCGCACAGCACAGCCCCGATGTGGAGCAGGAGCAGATAAAACGTGATATAACGGAAAAGGTCATAAAGGCTGTTATACCCGCAGACCTGCTTGACGAAAACACAAAGTACTATGTAAACCCAACGGGCAGATTTGTTATAGGCGGGCCCCAGGGTGACTGCGGACTTACAGGAAGAAAGATAATAGTAGATACCTACGGCGGTTATGCCAGCCACGGCGGCGGTGCCTTCAGCGGCAAGGATCCTACCAAGGTAGACCGTTCGGCAGCCTATGCGGCGAGGTATCTTGCAAAAAATATTGTTGCAAGCGGCATAGCACGCAAGTGTGAGATACAGCTTTCCTATGCGATAGGCGTCGCACAGCCGCTTTCGATATATGTAAACACCTACGGCACGGGTAAGACAGACGATGAGAAGATAGTGGAAATTATAAAGGAAAATTTTGATCTAAGACCTGCTGCCATAATCAAAAATTTTGACCTGCGCAGACCTATTTATAAGCAGACTGCCGCATACGGCCATTTTGGCAGGAGCGATATAAATGTACCGTGGGAAAAAACAGATAAGGCGGAGCTGTTTGCAAAATACTGCCAATAAAACATTTTTTATAAAAAACCTGCAAGCATTATATGCTTGCAGGCTGAGTGTCGAAAAAGTCCTTTCGGACTTTTTCGAGGGAAAACAGAGGTATAAAGGTTTCGTTCCATCGGAATTAAAAACCCCTTGAAACTCACCTTTTTCCTCGGTGGAAGTGAATTTCGCCTGCGGATTTTAGTAGTCTGCGACACTTAAGTTATTTCGTCAAAATAGGGTGTATTGACAGTCTGACTTTTATATATTATGTTTTTATATATAAATTGATATAAACTAAATTAACATGATTTTTATGTGATTTGTACAATAAAAATGAAATTTGCTCATTTATAGTATATAAGCAAAAAAAATAAAGAATTTAAATAAAAAATAATGCATAGAAAAATTAGTTGATTAAATAATTATACAAGGAGTACTATAGATATGATAGAAATACTAAATATTATGATGCCATTTCTAAATATTTTTTTTATTTATGGTGTTATTATAAGCGTGATTGGAATTATTAATATTATGGGCATAAAAAAAATATTTTTTAATACATCTACATTTAATAAACTAAAGACAGTTAAATTTAGACAAAATGCAATAATGCTGTGCTTTGCGATTGGTAATTATGCATTAGTTCATATGATTGCGTTAATTAGTTTTGAAGTAATGTTGTTAATTGCGTATTTATATATTTTTTTTATGTTGTTTATACCAATAGGAATAGTTACTTCTCTAGTATTTTTAAAGTCATTTACCCAAATTGGTATAAATAAATCTAGATTAGCTCTATTGTGGATGTCAACAACTGTTCCTATACTTGATTTAATTATTATAAAATTAATAAAACATAAAATGAACTTTTGAGAAATACTCTGCAAACAAAATAATGACTTTACATATCAGGGTTTCTATCCTAAATTATTTGTGAGTATTGTATAGCTGAAATCGAAATTCAGATGTTTAAAATGGCTTACGCACTTTCAAATGTATATTAAAAATCCAAAAAAAGTGCAATTTAAAAAAAGAATGAGTAATATTATCAGAAATTAATAGCTGTTGGATACAGGACTTTGGCAGATAATTAAAAAGGTAAGGTATTGCAGACAGTTTAAATATTTGAGCTTGAATATAATCTGCGGTTTCTTATTATTTATTGCTATAGCTATTGAATTTGGTAATTGGATTGATGCTGCTTGTAATTTTTTGCCGAAAACAGCTGTTTGTGAATTAACAAAACCTTATAGAAGTAACACCAAGCAATTACTGTCATTGTGGGACAATATACGGAAAATGGAAGATGATGTACTTGACAAATTACAGTGTGGCGAATTCTCTGCTAACTTTGATCCATCTATTTTTACTTCTGTAGAAGAATATGATTTGGAAGATTTCTGTTGTTTTGAATAGAATTTTGTTAAAAATAACCCCTGTTCCTAAAATTGGAATAGGGGTTATTTGACAGTCTGCCTGCAATCATTATATGATTGCAGGGATTTTTTTTGGAAAACAAATTTGCAATAGTATTTATCCGTTTTGCGGCAGACGTTTATTTCTTTTGGGTATCCTCACACAGCAAAAAGCCGGATATAAACCCAAACAGTGCGCCGCCGAGATGTGCGGAGTTGGCTGTACCTGCGTCAAGAAAGCCTGCACCTATTGATATAAGTACAAACATAAGCAAGAAATAGGTATCCTTGCCGTCTACGGAGTGCTTTACGTGCAGCGAGTATGCCAGTACGGCCGCCGCAAGCCCAAATACCGCTCCGGAGGCACCCACGGCAACGCCTCCCGAAAACAGCATAAATATTATATTGCCCGAAAGCATGGAACCCAAATATATTATAAGCAGCCTTAGCTTGCCGTAGTATCGCTCTATGCTTGAGCCGAACACATATAAAAACAGCATATTGCAGCCCAAATGCAGTACGCCGCTGTGCAAAAAGCCCGATGTAAACAGCCTGTAATACTCTTCGCCCTTAAGCACCGCCTCCGTGTCCAGCGCACCCAAAGAGCCGAGCGTGCTTATCTCGGGGCCTCCGTTTAAATATGTAAGCGCAAGCATAAAGCAGTTTATTGCAATAAGTGCAAGGGTAAATATCGTACTTCGGCTTTTTACTGCATCGAGCCGTTTTGACCTTTCGTTGTTTACGAGAGTTTCAATATCGGTATCGTATGAGAGGGCGCCGCTCTCTTCCGCAAGGGCGCTGTTTATAATGGTATGGAGGTCGGCAATCCTGTCGGGCTGGCTGCCCTTTACCGTTATCCTTTTGGCGGAGGTATCCAGCATCCAGCGTATTTCGATCTCTCCCGAGGTGTAGTCCTCTATGTCATGGGTGCAGAATTGTTCTATCTCTTCTCCTCCGTCAATAAAAATGCCCACAAAAAACGCACTGCCGCAGCCCGTGCTTTTTGCGTGGGTAAAAAAACGGTTGCGCAGTATGGTGTATGCCATGCGGCAGTTGTAGGAGGTATCCGAGGCAATAAAGCTTATGCCGTACAGCGACGGACCTATATGCCTGAAAAAGGTTATGTATTTGCTTGATTTGCCTATAACGGTGCTGTCGCAAAGCTGCGGCACAAGCATATAGTCACGCTCGAGCAGCTTTTCCGCAACGGTTTTTAAAAGCGCCAAAATGATCACCTCTTGTAATTTATCATAAGTACGGCATAGGGAGCCTAACGCCCCAGTATCCATGCAAGCACATACAGCGTGATAAAACCCGGTATGCCGAGCAGACCCGTAACAAGTGCCGTAAAGGCGTTTATGCCTACGGCAAGGCCTGCGGGAGAAAGCAGAAAATCGGCTGCAAATATCGCCGCAGTGCCTATTGCCGAGCGTATACAGAGCATAAACAGCGCTTTTAAGGGCTTGCCGAGCACGATAACAAGCACGGACAATGCAAGTATACCTATAATAAGCATTATAAAATGTTCAGACTGCACAGCCGTCACCCGCCGTTACATTAAGCTCCTTGCAAAGCCCCAGATAATAGGCGTGTCTTTTGTAAAGTGAAGCCATTTCAAAAATGATGCTGTCAATAAGCAGGCTGTCTGTGGTGTAGTCAAGCCTTGCGCCCGCAAGCTCCAGTTCCCTTTCAATGCTGCGCAGAGTGCCGATCAGCTCGGTGTGGTGTGTTTTCATAAGCAGTGCCTCCTTTGGCATAGGTCATCTTCAATAACAGTATAAGCCAAAAAAGACAAATTTATTCTATTTATATTATATAGCATATTGGGCGCAAAAGCTATATAATTTTTGCCTCGTACCCGTATACAAGGCAAAGCGGCTGCGGATACGCATTGTAAGCGGAACACGGATATACGCAGCACAAAAATAAAAGCAAATTAAAGCAAATAAGAGAAAATATTAGTAAAATGCCAAAAACAAGATAAAATTTACTGTAAACAATGATATTTGGGTATTGCAATATTGCTCTGTGTAAACTATTATATAAGCATAGTTAGCACTCAATTGGTGTGAGTGCTAACAAAGACAAAGAGATATGTAATTTTCCATTAAGTTTTTAAGGAGGCATTGGAATGTTAAAACCATTAGGCGACAGAGTAGTTCTTAAGCAGCTCGAGGCTGAGGAAACAACAAAGGGAGGCATTATACTTACCTCTCAGTCAAAGGAAAAGCCACAGGAGGCTGAGGTCATAGCGGTAGGCCCCGGCGCAAAGGTGGACGGAAAGATCGTGCCTGTTGAGGTAAAGGTGGGCGATAAGGTCATCTACTCAAAGTATGCGGGTCTTGAGGTAAAGCATGACGGTACCGAATATATAGTAGTCAAGGAAAGCGACATCCTTGCCGTTGTTGAATAACAGATCGGAGGTAATAAAAAATGGCTAAACAGATCAAATACGGCGTTGACGCCAGAAAAGCACTTGAAAACGGCGTTAACCAGCTTGCGGATACAGTAAAGGTAACACTCGGCCCCAAGGGCAGAAATGTGGTGCTTGACAAAAAGTACGGTTCACCTCTTATCACAAATGACGGTGTTACGATCGCAAAGGATATAGAGCTTGAGGACGCCTTTGAAAATATGGGCGCTCAGCTTGTAAAAGAGGTTGCCACAAAGACAAACGACGTGGCAGGCGACGGTACCACAACAGCTACCGTGCTTGCACAGGCTATGATAAAGGAAGGCCTTAAGAACATTGCATCGGGCGCCAACCCCATAATTTTAAGAAAGGGTATGGCAAAGGCAACAAATGCTGCCGTAGACGCCATCAAGGCAGAGAGCAGACCCGTTGCAGGCAAGGATCACATTGCAATGATAGCTTCCATCTCCGCTGCGGATGAGGAAGTAGGCGCAATGATAGCAGACGCTATGGAAAAGGTTTCCAACGACGGTGTTATCACTGTTGAGGAGTCCAAGACCATGAATACCGAGCTTGAGCTTGTCGAAGGCATGCAGTTTGACAGAGGATACCTTTCGGCTTATATGTCGACCGATATGGAGAAGATGGTCGCAAACCTTGACAACCCATATATCCTTATCACAGACAAGAAGATATCCAACATTCAGGACATACTCCCTCTGCTCGAGCAGATAGTTCAGCAGGGCGCAAAGCTGCTTATTATTGCCGAGGATGTAGAGGGCGAGGCTCTTACGACACTTATTGTAAACAAGTTAAGGGGAACCTTTAACTGTGTTGCTGTAAAAGCTCCCGGATTTGGCGACAGAAGAAAGGAAATGCTCAAGGATATTGCAGTGCTTACAGGCGGTACGGTCGTAAGCAGCGAGCTTGGCCTGGAGCTTAAGGAAGCAGGCCTTGATGTGCTCGGACGTGCAAAGACCGTAAACGTATCCAAGGAGAACACCATTATTGTAGGCGGCAGCGGCGAAAAGAAGGATATTGACGCAAGAGTTGCTCAGATAAGGGCTGAGCTTGAGGAGTCAACATCCGACTTTGACAAGGAAAAGCTTCAGGAGAGGCTTGCAAAGCTTGTAGGCGGTGTTGCCGTGATCAAGGTAGGTGCGGCATCGGAGATGGAGCTTAAGGAAAAGAAGCTCCGTATGGAGGACGCCCTTGCAGCTACAAAGGCTGCTGTTGAGGAGGGTATCATCTGCGGCGGCGGTTCCGCATATATCCACTGTATGCCTGCTGTTGAAAAGGTTTACAATGAGCTTTCGGGTGATGAAAAGACAGGTGCGGGCATTATCCTTAAGGCGCTTGAAGCACCTCTTCGCCAGATAGTTGTAAATGCGGGTCTTGAGGGAGCCGTAATTGTAAACAACGTTAAGGAAAAGGGCGCAGGCATGGGCTTTAACGCTCTTACCGAGGAGTATGTGGATATGGTGAGCGCAGGCATTATCGATCCTTCAAAGGTAACAAGGAGCGCACTCCAGAATGCAAGCAGCGTTGCCTCGACAATACTTACGACCGAGTCCGTTGTTGCCGATATAAAGGAGGACGAACCTCCTATGCCGGCAGGTGCAGGCATGGGCGGCATGATGTAATGTCGGCTTAAGCGGTTAAAATATATTATAAATTTTGTTTTACCATATGCGGTACAGCATAGATGAATACCGATAAATAGGTTTTGCAAAGGGTCTGCTGCCCGATAATTTATGTAATTCAGCGTGTCGAAAAAGTCGACACGCTTGCAGGAAATGCGCGCATTTCCTGCATTTTTTTTCACAGAGTATAAAGAGATTCGCGCCTCGCTATCGCTCGACACTCCCTCTTTTCCTCGGACGAAAAGCACT